>NZ_DLHA01000051.1 GCF_002482975.1 Flavobacterium sp. UBA7680 | reverse complement strand
TGTTTCTCGCAAGAAAAATTTAAAAAAATTTTGAAACTTTTTTTTCGTTTCCTTTTTCTAATTTTTCCTCCAGTTTCTCAAAGAGCTTCCGTGTTTTGCGGGGTGCAAATGTAAAAGCATTTTTCAAATCTCACAAGCTTTTTCTAATCTTTTTTTTCGAAAATTTCTTTTTGTTTGATCAGTCGGCTTGTCAGTATTTCAGGGAACGTCTTTCGTTGTTGCGGGTGCAAAAGTACACAACAATTCCAGTTACGCAAGCCTTTTTGCAAACTATTTTCAATCTTTTTTTCAATTATTCCTTAACTCTCTGATAACACAACTTTTACAATTCATTATTTTTTGAAACATTGTCAGGTTTTTCTACAGTCCTTTGCTTTTTCTTTATTTTACCCCACTTCCCTATCCCGTTTTTGAGGAATTTTTATGTTTTACAGTTGTTTTGGCTGGTTTTGCCGCGAAGGCACTAAGATACAAAGTCTGGTTTTTATGCCGTTTTATTAATCTCGCAAAGCCGCAGAGGCGCTAAGTTTCTATTTTCGGGATGTTTTTCTTCTGGAAACTTATGCCCTAGCCCCGATAGAAGCGGAAATCCTTTTATTTTGGGGTTCAAAATAAAAGATTGAAGCGGATAGCGGGATTAAGCTCCTTATAAAAATAAATTCCAAATTTTTTAAAATCCAAATTCCAAACTAAAAGGCTTCGACTTCCCTCAGCAGGACATTACTATATATAATAGATACACGTTGCGCATAAGACGCACTGCTGTGTCTCTACAGAAAATTGGGACGCAATTATAATATTATACATAATATATGTATAAAAAATAAACCCGACAGGTTTTGAAATTTCTTGTTTTATTGAATCAATCGAAGCGAATTGCTTTTACCGGAGAGATTTTCGTTATTATATAGGACGGAATTAATAATACTAAGAAGCATACCGTAATGGTTAGTAAATTCAACAGGACTATATAACCCCAATTTAAATATACGGGAGCTTGGTTAACATAGTAGTTTTCGGGATTCAGATGGATGATTCCGAATTGCTGTTGAATTAACAGCAGTGTAATTCCAATTAAGTTACCCCAAAACAATCCTCGAACGATTAGGTAGAATGCATTGTATAGAAAAACTTTGCGGACTGTCCAGTTATTTGCTCCTAATGCTTTTAGGATTCCAATCATTTGTGTGCGTTCTAAAATGAGAACCAACAATGCGACTACCATATTAATTGTAGCAACTAGAATCATTATGGCAAGGATTACAATTATATTGAAATCGAAAAGCTGAAGCCAATCAAAAATATAACTGTACTTTTCTGTAATTGTTTTTGTATCGAGATTTGATGAGATTTGTTCGTAAATCTGATTTCCTGTTTCTTTAATAGTTGTAAAGTCTTTTACAAAAACTTCAAAAGCTCCAACTTGGTCTGGAGTCCATTTGTTGATTCGCTGAATATGACGAATATCTCCTATTATATATGTAGCGTCGAAATCCTGGAATCCTGAACTAAAAATTCCTGCGATTTTAAATCGGCGGCTGTTTGGCAGTTTTCCTTGTTCTTCTTTTATAAAGAAGGTGTTAAAACTGTCACCTAATTTTAAATTCAGTCGATCTGCAAGAAATCTTGAGATGATAACTTCTTCGGTTAGTGTTTTTGAAAAATCAGGCAGTTTACCTTCTACTAAATATTCTTTTATATTGTTCCAATTATAATCTGCTCCTACTCCTTTAAAAACAATTCCTTCAAAAGCGTTTTCTGTTCTAATTATTCCAGCTTTGCTTGCGACTGCCTGAATATGGCTTACTTCTGGAACCGATTTGAAATTTGGATAAAAATCTTGTTTTTTCGAAATTGGAATTAGAGTTATCTCTGAATTATTATTGTCGTAATTCGAAATAATAATCTGACCGTTGAAAGCAGAAACTTTTTCGCGTATTTTTTGTTGCAACCCAATTCCAGTTGCGACAGAAACCATCATCATAATTATACCAATTGCAATTGCCGAAATAGCAATTTTAATAATTGGTGCCGATATACTGCTTTTGTAATCTTTTGCAGTGATGAGTCTTTTTGCTATAAAGTATTCTAGATTCAATTTAGGGTTCTGTTATGATTTATATTTCTCGTTTCTTCTTCGATCAGATTATTCAAAAATACATTTTAAAAAGCGAAATGTATAATCTTAAAGTAACAATGCTCTTTAAACGCTTAAAGTGGTAATTTCTTTTTCATTTCTTCTACTATATTATAAGCGGCGGGACAAATTGCAACATTTTTTAAAGTCAGATCTGCAATTTGATGGAACTTTTTGCGATCTGTATGCGGAAACTCCCGGCAGGCTTTTGGTCTTACGTCATAAATCATACAATAATTCTCGCTATCTAAAAAAGTACAAGGAACGCTTTTCAAAACATAATCTTTATCTTCATCGATACGCAGATATTGGTCAATAAATTGCTGTGGTTTTTGCCTGAAAGATTTTGATATCCTTTCAATATCTGCCAAAGTAAATAGTGGCCCAGTTGTTTTACAGCAATTGGCGCATTGTAAACAGTCCGTTTTTTTAAATTCGGCGTCATGCAAGTCTTGCATAACGTAATCTAAATTCTTTGGTTGTTTCTTTTTCAGCTTATCAAAATACTTTTTGTTTTCGATATGCTTATCTTTGGCTAACTTATTTAAGTTATTTAAAATCTGTTTCAAGTTTAATATTTAAAGTTGAGCTGCAAAATTAAACAACTTTAAACTTGAAACCTTAAACTTTGAACTAAATTACGATGAAAGATCTTTTTGGGAAAGCGATGTATGATTTCCAAACTAATAATTCGCCCGAAAATATTATTACCGAAACTTCAATTTCTGAAGAAGATGAAATGAGTGTTGAATATTTATTTCGTTCTTATGATGAAATGCCGAAAATTGAACAAAAGGCTTTACAATTAGCAATAGGAAAAACTTTAGATGTTGGATGTGGAGCCGGAAGTCACAGTTTGTCTTTACAAAATGATCGTAATTTAGATGTTACTTCAATAGATATTTCTGAAAAAGCAATTGAAACTTGCAAGCTTCGCGGATTAAAAAATGCTAAAGTTGAAAATATATTAGATTTTGAAGGAGAAAAATTTGATACGATTATTTTACTGATGAACGGAACCGGTATTTTTGGGAAATTAGAAAACTGCAATACGTATTTATCAAAACTAAAATCGCTTTTGAATTTAGGCGGGCAAATTTTAATTGACAGTTCTGATATTATTTATATGTTTGACGAAGATGAAGATGGCGGAAAATGGATTCCGTCTGAAACAGAGTATTATGGGGAGCTTACTTTTACTATATCGTACAAAGGAGAAAAAGAAGAAACTTTTGATTGGTTGTATCTAGATTATAATACACTGCAGAATGCCGCAATTGCAAACGGATTAAAATGTGAATTAGTTACGGAAGGTGATCATTATGATTATCTGGCACGACTTTCAATATAAATATTTTTTAATCATGGAAAATTTAGATTTAGAAAAATTAAAATACCCTATAGGAAAATTTGAAGTTCCTAAAGAATTCACGTCTAAATATATTTTAGATAAGATTGAAGAAATTTCGACTTTTCCAGAAAGACTAAAAAAGGAAGTTACTCCTCTTAATGATGAGCAATTAGACACTCCGTATCGTCCAGAAGGCTGGACGGTTCGACAAGTAATTCATCATTGCGCCGAAAGCCACATGAATTGTTACATTAGATTAAAGTGGGCTTTAACGGAAAACAATCCGATTATAAAACCTTATGATGAAAAATTGTGGTCTGAACTGCCGGATAATTTAACGATGCCAATCGCTCCAACACTAAATTTATTAGAAGGATTGCATTTTAGATTATCTTATATAATGAGAAATTTATCTGAAGTTGATTTAGAAAGGTCATTTATTCATCCTGAAAATAATTCTGAATATCGAATTCAACAAATTATTGGGATGTATGCCTGGCATGGAAATCATCATCTTGCACAGATTGTCAATTTAAAGAATCAGAAAAACTGGAAATAATAAAATGTTTCTTTTTTATACAGTGTGTATTTATTACATAAAAAAACCTCTTCTTAAGTTAGAAGAGGTTTTTTTTATGATTTAAGGTATATTTAAATACTTATGTGTTTGAAGTGAAACTCTCCATTTCGGATTATTCATTACATAATCAACAATCAGTGGAGTCATTTCTTCTTTTTTACTCCATTCTGGCTGAAGAAATAAAATAGCATTATCATTAACTAATTCTGCTTGTTCTTCTGCAAAAATAAAATCGTGCTTATTATAAATAATTACTTTTAATTCATGCGCGTTAGCGTAGACATCTGGTGTTGGTAGTTTGTTTTTCTTTGGCGAAAGACAAATCCAATCCCAAGTTCCAGATAACGGATAGGCTCCAGAAGTTTCGATATGAACTTTTAAGTTTTTATCTTTTAATTGCTGTGTCAACAAAGTCATATCCCATGTAAGCGGCTCTCCGCCGGTAACTACAACTGTATTTGCATAACTTGAAGCATTATTTACAATTACATCAATATTTGTTGGCGGATGCAGTTCTGCATTCCAGCTCTCTTTCACATCACACCAGTGACACCCAACATCACATCCTCCAATTCTAATGAAGTAAGCAGCAGTTCCAGTATGAAAACCTTCGCCCTGAATGGTATAAAATTCTTCCATCAAAGGCAGCATTGCTCCTTTGTTTACTTCTAATTGTATTTCTTTTGGTAACATTATTTTAATTTAATGTGCAAAGATAGTCAATTAATTATGGAACAAAAAAACCGATAGTTCAAAGCGAACTATCGGTTTTAATAAATTAGTTTAAAACTATATTATTTTAAAGCTTTCACAGATTGTGAAGCGTATGTATTTGCTGGATCTAAAACTAAAGTTTTATTGAAATATTCAATTGCTTTTGCTTTGTCAGTGTTTGCATAACTTGCTCCAATACTGTTGTAAGCTTCTACGATTTTTTTAACTGTAGCTGGTTTTGCTAATTCTTCAGCACCTTTTGCAGTAGTTTTAGCAACGTATTCTTCGTAGTTTTTGATAATTAAATCATCTTTCTCTAACAAGTTATTGATTCTTCCTTTGTATAAGTAAGCTTCGTCATAAGTTGGAGATGCAACTAAAATTCTATCAAAAGCAGCATCTGCTTTAGCTAACTGAGTAGCATCTGCAACAGCTCCGCCAGTTTTATTAGCATTTGCATAGTAAACAGAAATACCGTAATAAACGTTATCATCTAAGTAATTCTTAGAATCTTTGTTGTTCGCACCAAATTCAAAGATAGAAGCAGCTTGAGCAAATTGTTTTTTACCAAATAAAGCTTTTCCTAAATCATTAAGTTCTTCAACTACTAATGGCTCTAATTCGATTGCTTTTTTGATATCTGCAAGACCAGCGTCAAATGAAGCCTGATCTACAGCACCTTCAGCATTTGTACCTTTTTTAATTTTAGATAAACCTAAATATAAATAATCTCTACCAATTACTTTATTTGTTGGAGTTTTGATATAGTCTTCGATAGATTTAATAGCTACATCAACGTTTCCGTTTTCGTAAGCTGCGTAACCTAAATATCTAAAGATTCTAGGATTTACTTTATCTTCAGCAATCATTTTGTTTGCTACAGTTTCTAAACTCTTGTAATCTTTTACCAAGATCAAGAAATCTGCGTGACGCATTTTAGAATCTAAAGAGTAATCTGTTAAGCTTAGGTATTTTTCGTAGTTTGTAATCGCATTTTGCAAATTAACTTTAGCTGTAGAAGGTTTGTTTCTTCCCCATTTGTAATATGTTTCAGCTAATTCTCTGTAAACTGGACCGTAATTTGGATTTATAGCAATAACTTCATTGAAAGATTTAATAGCTTCATCATAAGATTTTGCTCCTTTTAATAAAACACCTAATTGCATTTTTGCTCTTAAAAGAGTTGGATCTGCTGTAAAAGCATCACGGTAAGCTTTGTAAGCATCATTTTGATTGTTAGCTCCGTAATATGCATCTCCAATTGTTAAAAGTGCATTTGCATTTTGCGGCTCTATTAATAAAGCTTTTTTCAAACTTGCAACTGCATTTGTATAATCAGGATTTACAGAGTTCATGTAAGCTTTACCAATGTAAACGAATTCCTCTATATCTTTACGTTTAATATCTTTTGTAGCTAAAGCAAAGTTAGCTTGTGCGCTAGCAACATTTTTATTATCAAGATCGATTTGACCTAAACCAATATAGTTTAAGTTTTTCTTATCTGATGCTTCAATTCCGTTTAAGTAATAGATTTTAGCAGAATCAACAACACTTTGGTTTAAGTAAATATTACCTAAAACAAAATTAGCTTCTCCATCTGAAGGCTTAGCTTTGATGATTGATTTAAGTAATGATTTTGCTTTTTGAAACTGTTCAGCATCGATTGCCTTTTTTGCTTCTTTAATATCTTGCGCACTTGCAACAGAAGCTGTAGCAATCATAGCAAGACTAAAAATTTTAAATTTATTCATCTTTATAGTCATTAATTTATTCGTTATTTTTTAAAATTTCATTTCTAATCTGAAGTTTTCTTCCCGGAGTTCTTACCGGAAGTAATCCAGATTTCAAAACTATTCGCTGTCCGATTTCTCCTGCAACGAACGAAGCAAACCCCGTTCCTAATCCAGAATAACCCTGACAATTAATTATAAACAAATCACGTGCCAAAGGATATTTTACCTCTGCAAGATCATTTTGTGTAGGACTATAATACTTATTATCGTTTAATCCTTTTACACTTAGAACATTTATTTTCTTTACAACATCAACCATATTTGGCGATGGCTGTACTAACCAATTTACACCTACAACGCCAATCATTCCATCATTTTCTGAAACGAATTTAATTACTTCGTCATTTGTTTTAAAAGAGAACACACCTTGTGTTGGAAGATCTTTTACTTTTGCCAGTTCTTTCATATATCGAACCGTACTAGAGTTTGGATTATCAAAAACAAGACCTTTAATCCCTGTATTGGGTTTTCCCTGCATAAAATCAATTACCGTTTTCAACGCAATTAATGTATCATTATTGCTTTTGTTTGAAATTAATGCAATTGCATCTTTCGCAAAAGGCGTAATCCTTGGATTGATATTGTTTTTTTCAAAACGCTGTACTTCTTCTTTCGTAAGATTTCGAGCAGTTACCACTACTTTTGCTTTCTGATTTACTAAATCATTTATTAACTCAGCTTCAGATTTTGGTTTAACAGTAATCTTAGCTTCGTAATATGTTCCTTCAAAAACAGCAATTTGATCATCAATAATTGGCTTTACAGTTTCATCAACTGTAATATCAATTGATCCTTTTAAAATTGTTTCTTTTGTATCATTCTTGCTTTTTTGGTTACACATGGCAAACAAAAAAACAAGAAGAACCACTCCCACAATTTTACTATATTTTAACATATTTAGTCCTTATTAGAATTAATTAATCTAAGAAAACGTATTGCTGAATATACAATCAACAACCCACCAAAAGCATATCTGTATTTAGGTTGCATATCTAAAGGAAGTTTTTCCCAAAACATAATCATTAAACCCAGCACAAGATATATTAAAAAAAACAGTATTCCTAAAACAAGAAGAAATCGCTCTTTGAGCGATTTCTTCTGAATATTATTAAGCATATCTTTTAACATTATTCTGCAGATTGAATAGTAATAGG
>NZ_DLHA01000028.1:240760-353234 GCF_002482975.1 Flavobacterium sp. UBA7680 | reverse complement strand
GGGTTCGATTCCCCCACGGACTACAATTTCAATTTTATTTAAATTGAAGAAAACTTAGAATGAAACTGGTCTGTTCGTCTAGGGGTTAGGACTCCAGGCTTTCGTCCTGGTAACAGGGGTTCGATTCCCTTACAGACTACAAAATTAGTTGTAAATAAGTTTTGTAAAATAAAAATTGGTGTCTCGGTTTTTGTTTTATTAGTTAAAACCAAAGTGATTGTTTTACAATTGTGGGAGGTTTTTCTTTTTTAACTAGTATTTATAATTATTATTACATCTAAAATTAAAAGAAAATGGCAAATCATAAGTCAGCATTAAAAAGAATCAGAAGTAACGAAAAAAGAAGAGTTCTTAACAGATATCAACACAAAACTACTCGTAATGCTATTAAAGCATTAAGAATAGCTACTGATAAAGCTGATGCAGCTGCAAAATTATCAACTGTAATCTCTATGATTGATAAATTAGCTAAAAAGAACATCATTCATGATAATAAAGCTTCTAACTTGAAGTCTAAATTGACTAAGCATGTTGCTAAATTGTAATTAATTACAATTTCCTAAATATACAAAAAGTCCTCTTTTAGAGGACTTTTTTTGTTTATACCATATTGAAAAATTCCAATTAAAAAAATTCCAAATTCCAATTATACTTATGTGTATTGGAATTTGGAATTTTTGTATTTTAAATTTTATTTCGTTTTAGCTTATTTTCTTTTTAAGATATTCAAGCATAGCCTGAGTGATAGGTTTTGAAAGAAAATCTATTATAATGGGATATTTTTTTGCTTTCGCTAAATCATCGGGATCAATTGTAGAAGATAATACAATGACTTTTGCGGTGTTGAATTCGGCATAATCAGCAGAAGTGAAATGGTCTAAAAACTCCCAGCCTCCCATTACAGGCATATTTAAATCCAAAAAAATTAATTCCGGTTTTTTGTTTACTTTGTTTTTATTGTTGGTGTATTTTAAAGTATTAAAATGGTGTAATGCTTCTTCGCCATTTTGAGCAGTAATAATTTCATGCGAAAATGAAGATTTTGAAATTACTTTTTTGCATAACATCAACGTAATTGGATCGTCGTCAATGCATAAAATTTGCTCAAGCATAATGTATTAATTTTTAAATGTTATAGTAAATGTGGTGCCTTTATTGACTTCACTATCAATACTAATTGTTCCTCCCATAGTTTCTACCTGAGATTTTACAAGATACAAACCTAATCCTTTACTGTCAGGATAATTATGAAATCTTTGATAAAGTCCAAAAACTTTGTCACGATTTCTTTCCAGATCAATTCCAATTCCGTTATCCTTAAAGGTTAAAATGGCGTGATGATCTATTTGATCTGCTGTAATTGATATTTTTAATTTTCTGTTTTCCGATTTGTATTTTATAGAATTAGTAAGCAGATTCAATAAAATGCTCTCAATGTAAGCTTTATTGGTAATTAAAAGCGGAACTCTGTCAAATTTTAATTTGATGATAGGTTTATGTAATTCAATTTGAAAAGACAGCTGGCTAAAAACATTTTCAAAAACTTCTTTTAAGGAAACCTCTTCTTTTTGCATGGAAGGGTTATCTTTTATGATAATTACTTTTACTAAATCATTTATAGTTTCATTTAATAAATGAGTTGATTTTGTAAAACCGGCCAGAATTTCTTCTAGTTCTTCATTTTCAATAGGAATATCTTCAATCAGATTTAAAAGTCCGATTAAATTAGATAATGGTGCACGAAGGTTGTGCGATGTTATATAGGAGAACTGTTTTAAATCTTTATTGTTTTGTGTAAGTTCTCTAATAAGATGTTCTTTTTCTGTTTCCAGTTTCTTTTCGTCTGTAATATCTCTTTGAATAGAAATCCAGTGTGTGATTGCTCCTTCATTATTAAAAATAGGGATCATTGCAAAACGTACCCAATATTCTTCTTGAGTTTTAGTATACGTTATGGTTTCAATTACGCATTCTTCTTCATTTTTTATAGCCAGCAAAAGTTTTTTTAATTCTTCTGAATCAGATTTTGGACCTTTAAAGATATTGGTTGATTTTCCGATAATTTCATTTGATTCATAACCGGACATTTGCGAAAATGCCGGATTCACATAAACAATTTTTGGTATTTTGCGGTCTTGTGAGTTGGCTTCGGTAATTAAAATTGAATCTTTAGATTGTGTAATTACAGTTTCTAAAAGTTTTAATCGCTGTTCTTCTTCTTTCTGTTTGGTAATATCCTGGATTGCTCCAATCATTCTAATAGCTCTTCCGTTTTCATCTTTTAGTAAAAAACCTCGGTCTAAAACATATTTATACGTTCCATCGGCGCATCTAAATCGGTATTGATCCTGCCATTTTTCTGTTTTTTGTTCGATAAAAGAGTATAATTTGATCGACATTCGAATGCTGTCTTCGGGATGAATTTTGTCAAACCACCACTTTGAAGTCTTTCCAACTTCTTCCGGATTATAGCCAAAAACGCTCTCAATTCCTTTGTTCCAATTTATGGTATCTTCCTGAATTTTCCAGTCCCAAATAGTGTCACTTGTCGCCTTTGCAACAATGTCATATTTTTCATTTGACTCCTTAATTTCCTCGTTTGTGCTTTTTAATTTCTGAAAAACAGAAATATTTTTAGTCTCATTTATTGAGAGTATATATTTGAAAATGAAAGCGGTAGAGATTATAAAAAAGACATCTTTTGCAAAAAAGAAATAAGAGTATTTTGCTTCAAAAAAGTAGTCTATGAGTAAATTATGACAGACTATTGCCATAATTAGCGATATGATAACGTAAACGAGAGTAATTTGGAGAGTTTTACTTTTCATTACTCAAATATAGTTAAATTAACTATAACTAAACAATAAGTAAAGTTCATTTTAGGGTGCAAATTAACACTAGATTAATGAACTAATTACTTGTATATACGCAAACTATCGCAGAAACGTTTTTTTTATCAAAATAAAGTGTACTTTTGCACCCATTAAAAATCACAAATGGAATCTATTAGAAATATTGCAATTATTGCCCACGTCGATCACGGTAAAACCACTTTGGTTGATAAAATTATGTATCACTGTCAATTATTTCGTGACAACGAAAATACAGGTGATTTAATTCTTGATAATAACGATTTAGAGCGTGAGAGAGGTATTACTATTACTTCTAAGAACGTTTCTGTTCAGTACAAAGGAACAAAAATCAACATTATCGACACTCCTGGCCACGCGGATTTTGGAGGTGAAGTAGAACGTGTATTGAACATGGCCGATGGTGTATGTTTGCTAGTGGATGCCTTTGAAGGTCCGATGCCGCAAACGCGTTTTGTATTACAAAAAGCTATTGACTTAGGTTTGAAACCTTGTGTAGTTATTAATAAAGTAGATAAAGAAAACTGTACTCCTGAAGAAGTTCATGAAAAAGTTTTTGACTTAATGTTTGAATTAGGTGCTGAAGAATGGCAATTGGATTTCCCAACTGTTTATGGATCTGCTAAAAACAACTGGATGTCTGATGATTGGAAAAACCAAACAGAAAACATTGAGCCGTTATTAGACATGGTTGTTCAAAATGTACCTGCTCCTAAAGTTTCTGAAGGAACACCACAAATGTTAATTACTTCTTTAGATTTCTCAGCATTTACAGGTCGTATCGCTATTGGTCGTCTTGAAAGAGGAGTTCTTAAAGAAGGTATGCCAATCTCATTAGTAAAAAGAGATGGTACTGTATCTAAATCTCGTATCAAAGAACTTCATACTTTTGAAGGACTTGGTCGTAAAAAAGTACAAGAAGTTATTGCTGGAGATATTTGTGCAATCATTGGAGTTGAAGGTTTTGAAATTGGTGATACTATTGCTGATTTTGAAAATCCGGAAGGTCTAAAAACAATTGATATCGACGAGCCTACTATGAGTATGTTGTTTACAATTAATGACTCTCCTTTCTTTGGTAAAGAGGGTAAATTTGTAACTTCTCGTCATATTAGAGAAAGATTGACAAAAGAATTAGAGAAAAACTTAGCTATGAAGTTAGGTGAAACTGATTCTGCAGATAAATTCATGGTTTTTGGCCGTGGAGTACTTCACTTATCTGTTCTTATTGAAACAATGAGAAGAGAAGGGTATGAGTTACAAATTGGTCAGCCACAAGTTATCATCAAAGAAATTGATGGTAAAAAATGTGAGCCAATTGAGGAATTGACAATCGATTTACCAGAAAATCTTTCAGGTAGAGCAGTTGAGTTCGTTACTATGCGTAAAGGTGAAATGCTAAGTATGGAAACTAAAGGGGAGCGTATGATTGTGAAATTTAATATTCCATCTCGTGGAATTATTGGATTACGTAACCAATTACTTACTGCAACAGCTGGTGAGGCTATTATGGCACATCGTTTTATTGGATATGAGCCTTACAAAGGAGAAATTGCCGGACGTAACAAAGGTTCATTGATTTCTATGGAAAAAGGAAAAGCTATTCCTTATTCTATCGATAAATTACAAGATCGTGGTAAGTTTTTTGTTGAACCAAATGCTGAAATTTACGAAGGTCAGGTAATTGGTGAAAACTCTCGTGGTGATGATATGTGTGTAAACGTAACGAAAGAGAAAAAACAATCTAACGTTCGTTCTTCTGGAAATGACGAAAAAGCGAGAATTATTCCACCAATTATTTTCTCTCTTGAGGAAGCATTAGAGTATATTCAAAAAGATGAATATGTAGAGGTAACTCCAAAATCTATTCGTTTGAGAAAAATCTATTTGACAGAAACTGATAGAAAAAGATTTAAAATCTAATTAGATTTAAATTTCAATATAAAAATCCCAAATTCCATTAGGAGTTTGGGATTTTTTTTATGCTTTAAATTCGAATTTTTTAAGCAATTGGAATTTGGATTTTTCTAATTTGGAATTTGAAAAAAATTATCTTTTCAAACTAAAATGTCCTTTCACATTTTTGCCGTCTACAAAAATTAAAGTAAACCAATAATCATCAGAAGGGAGCAGTTGTCCGTTAAAAATACCATTCCATCCCGGACTGTTTTGGTTCATTTGTTTCAAGAGTTTTCCGTAGCGGTCAAAAATATTTAAAGTGTAATTTGGTAACAAATTGGAGTCGCCAATAAGCCATAAGTCATTGAAAGTATCACCGTTTGGCGTAAAAAATCTAGGATAATCTAAAACATAAACCACAAAAGCATTAGACAATCCGCAGCCATTTTTATCTCTTGCTACTGCCGTGTAAGTTCCTGCAGGTACACTTGTAAATAGCGGTTCATTTTGAAAAGTAGTTCCGTCTAATGAGAATTCATAATTCCCAACTCCGGTATATTCGATAGAAACAGAGTTTTCATTTCCTGAAAAATCTTTTACAACCGCATTGGTTATAATAGCAGGTTCAGATAAAATAACCTTGAAATTTTTCGTTTTTTCGCAGCCATTTGCATCTGTTACGGTTACGGAGTAATCGCCAGGACTATTAACTAGCAAGGTGTTAGTATTATTTGTTGGTGCAGTATTCCATGAATAACTGCTAAAAGCAGCTGCTACAGACAAAGTTGTATCTCCATTTTGACATAAAAACTTCGATTCATCCTGAAAATTTGGCGGATCAAAAGTATTAACGACAAGATTGACTGGTACAACATCATAACAATCTGGTCCATTTACAACTCTTGCATATATTCGTTGATTAAAAGCCGTTGTATTTTTAAAGATATTTGGCAAAGGATTTATTTCGACCAAAGCATCATTTGCATTTAAATAATAAGTAGCAATTAATCCGCTTGGAAGTCCGGCAGTTATTACTGGCGTAACTTCTGTATTCAAATCAAATTGATAAAGCCCGTCCTGAATTTCGTCTCGGTCACAAGTACTTATCGGACCCGGATCAGGGATTGATGTTGGTGCAATTTTTAAGGTTACTTCGGCAATTTTAAAACAACCAAATTCATTTTCTAATCTGGCATACACAATTTGATCTGCATATTTATTGATATACATTTCAGGCTTTACAATTTTATTGTTTTTAGCTTGTGCCTGTGCTAATGTTTCATAATACCCTTCGTTAATAATATAAACAGCATTATTTTTAACAATGTTGTTGGCTTTATCTAAATTGAAAATTGAAATTCCATCTGTATTATCATCACATTGAAATAAAGAAGTATTTGAGGAAAGAATTTCTGGAGCGTAATCAATTTTTATTTCTCCAGATAATATACAAGTTGTACCAATTACAGTAGCTTCAACTCTATAATTTCCAGCACTTGTAACCTTATAAGTTGAGTTTGTGCTAAGAATATTAGTAGGGTCAGTTTTTCTAAACCATCTAAAAGTATAAGTGGCAGGATCAAGATTGCTGTTCAGGTCGATTTCTTCTCCAAAACAAGCAGGATTATTTGTGGCAGTTGTACGATCTTGTCCAAGTAAAATTTTTGAGGCAAAACTTCCAGCCTCAAGAAAAATGGCAGATTCCAGATAGCGATACGTATCATCGGCCACTACCAATTTTACATGATATGTTTTTCCTGTTGTTACAGTAGTCTGCGCCGTCATAACAGTCGTTTGTCCGGCATAATTTACAGGACTGGTATTGTTATTTAAACCATGAAAATAATTTTCATTTGCAGCCGCACAGCCTTGATAATTAATTCCGCCGGGTCTTGTTCCGGGTTCAATTTTCGGGCGGATATTTATAGACGAAACAGGTGTAGTTGTATTAGGCAATACAGCTAAATTTTTATAAGGATCTGAGGTTCCAACTTCTTTGATTAAAAAAGCAAACCCATCTGAAAACTCACAAGGATAATCGTACTGATATTCATTGGAAGCAAAAATATAATTAAAGCTCAATGCACTTGTATAAGCAATAAAATCAAATTCTAATACTGTTGAATTTATAGAATGAATGCCTAATATTTGATCAAGATCGCTGTCACCAAGCCAGTTAGGACTGTCGCTGCTTGTTAAGTCACTAACAAAAGGCCCAACGGCACTTTCAGCAGTTGATGTTGCCAATACTATTCCTTCGGCAAAAGGAAAATTACTTCCGTTACTATTAAAATAACCAAAACTCTGTTTTCCAGGCCTGAAATTATCTCCGTTACCTGTTGAATTTGTAGCAGCAGCACATGAATTATTCACCAGAATATCTTCAATAAGCTGCTGCGGTGTTTTTTGATCATCAATAGTGATAAACTGCGCATTTACCTTTGTAGATAAGCAGCATAAAAATAAAATAATTAAAAAACTTTTTGCCTGATTCATAGTATAACAAATATACTATAAATCCCGATTTTTTAATAATTTGTAAGAAAAATATACAAATAAAAATACCCAGATTGCAACAATCAGAATTGCAAGGTAGTGTACACTATAATCTTTGGTATTTTCTACACCAATTTGAGTTCCTATACTTTTTATTACTGATAATCTCGAAAAAGGTTCGATGATTAGATTCGACATTGCTTCTAATGGAAAAAACTGCATAATGTAATCACCGGTATTACTGTTTGGGAAAATTCTAAAAACAAGAATCCCTTTTATTATGCCTTCAAGAATGCTCCAGACTAATAAAAAACCTAAAGCAAAAGCAGAACGTTTTACCAAAATTCCAAGGAATAAACAGAAAGAAAAGAACCCGCACAGTTTTATAAAAAAGGCTAACAAATAGTCTAAATCCATGAAAATGACATCAAATTCATTGTAAGAAGAAAAGCTTAAACCAAGAAGTAAGCTCATTACAAAAACGAAAATTGTAGAGCATAATGCAAAAACAACTACCGTTAAAAATTTAGATAAAATGAATTCTTTTTTACTTAAACCGTCAATTAAGTTTTGTTTTAATGTTCCATAACTGTATTCGTTTGCCATCATGGAAACAATTACAATTGCTAGGAAAAATTTAAGAAAAGCGGCAACGAAAGTATTAAAATGCCAAATGAAAGGAAAATTAAAAATTCCCATTTCGGCTAAGTGAAATTTAAATGGCCCTATATCAAACTTGATAGAAGCGATTAAAGCTATAAATGAAAGTAAAATGAAATAGGTTAAAGTTAAAATACGACTGGCTTTATTCAACCAGATTTTTTGCAATTCTATAGAGATAAGTCTTTTCATGGCTTAGTTAGATTTTTGGATTTGTATTTTTTGTTAATTCTAAAAATTGGGCTTCCAAACTATTTTTACGTTTGACCAAATGACTTAAAATAATATTTTTTGAAAATAAAAACTGATTCAATTCCTGAGCAGATAAATCGGCTTTTAAGTAAACCAAAACTTTTCCATCTTCGTCCTTAACTTCTGCAACGGCCTGATGGCTGTGTAAAGCAGATTTCAGCGCCAGATTATCATCTGAAGAAATTTCAAAGAAACCTTCATTTGCAGACATTCCATCCACAGAACCAGAATATAAAACTTCGCCTTTTCGCAAAACAACAACGTGAGAACAAACTTTTTCGACTTCGTCTAATAAATGCGAAGCCAGTAAAATTGTAGTTCCCTGTGAGGCAATTTCTTTAATAATATCTCGAATTTGGTGAATTCCCTGCGGATCTAAACCATTTGTAGGTTCATCAAGAATTAAAATTTCAGGATCGTTTAAAAGTGCCGATGCAATTGCTAAACGCTGTTTCATTCCTAAAGAAAAAGTACTGAATTTGCTGTTTTTTCTTTCAGATAAACCAACAAGATCAAGCTTTTCTCCAATTTTAGAATAATTGATGCTTTTAATTTTACAAACCAATTTTAGGTTTTCTTCGGCAGTCATGTACGGATAAAAGTTCGGACGCTCGATTATAGCACCAACTTTTTTCAAAGCTTCATGTGTTTGTACATTTCCGTCAAACCATTTATAATCGCCTGATGTTTTGTTTACAACATTTAAAACAATTCCTAAAGTGGTCGATTTTCCACTTCCGTTAGGGCCCAGTATTCCGTATACGTGGCCTTTTTGTATGCTAAAAGATACATTTTTAAGCGCCTGAATGCGCCCGTATCTTTTACTGAGATTCTGAATGGTAAGGATGGTTTCCAAATTTATTTCGGTTTTAGTTTTTAGTATGACGATTCAAATTCTATATTGTTACGTCAAATTTATTTTTATCATCTTATTGATGTAAATTTGTAATAAAGATATTCAAAATGAGCGAACCGTTGATGGTGTTAAAGAAACCTTCTTTTCCTTTAACACAGCCACTTTTAAGTTATTTAGACAGATACGAGCGTATATCGAAAGTATCTGTGTTTTATGATGACTTATTGCGATTTTCAGGTTCGGTTAATGTTTATGATAAAAACGAAACCGATACACTGTGGATTCGGGTTTATTACAATGAATTTGAAAGAAATGAAATTGACCTCAATTTAAAGAAAATCTATTCGCTTTTGCATTCTGATGGAAATAGCGAGATTATTCAGTTTCTAAATATTGATGCCATCGACTATTGTACTTTTGGAAATTCAAAACCCTTTAGAATTAAAGTCCGTAATATTCTCAACGATAATTACGTTCACTTTTATATTAAAAAAGCCGATGCTTCAAGGATTTACGGATTAGAATTAGAAGATATTCTATCGCCGGATAAAATCAACTTTTTAGTTTATAATGACACTTTAATCGAAGAACATATTATTGGGATTCCCGGCGATGTTTTTATGGATACGCTGCTCGATAAATGTACCGAAATGGAGAAAGCGCAAATCGCCAAAGAATTCGTTAAATTTAACGAACGCTGTATGATCAGGCTTTTGGGCGATATGAGAGCATATAATTATGTAATTGTACCAATTCATGATTTTGATCAGGTAGTTTATAAAATTCGTCCAATCGATTTCGATCAGCAATGTTACGAAGGAAATTTCAAAGTATATCGTCCGCAGTTTTTTAAAGAAAACTCTCCGATGATTCAGCTGATTAAAGAGAAACTGGAAGAACGTTCGATCATTCAATATAAAGATGAAGAAAGAGCAATTCTCGCAAAACGAATCCATTCTGCCGAAAACAGAATTAAGAAATTATTGAATATAATGTGTCACGATACCATTTCGACAGAGGAACATTTAAACCAATTAAAAATGGAATTGTACCGATACACAAACGATATGAAGTTTAAAAACGCAAGATCAATGGGACACATCATGCAGGCCGCTTTTGAATTCATTATCCGTAATTTTAAAAACACAAACTTAGTTTAAAAGGTTAAACCATATAAGTTATATAAGTTCATTAAAGCAAAACGTGAATTCCTTATATGATTTAAAAAATCAATACAAGTTATATCCACAAAGCAAAACTTAAATTTTCTTATATAACTTATATGGTTTTAAAAAAAATCAATCTTATGAAAAAGTCTTTTTTAGTAGCTGTTTCTATTGTTTTATTAGCTTGTCAGCAACAATCTGGTGATGATTTGAAAACGCTTTATTCGCTTCCGAAGAAATTAAAAGAAGTTTCGGGAATTGCTTATTTCCCAGAAACAAATTTGATTTACACTTTGGAAGACAGCGGAAATAAAAATGCAATTTATGCGATCAATTCTAAAGGAAAATTAGAAAAGACAATTACAATCTCAAATGCCACAAATGTGGACTGGGAAGATATTACCAAAGATAAAACCGGAAATATTTACATTGGTGATTTCGGAAATAACGATAACGAACGCAGAGATTTGTGTATTTATAAAGTGGCTAAAAATCAACTGAATAAAGATGTGGCTTCCGCCGAATATAAAATCTCATTCTCGTATCCGGAACAAACCGAATTTCCTCCGAAGAAAAAAGAATTATTCTACGATGTTGAAGGTTTCTTTGAACTCAACGGTTATTTTTATCTTTTTACCAAAAACCGAAGTAAAGGTTTTGACGGAACTGCTTTTATCTACAAAATCAAAAATGCAAAAGGAACTCAAAAAGCCCTTAAAATAGGAGAGTTTAAAACCTGCAGTAATTACAATCACTGCGTTTTAACAAGCGCAACGATAAGTCCTGATGGAAAAAAAGTAGTTTTATTAAGTCACGATAAAATAGTTTTATTTAAAGGTTTCAAAGGAGATTTATTCCACAAAGGAACCCAAACCGAAATAAGCCTAAATCACTTTTCTCAAAAAGAAGCCATAGTTTTTAAAGACAACAACACCTTACTCGTAGCCGACGAAAAAACAAACAAAATAGGAGGGAATGTATACGAATTTAAGTTGAAATAAAAAGTTTGCCACGAATTACACTAATTTCCACGAATTATATTTAAATAGAAATTAGTGAAAATTGGTGTAATTCGTGGCAAAAACCTTTGAACCTTTGAACCTTTGTCCCTCTGAACCTAGAAACTGTAAGCTGCTCCAAAAATAACTCTCCCAACTTCATCAGGAGATTTGAAATAAGAGATTCTGGCCGTTAAAACATTAATTGCATTTAGCCAAAGTCCACCACCGTAATCCTGATGCCATTTTTTAGAATCTTCACCATCAAGCCAAACCCTTCCGTAATCAAAACCACCTAAAATTCCGTAGGTAAAAGGAGCAATCGTTTTACGGATTTTACCCAGACTCAAACGCAAATCAGAGCTTTGAGAGAAATAAGAACTTCCTAAAAAGCGTTCATTTCTAAAACCGCGCAAATCCGTATCACCGCCTAAAGTCGCACCTTGATAAAATTCGTAATTATTATTTAAAATAGCTTTCCCTTTTACATAAGTTGCTAGAACCAGTTTTCCGTTATGATCCAATTTATGTGTAAAACCTAAAACACTTTCAAGCGTTGGAAAATTTTTCTTAGTATCATCTAAGTTCGTTGTCCAGGTTCCCGCAATCATAAAATACATTCCTAAAGTTGGTTTTGCAGCAAAATCAGAATTTTTGAAAAGATATTTTACTTTTAAACTTCCGTAATTCTGACTGTTAAATATATCAGGATTTACAATATTCGGAATGTTGATAAATCTATCTTCGGTTTCTTCAACCGTCATTCTTTGGAAAATTGGCTGAACACTAAACTCACTTCCATATCGTCCAACGTGGCGAATGGCAGTCGAAGCATTAAATTTTCTGATTCGGACACGGTTATAATCCATTCCTAAATCATCATTATATTGAGATTCATTTCCGTAACCAAAATAATTCATCGCAAAATTTGGTGTGGTATAAAGTGATTCAACATCAATAACCCATTTTCCTAATAACCCAGGGAAATGCGCGACATAATTAAATTCTAAACCTCCGGTAGCGAAATAGTAAAAAGCATTTAAAACATGTCTTTGCGTGTACGGATTCTGCTTAAAATTATTTACCGTATAATTTACATTTACGCCCAATTTCACACCATCATCCGGATTAAAACCAATATTTGGCAAACCAGAAACAACATTGTATTTTGGTTTTTGAAAATTATATTGGTTAACATCGTAATCGTCAGTTAACTGTGTTTGAGTTTTAGAATCTAAGTTATACGTATTCTCTTTTGATTTAAAATCGTAAACAATAACCTTTCTTCCGTTTTCAATATTGTACGTATCATTGTTTTGACCACCAATTAAACGAACTTTAATTCTCGATTTTTGATCGCCTTTTACTTCAAAAACATCATTATCATCTAAACCATAAATCCATAAATTTTTGGTTTTAGCATCGTTTACCGTTTTGGTATAAACCAATTCATCGCCTTCTTTCTTCACCCTGAAAACTTGAATTTCAATACTTTTTTTCTTGTTGTGATTTAAAACAAATCGGTCTTTTTTATCTGTTCCGGCAATCATAACCGTTTTACTCAAAACATCAGAATATTTTTCGGCATATTTTTGAAGGTCTCTTTTTCGAATTTTCAATTTTCGAATAATATCGTCAACCGTTCCGTCCTGAACTTCTTTTGGCATCGCTTTAAAAGCATTTTCAATATCGCTGTCAGATAAATTATCCTGAATAAACTTTGCTTGTTCAATCCAGTCTTTTTCTTCAGCCGTTTTTAGAAAAGCCAAATCCATAGGATAAGGTTCCCTGCTCAGCCATTTTACATTGCCAATTTTATCTTTAAAAGTGCGCATGTGACGCAATGCCGGAATGTTCATTAAAATTGAAAGCAGCGCACCATCATATTTTGCAAACGCCTGATCTCTGTCTCTAGGAATTGGTTTGTAAATAACTTTACCGTCTTTTTTAAACTCAGCCCAGCGCCATTGATCAGCGTGACGGTCCCAGTCTCCAATCAACATATCAAATAAACGCGCTTTTATATATTCTTTTTC
Organism: Flavobacterium sp. UBA7680; assembly: GCF_002482975.1. GTDB lineage: Bacteria > Bacteroidota > Bacteroidia > Flavobacteriales > Flavobacteriaceae > Flavobacterium. The sequence continues at coordinate 340,001 of NZ_DLHA01000028.1, read as the reverse complement.
GTCAACAGAATATTTTTCGTCCTTATGAAGATTCATCATCATATCATCTGTACTGATAATATTACTCGGATTTCCAAAGTTTTTAGCGTCTAAATGATTATCAGCGGGTCTTTCTTCAATCATATACAATTGATCTCCATAACCCGCATTAAATTCGCCTAAACCTTTTTGTTTTGGAATATAATATAAAACAGGATTGGTATGTAAAAGACCAATTTTGTCTGACATACTGCCCGTTACAAATGGAGCATATGGATGCGAAGTCGTATAAAAATCAAATAAAAAACTTTCTGTATACGTATCTTCAAAATCATTTACCACATATTGATCTTTAAAAGCCACAGATTGTAAAAATACCGAAGCACTTTTTTTCATGCCGCGCATTACGTATTCACGTTCTTTTGGATCTGACATTCTTAATGAAACAGATTGATGCCCGCCGCCTTCACGAATAGGTTTTAAACCGCCTTTTAAAGTATCTAAAGTTGCGACTGGAACATCTATAGGCATGCTGTAATACTTTCTGTAATGCTGTCCGAAAAGAAATCTGTGAAACATACTTTTATCTGTCATTTTTGTTGAATAGATAGAAGTTGTAATTCTTGAAGGGAAATTATTCGAAATATCCGATGCCCAGTTGATTTCTTTTGCTTTTATAATTTCACGTTCAAAAAGCAGTTTTTCTTTATTGTTTTCATTTCCGTAAAAAGAAACTTTTGCGTCGCCGCTTTTGTATAAAGTTAAAGCTGCATAACCGTTTCCGCCATACGAAAAATCAAATGGATTTATAGCTCTTGCGGCTTCCGATTTTGATCCGGCGCCGCTGATAATCTGCTGAATATTTTCTTTGCTGATATACTGTAAGTTATGATCGTGTCCGGAAACTACAATTACATTTCGCTGCTTTTGCAAAAGCGTCTTTATTCGTTTTGCATAAATGGTATATTGTTTATTTTGAAGATCCTGCGGACTTACTCCAGATGTTTTTCTCAATAAATTAATGAAAGATCCAATTACCGGAAGCGGGATTTTTTTCTCTAATGGAAATAATTGTTTTTCCCATGAATATTGACCGCCGTGACTTCCATTAGTTAATAAAGGATGATGAATCGCTAAAACAACTGTTTTTTCCTGATTTTTGTTTAAGATGCTTTCCAGTTCTTTAAAAAAATCTTCTCTCGTTTTTATGTCGCAATTATCATTTATGGTAGGGTGATTGTCCCAATCTTCCAGAAACCATTCGCTGTCAATAGTTACTAACGTTGTAATGCTATCAATTTTTACATCTTCAATTGGGCACGATTTTCTTGGGAGAAAAGCTTTTTTATCGTTTAAACTTTTTGTTACAAAATCTGCCTGTAATTCTAAACCCTTTATACCGCTGTACCAATCGTGGTTTCCGGGAATAAAAATTGTTTTTCCTTTAAAGCCTTTCGCTAATTTTAACTGGTTTGTTAGTTTCGTTTCTGCCAAAGCTTTATCATCACCATTGTCAGTAGGAAAACCTTTAGGATAAATGTTGTCTCCTAAAAAAAGTAAAGTCGATTTTTTACTCGCTTTTTTAAGCTTTTGATGTAAAAGTTCAAGTGTTTGCTGTGCCTGCTCTTGATCAGCATTTCCGGCATCTCCAACAAGATAAAAGGTGTGGGCAATTTTTATTGTATCTGTTGCGTTTTCTGTTTCGTTAGCGCTAACATTTTTTCCGTATTGCGCCTTATGTGTGGCACAAGAATAAATAAATGTTAAAGTTATAATTGCTAATGAAAATTTTTTAACCTTAGCAATAAAATGAATATCCAAAAACAATTTCATAATTTAGTGGTATAAAAATATTCTTTTATGAATCTAATAGAACAATCCGAGGATTTCGTCGGTAATTTACTCAAAGATAAACTTTCTAATTTATATTCTTACCATAATTTTAACCATACTTTCACAGTAGTTACAGCGGTAAAAGAGCTTTGCAAAAAGGAAGATGTAGAAAGTGATGACAAAGAGGCACTTTTAGTTGCAGCCTGGTTTCATGATACAGGATATATTCAAGGTTACGAAGATCATGAAGCGAAGAGCGTAAAGATTGCAGTTGATTTTTTAAAAGAAAAAGAAAAATCAGACAAGTTTATCGAATTGGTTTCTAGTTTGATTTTGGCTACAGCCAAAGACTATCATCCAAAAACACATTTAGAAAAAATAATTAAAGATGCTGATTATGCCCATTTAATGGGAACTGAATATGTTACAACTATCGAGTTATTGCGTTTAGAGTTAAAAAATACAGGAATTGTAAGTTTTTCAAACGCCGAATGGACAAAAGAAAACCTTGACTTTTTACTGAATAAACATAGGTTCTATACCGATTATGCCTTAAAAAAATGGCAGCCTTTAAAGGAAAAAAACCTGATTTTAATTCAAAAGAAAATAAATAAACAGGAATTAAAAGCCGCAGAAGAGCTTGAAAAAGAAAATAAAAAAAGCGAAAAAGTCGAAAAACCAGATCGCGGCGTTGATACCTTATTTCGCGTTACGCTTGGAAATCACACGCGTTTAAGTGGAATTGCCGATAGTAAAGCGAATATTTTATTATCTGTAAATGCGATTATTATTTCGATTGCACTTTCATCTATTATTCCAAAATTAGACAGTCCCAAAAATGCGCATTTAGTTATTCCGACATTTATTATGCTGATGTCGAGCGTAATCACTATTATTTTTGCGATTCTTTCTACACGACCAAAAGTAACTTCGGGTGTTTTTACAAGAGAAGATATCGAGAATAAAAAGATTAATTTATTGTTTTTTGGAAATTTCTACAAAATGCCTTTAGAAGAATACGACTGGGCAATGAACGAAATGATGAAAGACCGAGATTATCTTTATTCGAACATGATCAAAGATTTATATTATCTGGGATTGGTTTTGCAGAGAAAGTATAATTTACTTCGTATTGCGTACAATCTATTTATGTTTGGAATTATTGTTACTGTAATTGCGTTTGTAATTGCTTTTAAATCGATTTAAATTTTAAAATGCATAAAAAAATTAGACGCGGATGAAACGGATTCGCTTCGCGAAAACGCGGATAAAAACAGATTTTTTCTGTATTTATCCGCGTTAAATATTTATCCGTGTAATCTGCGTCTTCGCGAAGCGAATCCGTATCATCCGCGTTCTATTTCTATAAAATTTGACAAAAAAAAGCTCAACTGTTAGTTGAGCTCATCTAATAAATCTTGATAAGTAATTTTCTTTATTTTTGAATTATTTACGTTATTAATCACTTTTACACGAATCGCTTTTAAACCAGAAACTCCCTGAAGATCTTCAACTTCAAATTGTTCTATTGACGGTTCTAAAACTTTCTTGTGCTGCAAATATTTAATGTATTTTAAATATTCAGCTTCTTCACTGTTTTGAGAATATACAATTGTAATTTTCTCTTTTTCAGTAATTCTTTCGTTTGTTCCTTTAATGTTCGATTTGTCGATACGTTTTTTAACGACCTCATATCTTGCATTATAAGTTCCGTCAACGTCAAAACGTTTTTCATCCATTCTAAAACGAATAGAAAGCGGAGAACTGAAAACCAAAATTAGCGAAGTAACATCTAATTCATACGGAAGCGATTCCTTAAGCTGATGATGCTCTAATTCCATTTCGCATAAAGTCTGTAACTGCCACAAACGTAAATTGTGCAGATACATAATGTCAAACGGTTTTGTTGGCGAAATCGACGCTCCAATATATAAGTTATGCTCAACACCATCCGTTTTAAAACGTTCGTAATAATGCGGATAAATTTGCTGTGCTTCAACCTGTTTTTTGTCTAATACAGAAGCCAGTCTTTTGTTGATAATTGACATCGCATTGTCAAACTTTTTTCTTTCCTGATAAAACATTCCGGTTTTTTCGTCCAGACTTTCAAAGTACAATTCTTCTAACTGTTTGTTTTTAGCATTGTCTTTGGTATTTTTCAGTATCGGATGAATTTCTTCTTCAATATAACGCTGAATATGCTGTTCCATATCTGCTTTTAGCGGAAAATCCAATTCAGTTCGAAGTGATTCCAATTCGAATTTTCTTTGCTCTAAAAGCACCAGATTTGAATTCGGTTTCTGATTATCGAAAATTTCCAAAAGAGCCGTAAGCTGATTTTTCAAGTCGATTTTAACCGTTTCATTTCGGTGTTCAGAGGAACCTTTAATATCAATTTGTCCGTATAACGGAAATACATTTTTAAATACAATTTCCTTAAAAATATAATCTTTCGTATGATTTATATTTTGAAAATAATTTTGAGATTCTTTTCTGAATTTCCAATAAACGCTCGGGTGAATCGTTGTATACTCACGCTGAATAATAGCTTCAACCTGATGCTGCATATCCGTATTGTAACGATCAATTGTATCTGTTAAATACGGTAAAACCAATTCTAGTTTTGTTGCATTTACGCTGTTTAATTCGCGAATATTTTCAGAAACTAGTTCGACAACGCCCAATAAATGGTCATCTTTTATAACTGGCGCAAAAACACAGCTTTGAATTCCCTGACTTAATAAATGCTCACCAAGTTTTGGGTTTGAAGATTCTTCGATAAATTTTTGAACATTTGAAATCACAAACGGTTCCTTTTTATCTAAAAGATTTTCAAACGAACACCCAAAAAAAGCATTTTTACAATCTACTTCCTGAGCAGATGAAAGTAAAAAACTCTGCATTTGGTTGTCAAACTTTATAGGTCTTATAAATTTTTCTTCTTCAGGATTATAGATAATAAAACCAACTTTTAAACTCGGAATTTTAAAAATAGATCTAAAGATGTTTTCTATAATATCTGTAGAAGCAACTCTTGAGGTTTCTGGTTTTAAAAGATTACTTTTTAAATTGGAGATTGCACTTTCTGTAGTCGCATCAAATAAAGAAACAATTCCGAAACCTTTTAAAATCCAGCTTCTTGGAGGAAATTTAGATTTCCATAAATCAATATCATTATAATTATCAATCAAAATATCAATATCGTCCTGTGTAAGCTGCGGTGCATTTTCTGTAGGAGTGATTTCCATGAAATCGGCATTGTACAGAATACGATAATGTTTTTCTACACCTTCTTCATCCGGAATATCGTAGAAAAAAGGTTTATTAAAATCAATATTTTGATGATAATAAGCGCTTAAAATCAAACAACAGTTATTGATATAGAATTGGTGATCATCAAAATCACGAATTTCCATGTAAAATTCATCACCGGCATTACGTAAAATTTTCTTGAAACGCTCTGTATAATTAAATGATATATTTTGAAAAGGTATTGTTATGGCTTTTATTTCATTGTTTGTTAAAGCCGTAGGGAATAAGTCAGCAGCAATGTTTTTAATTAAAGCTTCATTATCCTTAATAGTACTGTAATCGCGAATTCCTGTTCTGAATTCCGGATACGCTTCAATTTCTTTTAAAATCGCTTTGGCGTAGTTAGATCGGTAATCGACATTAGATAAAGCAATCTGCTCAAAAGATTCAATTAGTTTATGAAATGAGATTATCGTTTCGAAAGGACTTTCGGTTGGTAAAAGACGATCCATCTGTTTTTTTGTTTTTAGAAATACAAAATTAAGCATAAATTAAGAATTGGCGACATTTTACGATTTGTTTCGTTTATAGTTACATAGATATAAACCCTTATAAAATGGCACTTCTTGAAGTGAATAATTATTTTAACAAAAAATTAACGTTATAAATAACGGAACGATCGTTCCGTTATTATATCTTTGTACCATAATAATTGAATAATCAATAACTTAAATAACAAATAAAATGAAAAATTTAGAAAACAAAGTAGCTATTGTAACAGGTGGAAATAGTGGAATTGGATACGCAGCAGCAGCTGATTTAGTATCAAAAGGTGCAAAAGTAATTGTAACAGGAAGAAACAAAGAAGCTTTGGCAAAAGCCGAAACAGAATTGAACGTTACCGGAATCGTTGCAGATCAATCTGATTTAAAATCTATTGATAGTTTAGTAGAACAAGTAAAAGCACAATTTGGAAAAGTAGATATTCTATTCTTAAATGCAGGAATCGCAGCTTTTGCTCCAGTAGATTCAGCTTCAGAAGATCATTATGACAGTATTATGAATGTGAATGTAAAAGGGGTTTATTTTACAGTTCAAAAAGTATTGCCAATTTTAAACGATGGCGGATCTATTATTTTTAATACTTCAGTAAATGCTCAATTAGGAATGCCGGGTTCAAGCGTATATGGAGCAAGTAAAGCAGCGGTTTTATCATTAAACAGAATATTTGCTGCAGAATTAGCGCCAAGAAAAATCAGAGTAAATGCAGTTTCTCCTGGTCCAATAGAAACACCTTTGTATGGTAAAGTTGGTTTAGAAAAAGAAGAAGTTGAAGGTTTAGGAGCTGCTTTAGGAAACAAAATTTTATTGAAACGTTTTGGACAAGCTTCTGAGGTTGCAAAAACAATTAGTTTCCTTGCTTCTGATGATTCTTCATTCATTACAGGAACTGAAATTGTGGTTGATGGCGGACTTACTGTAAACACAGTATTATAATTTTTTTGACTTATTCAGGAACGATTGTTCCGTTTAATTCTTATATTTGTAAAGAAATTTAATTTTGATGTCATGGCTAGAACGAAGGAATTTAATGAAGATCAGGCTTTAGATAAAGCAATTGAAATTTTTTGGCACAAAGGTTACAACGGAACATCTGCCCAGGATTTGGTAACACATTTAGGTTTAAGTCGCTCTAGTTTGTATGATACTTTTGGCGACAAACAAAAATTGTTTTCAAAGTCATTGCAACGCTATCAACAACAGAATCAAGATGCTGTAAAAGAGCTTTTGGATAAATCTGAAAATGTCAAAGAAACTCTGCATGCTATTTTTAAACAAGCGGTTATAGAAAGTCTCGAAGATAGAATTACAAAAGGCTGTTTTATGGTAAATTCTTCTGTAGAATTGGCAATGCACGATGAAGAGATTGCTAAGATTGTAAAAAACAACAGCCAGACAATGGAAGAAGTTTTTACAAATGCCGTAAGAAAAGGGCAGGAGTCAGGACATATTTCCAAACAATTAGATGCGAAAATTTTAGCCCGATTCATCTTTAATAATTATTCCGGAATTCGGGTTTTGGCCCGTGCCGGAGAAAGAGATAAACAAGTTTACGATGATATTGTAAAAGCAGTTTTTTCTATTTTATAATATCGAAAATAAGGACAATAAAAAAATGGCAATTACATTTTGTAACTGCCATTTTTTGTTTTAAGTAAGTAATAGAAAATGAAAACTTCTTAGCTTTTTTCTTCTTTGTTGAAATAAACTAAGTAGTAATACATTTGTTTTTCTTCATCCCAGCCTTTTTCAACAAATTTTTCTGCACTTTCAGGGTTGATAAAATCCATTTTAATCTGAATATGAGTATCCAGGTTAATTACGTTTTTAATCGATTTTCTGGCGTCAGAAACTGCTGCGTTAGCAATTGGGAATGAGGTTACATCTTCGATGCTGTATTTTTCTCCTTTATCAACTTTATAGTTTTTGAATTCAGGAATTAAGTCTGGATTGTCTAATACTTCATTTAGGAAATTTTGCTCTTCAAACTGATCATTTTTAGCGAAATAATTCACAGATCGGTTCATAAACATTACTTCTTCTTTCTTGTCTTCTGCTGGTAAAACTACATCTTTTGCGAAGTTCTGGCAGAATTTTAGATATTTCTTAGTGATGAAGTTTTCATCTTCAAAAGCATCTACAGATAAAAAGTGCTCTAACCAATAACGCGCGTCGTAACGGTTGCTGTCTACAGTTAGAATTTTGTATCCTTCTTCTTTTTTATAGTTAAAAATCAAACATCCTTTGTCTAATTTGCTCAGGTTGATTCCCTGTTGCAAAATCATTTCAAGATTGCTGTTTTTTTCTTCAAATTGTAAAAAGTCGGCTTGAAGCTCACTTTTAAAAATTCCGATTGCGTCAACTACATTATTATCAATACTTAAGTTTGTTAAGTACGTTACATAAACCTCTCCGTTTTTAATATGCGGATGATTGGACTGCTCAAATAAATGCGTCGTGATTTTTTTAGAAATCTCCTGTAAATTAGAAGGATTAGTAAAAATCTCCGTTGCATATTTAAACATGTCGTTGTAATCCAAGTCCACTTCGTGCGCAAACTGATAATAGTTTTCTTCTTTCTCTCTAAAAGGTTTAAAGAAGTACTCTTTTATCAAAGGCACAATTTCATCATTTAGATTAAATGGCTGCTCTGATAAAAAAATAGCTTCGTTACGGCTTTTGTTCCCTACGCGGTGTATCGCAAGCGTCTCGATGTGGGTGTTGAATAAATTGATCATATTTTTTTAGGTGCTGAGGTTCTAAGATGCTAAGATACTAAGGTTTAGTTTCTGTTCTTTATTTTTTTAATGAATGAAACTAACATTCTTTCTACTTCGCGGCTGTCCTCGTATAGGTTATTAAAATCGTCTTCTTTTAAGTACGATATATTTTTTGCGATTTCTAATTGAGTCTGCATTTCGAATAAAGACCCAACTGAAATATTTAAAAAACGTAAAAGATCTTTATCGCTTTCTCTTCCAAATCCTTCTGCAATATTACTAGGGATAGAAACAGAACTACGTCTAATTTGTGAAGTTAATCCAAAGATTTCTTCTTTTGGAAAATTGTTTGTTGAAAAATAAATTTTGGTTGTCAAAGCCATCGATTTCTGCCAGATAAGCAAGCTTCTAAAATTACTCATGTTTAATATTTTTAATTCGAAGAATTAAAAAATAAGAAAAAAACTTTCAAAATAAAAAACTTAGAACCTTAGCATCTCAGACCCTTAGAACCTCAAAAAAATCAATTCCAATTTTCCTCAAATCCATAATCTTCAAAGCTGTCGTCGCCTTCGAACATATCAAGATCATCTTCGTCTAAATCATCTTCAAATTCTCCGTAGATGTCGTTGTGCATATCATCTGCTTCGAAGTTTTTTTCAAGCGCTTCGTCTGGCATTTCACCGTGAGAGAATAAAGTTTCAGGATAAATTGCGCCAACAGCTTCATCTTCGATAGCGGCCAATTCAACTAAGAAAGTCCACATGCTGATGAAATCATAAACGTAGATAATCTTAGTATTTTGTTGATCTAAAATACTAGATAACGGATAATCGCTCATGGTTCTTTGTTCACCCGGAACATCGCCAGTATCAAAAAGAGGAATTTCATCTTCCTGATTCCAAGTCTCATCACAAGTATAAAATGAAGCAACTTCTGATCCGTCAAAACCAAAAGCGTTGAAGATTGCATTGTGTAAATCCTCAAGTGTATCCTCTTCAAGAATAGCAATGTCTCTAAAAATATCTTCTTCGGCGTCTAGAATTACTCTAAATTTATAAACCATAATCTTTGTTTTTATTGAGAGGTCAAAGGTAAAATATAAAAAATGAAATACGAATTGTGAATTACGATTTGTTGAAAAGATTTTTCTCTTGTAAAGAGGAAGCGAAAATCGATTGTCAGGCTGAGCGAAGTCGAAGCCCGATTTTTGTTAGCAAACATTCAGCAGTTTGTCATTTCGAGGAACGAGAAATCGCACAAGTTAATCGATAAAGTTTGACGACATTTCTTTGCGGAATTTCTAGTGCGATTTCTCGTTCCTCGAAATGACAAACGAGACTTAGAAAAAATCTTATCTCCCGGTCAATCTCTTTCTAATTTTATGATAATGTTTGTGGTAAGTACTATGGCTAGGATAACTTCTGCTTGAAGTCATATTATTAAAAATCAAAGCCGTTAAAAGTAAAATAAGTACGCCGCTTAAAACAGGAGAAAGCACATACATATATCCCAAAGCTTTTACTTTTTCTGTTCCAATAACAGCAATTAAAGCCGTTGCGCCTCCCGGCGGATGAAGTGTTTTAGTAATCTGCATTAAAATTATCGCAATTGAAACTGCCAATGGAGCAGCGATATACATAATATCCGGAACCAGTTTGTGAACGGTTACGCCAACTAGAGCAGAGATTACATGTCCGCCAACCAAATTTCGAGGCTGAGAAAACGGACTTTGAATAATTCCGTAAACCAAAACGCTCGAAGCTCCAAAAGAACCAATTAAATAAACAGCATCGCTTCCCGAAAAGTGGATTGATTGTACGTAAGCCAGAATTCCAATTCCAACAAATGATCCTAAAAACGACCAAAAATGTTCCTTGTAATCAATTAAAGTTTCTTTGTAAAGAATGTAACGTGTTTTGCGATAGCTTCTTTTAATTTTAGGAGTGGGCATAATAATATAATTTGTGGTATTTTTTGCCACAGATTTCACAGATTAAAAAGGATTATCAATCTGTGAAATCTGTGGCCTAAAAAAAATATTTATTTCGTTAAGCTTGGGGCATAACTATATACAGTATAAGGATAAAGCGTTTTTGCTGTGTATTTTGAAATCAAACAAACAACAAGAATTGGTAAAAACAAAGTATAATCGTTTGTTAATCCGCATACTAAAAAGATGGCTGTAAAAGGAGCATGAATACTGGCGCTCAAAACAGCCGCCATTCCGATAATCATAAAGTTAACCGGAATTACATTTACATGGAAAAAACTGTTTAAAACTGAAGCCAATAATAATCCTAAGAAGGCCCCAATAAACAGACTCGGAGCAAAAACGCCGCCGTCGCCGCCAGAAGCTAATGTTATAGAAGTTACGATTGGTTTTAGAATTAAAATTCCGATGAATGTTAAAGCTAAAGTTATCGTTAATGGAATTTGTGCAGTATTCCCAAAAATACTTTTTATAGCATGATAACCTTCGCCATATAATTGAGGAAAAATAAATAAGGAAACACTTAAAACCGCAGAACCGATAATGATTTTATAATAATGAGTTCCGATTTTTCCAAATTGAGATTTAAAAAACAATACACATTTGGTTAAATAAACCGAGTTCATTCCGGCTAAAATTCCTAAAAGAATAAAATACGGAATCGCTTTTAAATGCCAGGTTTCAATAGAAACTGCAAACAAAGGTTCTTCTTTTAAAATAGAAAGCAAACCAAAGGCAACTGAAACCGCAATTACATTTGAAATGATAAATGCTCGAGTAACTTTTCTGGAAATAACTTCAAGAGCAAATAAAATTCCCGCAATTGGACTGCTGAAAAGTGCGGTTACTCCGGCTGCAACTCCGGCGCAGATTAATTCTGTTTTGTACTGACGGAAAACATTTTCTTTTTCGTGAGCAACTGAACCAATTGTAGCTGTTGCAACTACGGTAGAAACTTCGATTCCGGTTGAACCTCCAAAAACTACAGTAAGTAATCCGTTAATAAAGTGTGATGGAATTTTATAAGAGGGAAGATTTTTTGTGGTTTGTGTGCTTTCAAAAACTTCTTTGATTCCTTTATTTTCTTTTTTCTTGAAAAGATATTGTCTCAAAAAATAAATTACAGATAATCCGAAAACTGGAAAAATGATATAAAATAATGGGTTTACCGAAACTTGATGAAAGAAGATTTCTTCGTAATATTCGGTTATTTTTTTAAGTGAAATTCCGAGAAAGGCAGAAAGAAAGCCAATTAAAATAGAAACAATAACTAATTTTCGGAATTTAATAAATTGATGATTTTTTTTGATTTGCGCCGTTTTATTCATCAGAAGTAAATTTGATTCGCACTTTTTTTATGCGGATTACAAAATTAAGAATCAAATTCGGTTTTTTATAGTAAATATTCATTTTAATGTGTTAAAACTGATAAAAACAGGAAAATTCTTGCAGTGTGTTTTTGAGGATATGGCGGTATAATGGATGCCACGAAGGCACTAAGGCGCGAAGTTTTTTTAAAAATTATTAAAGAAAATAAATTGCCTCCAGCTTTAGCTGGGGGAATAAAATTGGAATAGAAAAAGGCTTTAGCCGAAAATGTATGTTTGGCTAAAGCCTCTCAAGCTTGGTTTTTTAATCATCCAGCTAAAGCTGGACGAAATTGAAATATTCCTTTATACACGAAGGTAAAAACAGCATTTATACTTATTTTTAAAAGAAAACTTTGTGCCTTAGTGCCTTAGTGGCAAAAAAGCTTATCTCTCATAAAACTCTATCGGCAGTAAATCAGGATCTGCGATAAAAGTAAAACGTTTTTCTGTCGTTTCATCAATTCGTATTGGCTCAGATTCTATGTTTTTTGAAGTCAAAAAAGCAACAGTTTCATTTAGATTAATTACTTCGAATGCCAAATGACGCAATCCAACGGCTTCTGGTCTTGAAGGTCTTTTTGGCGGATCTGGGAATGAAAATAATTCAATTACATAAATTCCATTTAAAGCCAAATCTAATTTGTACGACTGACGTTCTTCTCTGTAAATTTCTCTGATAACTGTTAAACCTAAAATTTCGGTATAAAAAGTTTTTGATTTTTGATAATCAGAGCATAAAATGGCAATATGATGAACTTTATTTAGGGTAAGCATTATGATTTGGATTCAGGTTCTTGATTTAATTTTCGGATTACTTTTGCCGGATTTCCAACAGCTAATGAATTGTCTGGAATATCTTTTGTAACAACAGATCCGGCGCCGATAACACAGCCTTTTCCAATTGTCACGCCCGGACAAATAACAGAATTTCCGCCAATCCAGCAATCGTCTCCAATTGTAACGGGATAGGCATTTTCCAGTGATTTTCTCAATTCAGCGTCAAGTGGATGCGAAGCTGTATATATTTGAACATTTGGTGCAATAAAAACATTTGAACCAATATTTACAGGCGCACAATCCAGAACAACGCAGTTCACATTAAAATAAACGTTTTCTCCACAAAAAATATTATAGCCGTAATCACAATGAAAAGGCGGTTCGATGTAAAAACCAGCTCCCGTATTCGGAATCAGCTCTTTTAAAATTTCTTTTGCTTTTTTGGTAACTCTATATTCTTTTACATTCAAACTGTGTAAAAGATTTTTTGCAGTTCGGCGGCCTTTTACTAATTCCGGGTCAAAAGCGTTATAATATTCACCCGAAATCATTTTTTCTTTTTCAGTTTTCATATAATGTATTACATTTTCGTCTTAGCAATTTTCTCATGAATTTTTACAGTTTCCTGCAAAGCTGCGGTGCAATACCAAGGCGTTAATTCGGCTTCGAGTAAATTGGCTTTTATCGCCGGATCTGTTGCTACGAGTGCTTTTGCTTCGTCGACAGTTTCTACATTAAAAATATAGATTCCTCGATAATTTCTATCATTTTTCATAAAAGGTCCGGCAACAGCGAGTTTTCCTTCTTTTACCAGTTTGCCGATGTTTGCCATATGTCCTTCAAACAACTTTTTGGTTTCTTCTTTTGAAGCCGTTGTATTAGTTCCCGATTTTAAAAGGCAGAAGACATATTTCTTCATTCCGTATTCATCGGCATTCAGAGATTTTGCCAGATTTTCATCGAATTTAACTTCGGTTTCCTGAGAAAAACCAATTGCATTCATCAGTAATAAAACGAGTAATAAGAAGGGTTTTTTCATAATTAATATTTTAAAGAAGTTTTTTCAAAATAACAATCTGGCCTAAATGATAAACGTCATGCTGAATAATTCCGTGAATATCTTCATAAAAATTATGATTATTATTTTGATCTATTTTCTCAAAATCAGCATCATTAAAATTACTCAAACAATCATTCCATAATTCCTGAGATTTTGCCAGACTTTGCAGTGATTGTTCCCAGGCTGGTTCAGATGAATCTAAAATGGGCACAAAATAATTATGATCTGGAGTTGTGATTATTTCTCCCTGAACACGTTTTAATATGTTTCTTCTCCATTGTATGAGGTGATTGACAATTTCCCAAATCGTGTTTAAATTAGGGTTGATTTTTTTATAAGCCTGAGCTGCAGTTACATCTTTTAGAGTATCTGCTAAGGTAACTTCAAGCCACGGATTTCCATTATAAATGGATTGATACAAATTCGAAACTCTTTTACTTTCTGACATGATTAACGATGTTTTTCAATTTCTAGCTAAGATACAAATTAGTATTTTACAACTCATCCTTAAAATTCTACAATTGGGTTATTATATATTTTTTAACAAGAAATGTTAAAATATATTTGCCTCATCAAAAACCAATATCATGAAATCGCCACTAAAAAAAGTTTGCTTGCAAACACCATTAAATAAAAGGCGATAACATACATGACCAATAACCAATAAAATCAACAGGTATGAAAACCAGAATTACTTTTATTTTATTATTACTAAGCACTTTTACTTTTGCGCAAAATGTTATCTCAGGAAAAGTTTTGGATCAAAAAGGAAAACCAGTTGCCGGAGCCAACGTTTATATAGATGGAACTTACGATGGAGCAACGAGTTCTGAAACTGGAGATTTCTCTTTTGAAACTTCTTCAACTGGAAATCAGTTTTTAGTAGTAAGCTTTTTACTTTTCGAAACTTTCAAAAAAGAAATTGATGTTGCCAACTACAAAGATCAAATTGTAAAACTAAGAGAAAATGTAAATGCTCTTGATGCCGTTGTCATTACAGCCGGAACTTTAGAATCTGGAGATAAAGCAAGAGTTTCGGTTTTAAAACCTTTAGATATTGTAACAACAGCAGGTTCTGCCGGAAATATTATTGCAGCTTTACAGACTTTGCCGGGAACACAAAGTGTGGGCGAGGACGGACGTTTGTTTGTTCGTGGAGGTGAAGCCAGCGAAACACAGACTTTTGTAGACGGAATTCGCGTGGCACAGCCGTACGGAGCAACAACCAATAATTTACCAACCAGAAGCCGTTTTTCTCCTTTCTTATTCAGCGGAATTGCTTTTTCTACAGGAGGTTACTCTGCAGAATATGGTGAAGCTTTATCAAGTGTTCTACTTTTGAATACACAGGATGAACCGGATCATAATAAAACAGATATTGGCTTAATGACCGTTGGTTTGAGTTTAGGAAATACTCAAAAATGGACAAAGAGCTCGTTAAGTGTAAATATGGCTTATATTAATTTAGCGCCTTATCAAGCTGTAATTCCACAAAATGTAGACTGGAATAATCCATATCAATCTCTTGGCGGAGAAACAGTTTACCGATACAATTTCACAAACGGAATTTTCAAATTATACGCTGCTTTTGATTCTGAAAAATTCGATTTGAACCAGAAAAACATCAATTTCGAAAATCCTATCAGAACAGATTTAAACAATAATAACTTTTACTTAAATTCTTCTTATAAAGGAACTTTTGGAACAGGATGGCAGTTAACTTCTGGAATTAGTTACGGTTACAGTAAAAACAAAACAAAATACGATATTAATGATATTAATACAGATGAAAATGCAGCGCAGTTGAAATTGAAACTAGGAAAGAAAGTTTCAAACTATTTCAAATTGTCTTTTGGAGCGGACTATTTCATTACCAAATTCAATGAAAATTTTGATGACAATATTTCTATTGATGTGAAAAACGGATATGATTCTAACATTTTTGCAGCTTATACCGAAGCAGATATTTTATTCTCTAAAAAACTGGCAATGAAAGTTGGTTTAAGATATTCGAACAACAGTTTATTAAACGAAAATAATATTGCACCAAGAGCTTCATTGGCTTATAAAGTTTCAAAAAGCAGTCAGTTTTCATTTGCTTACGGAGACTTTTCTCAAACTCCTGTTGTAGATTATATTAAGTATTCAAAATACCATCAGTTTGAAAGTGAAAAAGCACAGCATTATATTTTAAATTATCAATTTACACAGCCGGGACAAACTTTTAGAGCCGAGGCTTATTATAAAGATTACACCAATTTAGTGCAATACGATACAAGAGACATTCAGTACAATTCTATTTTCAATAATAACGGAAAAGGGTATGCAAAAGGATTGGATTTATTTTGGAGAGACAGTAATTTGTATAAAAACTTAGAATATTGGATTTCCTATTCTTATATCGATTCTGAAAGACAATACAAGAATTTTCCAACAATGGCAACGCCGAGTTTTATTGCAAATCATACCTTATCTGTAGTAACCAAATATTTTATTACCGACTGGAAATCACAAATTGGATTCACAAACAGTTACAGTTCAGGTCGTCCGTACAATGATCCAAACCAAACGCAATTCATGAACGGAAAAACAAAATCATATAATAGTTTGAGTTTTAACTGGGCGTATTTATTAACAACACAAAAAATCCTTTATTTCTCAGTTTCAAACCTTTTAGGAACGCAGAATATTTTTGGATACGATTACGCAAAATTACCAGATCCAAATGGAGTGTATAACAGACAAGCAATTACACCAACCGCAGACCGATTTTTCTTCGTAGGTTTCTTCTGGACGATCAGCCAGAATAAGAGCGAGAATCAGTTGAAGAATCTTTAATTTTAGTTTCAAAGTGACAAAGGTTCAGAGGTTTTTTGAAATAGTAAATTTTTAAGTTTTTAGGATAAAAACCTCAGTATCTCTGAACCTTTTCCTCTTTGAACCTAAAAGGAAAACCTTTGTCTCTCTGTCACTTTGAACCTTTGCACCTTAAGAAGAAACAATTCAGTAGCAAAAATCAACAACTCAGTATCATTTAATTTTAAAACAATAAAATCCGAGATACTTTTGAAGTATAAAATAATAAGTATTTAAGTTGCTAAGCTTCTAAGACATTAAGAAAAAAACTTAGTCCCTTAGCAACTCAAAACCTTAGAACCTTAAAAAAAAAGAGTTTTAATCATCAACAAAAAACTTAGAATCTCAGAACCGTAGTAACTTAGAAACTTAAAAAAAAAGAAACCATGACCAAAATTATTACACTAATCACGTTATTTATCTGCAGCTTAATGTCTGCTCAAAATGTAAAATTAACTGTTGCTGTTTCAGGTTTAAAAAACAATACAGGAATTGTAAAAGTAGGCTTGTACAATTCAGATGCAACATTTCTTAACACGACTTATAAAAGCGTAGCTTCAGAAATTAAAAACAATGAAGTTACCGTAACATTTGAAAATCTTCCGGCTGGAGAATATGCAATTACAACATATCACGATGAAAACAATAACGGGAAATTGGACAAAAATGTGATGGGAATTCCTTCTGAAGATTATGCAGCTTCAAACAATGCAAAAGGATTTATGGGGCCGCCTGCCTATAAAGATGCTAAATTTGCTCTTAATAAAGATTCAAAAATTGAAATTGTATTATAAATTAGTAACTAACAAACAAATCAAAATAACTATTTAAATTACTTATAAAATGAAAAAAATCATCACGTTAATCGCATTATTTGTTGTAGTAATAAGTTCAGCTCAAACTCAATTTGAGCAAGGAATGACTAAAGCCTTTGCACTTTGGAAAGAAGGCAAAACTACAGAAGCTTCGGCATTATTTGAAAGAATTGCTTCTGCTGATAAAACCAGTTATCTGCCAAATTATTATATTGCTTTAATGAATGCAACAGCGGTTTTTACTGAAAAAGACAAAACAAAAATTGATTTGTTATTGACAAAAGCGCAAGACGCATTAGATATTGAATTTATAAAAGATCAAAACAATGCAGAACTTTATGCTTTGCAAGCTTTAATTTATACAGGATATGTTGTGGCTGACCCAATGACAAACGGAATGAAATATTCGGCTAAAGTAATGGAAGCTTATGCAAAAGGAAAAGCGATCGACCCAAACAACCCAAGAATTGTTTTTGGTGAAGCTGATTACCAAATAGGCGGTGCAAAATGGACAGGTGTTGATACAAAACCACTTTGTGCTCAAGTTGATAAAGCTGTAGAACTTTTTGCTACTTTTAAACCAGAAACTCCTTTTTCTCCTAAATGGGGATTAGACAGAGCTTTAGAAGCTCAAAAAAACTGTAAAAAATAAAACTAATATAAGCTAGATTATTATAATGAAAGACAATAGAAATGTATATGCAGATTTAAAAAGCGGAACCATAGTTTCGTTTAAGATTTCTATGATCTTTACCGTAATATTTTCAGCTTGTTTAGGAGATGACTTAAATGTTCAAAACGTTCTTATTACTTTTTTTATAAGCTGTCTTTATTCTTTCCTGGTAGGTTTTGGCAACGGTTATCTTAATGTGCTGTTAGACAAAAAATGGGATTGGTTAGAGCAGACAAACCTAAGGGTGTATTACGGAATTTTAGTTACAGTTTTGTACACGGTTCCGGTAGTTTTAGGAATAAATTATTACATCTATGTTATTCTTCAAAATGTTTCGTTAGAAAAGTTTTTCAGCGAGCGAATGGTTTGGGTGCATATGTTTTATATCATGCTGGCTTTAGCGGTTTCTACTTTTATGCAGGCGCGAAGTTTTATGGTAAAATGGAAACAAGCATCAAAATTTGAAATCACACAACAAAAGATTATTGCGGGAACGGCAAGTGCTAAATTCGAGAGTTTAAAAAATCAGATTGACCCGCATTTTCTTTTTAATAGTTTAAACGTTCTTAGTTCTTTAATCGAAGAAAATCCGGATAATGCACAGCGTTTTACGACTTCATTATCTAAAATTTATCGATATGTTTTAGAACAAAAAGACAAAGAATTGGTTTCGGTAGAAGATGAATTGTCGTTTGCAAAAACGTACATGAATTTACTGAAAATGCGTTTTGAGAATAGTTTGTTTTATGAATTACCTGCAACAGATATTAACCCAGACGCAAAAGTGGTTCCGTTATCGTTACAGCTTCTGCTTGAAAATACAGTAAAGCATAATGTAGTAAGCGAGCAAAAACCGCTGCACATCAGGATTTTTATTGATGGAGATTATTTGGCAATTCAAAATGATTTTCAAAAGAAAGAAGTATTGCAAGATAGACAAGGAGTAGGGCTGCAGAACATTGTAAACCGCTACGAAATTGTAACGAACAGGAAAGTTATAGTGGAACAAAACGAGAAAAATTTCACGGTTAAAATTCCAATTTTAACCAAACAAATTACAGTTATGGAAACAAGTGCAGATTATAGCGACGAAACTAAAGCTTATTTCAGAGCAAAAAAGAGAGTAGAAGAATTAAAAGGATTTTATGCAAACGTAATTTCATATTGTTGTGTGATTCCGTGCTTAATTTTTGTAAATTTAACGTACTCTCCTGGATTTCAGTGGTTTTGGTTTTCGGCTTTAGGTTGGGGATTTGGAGTTGTGATGCATGCTTTTAAAGTATTTGGATACAGCTCTGATTGGGAAGAACGAAAAATCAGGGAGATTTTAGAAAAAGAAAACCAACAGAAAAACTGGAAATAATCATGGAACCAAATTATAATAAAGGAGAACGTTATTATGAAGCTCAGAAAAAAGTGGTTGAAATTAAGAAGTTTTATCAGCATTTAACGGTTTATCTTCTTTGCAATCCCATAGTTATTGTAGTAAATCTTATGACTTCGCCAGGTTATTTATGGTGTTTATATTCTGTACTGGGATGGGCAGTTCCGATAATTTTACACGGAATGAAAGCTTTTAATTTCTCTCCAATTTTTAATAAAGACTGGGAAGAACGAAAAATTCAGGCAATTTTAGACAAAGAAAATCCAAAACAAAAATGGGAGTAATCATGGAAAACAATTCTACTAATAATATCGAAGAAAATGAATTACAGCAATTAGCAAGTAAAAAAGTAGCTAAACTGAAATCATTTTATAAATACACATTTTTTTACATCATTGCTTTAGCTGTTTATCTTTTGAAAGAATTTACAGAATTGCCTTTGCATTCTTTCCCTTTTCAATTTATAAACGGAGTTGTAATGAGTCTTTGGACGGCAGTTTACATCAGCTGTGTAATTGATATGGTGGTTTCTTATAAATTTCTTGGTCGAGAATGGGAAGAACGAAAGTTGAGAAGCCTATTAGAAAAGAAAAATAAAGTACAAAAATGGGAGTAATCATGGAAACGAATTGTAACAATGAAAGAGAAAAATTGGAGTTCGAGCAAATCTTTAGAAGAAAAGTAGTTAGACTAAGATCCTTTTATATACATGCTTTAATGTTTGCAGCAGGATTAACAGCTTTTGTGTTAAAGGAATATTATGGAGCTCCGTTGAACTTTTTTCCACTAAACTTTTTAAACGATGTTGTAATGGTAATTTGGAGTTCGGTATTTGTATGTTCTGCAATTGATTTATTTGTTTCTTTTAAAATTCTGGGAAATGAATGGGAAGAACGTAAACTGAAAAGTATTTTAGAGAAAAGACAAAAAAAACAAAAATGGGTGTAATCATGGAAATAAAATATAACGAAGAAGACAGATACTATCTTGCAAAAAAGAAAGTAGAAAATATAAAAGGCTTTTATGCTAATCTTACCTCTTATATTGGTGTTAATATTATTTTGATTGTCATTAATTTATGGACATCACCAGAATATTTATGGTTTTTCTGGCCCTTATTGTGGTGGGGAGTTGGAGTTCTTTTTCACGGATTAAAGGTTTTTGAAGTATTTCCGGTTTTAGGTAAAGATTGGGAAGAAAGAAAAATCAAAGAATTGATGGAGAAAGAAAAAGAGAATAAAAATAAATGGCAATAATTTAATTCAATAAAAATGGGACGATTTAGAAGACGCATGTACGAAGATTATGCACATGAATTTAGTACAGATGAAAGTTACAATATAGCATACAGAAAAGTAAAAAGAATAAAAGGCTTTTATTCGCATTTGAAGGTTTACCTTATCGTAAATGCGATTATCATTATTTCTAGTTTGAATAGCAGAGGCTTTATAGGGAATCATTTTGAAATTAGAAACTTTAGAGAATGGGAAGTCTATTCAACAGCATTTTATTGGGGTATTGCTTTAGCCATTCATGCATTTTCAGTTTTTGGACCTGATCTTTTTTTCAATAAAGATTGGGAGGACAAAAAAATTAAAAAATATATGGAGAGAGAAGCTCAGAATAAGAATAAATGGGAGTAATTTTAAATTATATTTTTTTTCAAATTTTGCACATTAGTCAATGACCACATTAATTATAGAAGACGAAAAACCAGCTGCGCGATTATTACAGCGAAAGCTTGAAAAGTTAGATATTGCTGTAAAAACAATGTTACATTCTGTAGAAGAATCACTTCATTGGTTTAGCAATAACGATCATCCGGATTTGATTTTTCTGGATATTCAATTGTCAGATGGTTTATCGTTTGAAATTTTTGAAAAAATTGATATCAAAAGCGCCATTATTTTTACAACAGCTTATGATGAGTATGCCTTAAAAGCATTCAAATTAAATAGTATCGATTATCTTCTTAAACCAATTGACGAAGACGATCTTGAAGTGGCGGTTACTAAATTTAAAACACGCTTGCCAAAACCAAGTTCAGAAACTCAAAATCTGCAGCTTGATTTTGAGCAGATCCGCCAAATGTTGTCAAATCCTTTTGAGAAAGTTTATAAAAAGAGATTTACAGTTAAAATTGGTCAGCACTTAAAAGTAATTACTACAGAAGAAATTGAATGTTTTTTTAGCGAAAACAAAGGTACATATATTCATACATACGACAATCGAAATTATTTAATCGATTCGACTTTAGAGATTCTGGAGCAGGAATTAGACAAAAAAGATTTCTTCCGCGTAAGCAGAAAATTTATTGTTCCGCTTCAGGCAATTAAAGAAATTCAGGTGTATACCAATTCTCGTTTAAAAGTAATTTTACCAACTTACAAAGAAGATGAGGTTATTGTAAGCCGTGAAAAAGTGCAGGATTTTAAAACCTGGTTGGGGTAAAATAGATTTTTTTAAATGAATTCACCTCTGACGGATTGAAATCCGTCTCTACAATATAGATCGTTCCTTCGGAACTTTTTATGACATGATCATTTCGCCGCAATTAACCAAACACATAAAATAAAAAAGAGCCGAAATTTTTCGGCTCTTTTTTATTTTATTTTAATTCAAAACATTATTTGCTCAATCGGTGCAATGTATATGTCATGGCACTCAAAAGGAAAAACGCCATAATTTGGTGAATTAATCCTAAAGCCAAAGGCACGCTGTATAATAAAGTAAAAACACCAAGAAGGAATTGTATAAAAACAAAAACTACTAAAGTATTGATTCCGTTTGCCTGCGTATTGGTAAGCGTATATTTTTTGCTTTTGAAAAAAAGAAAAAGAATAATCCCAACTACAAAATAAGCAAAAGTTCTGTGTACAAACTGAACGCCACTTTTCCCTTCAATTAAATTCTTAATCAAACTAGACTGCTCAATAAAAACCGATTCGTGAATAAACTCTCCATCGCTCATTAAAGGCCAGTGATTATGAATTAATCCGGCATTTAGTCCGGCAACAAATCCGCCATAAATAATTTGAATTAATAAAGCGACTAAAGCATATCTGGCGATTTTGCGAAGCGGTAATATTTTATTGATATTTCTTTCAGGATAAATCAAATCCAGCGCAACCCAAAGTGTATAAGCGAAAGTGATAAAGGCAAAAGTTAAGTGTAATGAGAGTCTAAAATGACTTACATCCGGATTATCGATTAACCCGCTTCGAACCATAAACCAACCTAAAAATCCCTGAAACGCTCCCATTGCCAAAAGGACGATACATTTTTTAATTGTTGGCGTATCTAATTTCTTTCTGATTAAGAAGTAAACAAACGGAACAAAGAAAACCAATCCAATTATACGACCGATGAAGCGGTGAAACCATTCCCAGAAATAAATGAATTTATAATCTGCTAATTGAAAATCGTTGTGAATATTGATTTTTTGGTACTCAGGAAATTTTTTATACTCATCAAAAGCAGCCTGCCATTTTGCATCAGTTAATGGCGGAAATGTGTCGGTAACCAAATGCCAGTCCGTCATTGATAAACCTGAATTGGTTAAACGTGTGATTCCGCCCACGACAACCATTAAAAATAATAAAACACAACCTGATAGCAACCAAATGATTACTGATTTATTCTCTTTTTTCATTCTTTTCCGATTAATTCGATTTCGTTTGTCTTTTTTGTTTTGGAAATTCTTTTTAAGTAGAATTTCGAGAAATATATATTGATTAAAATACTTGGAGCAAATATTACGCTTCCGAAGATAATCCTGGAAATTTTATCATTCATATCAGTTCTTAAACTCGACATTTCAATTAAAGCAGGACTAGTTAAAAGAGCAGCAACAAGAAAAATTACTGAAGAAGGAATAATAACAGACATTAAAAAGTAAAATAATTTGTGTTTGATATGTTTTTCTCCAGTCTTCTTAAATCCCTTAAAAAAAATAAAATTTGAATAAATAATTATTAGCAATAATATAGATATAAAAATTCCACCTAAAAGATCCATACTATTTCTTAAGAGTTAAGTTTAACTTCGCAGCTCTTTTAATCACAAAATCATACGCAGCCTGATATTCATTCGGAATATCACCTTCTAAAATAGCTTCTTTTACAGCTTCTTTTAAAACTCCAATTTCACGAGAAGGCTTCAAATCGAACATTTCCATAATTTCTTCACCGGAAATCGGCGGCTGAAAATTACGAACGTGATCGCGTTCTTCAACTTCAACAATTTTCTTGCGAACAATTTCAAAGTTTTTATGATATTTCTTAAACTTCGCTGGGTTTTTGGTCGTAATATCAGCTTCACATAATGTCATTAAATCCTCAACATCTTCACCAGCATCAAAAACTAAACGACGAACTGCGCTGTCGGTTACAATATCCTGTGCCAAAACAATCGGACGTGAACTCATGATAACCATTTTTTGCACAAATTTCATTTTGTGATTCAACGGCATATGTAAACGTTCGAATATCTTTTTAGCCATTTTTCCACCCAAAAATTCATGTCCGTGAAAAGTCCAGCCTTGTTTTTTGTTGAAACGTTTTGTGGGCGCTTTTCCAATATCATGCAATAAAGCTGACCAACGTAACCAAACATCATCCGTATTTGGGCAAATGTTGTCAACTACTTCAAGTGTATGGTAAAAGTTGTTTTTATGTGTATGACCTTCAATTTCTTCTACCTGATTCAATGCAGTTAATTCAGGTAAGATTAAATCTAAAAGTCCGGTTTTGTATAAAAGTAAAAATCCGGTTGACGGTTTTGGTGTAGAAAGAATTTTGTTTAATTCGTCTACAATTCTTTCGCCTGAAATAATCTTGATACGATCAGCATTTTTGGTAATCGCATTCAAAGAATTTTCTTCAATTTCAAAATTCAACTGCGTGGCAAAACGAATCGCTCGAAGCATTCGCAGCGGATCATCAGAATAGGTAATATCCGGATCTAAAGGTGTTTTGATTGTTTTACTTTCTAAATGCGCCAATCCATTAAACGGATCTAAAAGATCTCCGAAGTTGTTTTTATTTAGAGATAAAGCCAAAGCGTTAATCGTAAAATCACGACGATTTTGATCATCCTGAAGCGTCCCGTTTTCTACAATCGGATTTCGGCTGTCGAAATTATAAGATTCTTTTCGGGCACCCACAAATTCAATATCGGTATCTTCAAAACGAAGCATTGCAGTTCCGTAAGTTTTAAAAACCTGAACTTTTGGTTTGTTTGGTAATAAACTAGAAACTTTAAGCGCTAATTCGATGCCGCTTCCAACTGCTACAACATCGATATCTTTTTTAGAACCTCGGTTTAAAAGCAAATCACGAACGAAACCTCCTATCACATAAGAGTCTACATTTAATTCCTGAGAAGCTTTCGAAATAATATCGAAGATTTTGTTTTGTAAAGCAGTTTTATAATTTGTTTGTATAGCCACGAATTCACTAATTTTTGAATAAAGATGATTTCAATTTTCGAAGAAATGAAATGCATGCAAATTTACAACATAGAAAATCCCTATTATAATCTATCGCTCACTTTTTTGAACAATTTCACATTTTGACAGGTTGATTTTTATGAATTGAGAAAGGGCTGCCACGAATTACACGAATTTTCACGAATTATTTTTTTTCTGTCACAGATTATAAGGATTAAAAGGATTAAAAAAATCTGTGAAAATCTTTTTAATCTGTGGCAAAAATCTTCGCAATCTATGTGAAAGAATAATTCGTGAAAATTCGTGAAATTCGTGGCAAAAAAAATTATACAACAATAAAACAAATCAATTGCAATAACATATTTTTAAAAATTCAATTTGTATTTTTGAATCATATAAAAATGCACAAATGAAAATTGTTATATCGCCGGCGAAATCACTGAATTTCGAAAAAGAATTACCTACTGCTCAACATACTGAACCTTTATTTTTAAAAGAAGCGCGTCAGGTTCATAAAATACTAAAAGGAAAAAAGCCTGCTGAATTATCCCATTTAATGTCAATTTCAGACAAACTTGCTGATTTAAACTGGAAACGAAACCAAGACTGGAAAACACCATTTACGGTTGAAAATGCCCGTCCCGCAGTTTATACTTTTGATGGAGATGTTTATACAGGTTTAGATGCTTATTCAATTCCGTTAGAAAAATTAGATGTTCTTCAAAATAAACTTAGAATTCTATCTGGACTTTACGGCGTTTTAAAACCGCTTGATTTAATGCAGGCGTACCGTTTAGAAATGGGAACAAAATTACCTGTTGGAGATTATAAAAACCTGCATGAATTTTGGAAACCCGTTGTTACAAAAGCTTTAAATAAAGAATTGACAAAAGGGGAGTTGTTCGTGAATTTAGCCAGTAACGAATATTTTTCGGCAGTTGATGTAAAAGCCTTAAAAGTTCCTGTAATTACTCCGGATTTCAAAGATTACAAAGACGGAAAATTAAAAATGATCAGCTTCTTTGCAAAAAAGGCGAGAGGTATGATGGTTCGTTATATTATTGATACAAATGCAGAAACTATTGATGACTTAAAAGGTTTTAATTACGAAGGATATCATTTTGATGCGAATCTTTCGAAAGGAAATCATTTGGTTTTTACGAGATAGATTTTTTTAAAGGTGCTAAGGTTCTGAGTTACTAAGATTCTAAGTTTTTTACCGCAAAGAGCGCAAAGATTTACGCAAGGTTCGCAAAGTTTTTACACAAAGCTTTGCGAACCTTGCGTTTTTAAAAAACATCTTAAAGATAAATTCTTTGCGCTCTTTGCGGTTAAATTAAAAAAATAAACGCCGAATTCTAAATTGAATTCGGCGTTTCTGCGTATTATAAAATTATTATTATTAGTGCATTGCGTCGGCTGCGCTAATCTTGTTCTTCCCTTTTTTGATAAAGAGAATAATCGGTATACAGCATAAAAACATAATTCCCAGGTACATAAAAATATCCATGTAAGCCAAAACAGTACTTTGTTTTAATACTGAATATTCTATTCCCTGATAAGCTTTTTTAAGTGCAACATCTGCGCTATATCCTTTAGACATAAACGCTCTTTGCATTCCTGCGATACGCTGTTGAACATCATATCTTGCAGGATCTAAATTGTTAATCAAATCAACTCTGTGTTCCTGACTAAAACGTGTAATGAAAGTGGTAATAATTGCAATACCAAATGAACCTCCTAATTGACGCATCATTCCGGTAAAAGCAGCTCCTTCACCAATTTGTTTTCCTTTTAAAGTTGAAAGCGAAAGTGTTGTAATTGGAACGAAAAGTAATCCAAGACCAATTCCTCTTAAAATCAAAGGCCAATACATATGTTCTACACCAGTATCTGGCGTCATACGAGTCTGCATCATAAAGGTAAAAAAGAAGAATACTAAGAATCCAACTCCAACCATATAACCTTGCGGAACACCTTTTTGAATCATATTTCCAACAAATGGCATCATAATCGCCGTTGTGATAGATCCCGGAATTAATAATAATCCCGCATCAGTTGCTGTCCATCCTAAAATCGACTGCGTGTAAATAGGGATAATTAACGTTGAACCATATAAACCGAAACCAAGAATGAAACACATTACAGTTCCAATTCTTAAATTCCCATCTTTTAAAACACTCAAGTTTACGATTGGATGTTTGTAAGTCAGCTCTCTCCAAATAAAAAGAACCAATCCTAAAACAGTCACAACACTTAAAGTTACAATAAGAGAATCGTTAAACCAATCATCTTGCTGTCCGTGTTCAAGAACGAATTGTAAAGAACCAATAAAGGCGCTCAACAAGAAAATTCCCCACCAGTCAACCTGATTTGCTTTTAATTTCTCTCCATATTTCGGACTTCTTACGAAAGTTAAAGCCAAAATAGTAGCGATAATACCAAGCGGAATATTGATGTAAAAGATATAAGGCCAAGAATAATTATCTACTAAATATCCTCCCAAAGGCGGACCTAAAGTTGGACCTACAATTACACCCATTCCGTAAATTGCCTGCGCCATACCACGTTTTGCAACCGGATAACTTTCTGTAATAATCGTTTGGGCTGTTACAAGTAAAGCTCCACCACCCATACCTTGTACGAATCGGAAGGCAACAAGTTCCCAAATATTACTGGCATTTCCACACAAAAAGGAACAGACGGTAAATATTATGATAGAAGCCACAAAATAATTACGTCTTCCAAATTGCTGAGATAACCAGCTCGTCATTGGTATTACAATAACATTCGCAATTGCGTATGCTGTAATAACCCACGCCACATCGGTCAAGGTAGCACCAAGACTTCCGCGCATGTCTGTTAGAGCTACGTTTACAATCGTCGTATCTACAATTTCCAGCAATGCACAAAGTACTGCCGTAATGGTAATAATAACGCGTCGGTAACCGTATTCTACTAAATCGTCGTCTGCTTGTACTGCTGCTGCCATTTATTTATTTTAAATGTACGTCTACGTCAACATTCATTCCCGGTCTTAAAAGTTTTACTTTTTCAGGATCGTTTGCTTGATCTAAACTAATTTTTACTGGTAATCTCTGAATTGTTTTTACGAAGTTTCCTGTAGCATTATCAGGAGGTAATAATGAAAAACGTGATCCTGTTGCTGGAGAAAATGAAGTTACAGTACCTTTAAACTCATAGTTTGGATAAGCATCAACTTTTAAACTTACTTTTTGTCCAACAACCATTTTGTTCAATTGTGTTTCTTTGAAGTTTGCTACAACCCAAGCCTCAGTATTGTTGATGATGTAGAATAAAGATTGTCCCGGCTGAACTAATTGTCCCGGCTGAATATCAACTTTAGAAACCTGACCATCAATAGCAGCTGTAACCACAGTATAACTTAAGTTTAAGTGAGCAACATCCAGCATTGTTTTTGCTTTTTTGATGTTTGCTGCAGCAACTTCTGTTTGTTTATCAGAAACTTTAGATTTTGACTGAATAACCGATTTTTGATAAGAAGTCGCTCTTTGTTGTTGTTCTAAAACACGTACTTGATTTTCAGCTTCATCTTTTGCAGTTTGAGCTTGTTCAAATTGTTGTTTTGTAATCGTATGTGTTTTATATAAATTGCTGTAACGGTTAAAATCGTTTGTAAGCTGTCTCAATCTAATTTTAGCACTTTCGATAGAACCACCAGCAGATCTCATTTGAGCATCTGAAACTGAAATGCTTGCATAAGCACTACCAATATCAGCTTTTGCAGCTTCGTATTGACCTTCAGCTCCTAATAATGCAGCGTTTGCTTCATCAATTTTTAACTGATAATCTCTTTTATCAATAGTAAATAAAGTATCTCCTTTTTTTACATAGTCATTATCTTTCACATACACTTTGCTGATATATCCTGATACTCTCGGAATAATTGGGTTCATTTTTTTCTCAATTTGAGCATCATCCGTTTCTTCGTGAGCCAATGAGTGTAAGTATTTTGATATTCCGTAAGTTCCTCCCACTAAAACCAAAACGGTTAGTATGATGATGAATTTTTTATTTGTCTTTTTCTTTTCCATGAGAGCTTCGATTATATTTTAGAAAGATTGAATGATTGTGATAATTGTCCTGATACTGAAAGTAATTCGTAATATTTTTGGATGATGGTTGCTTTTGCTACAGCAGTATTAATTTTTGCGCTTAACTGCTCAACATCAGCTTCAACAAGATCATTGGTATCAGCAAGACCATTGTCGAATTTATCTTTTACAAGTCTGTAATTTTCTGTAGCCTGTTGAAACGCTTCTTCATAAACCACACTTTGATTGATAGCTAAGTCATAATCTTCAATAGATTTTTGAACTTCAACTTTAATGCGGTCCGTCATAATAGCTTCCGTATTTTTTACTTCAAGAGCTTTGCTTTCTGCTTCTTTTACGTGTGCACTGTTTTTCAGAATTCCAGATAAATCATAAGATAAACCTAAACCAAAATTCATAGCATATTTTACAGTAATAATGTCTTTAAGATCTAAAGCAGTATAACCTCCAAGTAATGAAATTGTTGGGTAATATGCAGCTTTTGCAATCTTAACATTAGCTTCTGAAGCTTTTTGCTGCAAACGAATAGCCTCTAAATCTTTTCTGCTTTCAAGTGCCAAAACATCAGATGTAGGAGCACCAGTCGTTTTTAAGTTGAAGAAATCATCTTCATTAACCTGAATCTTTACAGATGGCTCTAATTTAAGTAATGTCGTTAAATAAAAGTTGATATTGTTGATGTTGTTATTAGCTTCATCAATAGATAATTGCGTTTTTGAAACCAATAATTGTGCTTTCAATAAATCATTTCTTGGAATGATTCCGTTTTTCTCTAATTCAATAAAATCAGTAACACGCTGTTTAGCACTTTTTTGATTTTCTGTTAAAACATCTAAAGTTTTTTGTGCTTTGTATAATGCAGTGTAATAAGTAATTACTCTTAAGGCAACATCTTCTTTTGTTTTAGCTGCAGTAACGCTTTCAGCTTCGTATAAGCTTTCATAAGCGTCAATACTATTTTGGATTTTAAATCCTGCAAAAAGTGGTAAGCTTAAATTTGCCATTCCAAGCATTGCACGATCCGGAGAAGCTAAAGAAGCGCTTTCTCCTTGATTTGGCATATCGATCGAAGCTTTTGTTAATCGCTGATATTGCCCTGAAACTTTTAAATCTGGATATTGGTTATTCTTAACCGTTTGTAATTCATATTTCTTTGTGTTTACCTTAGTGTTGGCAAGCGTAACTTCGTTACTCTTTTCCCAGGCCATTTTTACGGCTTCATCTAAAGTTAAACTTGTTTTTTCTTGTGCTTCTATTGAAGAGATTCCTATAAAGAAAACTCCAAAGAGCATTAATTGACTAATTTTCATAAACAAGTAGCGCTTTTATAGTTTGTTGAATGTGCTTTGTAAGACTGTTTTTAATGTAATCGTTGTATAACGTTTCTGTTTTTAGATTTAAGAGTTCTTCAAAAAATGATTTGTTCATATGGAAATGAAAAAAAGTTCCCATAATCGTTGGTGTAATCAACGGAATTATGACATCTTTTCTAAAAATCCCTTTTGACTGTCCTTCTTTAATAATCGTTTCTAGAGATTTTAGATTTCCCTTTTTCAGCTCTGTAAAAGCCGCAAGACTTTCTTCTCTTTTTTTAGAATTAAGTTCGAAATGTAAAACTCTGAAAATCCCTCTGTTACAATTAATTCGATTGATATAAATTTCGACTAATTTATTGACTTTATCAAGAGGATGAAGATCTTCGTGTTGTAAACTTTCGATTTGCAGTTTTAAATCGGCTGTTTTATGAATGATTAAAGATTCCAGTAATTTATCTTTTGAACCGAAATAATACGAAACCATAGCAATATTAATTTTTGCATGTTTCGAAATATCTCGTATAGAAGTCCCCTCAAATCCTTTCTCAGAAAACAGCTTTTCAGCAACATTAAGAATCTGAATTTTTTTATCGTTTAGTTCGATGTGTGACATGGTATTGTTTCTAATCGGATACAAAATTAAACACTTGTTTAATTTAAACACTTGTTTAATTTTATTTTAACACAATATTAACATAAAACGGTTTCGATAATTTGGGGCAAAAAAAAGCTGAAACACTTAGTATTTCAGCTTTTTGAAAATGAAATTATTTTCCTAATTTAAGTTTATCAGGATTTTGTCTTGTGTCGAAAATGTTTGAGATGAAAACGATGTTTCGAGTTTCATCAATCCAATATATTATTTTGTAATTTTTAAAAATTAAATACCTGAAGTATTGAATTCTATCTGATAAAAATTCTTCTTTTTGCCCGCCAAATGCATTGAATTCTAAAGTTAGTGAAGAATCAATTATACCATTTATAAGTACTTGAGCAATTCTAATACCAGCTTTAAATTTGTAGTATTCAAAAATATCTTCAAGTTTATTTTCTGCAAATTGAGTCCAACTAAACCGTTAATCCCATTTTTGAATTCTAGATTTTAGATCTTAGCAGAAACAATTCTTCCTTGAAAAGCGTCATTAATTGATTGATCAATTTCATTGTTAAATTGATCAATATTCATTGGTTTCATTTCAGAATCTAATAATTCTACTTTTTTTTCATGAAGTAAATTTTCTAATCCAGTAACAATCTCTTCATTTTCAAGTCTCAGGAATTCCTGAACAAATGATATTTTACGAGCTTCTAAATCCATTTTGTTTTATTTTATTCAAAGATAAATAATTATACAGACTAGATTCTATCGAATCTCTCCAACAAATTTCTCAATTTTTCCACTTCCGCTTTCACTTAAATGTTTGATAAAAGCACTTCCAATAATAGCGCCTTTTGCATATTTAGTGGCCTGATTAAAAGTTTCTTTATTTGAAATTCCGAAACCTACAATTTGTGGATTCTTTAAATTCAAATTTGATATTCTTTCGAAATAGCTTTCCTGAACATTTCCGAAACCAGATTGAGATCCTGTAACACTTGCAGAACTTACCATATAAATAAACCCATTGGAAACGCTGTCGATAAAACGAATACGTTCGTCTGAAGTTTGAGGCGTAATAAGGAAAACATTAATTAATCCGTATTTTTCGAAAATCGCTTTGTATTCTTCCGCATAAACATCAACCGGAAGATCTGGAATAATTAATCCGTCGATTCCAATTTCAGCACATTTTTGACAAAAAGCTTCAACTCCGTATTGTAACATCGGATTAAAATATCCCATAATAATCAATGGAATTTTTACGCTTTCGCGGATGTTTTTCAGCTGGTCGAAAAGAATTTGAGTTGTCATTCCGTTATGAAGCGCCTGTGTAGAACTCGCCTGAATTGTTGGTCCGTCTGCCAAAGGATCACTAAATGGAAGTCCAATTTCGATTAAATCAACACCGTTTTTTTCTAAATCCTGAATAATCTGCACGGTATCATTTAAGTTAGGATATCCCGCAGAAAAATAGATCGAAAGGATCTTTTTATCTTCTTGTAATTTTTGAGTTATTCTGTTCATTTTTAATATCTTTTTTCTCCTGCAAGGTTTTCAAAACCTTGTAGGTGTTTATATTTTTAAGTAATTTATTTATACCTACAAGGTTTTAAAAACCTTGCAGGAGTCTTTGCTAGTCAATAATGATTTGAGTTGTCCAATTATCATTTTGATTTTCAACCAATAATAATCCGGAATCTGAATCATTCATTTGTCCAATTAATTCTCCTTTATTATTCCAAAATGCGCTTTGACCTGCCGAAGGAGAGCCCCAGGATTCTCCGCTAAAAT
The DNA here is from genome assembly GCF_002482975.1 of Flavobacterium sp. UBA7680. Classification (GTDB taxonomy): domain Bacteria; phylum Bacteroidota; class Bacteroidia; order Flavobacteriales; family Flavobacteriaceae; genus Flavobacterium. The sequence continues at coordinate 307,474 of NZ_DLHA01000028.1, read as the reverse complement.
TTGACATTAAAACATTCATTTGATGTTTCTCGGCATAACTTTGCAAGTCTCTATAAGCATTCGGAATTCCGTTTGGTGAAAAGAAAATACTGGCAATATAAATGTCAGTTTCTCTTTCACGGGCATTTTCCGGATGCAGCGGATTATCAATATCGGCACAAATAGCAAATGAAATCTTTTGATTTTCAATTGAAATAATCGGATTATTATCAAAAGAAGATTGAAAATAGTCATCTTCGCCTTCGTGTAAAAACTGCTTCGTATAAATGGAAACCGAATTATCCGGAGAAATTACAAATTCGCCAATAAACAAATTGGAGTCAATTTCAATAGGTGCTCCGGCAATAATTACAATATTATTTTCTACAGCTAATTTTTTCAAATGATCCAAACGCGAATCGTTTTTCTGGAAAGCTAATTTTTGTGCATGTTCTCTTTCATAGCCTGTAATAGACATTTCGGGAAATGCAATTAATTGCGCTTTATTTTTTACAGCCAATTCGATAAGACGATAATGATCTGATAAATTGACATCGATATCTCCTCGGGTTGGTTTTGTTTGAGCGGCTGCTAGAATCATGTCAATTATTAATTTTCTGTATAAATCCAAGCCTGTATTCCAGACTTTAATCTTACCTGAACTCTTTTATATGAGTTCGATTCAAATATATCTACTTTAGCCAGATCTGTATTTGAAATTGTATAAACAACCCCATATATAATATCTGAAAGATCATCGCTTGGAACCGCTACTACATAATCAGCCATTCCAAATTCTTCTTCTATTTGAAGGCTTTTTAGTTTGTATCCAAGAAGCTGGTCTGCAGTTCCCGTTAATACTTTATTGAAAACCTGCATTTGAATTTGTTTTGATCGTAATGTTCCGTAAGAGAATAACTTTTCCATATCTACTTTTTTCTCGTTATTTATTTGCGTTAGGGATGGGAGCGGCATCCTTTTTATTTTTTCTTTAAAAATAAAAAGATATAGCGGACAGCCCGACCGTAGGGAACGCCCAAATTACGATTTTTATTACAATTTAAAATAGTCAATATAATTATCTAAATCTTTATCGCCACGGCCAGAAAGACTAATAACGACAACATCTGTAGGTTTAAATTTCTTTTGGTCTAAAACTGCAAATGCGTGTGCACTTTCAATCGCCGGAATAATTCCTTCTAATTTTGTCAATTGCAAACCAGCATTCATTGCATCATCATCGGTAACAGAGAAAAATTCGCCGCGTCCGGTTTGTGCTAAATGCGCATGCAAAGGCCCAACTCCAGGATAATCTAATCCTGCAGAAATAGAATACGGCTCCGTAATTTGTCCGTCTGGCGTTTGCATTAAAAGCGTTTTACAACCGTGAATAACACCAACTTTTCCTAATTTACTTGTTGCAGCACTGTGACCGCTGTCGACACCTTTTCCGGCAGCTTCAACAGCAATAATTCCAACTTCTGGCTCGTGTAAAAAGTGATAATAAGTTCCTGCTGCGTTACTTCCGCCGCCAATACAAGCAACCACATAATCAGGATTTTCACGTCCTTCTTTTTCTTTTAACTGCCATTTTATTTCTTCTGAAATAATACTCTGAAAACGCGTCACCATATCTGGATAAGGATGAGGTCCAATCGCCGATCCGATAATATAATGTGTATCAACCGGATTATTAATCCAGTCGCGAATGGCTTCGTTTGTAGCATCTTTTAAAGTTCTTGAACCCGAAAGTGCCGGACGAACTTCTGCGCCTAACATTTTCATACGAGCCACATTTGGAGCCTGACGCGCAATGTCAATTTCGCCCATATAAACGATACATTCAATTCCCATTAAAGCGCAGACAGTTGCCGTTGCAACGCCGTGCTGACCCGCTCCGGTTTCGGCAATAATTCTTTTTTTACCCAAACGTTTTGCTAATAGAATCTGCCCGATTGTATTGTTGACTTTGTGCGCTCCGGTGTGATTTAAATCTTCTCTTTTTAGATAGACTTTGGTGTTGTATTTTTCAGATAATCGCTTTGCAAAATACAACGGACTTGGGCGTCCTACATAATCCTTTAGCAATTGGTTGAACTCAGCTTTAAAATCTGGTTCATCCATTATGCTTAGGTATTTTTGGCGTAGTTCTTCTACATTTGGATAAAGCATTTCCGGAATGTAAGCTCCTCCAAATTCTCCGTAATATCCTTTTTCGTTGACGTTAAAACTCATTTTGTTTAAAGTTTAAAAGTTGGCAACATCAAATTTTCGTTTGAAATTGCTAAATAAATTTCTGTTTTTCAGCCCTGGTTCGATTTCAAATTTACTATTTACATCGATAGCATATATGGGTAAATTGCTTTTTGAAATTTCTTCAATGGCTTTTAATTCGTTAATTCCGATTCCGCCGCTCAAAAAGAAGGGTTTATCTGAATTGTATTTTTTTAATATCGTCCAGTCAAATGTTGTTCCGTTGCCGCCTGGTAGTTTTCCTTTTGTATCAAACAGGAAATAATCGCAGACTGGCTCGAAAAGTTTTATCACTTCAAAATCGAAATTTTCATCGGCAGAAAATGCTTTAATGATTTCGATTTTTTTTGACAAATTATTTTTTAGTTCCGATACAAATTCAACTGTTTCATTTCCGTGTAACTGAACGGCTTGCAAATTGTATTTTGTTACTTTTTCCAGAATTTCTTCCTGTGTTTGATTTACAAAAACACCCACTTTTTTGATTGTTTTTATAAGTTCAGGAATGGTTCCGTTAAAATATCGCGCGGATTTTTCCCAGAAAATAAATCCCATATAATCGGGTAGGAGTGCGCCTACTTCGAGAATGTTTTCGGGATATTTCATGCCGCATATTTTGAGTTTCATTTTATATTTATTTTTGCCACGAAGGCGTTAAGACACTAAGTTTTTTTGTTTTTTTGCCACGAAGGCTCTAAGACACTAAGTTTATTTTTTTATAAACGAGCACAAATTAAATTTGCGCCTTTGTGACTTTGTGGCAAACCTTTACAGGCCAAGCTTGCTGATGAACTCTGTTGCGGCTTGTCCGGCGTTATCGGTTTTCATGAAATTTTCTCCAATTAAGAAACCTTTGTAACCGTAAGGTTTTAGTTCCTGAATGGCTTCTATTGATGAAATTCCGCTTTCGGAAACTTTTACAAAATCATCTGGAATTTGTGATGCTAATTGTTTGCTGAAATCTAAACTTACTTCGAATGTTTTTAGGTTTCTGTTGTTTACACCAATCATGTCTAAAGTCGGCATAATCGATTTTTCCAGTTCTTCTTGATTGTGAACTTCTAAAAGAACTTCTAAACCTAAATTCTTTGCAAATTCAGATAAAGATTTAATTTCTTCGCGAGTTAAAACTGCTGCGATTAAAAGAATCAAATCGGCTCCGTGTGCTTTTGCTTCTAAAATTTGGTATTCATCGACAATAAATTCTTTTCGCAAAAGCGGAATATTTACGCTTGCTCTTGCTAAAAGTAAATCGTCTAAAGATCCTCCAAAATATTTTCCATCCGTTAAAACCGAGATTCCGCAAGCTCCGGCATTTTCATAACCTTTTACCACTTCTTCAACTGTAAAATTGTGATTAATAACTGATTTTGAAGGAGAACGACGTTTGTGTTCTGCAATAATTCCAGTCGAACTTGCTTTTAATTTCTGGCTTAATGAAATCGTTTCTTTTCCAAAAAATACAGAAGCTTCCAATTGAGAAACCGGAATGATTGATTTCTTGAGAACGACTTCTCGTTGTTTATCAAATATTATTTTATCTAAAATGTTCATTGTTGTTGTTTTGCCACAAAGTCACAAAGACGCAAATTTATTAGTGCTAATTCGTGAAATTTGTGTTTGTTTTTTATTTACTTAATTCCTGTAATGTCTGCAATGCTTTTAATCCTTTTCCAGACAATAAACTTTCTTTTGCCAGTTCAAATCCTTCAAGCGGAGAACATTTTGTAACCGTTGCAATTGCCATTGCAGCATTGGCACAAACGACATTATTCTGTGCTTCGTTTCCTTTTCCAGAAATGATATTCGTAAATATCTCTGCCGATTCTTCGATGGTTTTTCCGCCTTCAATTTCGGTTTGGGATAAAAGTCTAACACCAAAATCTTCTGGTTTCAACATTCCTTCCATGTGTGATGTTATCGTTTTGGTTGGACCTGTTAAAGAGATTTCGTCATATCCGTCAAGCGAATGTAAAATGGTGAAATTGATATCGGTATTTTGATATAAATAAGCATACATTCTGGCTAATTCAAGATTGAAAACTCCAACCAATTGATTTTGTGGAAATGATGGATTTACCATTGGACCTAGCATATTAAAGAAGGTTTTTACCGCTAATTCTTTACGGATTGGCCCAACATTTTTCATAGCCGGGTGAAATAGGGGAGCGTGCAAAACACAAATTCCGGCTTTGTCGATACATTTTTCTAAAAACGAAGGATCATTACTGAATTTAATTCCCATTTTTTCCATTACGTTACTCGATCCAGAAATAGAAGAAACTCCGTAATTTCCGTGTTTGGCAACTTTAATTCCAGCTCCAGCTGAAATAAAAGAAGCTAAAGTCGAGATATTGAAAGTGTCTTTTCCGTCACCGCCTGTTCCGCATAAATCGATTGTATTGTACGCTGATAAATCAACGCGAACACATAATTCTAATAAAGCTTCACGAAATCCCGAAAGTTCATCGATCGTAATGCTTCGCATCATAAATACGGTCAAAAATGCCGAAATCTGACTCGGATTGTATTGACCTGTTGATATATTAATCAAAACGTCTTTTGCTTCTTCTTTAGAAAGCACTTCGTGATTGATTAATTTGTTTAATATAGTTTTCATTTTTTTTTTAAGATTCTAAGTTGCTAAGGTTCTGAGATGCTAAGGTTTTGTTTCAGGTTTCAAGTTTCACGTTCCAACAACCTGAAACGTGAAACTTGAAACAAAAATCAACTCTTAATCCAATTCTCTAAAATCCTTTTTCCTTTTGGAGTTAAAACACTTTCAGGGTGAAACTGAACGCCTCTTACATCAAATTTTTTGTGTCTTAATGACATAATCTGTCCGTTTTCGTCAATTGAAGTTGCTTCCAAAACTTCAGGTAAATTGCTGTCTACAACCCACGAATGATATCTTCCAACTTCGAATTCGTTTCCTAGACCTTCAAATAAAGTTTCGTCTGAAACGACTGTTTTTACATTTGTCGAAACGCCGTGATAAACTTTATCAAGGTTAGAAAGTGTTCCGCCAAAAACTTCCCCAATTGCTTGCTGTCCTAAACAAACGCCAAGAATGCTTTTTGTTGGTGCATATTTTTCGATAACAGCTTTTAATAAACCTGCTTCATCAGGAATTCCAGGGCCTGGAGAAAGTAATATTTTATCGAAAGAAGCGATTTCGTCTATTTCGAATTCGTCATTTCTGTAAACCGTTACTTCGCAGTTTAAATCTTCCAGATAGTGTACTAAATTATAAGTGAAACTATCGTAATTGTCTATAACTAATATTTTTTTCATTGTGTGTTTTTGTTTCAAGTTTCAGGTTTCAGTTTTCACGTTTCAACAACTTGAAACTTGAAACAAAGAAAACCTGAAACTAAATTTTCTTTTATTTTTCTCGAACGTACTTTTCAGTAATAATTCTATCGATTCCTAATTTTTCTACTTTTTCAACTCCTTTTTGAGTTAAAGTGTCGTTTTTGATTTTTACTACAAACTCAAATTTTCCATTTTCCCATTGACGGTTATTGAAATACTCCAAATTCTCTGTATAAACACTATCCTTTAAAGTGTATTTTCCGCCTCCGCCAAAGAATACTGCATTTGTTGAATCTTTGCCATTATTTAAATCATGATTGAAAAAAGCAAAATGTGTATCATTTATAATTTTAATCATTTTTGTTTTTGGATTGAAAGTCGAGAACGTTGAATCTTTTTCTGTCGTTTCTGCTGATATCAGACGCCAGGTTCCTTTAATTGGATTCTCTTTTTTTTCCGAATTACATGAAATTATGGTAATGATTAAAACTAAAATTGATAATGCTTTTTTCATGGTTTTTATGGTTTTATTCTTTGTTTGTTAATTGTTTTAGGTTTTACCAATCTTTGTCTCCAACGGTTGAAACCGTTGGCTATGTTTATATAGTATTCCTTTTATAGTTTGCTTTTCAAACATTGCCCGAGGTTTCAACCTCGGGAGACATCGCTGATCATTCTGTGTCATTGTGACTGAAAACTGCGACTGAAAATCTATATCTTCTCCGCCATTTCAAGCGCTGTATTCAATGCTCTTAATTTATTATACACTTCCTGCATCTCGCTTTCTTCGTCAGAACTTGCTACGATTCCGGCGCCGGCCTGACAATGCAATTGATGGTTTTTACTAAGGAAAGTTCGAATCATAATCGCATGGTTAAAGTTTCCGTTAAAATCCATGAAACCAATTGCGCCTCCGTAGAAATTACGATTTGTTTTTTCGTAATCTTCAATCAATTGCATGGCTCTGTGTTTTGGTGCGCCGCTTAAAGTTCCGGCTGGGAAAGTATCGGCAACAACCTGCATAGTGGTAGCTTTTTCATGTAAATGCCCTGTTACTTTAGAAACCAAGTGAATTACGTGCGAGAAAAACTGAACTTCTCTGTATTTCTCCACATTTACATCGTGACCATTTCTGCTTAAATCGTTTCTTGCCAAATCGACAAGCATTACATGTTCACTGTTTTCTTTTTTATCTTCAGAAAGTTCCTTGGCTAAAAGCGCATCACGTTCGTCATTTCCAGTTCTTTTGAAAGTTCCTGCGATGGGGTGAATTTCGGCTTTTCTGTTTTTTACGATAATTTGTGCTTCGGGCGAAGACCCAAATATTTTGAAATCTCCATAATCAAAAAAGAATAGGTAAGGAGATGGATTGATGCTTCTTAAGGCTCTGTAAACATTAAATTCGTCACCTTTAAAACCTTGTGTAAAACGACGAGATAAAACTAACTGAAAAACGTCTCCACGGAAACAGTGTTTTTTTGCTAAAGCTACATTGTGCTTGAATTCTTCGTCGGTTAAATTAGAGAAACCTTCGCCTTCTTTTGAAAATTTGTATGAAGCAATATTTCTAGACTGAAGTAATTGTTCAATTTCAGCAATGTTGTTTGTTCCATCAACGCTGTGGCAGAAAATGTATGCTTCATTTTTAAAGTGATTGATGGCGATGATGTTTTGATAAACGGCATAAAAAACATCTGGAATTGAAGTTGCATTGTCTTTTTTAGCAATTGAAACTTTTTCAAAATAACGAACTGCATCGTAAGAAATGTATCCGAATAATCCGTTATTGATGAATTTAAAATCGTTTTTCTCCGATTGAAATTGGCTTGAGAATTCCTGAATTACTTCCGGAATATTTGTTGAAGCATCAATTTTAGTCTGTTCCGAAGTTCCGTCAGGGAAAGTTTTTGAAATCGTTTCGTTTTCAATCTTAATCGTTGCAATCGGGTTGCAGCAAACGTAAGAGAAACTGTTGTCATTTCCGTGATAATCACTACTTTCTAATAATAAACTATTTGGAAATTTATCTCTTATTTTAAAATATATACTAACCGGCGTAATGGTGTCTGCCAAGATTTGTTTGTAATGTGTGTTGAGTATAAAAGGTTTCAAAGTATGTTGTTTTTTAGTTTTTAATATTTTTCTGCTAAAGTTTCGACCAAAAAAAAAAGGCTTGTCGTGATGACAAGCCCTTTTTGTTTATAGTTTTGAAAATACCATAGGAAGCTTAGTTCACGACGTTTGACGTAAATTGTTCCACCACCAAGTATTGTTTATTAATGTTTTCATTTCTTTATTTTGATGTGACAAAGATATAAATGTAATTTGAATTAGAATACATAAAATTTCAAAAAAAACTTTTCTAATTTTCGAAATTTGTTAAATTTTAAATTCTAAAACCTGCTTAAGGCCTTAATTTCCAATCGCAATCGTATTGTTTACATTTGCTCTAAAATCTGGATTTCCTTTAATATTTGGCATTGTAAACAACTCACTGTTTTTGTATTTTGAGTATTCTATTCCAGAATTTGGGTTGTAATAATTTTGAATTGTGACATCAGAACTAGATGATTCACTTGTAATTCCGCCATTGCAATTGTTTACAATTATGTTTTTGAAACTCATTTTTGATAAGTTATCATTTCCATCTCCAATATTGCTTTCTAATAAAACAAAAGGGGAAAAACCAGAAACAATACTGTTGGTTAAACTAAAAAAAGTGTTTTCTCTAATATGAACAGATTCTCTAACCAAACCTTGGTTATTTTCTTCAAGATTTACTAAAGTGATATTACTTGCAGTGATTTTTGTCATTTTTTTACTCATATCCGTATTTTGAATCTTGTCGTACGAATCGACTTCAAAACATCTTGAACCAGAGATATCTGATGAAAAAGGATGACGAATAGCAATACTGTTGCTGATGCTAATTTGCGCACCTTGCGTAAAATCGAAATCATCATCAGTTGTTCTGTATGAAATTAGGTTATTCATATTCAAATCTCCGCCATAACATTCAAAAGAATCGTCGTTTGAAAAACTGATCTGGATATTGCTTAATATTGTTTTCCTTCCAACTCCAGCCAATGAAAGTCCGTTAAGTTCTTTTTCAGAGCTCAATTTTCTACCGGCAAATTCTATTCGAACATATTTTAAAATTCCTGAATTATCTTCGGCATCCTGACCTCCATAATGATTTATTATTGGATCTAAAGTAAAAGGAAGTGTGTGAAGTCCGCCAAGAAAATTAATTGGCGCTTTTCCTAAAATGATAATTCCGCCCCAATCACCTGGACGTCTGTCTGCAATTTCTTTGTTTGAAGTAAAAATGATTGGATCTGTTTCTAAACCTTCGGCTACAATTTTTGCACCATTTGAAATAACAAGAGTTCCGCAGGTTTTATCATCGCCTCGTATTACAGTCCCGGGTTCGATAGTTAAAGTTGCATTGTTTGTCACGTAAACAATACCTACTAATTGATATGTATTTCGTTTTACTAATCTGGTATCTTTATCAATTGTTCCTGCAATTATGTTGGTCGCTTCGCTGTATTCCATTTTTGCCGGATTAAAATTGGTCCAATTGTTCATCCAGTTATTAGTACCGATTATTCCTTTTGTTTGTTGTTGAGCTTGAAGTAAAAAAGTGCTTAGAAGTGTAATTATTATAACACGTATTTTTGTTTTCATAACTATAATTTTAATTTCTAGTTTTGGATTTTTAATTTCCTCAAAATTAGAGCCCGAATGTTAATCAATACGGGGATAGTTATTATGAAAGCGTTATTTTATCGTTAAGAATGTTATCATTTTGAAAAGAAATAAAAAAGAAAAACCCCAATAGAATCAACTATTGGGGTTTTTCTTATATATGAATTAGGGAAGCCTAAAATTAGAATTTTAAAGCTACTGTTAATTCGAATTCGTCGCTGATAGTTTTGTCTCCTAAACCTTCGAAGAAACTTCCAGAACCGTATTTAATATCATATTTAGTTCTGTCAACTTTAAATGCAGTTGTAGCAGTGTTTCCACTTACAGTGATATCAAAAGTTACTGGTTTTGTGATCCCTTTAATAGTTAAATCAGCAGTTACAGTGTAAACGTCAGTTGATTTAGCACCAATAGTTTTGAAAACTAATTTTGAAGTTGGGAATTTATCAGTTCCAAAGAAATCTTCAGCTTTTAAGTGACCGTTTAATTTACCTTGGTATTCTCCAGTTAAATCTGTAGAAGTTAATGAAGTCATATCAACAGTAAAGCTTCCTCCAACTAATTTTTTTCCTTTGAAAACTACAGCTCCTTCTTTAAAGTTTACTGTTCCAGAGTGCTCTCCAGTTACTTTTTTACCTACCCATTTGATAGTAGACGCTTTTACGTCGATTTTTTTAGTTTGTGCGTTTACTGAGATACCAGCTGCTGCTACGAATAATGCAATTGCAATTGTCTTTAAATTTTTCATGTTGTAAAATTGAATTTGATTAATAATAATTATATAGTGATAAATAATTCCTCGTTAGATTTTCTAACTTTTTTAAAATGCTGAGTATCATCCTCAGTATGTCTGTAACCTACAGCAGCAATTACTGTAGCACTTAGGCCAAGTTTGTCAAAACCTAAGATTTTGTTGAATTCTGCTGCATTGAAACCTTCCATAGGAGTAGCATCAATTTTTAATTCAGAAGCTGCAGCTAATAAAGTTCCTAAAGCAATATAAGTTTGTTTTGCTGTCCAAGTATTTTTAGCATCATCAGATAAGTTTGCAACTGTACCTTTCATCATATCACCAAATCCAGCCAAAGCATCAGCAGGAATACCTCTTGTTTCGCTGATATTGTTGATATAGCTATCTACAGAATGTGCTCCAAGATTTACATCATTTGCAAATACAAAAATTTGCGAAGCATCTGTAAGTTGTGTTTGTCCGTAAGCAGCAGCTTTTAATTGTTCTCTAATTTCCGGATTTTCTACAATAACAACTCTGTAAGGTTGTAATCCGTATGAAGAAGCGCTTAATCTAACAGCTTCTTTTATAGTGTTTAAATCTGCTGAAGATACTTTTTTAGATGCATCATATTTTTTAGTTGCATATCTCCAGTTTAAATTATCTAATAATGTACTCATAATTTTAATTTTGTTGGGTTCGGTATTTTTCTAATAATGTGTTTAATAATTCTAATTCTTCTTGGCTTATATTCTCGGCAAACAAACGCTCGTGCTCATCTACCTTTGGGTCTAACTCTTTTAAAATATCTAATCCTTTCTGTGTAATCAAAACTTCAATTTTGCGTCGGTTTCCCGGACAGACATTTCTTGTTACTAAATCTTTCAGCAATAATTTATCTACTAATCGGGTTGTATTACTTGTCTTAGCCAGCATACGTTCCTGTATCACACACATATTAGCAGGTTTTCCTTTTTGTCCTCTTAATATACGCAATACATTATATTGCTCTCCGGATAAATCATACGGTTTCATCAACTCGCTGAAATGATCCTGAATCACATTTTGTGTGTACATGATATTTAGAATAACTTTTTTCGCATTATCCATCTTAACTGTACTTTTAATAACCTCTTCAATTGTCATAGTCGTAAGTGTATAATTTGTATATACAAATGTAGAAGTTTTAATAGTTGTATATACAAATGTCATGTTAATTTTTTGTTAATTCAAAATGACATCAATTCTGAATGGAAAAAGTTAGAATAAAAATAGTATATTTTTTAGTTTCAAAATATTGATTTTTAAATATTTAACTAAAAATTAAACTTGTCGTTATAAATTCTATCAAATTTATCGAATTTAAAAAAGATTTATTGAAATTCGGACAAAAGAAAGCCCTTTGTAGTTTTTTTGAAATTTAAAACTTCGTCATTTATCCAGTTTTCATCATGTCCAAGCTCTTTTGCAAGCAGTTTTGCTACTTTTTCTGAAGATTGAATGGCGGCTCTTGCATCTAAAAACAATAAACGAACACGTCTGGCTAAAATATCATCTACAGTTCTTGCCATTTCATATCGAATCGCCCAAAGCACTTCTGCCATAGTAAATTCGTGATCAGGATGTACTTTTTCGTTTAATTCAGGATTGTTTTGTTGTAATTCGATTATGCTAGGAATGTCTGAACCATAGATATACAAATGATTTTCTCGATCTAAAGTCGTCGTAGTTTTATTTCCATGAATGGGAAGATGTTCTGTAACACATGATTTTTTAGGCAGTTTGCCAATAGTAATTGCTTTGTTTATAATGTCTTCGGCGATTTTTCTGTATGTTGTCCATTTTCCTCCTGTAATAGTTATTAAACCAGTTTCTGATACAATAATTTTATGGCTTCTGGAAACTTCCTTGGTTTTTTTGCCCTCTTCTTCGGGTGCAGCCAAAGGTCGTAAACCTGCAAAAACCGATAAAACATCTGCTCTGGTAGGTTTTTTTGCTAAAAAGTGCTGGGCTGTTTCTAATACAAATTTGATTTCGCTTTCTAAAGCAACGGGTTCTAAACTTTGTTTTTTAATTAAAGTATCTGTTGTGCCTACTACAATTCGGTTATGCCAGGGTACTGCAAATAAAACTCGTCCGTCACTTGTTTTTGGAATCATCAAAGCATGATCTCCGGGTAAAAAAGATTTATCAAACACAAGATGAATCCCTTGGCTCGGAACAATATATTTTTTATAAACAGTATCGTTTAGTTTCATTATGGCATTTGTAAATACTCCCGTAGCATTTATAATTGCAGCACCTTTTAAATTGTATTTATCCCCAGTTTCCTGATCTTCTACTTCAACACCAATAACTTGGTTTTTATTGTCTTTTATTAAATTTACAACTTTTGTATAGTTTAAAATGCAAGCTCCTTTTTCTGCAGCAGTCTGAGCAATATTAATGGCTAAACGCGAATCATCAAATTGTCCATCATGGTAAATAACGCCATTTAGCAAACCAGCTTCTTCTACGTTAGTAAGCATTTCGATTGTTTTTTTCTTAGAAATATATTTGGAGCGGCCTAAACTTAAACGTCCGGCCAATAAATCATAAACAGTTAACCCAATAGTATATATGAAAGTGCTCCACCAATTGTAATTTGGAATCACAAAAGATTGGTTTTTGACTAAGTGACCTGCATTTTTAGCTATTAAACCTCTTTCTTTAAGTGCTTCTATGACCAAGTGAATATTTCCTTGTTCCAGATAACGCACACCACCATGAATCAGTTTAGTGCTTCTGCTCGAAGTTCCTTTTGCAAAATCAACTGCTTCAAGTAAAATTGTTTTGTATCCTCTGCTTGCAGCATCAAGAGCAGTTCCTAAACCGCTGGCTCCGCCTCCAATTACAATTACATCCCATTTTTCAGTGTTCTTTAATATCAATAGTTGTTCTGAACGGTTCATATATTATATTCTATTTTTTGGGATTCATTGTTTAAAGCAAACTTAACGAAACGAAATTAGATTTAGATGAAGAAATATCTTAGTTGTTAAAGTTTGTTTCAAGTTGATTAATGTTGAATACATTTAACCGCAAAGCGCGCAAGTTTTTTTAGAAACAAGACTATTATAAAGCGCAAAGTTCGCAAAGCTTTATAAATAAACTTTGCGAACTTTGCGTGCTTCGCGGTTAAATCAACTTTAAACCTGAAACCTGAAACAAATTTTAATGAGGAAGTTTGTCTTTAATCAAACCATAAAACCAGGTTCCTGCAATAGCACTTAATAAAGTCACAATAATTACAGTTGCACCAGTTCCAATTTGAGCGAAAAGGGGACCCGGACAAGCTCCGGTAATCGCCCATCCAAAACCAAATAGTAATCCGCCATAGATTTGTCCTTTGCTGAAAGTCTTTGGCTGAATTTCGATTTTCTCGCCCTGAAGCGTTTTAATGTTGAATTTTTTAATGATGAAAACCGAGATAACACCCACAGCAACTGCGCTTCCAATTACGCCATACATAAAGAATGACTGCAGATGAAACATTTCCTGAATGCGAAACCAACTGATGATTTCGGCTTTTACAAATACAATCCCGAAAAAGATTCCGACGATTAAATATTTAATATTAGCGAATCCTGATTCTTTTTTATGACTTGCATTGATTCCTTCTCCGTCAGTATTTTTATTTTCTAAATTGCTCATTTTTGAAATTTTAAAGTGAAAGAATATAAGGTAAAATCAAAAGTGACATTACAAAACCGCCAATCATAAAACAGATTGTAGCAATAAGAGACGGCCATTGTAAATTTGATAATCCCATTATGGCGTGTCCGCTTGTGCATCCGCCCGCGTAACGTGTTCCGAAACCAACCAAAAATCCGCCAACAACAATCATGATGAATCCGCGAAGGGTTAATAAACTTTCCCACGAAAATAATTGCGAAGGAACTAAACCAGAATGATCTGTTATTCCGTAAGATGATAATTGCTGTGAAAGTTCTGAAGTAATTTGAACGTCATTTGGGTTTGAAAGAAAGTAAGCAGCAATAACACCGCCAAGAAATATTCCCAAAACAAAAAATAAATTCCAGCTTTCTTTTTTCCAGTCGTATTTAAAAAATGAAATATTCGCCGGAATACAAGCCGCACAAATATGACGAAGCGAAGAACTAATCCCGAAAGATTTATTTCCGATAATCAATAAAATAGGAACAGTCAATCCGATTAAAGGACCAGCAACGTACCAAGGCCAAGGCTCTTGAATAATTTCCAGTATATTCATTTGTTAGTTTTTTTGCCACAGATTTCACAGATTCAAAAGGATTTCTTTTTTATCTGTAAAGTCTGCCTGCTAATTTATATTTAATTTTAATCTGTGTTAATCATTTTAATCTGTGGCAAAATCTATTTTAGAACCTTACTTTGGCAGACAAAATCTGATTTTGGAATATTGGTTTTGGAAATCGCTCCAAAACCGCCGTCAATTTCGCTAAAATTTCTGAAACCGCGTGCCTGTAAAATCGAAGCTGCGATCATACTGCGGTAACCGCCAGCGCAATGCAGATAAAAATGCTCATTTGGGTTAATGTCTTTTACCCAGTCATTAATATAAGCAAGAGGTTTGCTGTAAGCATCTTCAATATGTTCTGCTTCGTATTCCGTTTCTTTACGAACGTCAATAACTTTATCTTCTTTGATATTAAATTGATTTGCAAATTGTTCTGCAGAAATTCGGTTAACGGTATCAATTTCAAAACCAGCTTTTTCCCAAGCTTCAAAACCGCCTTCTAAATGTCCGATGATCGAATCAAAACCAACACGGCTTAAACGTGTAACCGTTTCTTCTTCAAGACCCAATTCGGTTACTAATATAATAGGTTGTTTTACATCACCAACTAAAGTTCCAACCCACGGAGCAAAATCACCGTTGATTCCAATATTAATAGACTGTGGAATAAATCCTTTGGCAAAATCACCGCTTTTTCGTGTATCTAAAATTAAAGCTCCGGTTTCTTCAGCGACAGCCTCAAATTCTTTTGCATCAATAGCTTTCATTCCGTTATGTAAAACCGTTTCAAAACTTTCGTAACCTTGTTTGTTCATGGCAACGTTCATGCTGAAATAGGCTGGTGGAGGCAATAATCCGTCCGTTACTTCTTCAATAAATTCAGCTTCCGTCATATCCGCACGCAAAGCATAATTAGTAGCTTTTTGATTTCCAATAGTTGAAACTGTTTCTTTACTCATGTTTTTTCCACAGGCACTTCCCGCTCCATGCGCAGGATAAACAATGACGTCATCATTCAGCGTCATAATTTTATCTCTTAAAGAATGAAATAAAATTCCGGCCAATTGATCCTGAGTCATTCCTTCCGCTTTTTGAGCTAAATCCGGACGGCCAACATCGCCTATAAATAAAGTATCGCCAGAAAAAATTGCATAATCTTTTCCGTCTTGGTCAATCAACAAATAAGTCGTGCTTTCCATTGTATGACCCGGAGTATGTAATGCTTTTATGGTTACATTTCCGAGTTTAAATTCTTGTCCGTCTTTTGCAGAAATGCATTCAAATTCGCAGGCAGCATTTGGTCCGTAAACAATTGGAGCTTCTGTTTCTTTACTTAAATCGATATGTCCGGAAACAAAATCAGCGTGAAAATGTGTTTCAAAAATGTATTTTAGTTTAACATTGTCACGTTCTAAACGATCTAAATAAGGTTGGATTTCTCTTAACGGATCAATAATTGCTGCTTCTCCGTTTGAAGTTATATAGTATGCACCTTGTGCGAGGCATCCGGTGTAAATTTGTTCTATTTTCATGGTATGTATTGAAAAATAATGGGAATACAAAGATAACTCTGTTTTCTTTTAAAATAGGTGACTAATGTTACAGAAATTTGATTTTTGTGTAAAAAATAGAAATTTAACCATATAAGTTATATAAGTAAATTTAAGGCGTCGTGTAATTTGCGTTTTGCTAAAATGAACTTATATAACTTATATGGTGGCAAAAAAAAATCTACGTAATTTTACAACTGACGAAAATTATTGATATGAATACAGCGGACTTATTAGATCAAATTGCCTTTATAAAAGAAATTGACAAAGTAAAATATATTCAGCGTAAAACGAAGCTGTTTAACAGCGATCGATGTGAAAATGATGCCGAACACAGCTGGCATTTGGCATTAATGGCAATTGTTTTGGCAGAACACTCTAATGAACCAATCGATGTTTTGAAAGTGGTGAAAATGGTTTTAATTCATGATATTGTAGAAATCGATGCTGGAGATGTTTTTATTTATGATACAGTGAAAAGTCATGATAATACAGATGAAGAACGATTGGCAGCGAATCGAATTTTTGGTTTACTTCCAAAAAAACAAGCAGAAGAGTTAATTGCTATTTGGGAAGAATTTGAAGCTGGAGAAACGAATGAAGCCAAATTTGCAAGATCTATGGACAGATTAGAACCTTTACTGCAGAATACTTCTAACAACGGCGGAACCTGGAAAGAGTTTGGTGTAAACTATAATAAGGTTTACGAGAAAAAAAGCATTATAAAAGAAGGTTCAAAATCGTTGTGGAATTATGCCGAAGGTTTGATAAACGAAAGTGTTGAAAAAGGGATTTTAGAAAAATAATCAATAATACCCACGTAATCAAAATCAAACATAGCCTGCGGTTTCAACCGCAGGAACTCATGCATAATCACGATACGTTTCCCGCGGTTGAAACCGCGGGCTATGTTTAAATGCGCATAGCTATACGTAATCTTGTCATTTCGACCGAAGGGAGAAATCGCACAAGATGATCGACAAAGATTGGCGATTTTGTTTGCGTCCCGAAAATTCGGGATAGTGCGATTTCTCCCTTCGGTCGAAATGACAAACTTTGATAAATTGCTATACGTATAAGTGTTATTTATACTTTTAAATTGTTGAAAAGTTTAACAAATATCAAGTGATAAACTTTTTTTAAAAGGCATTAATTCGGGTTGTAATGGTTAAATTTGTGGAACTTCATAAACAAATTACCACTTATGGAAGAAATGCTCTTTTATGATCGAATGCAATTCGCGTTCACCATTACTTTTCATTATCTTTTTCCACAGCTTACAATGGGTCTTTCGCTCATTATTGTTTACTTCAAATGGAAATACCTAAAAACTAAAGACGAACAATACAATCACGCCACTCATTTCTGGATGAAAATCTTCGCTCTGAATTTTGCAATGGGTGTTGTAACCGGAATTCCAATGGAATTTCAATTCGGGACGAACTGGGCAAAATTTTCCGAATTAACAGGCGGAATCATTGGACAAACCCTTGCAATGGAAGGAATGTTTTCTTTCTTTCTCGAATCTTCTTTTCTTGGAATATTTTTATTTGGAGAAAAACTTCTTGGACATAAATGGCATTTTGTAACCGGATTATTAATTTGCATTGGTTCCTGGGCCAGCGGATTTTTAATTATTGCAACACATTCGTGGATGCAGAATCCGGTGGGTTATGAAATTCTCGAAAACGGAAAATTTGTTCTGAATAATTTTCAGGCTTTGTTTTTAAATCCTTGGCTTTGGCCTTCTTATCTGCACAATCAGGCAGCTTCATTGGTGACAAGTTCTTTTGTTGTTGCCGGAATTGGTGCTTTCTATATTTTAAGTCAGAAGAATGTTTCTTTTGGAAAGTTGTTCCTTAAAACGGGAGTTATCTTCGGATTGATTTCTAGTGTTATTGTGGCAGTTCCGACAGGAGATTTACTGGCAAAAAATGTGGTGAAATACCAACCCGTAACTTTTGCCGGAATGGAAGGGATTTTTCATACCGAAGAGAAAGGTTCTGAAATTGTTTTAATTGGTCAGCCCGATGTAAAAGATAAAAAACTCGATAATAAAATTGCGGTTCCTAACATTTTGAGTTTCCTGACTTACGGAAATTGGGATCAGGAAATTAAAGGTTTGGATCAGTTTGAAGAAGATCTGCATCCAACAAATATTTCAGGATTGTATTATGCCTATCATATTATGGTGGGACTCGGAACGGTTTTTATTGGTTTAATGGCTCTTTCTCTTTTTCAATTAATTAGAGGAAAATTGTTTGAAACCAAATGGATTTTATGGTCGCTTATGTTTATGATGCCGTTTCCGTATATTGCCAATACAACAGGCTGGTATACGGCAGAATTAGGAAGACAGCCTTGGCTGGTTTATAATTTACTGCGAACTGCTGCCGGAGCTTCGCCAACAGTTTCATCCGGAAATACCTTGTTTACATTGCTTGGTTTTATTGGTTTATACCTTTTACTGGGAATGTTGTTTTTACTTTTGATTGGAAAAATTATCAATAAAGGGCCGCACCATGTGGAACTTTCAACAGAAAAAATATAAGTATGGAATTTTTTTGGTACGTAGTTTTAATGGGAATTCTGGCTGTTTATCTGGTTTTAGACGGTTATGATTTTGGAGCAGGAATTATTCATTTATTTTTTGCCGATACAGAAAAAGATAAAAAAGCAATTACAAGCGCTATTGGCCCGTTTTGGGATGCTAATGAAGTTTGGCTGATTGCTGCCGGAGGTGTTTTGTTTTTTGCTTTTCCAACTTTATACGCTTCTTCTTTCAGCGGATTTTATCTGCCTTTGATTATGATTTTATGGCTTTTGATTTTCCGTGCTATCGGATTAGAAATGCGCGGACAGATTCATAACGCAATGTGGGAAACCATTTGGGATAAGGCTTTCGGAATTGCGAGTTTACTTTTAGCCTTATTTTTCGGAATTGCTTTAGGAAATATTGTTCGCGGTGTAAATCTCGGAATGGTACAAAATGGAGTTTCAACACAGGAAGCGCATTATTTCTTTCTCCCTTTGTGGAATCCAACTTTTAGTCCGCAGGCAAATGAGTTGGGAATTATAGACTGGTTTACACTTTTCCTTGGGATTGTGAGTACTGTTGCTTTAACGATTCACGGTGCAAACTGGATTATTTATAAAACAAATTCGTCTTTAAATCCGAAACTTAAAAAAGTTGTTTTTGCATTGAATATTGTTCTTTTGGTTTTAGTTTGTATTTCATTGCAGGTTTGGCATTTTATCGAACCAAAACCGTTTCATAATTTCGTTGAAAACCCTATTCTTTGGTTTTTTCCGCTTTTAACTTTCGTTGGAATTCTGGGATTATTTAAAGTACGTTCGTTTCAAAAAGACGGTTACGGATTTATGTTTTCTACTTTCTTCTTAGTGGGAGGATTTGCTTCAACAGCTGTTTCGATTTTTCCGAATGTTCTACCTTCAACCAATAAAGTAAATTCATCGTTAACAATTTATAATACTGCCGCCGGAGAATACGGATTAAATGCCGGAATGAGCTGGTTTTTTGTGGCTTTGTTTCTTGTGATTATTTATTTTGTTATTCAGTATAGAGTTTTTAGTGGGAAGATGGATGATATTGGGTATGGGGAACATTGATTTTTTTATTTTTTGCCACGAATTACACGAATTTTCACGAATTAATTTTATTAATAGCCGTTGGTTTTAACCAACGGTTTTTTAATTTTTTGGATATCGGCTTTAGCCAAAATGTTTGTTATATTTGGCTTAAACCGAAGATCAAAAATAGATTTAAAAAACATGATTAAATTTACAAATGGGCCTGACAGCTGGAAAAGATTAGATTATACAATAATGGCTCGTGGTTTTGTAAAACCATATAATGATTATCAAATTTTAAAAAATGATACAGATTGGTTAATCTCCGAAGGATATAATATTTTAAACTTTGATTGTACAGAATGGTCAAATAAAGAATTTATGCATAATTCTTTACACAGTAAATTCGATTTTCCTGTTTATTACGGGCATAATTGGGATGCGTTGCAAGAATGTTTAAATGAAATAGAAATCAAAGAAAATGGTTTAGTTGTTGTATTTGATAATCTTGATATTATGAATATAAAATTGGCTCATACTTTAATTGATGTATTTGTTTCAAGTGCTCAAAGACATTTAATATTTTCAGAGAGATTATTGATATTGATTAAGGTAGAAAGTTGGAATTTTAAATTACATCCTTACGGTGCTTTTAATTTATATTGGTACTAAAAAATATTTTTGAAGAAGAATTATATTTAATTGCCTCCAGTTTTAACTGGAGGTTTTTTTATTGATATTTAGTAGGCTTTAGTCAAAATCGTAGTTCGGCTAGAGCTTTTTTTATTTAGATTTGTTTACTCCAGCTTTAACTGGAGGCAATTTATAAGTAATTATTAAATATATGAAGCAAATAATTATAATCATACTGTTGCTTTTTCTTGTCGATTGTTATTCCCAGAATAATGAAAGTAGTATTTTAGAAAATAAAGCAGAAATTGAAAAATATGTTCATGCGAACAGTAAAAGATTTGCAAAATTTGAGCTAAAAAAAATACATGATTTTCCTCCTGAAAGGGATGCTCAAGATTCTATTTGTAGAAGAATAGGAGATTCTCTTAAAATTAACGAATATTATTATAAAGCAGATTTTGATAATAACGGCTTGACAGATTTTTTGCTGATCGGGGATGATTATAATTGTGATGAATCAAGATCAATTAGCTGTAATTTCAGCTCTTTAGTTATGATGAAATTTCCAAAAGATTCGGTAAAGATATATAATCTTAATATAGGTGGAGGTTGTATTATTCCAAAAATTGTAAAGAGAAATAATCAAACAATATTAGAAGTTTATAACCGAAGAAGAGGAATTTTGAATGCTAAAGGGAATAATGTAGTACAACATACTCTAATCTACAAATATGACGGATTTATTGATTATAATGAAGAATATGCAAAACATTCTATAGAAAAAATTGAATTTTCGACTTTTGGTTGCTACGGGACTTGTCCAGTGTTTTTATTAGTAATCGATAAAGAAAGAAACTCAACTTTTTTTGCTGAACGTTTTAATTTTGGAAGTGAAGAAGAAAAGATGAAAAAAATGACATCTTATAACAGAGAAGGAACTTTCAAAACTGTGATAAAACAAGAAAATTATAATCAAATTTTAGGACTATTAGAGTACATGAATTTTGCAAATTTTAAAAATGAGAACATGGGATATGAAGAAGATAGTGGTAACTCAATTCTAAAAATTACGTATGATAATGGCAAAGAGAAAATTATTGAAAATAATGGTTCAATTGGAAATTACAGTTTGGATAGACTGTTTGATTTATTGTCTGAATTAAGGTTTAATCAGAAATGGGAATAAACTACTAGATTTAATTGCCTCCAGTTTAAACTGGAGGTTTTTTTATTGATAGCCAGAAAAGACTTTAGTCAAAATCGTAAAGTTTGGCTAAAGCCTTTTATTTATATAGATTTGTTTACCTCCAGCTAAAGCTGGAGGCAATTAATAAAACTGCTTATCTATTCTAAATTGTAACTTAAACTCCATGGAAGACCTGACATCATTTATTGAAAATATTAATCAGAAAGTCGTTTTATTGCCGGGCGAAATGGATGCTCTATTGTCAGAGTTTAAAGTGCGAAAAATAAAGAAAAGACAGTTTATTGTACAGCCGGAATTTGTAAACAAACACAGAACTTATGTGCTTGAAGGGGCTTTTCGCGCTTATGTTGTAGATGAAAAAGGAAACGAGCATACGATTCAGTTTGCTATTGAAGACTGGTGGATAGCCGATTATAATAGTTATATATACCAAACTCCGGCGACGATGTTTGTAGTAGCGTTAGAAGACAGCGTGATTCTGCAAATAAATCATGAAGCCGAACAGAAACTGAAATCGTTGTCTCATAATCTGGAAACATTATTTCGTATAATGGCCGAAAAGTCGGCGGCATTTTTTGCGCGTCGTATTATTGCAACGCTTACGCAAAATGCAGAAGAACGTTATACGGAGTTTTTGGAAAAGTTCCCAAAAGTTGCGCAGCGCCTGCCACAATACGCCCTCGCATCTTATCTTAATATGACTACAGAGTTTTTATCGAAAATACGTAATGAAAAAGTAAAGAAAAAAGGTTGAACTAGTTCAACCTTTTTTCCTAAGATACTTCAACTTTTCAGCCTGACTTAATACCCAACTTTGCTTTATCAATTAACAACGTATAATTAATAAAGTTAAAATGGAAAATTCAGAAAAATTAAATGGTAAAGTAGCCTTAATAACTGGTGCATCAAAAGGTATAGGCGCGGGAATCGCTAAAGCATACGCAAATCAGGGCGCAACAGTGGTTGTCAATTATGCTAGTAATAAGAATGACGCCGATAAAGTTGTTGAAGAAATAACTACTAATGGCGGAAAAGCAATTGCAATACAAGGTAATGTTGAAAAAGCAGCTGATGTAAAACGCATTTTTGAAGAAATTGCAAAAACATTTGGTAAGCTTGATATTTTGGTAAATAATGCAGGTGTTTACAGCTTTGCAGGTATTGAAGATATTACCGAAGAATCTTTTCACCGTATGTTTAATATTAATGTCTTGGGAAGTATATTGACGATTCAGCAAGCGGCGAAATTATTTGGTGATAAAGGCGGTGCTATTATTAATGTAGGTTCGATAGTGTCAACGCTTGACATGCCAACTACATTGGTTTATACACAAACTAAATACGCTGTTGATGCCATGACGCGTATTCTTGCAAAAGAATTTGGTCCAATGAAAATTCGTGTCAATTCTATTAATCCCGGACTGATCGAAACAGAAGGTTCTCATAGTTCCGGAGTTATGAATGGAGATGCAGAAAAATGGCACGTATCTGAAACGCCTCTAGCCCGTGTAGGGAAACCGGAGGATATTGCGAAAGTTGCTGTGTTTCTTGCTTCTGAAGATTCATATTGGATTACTGGTGAAACTATCGCTGTTTCTGGCGGACAACGCTAAGTAAATTTTGGTATAAGATCAATAGCCTCCACTTTTAACTGGAGGTTTTTTTATTGATATTAAGAAGGCTTTAGCCCAAATCGTAAAGTTTGGCTAAAGCCTTTTTTATTTAGATTCGCTTACCTCCAGCTAAAACTGGAGGCAATTTATTGAAAAACTATAAAGTTATTTATCCGGGTTTGCGTTAGGGATAGAAGCGGTATCCTTTTTGTTTTTTCTTTAAAAACAAAAAGATACAAGCGGATAGCCCGGCCGAAGGTAACGCCCAAAAACTTCTCATTAATTTTTTTTAATATAATTTTTACAAATATTGTATTTGGTTGGGATTTTCTTAGTTTTGTTAGAAGAGAAATAATTAAAATTTTAGAAAATGTATAATTGTTTTGATATAGCCAAGTACTTCATAGAATTAGCAAAAGAAGAAGGGCAGGGACTTGATCCAATGAAATTGCTAAAGCTGACTTATATTTCGGATGGATGGCATTTGGGAATTACTGGAAAGCCGCTTTTTGAAAACGAGATTCAGGCTTGGAAATACGGTGCAGTTATTCCAGATTTGTATTATGCCATACGAATGTTTGGGAAAGATCCAGTCGATCCGTTTTTGTTGAATATATCTGCGAAAACGCCATTAAATGAAGAAGATAAAGAGTTCTTGAAAAAAATCTGGAATAATTACAAAGGTTTATCCGGATTGCAGCTTTCGGCATTAACGCATGAAGAGGGAAGTCCGTGGTGGCAAACCTGGGACGGATCACATGATGTTGTTATTGGAAATGATTTAATTAAAGAATATTATCAGGAAAAACTAAATAGTTAATGGAAAGAACTTTAGCAGAAAAATTACCGGAAAGTGCTTTAGGAAACGATATTATTAATGTTCCAAAAGATGTGACGAAAGAGGCAGAAAAAGAAGATCATTTAATGAGACCTTACGATCCTAAAAGCCATTCGGAATATATTGAACTTAAAAGATTTGAAATCGAGCAGGCAAATGAAAGTTTAGAGCGAAAGCTAAGACAGGAAAATGCTAAAAAAGCTTTTATTTTTTCGTCAAGATGGGCGATTTTTATTGCTCTTGTTATTTTACTGCACGGAGCAGGCGCATCGTATAAATTCTTTATTTTATCGCAAACGGAGTTTTTATTTGTTGTTGGAACTTTAACGACTTCTATTTTTACTTTTTATACTTTGGTTTTGAGGTATTTATTTTATAGAAAACCAACTAAAACTGCCGAGAAGAAAATAATTTAGATAGTTTCATCTTTGTCAAAGTTTAAAACTTTGACAAAGATTATCTACAAGTGAAACTAAATTCAAAAATATTTAAAGAAAAAGTCTGCGTTATCAGCCAAATCTGCGGGAGAAAATAACTTCTAAAACAAAACCTCTTTAGCAATTATATAAAATCCCATTACGAGAACAAACCAGCCAAAAAGCGGTTTTAATTTAGTTCCGTCGATTTTTTTAGAAAGCTGGCTTCCAATTAACATTCCAAGAAGTGCCATTCCAGAAACTCCTAATAAAAAAGAATAATCGATTGGAGTTCCTATATATAAATCTCCTCCAAAACCTATTGAAGAATTGATTGTAATAATCAATAATGAAGTTCCAACAGCTTGTTTCATTGGTAATTTGGCAAAAAACAAAAGTGCAGGAATTATTAAAAACCCGCCTCCGGCACCAAGAAATCCGGTTACAATCCCAACTAAAAATCCAATGAAACTTAATTGAACATAATTGGTTTCGGTACTTTTTACTTCTGGAAGGTTTTTTCGAATCATCGAAATTGCCGCCGTTATCATTAAAACCGAAAAGACAATCATAATCAGAAAATCTTTTGAAACGGTATAAGATGCTACAGAAAAAAGTGTCGCAGCAATTTGAGGAAATATAACTTCACGAATTATCAAAATTGAAATTACAGAAGGAATAGCAAAATATAAAGCTGATTTCAGTTTAAGATTCCCCATTTTATAATGACTATAACTTCCGAATAAAGCGGTTAAGCCAACAATAAATAAAGAATATGAAGTGGCCTGATCTGGATTTACTTTAAATAAATACACCAAAATAGGAATTGTCAATATCGATCCGCCACCGCCAATTAAACCCAGCGAAACCCCGATAATGATTGAAGCAAAATATCCTAAATATTCCATTGCATTTATTTTTATGCAAAGTTGCTTCGGAAATTAGAATCCTACAGTAACATTTATCACAGAAGTAAATTTTTGCCCACAGATTTTACGGATGGAACGGGTTTACACAGATTATTTGTTGCATTGAGCAGATAAATTTTAACACATAGAGACATAGCTTTACTAACTCAAAAAAAGGCGTTTCACTTTTCATGAATACACATAGCTATGTGTAAATAATGTATTATTTATTTCAACCTTTAACCAAGAAAAAAATCTATGTTTCTATGTGTTTAAAATTGAAGATAAAGTTTGTCACATTGAGCGAAGTCGAAATGCTTTGCGGGTTCTCGACTTCGCTCGAACTGACATTTCTCACTAATCAAACCTGTGTTAATTAGTGAAATTTGTGTTTAATAATTCAATCTGGTTTCGGTTTAGTTTGACCAAACCTCGCTGTTCCATTTTTTTTAGTAATCTGGAAACAACTTCTCTCGAGGTATTTAGTTCAGTAGCGATTTCTTGATGTGAAAGTTTGACTTCAGAGCATCCGCAGGCATCAGAATGTCTTTTTAGGTAAAATTCCAAACGCTCATCCATAGAACGGAAAGCGATATTATCGACAACTTCCAGAACTTCTTCAAAACGGCTTCGGTAAGTTTCAATAACAAATTCATACCACGAACGGTGTTCCATCATCCATTTGTCCATCATTTGCAGCGGAATCATCATAACCGAAACATCTTCGACCACTTTTGCCATGATTTGACTTTTTTCGCTTTTAGCGGTGCAAATCATAGAAATGGCGCAGGCTTGTCCGGGCTGTAGGTAATACATTAAAAATTCGCCGCCATCTTCACCTTCACGATAAATTTTGATTTTTCCTTTCGTAATCAAAACAGTGTTTTTAATATACTGTCCGGTACGCATTAAAATAGTTCCGGCCTCAAAATCCTGATGGCTTCCGTTTTCTTCAATAGTAGCAATAAGTTCGCTGGAGAAATTAGGAAAGATGGTTTTTAATGAATTTTGCATGTATTATATTTTTTTTGCCACGAATTACACGAATTTTCACAAATTAGGTTTGCGTTTATTTTTGAATTGATGACGGATGTTTTTTTGAAATATTGGATGTTTTTCTATATGTTGAAAATTATTTTTTTGGCGCGAATTTTACAAAATTCCAAAAATTAATTCGTGAAAATTAGTGTAATTCATGGCGAATACTTTTATCAAAAAGAGATTAAATACTATAATTTTTTACAAAGATAATAGATTCGGCTGTCATAAATTGTCAGAAAACTATATTTGAAGGTATTTTGGGCAAATGAAAAAATCCTATTTTCTATCGATTTTCTAGGGTGTATTTTTAAAAATAGTAAGTAAATTTGTGTTTCACTGATTATAATACTTTCTCTAAAACGTTTTCTGAGAATAATAATCGAAATCGCATTTGGTACGTTTTTAATTAATAGAAACGTCGTAATTTTACAAAAACACATTTATTATGAATTTATCACAAGAAGATTGGGTTAATCAGCTTGCTGCTGACGAGAATGCAGTTATACTGGACGTAAGAACTGAAGACGAATTTAATGATGGCTATATTGAAAATGCTTTAAACATTGATATCAATAAAGGTCAGGGTTTTATTTATGAAATCGAAGAATTAGATAAAAATAAAAACTACTACGTGTATTGTCGTTCTGGAGCCAGAAGTGCAAAAGCTTGCCAGGTTATGAATGAATTGGGCATCGAAAATGCCTATAATCTGCTAGGCGGAATCCTGGACTGGGAAGGCGAAACCGTACAACCATAAAATGAAAAAAGAGGCATAAAAAAGCCTCTTTTTTCATTAAACCACTATTAATAACCAAATAAAAATTACCAGATTATGAGTTTAATTCCAGAAGAGTTTGAGATTAAAAGCCTTATAAATCAAGACACTTACCTTGTAAATGGAGAGTTGAAACAATGGACAGGACAAACCACACCTGTTTTTTCGACTATTTCTTCTACAGAAAAATATACGCCGACATTATTAGGATCTATTCCGTTTATGGCAGAAGCAGAAGCTGCCGAAGTTGTTGAAGCTGCAAATACGGCCTACAATAAAGGACAGGGATTATGGCCAACTATGAAAGTAGCTGACCGTATTAAATGCATGGAGAATTTCGTTACACAAATGAAAGAAACCCGCGAAGAAGTAGTGAAACTTTTGATGTGGGAAATTGGAAAAAACCTTGGCGATTCTCAAAAAGAATTTGACAGAACTGTCGAATATATTTATGATACAATTGCCAGCTACAAGGAATTAAACGGACGAAGCGCACATTTTGAAAAAGTGCAGGGTGTAAACGCTATGATTCGCCGCGGACCTCTTGGAGTAGTTTTATGTCTTGGACCTTACAATTATCCATTAAACGAAACTTTCTCTTTATTGATTCCGGCTTTGATTATGGGTAATACTGTAATCTTTAAGCCAGCTAAACATGGTGTATTATGTATTTCGCCATTGTTAGAAGCTTTTAGAAGCAGTTTTCCAAAAGGTGTTATCAATATCGTTTACGGTAGAGGAAGAGAAGTCGCTTCGCCAATTATGAAATCGGGTAAAATTGATGTTTTGGCATTAATTGGAAACAGTAAATCAGCGATTGCTTTACAGGATCAACATCCAAATAAAAACAGACTTCGTTTAATTTTAGGATTAGAAGCAAAAAACCCGGCGATTATTCTTCCGGATGCCGATTTAGATTTGGCAATTCAGGAATGTATTACAGGAACTTTATCTTTTAACGGACAACGTTGTACAGCATTAAAAGTTTTATATGTTCACGAATCTATTATAGAAGAATTCAACAAAAGATTCTCTGAAAAAGTAGACGCATTACAATTTGGAAATCCATGGGAAAAAGGAGCTGCATTAACGCCGCTTCCAGAAACAGATAAACCAAAATATATTCAGGGATTAATTGACGATGCAACAAGTAAAGGCGCTAAAATCCTGAATGAAAAAGGAGGAAAACATACCGATAATTTTATTTTCCCAGCCGTTTTATATCCGGTAAACAGCAAAATGCGTGTATATCACGAAGAACAATTTGGGCCGGTAGTTCCAGTTATTTCTTTTAAAGATATTCAGCAGCCGTTAGAAGACATGGCTGAATCTAATTACGGACAGCAGGTAAGTTTGTTCGGAAAAGATATTAAAACCCTTGCACCGCTTATCGATGCTTTGGTAAACTTAGTATGCCGCGTGAACTTAAACAGTTCTTGCCAAAGAGGTCCGGATGCTTTCCCATTTACAGGTCGTAAAGATTCTGCAGTTGGTACTTTAAGTATTCCAGATGCTTTGCGTTCTTTCTCAATTCGTACGTTTGTCGCTTCAAAAGATATCGCTTATAACAATGAAATTTTGCAGGAATTGCTAAACAGCAAGGAATCAAATTTTATTAATACCGACTATATTTTGTAGTATCAAGGTTATATATTAATTGTAGATACCGTCTTTTTCTTCTTGAATTAGGCGGTTTTTCTTTTTTAAGATGCTGAGGTTCTAAGATTCTAAGGTTTTGTGTTGTTTCTATTCTTTAAAAATATAATTTTATAAAGTTTTGTAACATTATTTTAAAAGTTGTGACTTATTAACATCATTTAATCATCAAACCAAAAAACAACTTATGGAAAAAAAACTATCTCAATTTGCATTTATTGCATTTTTGTTTTTGGCACAAACCAGCTTTGCACAAGAGCTTTATATGCCTAGAAATATTCAACAAGCTTACGCCAAAGGTACTCGTTCTAAAGACGGAAAACCTGGAAAAAACTATTGGCAGAACCACGGAAAATATACAATGGATATTACTGTTGATGCCAAAACAAAATTGGTCAGCGGAACAGAAACAATCGTTTACGAAAACAACAGTAACGATAGTTTAAGAAATCTTGCGATTCGTTTTGTAAACAATCTTCATAAACCTTCTTCACCAAGAGGCGGAAGCGTAAGTGATGATTTTTTAAGTAACGGATTAACGATTACGTCTCTAAAAGTGGCAGACGAAGTCTATAAAGAAGATGCCAGAAGCTGGGGAACAGTTGGAAATGTGAAACTGAAAAAAGCAATTGCACCACATTCTAAAATCACCATTAATATCGACTGGAATTATCCTTTATCTAAAGAAAGCGGAAGAGAAGGACAAATTGACGAAACTACATTTTTTGTAGCGTATAGTTATCCTAGAGTTTCTGTTTTTGATGATTATAATGGATGGGACAGATTAGCGCACACAGATCGTCAGGAATTTTATAATGATTTCAACGATTATGTATATTCTGTAAAAGCACCTAAAAATTATGTGGTTTATGCAACCGGAGATTTCTTAAATCCAGATGAGGTTTTACAGCCTGAGTTTGCAGCACGTTTGAAAAAATCTTATGTAAAAGATGAAATCCTGCATATCGCAAACGAGCAGGAAATGAAAAGCGGTATCGTGACGAAACAAAATGAATGGAATGTCTGGAAATTTGAAGTTAAAAATATCTCAGATGTATGTTTTGGATTAAGCGATCATTATTTATGGGATGCAAGCAGCGTTGTGGTAGATAAAAAAACAAATCGCCGCGCCAGCGTTCAGGCAGCTTATGATGTAAAAGGAACTGATTTTGTAAATTCAATTAAAAACAATCAATACGCTTTAGATTTTTTCTCAAATAACTGGCCTGGAGTTCCATATCCGTTTTCTAAAATGACGGCTTTTCAAGGGTTTGCAGATATGGAATATCCAATGATGTGTAACGATTCACAAATGAATGATCCAAAATTTGCTCAATTAGTTCAGGATCACGAAGTAGCACATACTTATTTTCCTTTTTATATGGGAATCAACGAAACACGTTATGCTTTTATGGACGAAGGCTGGGCAACAACTTTTGAATATTTAATTGGAATTGCTGAACACGGGAAAGAAGCAGCAGATAAATTTTATAAAGAATTTAGAGTTGAAGATTATATCAATGATAAATCAACAGAAGAAGATCAGCCAATAATCACAATGTCTACACAAGTTTCTGGCCCGGGTTATGGAAATAACTCTTACGGAAAAGCTTCTCTTTCTTATATCGCTTTAAAAGATTTACTTGGAGACGATTTATTCAAAAAAGCACTGCACCATTATATGGATACCTGGAACGGAAAACACCCAATTCCGTGGGATTATTTTAATTCAATGAATACAGCTTCAGGAAAAAACCTAAATTGGTTTTTCAATAACTGGTTCTTTACCAACAATTACATTGATCTTTCGGTTAAAGACGTTTCAAAAAACACAGTTGCTATCGAAAACAAAGGAGGATTTGCCATTCCGTTTGATGTAAATATTGTTTATGCTGATGATACAACAGAAACAGTACATCAGACTCCGGCAGTTTGGGAGAAAAACCAAAACTCAGTTTCAGTAGCTTTAAAAGGCAAAAAGCAAATTAAAAAAGTTACGTTGGATGGTGGAATTTTCATGGACGCTACACCAGACAATAATACTTGGGCAGCCAAATAAAAAATTAAAGAGCCGTCTTTTTCTAATGATTAAGACGGTTTTTTTTATCAGCAAAAAATCTTTTAACAATCAACCAAAATAAAATAACCAATTATGAAAAGTAGCTTAGTTAGGATTTTAATAAATAAACTCGCCTTGTTTTTTGTTTTTGTAATGCTGTCTAATTTTGGATTTGCCCAGAAAAATTCAAAAATCGAAATAGGAACTATCGATAGTATTTCATCTAAAGTTTTAAATGAAAATAGAAAAATCTGGATTCATCTTCCTAGAAGTTTACAATATGCAGGAGTTTTTGCAGAAAAAAAATATCCTGTTGTTTATTTACTCGATGGCGATGCCCATTTTAGTTCTGTTGTGGGAATGATTGAACAATTAAGCGAAATAAATGGCAATACAAACTGCCCTGAAATGATTGTTGTGGGGATTACAAATACAAATCGTAATCGGGATTTAACCCCAACACATTCTGAGATTGATCTTCCGTTTGTGCCAAAAGCAGTAAGTGAACCCTCCGGAGGCGGAGAAAAATTTGCCGAGTTTCTGGAAAAAGAACTGATTCCGTATATCAATACTAAATATCCAACAGCGCCCTACAAAACATTAGTAGGACATTCTTTTGGCGGATTGACCGTTATGAATATTTTGACCAATTATACTTCTTTATTCAATTCGTACGTGGCTATTGACCCAAGTATGTGGTGGGATCATGATCAGTTTTTAAAAGAAACTACAAAAAAACTAGCCACAAAAAACTTAGCTAATATTTCATTGTTTCTCGCAGCGGCTAATACAATGGATGATAACATGGATGTTGTAAAAGTTAGAAAAGATACAACTGTTTTCACCAGACATATCAGAGCTATTTTAGATTTAAATGATTTCCTGAAGCAGAATAAAAAGAGCAATCTTAATTACGATTACAAATATTATAACGAAGATAATCACGGTTCTGTACCTTTAATTGCAACTTATGATGCATTTCGTTTTATCTTTAAATTCAATCAATTAAAGCTTTCCATACCAGAACAGATTGATTTTAATGCAGCTGTTTTTGCCAAAATTGAAAAACACTTTAAAGATGTTTCAAAACATTTAGGATATAAAGTAGACGTTCCGGAAAGCACAGTAAATAATTTTGCGTATCAATCGCTTGGCAAAAAAGATTTAGAACTTGCAGGATATTTATTCAAGTTAAATGTTGCCAATTATCCGCAAAGTCCAAATGTATACGATTCATTAGGTGATTTTTATGAAGCAAGCGGCGACAAGAAAAATGCCATTGCAAATTATGAAAAGGTATTAGCAATGGATAAAAACTTTCCTGAAACAAAAGGAAAATTAGATAAGCTTTTAAAATAAAATAGAGAAAATGTCAGGAGAAAAAGATCTTCAAAAATTACTTAAAACGATGAAACCTGAACACAAACAGGGCGATTATGTTTTTTGTAAAGTTGATACAGTAGAGAATTTCAATTTAGATGAAGTTGAAATGTTTTTTAGAGAAAAAGAAGCAATAACACTTATTCTAAAAGAAGAAATAGCGGTAAAAATGAAACTGAATTACTTTGTAGTAATGTCGTGGATAACGCTTACAGTACATTCTTCGTTGGAAGCTGTTGGTTTAACAGCAGCATTTTCAAAGGCACTTTCAGACCATAATATAAGCTGTAATGTTGTGGCTGCATTTTATCACGACCATATTTTTGTCAATAAAAAAGATGCTGCAAAAGCAATGGCGGTTTTAAACTCATTTTCAAATTAAAAATTATTATCAGATTAAACTTATTTTTTATTTCACTTTGTAAGAAAAATATTCTAATATTGCAAAATAAAAATAAAGTTTAAACAGATGAAAAATTATTTGATTCTTATCATTTTGCTTTTTTCAGTAAAAAGTATAGCGCAAAATGCTTCAAAGGAAACATTTCAGAAAAATAAATACGATTTGGCTCATTCTTATTTAAAGAAATCAGAGTATGTAAAAGCTCTTGATTTGTTTTCACTGGCATCGAGAATTAAACCGGAAAACGAAATAGGACAGGAATCATTAAAAGAGATAGATACTTTAAAAGAAATTTTAAGAAAGGATGTTTTAGAAAAAATAAGCGGAACCTGGTTAGTTACGGGCGATAAACCAATTTGGACAGTTACTGCCCATGATGATTTTAAAAACCAAAAAGTTGATAAATTAGTAGAAGTAGCGCAGGATAAAATTTTATTTTATGAGCAGGATCGTAAATCAAAAGTAAAAACGCTGGTTAAAACAGAGGATTTGCTTTACTTTAATGATGACAGATCAGATTCTTTGTATTCGGCATTTATTTTATCAGACGGAAGAGTTTGGGATTGCATTTTAAATGACGATCATAAAGTAATGCGTGCCATTAATATAGCAAAATATGGAAAAAAAGGTGTCAAAAAAATAACCGAAAATAATCCTGAAGTTTATTTTGTAAGAGCGAAGTAATTCAAAAAATCAATATAATTAGAAAGGGAATCTGTTTTAAGATTCTCTTTTTTATTTTAAAATTAATGTAATTTTGAAATACCAGAAATAAACATAAAATGGAAATCAAAGCAATTCAAGCTTCACAAACCTGGCAGATTCGACACGAAGTAATGTGGCCGGATCTGCCTTTTCAATTTGTACAATTAGAAGAAGACAATTCAGGATTTCATTTTGGAGTTTTTGAAAATGATAAATTAGTTTCTATAATTTCCTGTTTTATTGAAGGTAAAGAAATGCAGTTTCGAAAATTAGCCACTTTAACAGCACATCAGGGAAAAGGAATTGCTTCACATCTTTTAGAATATATTTTACAGTTTGCAAAAGACAGGCATTTAGAAAAAGTTTGGTGCAATGCCAGAACCAATAAAAAGTCTTTTTATGAAAAATTTGGAATGAAAGATACTTTTAAAACTTTTATTAAAGCCGGACAGGAATTTACCATTATGGAAATCAATTTATCAAAATAGATTTCTTACATTCTTCTAACAAATTAATACTAAGATATTTATTGTCTTAAATTACTTTAAAAAACGTCATTTTTCAATATAATTTTAATGTAATAAAAAAATGAAAACGTTTTCGTTTTATATAACTGTTAAACCTTGTTAAAAATTCTTTTTTTGTTTTGATAGTTTTACTACTTTCGCACCCAAATGAGAAAGTTAATAGTATTTTTAGTATTCATGAATTTGCTTCTGCTAGGCGGAGGCCAATATCTTAATGCTAATACTTTTTCTCATCATCATAATCTTGCACAGAAACATAGAGTTAAATTCACGAGCCAGGATCGTGGAAGTTCTATAATTGAAGATGCCGATGTTGATCTTGAAGAAGATCTATTAGGAAATGATGATGCTTTACTTACGAACAAACTTTTTGCTGCTTCGTACAGCGTGGTAGACAATTTGTATCTGGCACTTTCAGATCAGTCTGCAGCGAATGATTCCAATCGTTTTAAAATTTTTACGCCTTCTCTAGGGCATTCAAATCCTATCTACATTACTCAACGAGTATTAAGAATTTGATTTTACAGTATACATCGGTTACCTAAGTCGTGATCTCCATATCTCGTTGATGTATATTTTTTTACTTCCGCTTATATGAAAATTAAGTTCTGACTTCAGGCTGGCTGATGCATTTTATCATCTAAAGAAATCATTATTCCAAGCATTCAATCGCTTAATTTCCAAACTAAATCATGAAAAAAATTATCGTGTTCACGGGCTTGTTTGCCCTAGTGTGCCTAACTAGCTGTACATCTAAAAAGGAAGAAAAAGAAGAAGCAGAAAAATTCACGGTTACAAATCCGGTTAGAATTGATACTTCATTTACAAAACAATACGTTTCGCAGATTAAGTCTGTTCGAAATATTGAAATCCGCGCCCAGGAAAAAGGGTTTTTACAAAACATTTATGTTGATGAAGGACAGTTTGTAAAAGCGGGTCAGCTGTTGTTCAGAATTATGCCAAACATGTATCAGGCAGAATTATTGAAAGCGCAGGCTGAACAAAAATCAGTAGAAATCGAACTGCAAAATGCTAAATTACTGGCAGATAAAAATATCGTTTCTAAAAACGAATTGAGCGTTGCTCAGGCAAAATTGCAATCTTCAAAAGCAGAAGTTGCATTGGCAAAACTTCATTTATCATTCACAGAAATCAAGGCTCCGTTTGACGGAACAATAGACAGAATTCCTTTGAAATTAGGAAGTCTTATTGATGAAGGCGAATTATTGACAAGCCTTTCAGACAACAGTCAAATGTTTGCTTACTTCAACGTTTCAGAGCCAGAATATCTTCAGTATCAGACAAATGTTAAAGATCGTGCCGAAAACAAAGTGAATTTGGTTTTAGCTAATGGAGATACTTTTAAAGAAAAAGGTAACGTAGAAGTTATCGAAAGTGAATTTGACAATGAAACAGGAAACATCGCTTTTAGAGCAAGATTCCCAAATTCAGCAAAATTGCTTAGAAACGGAGAAACAGGACAAGTTCAAATGATGGTTCCTCTTAAAAATGCTATCGTAATTCCGCAAAAAGCGACTTACGAAATTCAGGATAAAAAATATGTTTTTATAGTTGATAAAAATGATAAAGTAAGCTCAAAAGAAATCACTATTACAGGTGAAATTCCTGATTTGTATGTGATTAAAACGGGACTTAATGAAAATGATAAAATCTTACTTGAAGGTGTTCAGAAAGTAAAAGAAAATGACAAAATCAAATACGAATTTGTGTCTCCTAAAAAGGTAATTAATAACCTGCGCTTAAAAGCGGAGTAAGTTTTTGTTTTTAGTTGTTTCATGTTTCAAGTTCGCACTGAAAACCTGAAACCTGAAACCCTTTTTTAAACTTCAAATAAGTTTAATCATTAAAAAAATATAAAAATGTTTAATAAATTTATTCAAAGACCCGTATTGTCGATAGTGATATCGTTGATTATTGTCTTTTTGGGAGTATTGTCGGTATTGAATTTACCAATTACCCAATTCCCTTCGATTTCTCCTCCAATGGTAAACGTTACTGCGGATTACCCTGGATCGAATGGAGAGCTTATGATTAAATCTGTTGTAATTCCGTTGGAAAGAGCCTTAAACGGTGTTCCGGGAATGAAATATATGACTTCTGATGCCGGAAATGATGGTGAAGCAAGTATTCAGGTTGTATTTAACTTAGGAACAGATCCTAATCAGGCAGCGATTAACGTTCAAAACCGTGTGGCTTCGGTAACCAATAAACTTCCACCTTTAGTAATTAGAGAAGGTATTAAGATTACACGAGAAGTTCCGAGTATGTTGATGTACGTGAATCTTTATAGTACGGACAAAAATACCGACATGAAGTTCTTGTACAACTATGCCGATATCAACGTATTATCTGAATTAAAAAGGGTAAATGGAGTTGGTTCAGGAGATATCTTGGGAACACGTGAATATGCAATGCGTATTTGGTTGAAACCAGACCGTATGTTAGCGTATAAAATTTCTGCTGATGAGGTAATGGAAGCATTATCAAGTCAGAGTTTGGAAGCTTCGCCAGGTAAAACGGGAGAAAGTTCTGGTAAACGTTCTCAGGCATTTGAATATGTATTGAAATATTCTGGGCGTTTTACAACAAAAGAACAATATGGAAATATTGTGGTAAGATCGAATGCCAACGGAGAACTTTTGCGTTTGAAAGACATTGCAAATGTTGAATTTGGAAGTTCAATGTATGATATCTATTCTAACTTGAACGGAAAACCTTCTGCAGCGATTGTATTGAAACAATCTTTTGGAAGTAATGCAAATCAGGTTATTGAAGATGTAAAAGCGAAACTGGAAAAAATCAAGCAAAAATTCCCAAAAGGAATGAATTATGAAATCTCTTATGACGTTTCTAAATTCCTTGATGCTTCTATCGAAAAAGTAATTCACACACTTGTTGAAGCCTTTATTTTAGTTGGTATAGTAGTTTTCCTTTTCTTAGGAGACTGGCGTTCTACGGTAATTCCGGCAATTGCTGTACCCGTTTCATTAGTTGGAACGTTTGTGTTCATGACATTCTTTGATATTTCATTGAACTTAATTACGTTGTTTGCTTTAGTATTAGCAATTGGGGTCGTCGTCGATGATGCGATTGTGGTAATTGAAGCCGTTCACGCCAAGATGGAAGAAGAACATCTTTCGCCATTAAAAGCAACTAAAAAAGCAATGCACGAAATCGCAGGAGCAATTATTGCGATTACATTCTTGATGGCTGCGGTATTTATTCCGGTTGCGTTTATGTCAGGTCCTGTTGGAGTTTTTTACAGACAGTTCTCGATTACAATGGCAACAGCGATTATTCTTTCTGGTATTGTGGCTTTGACTTTAACACCTGCACTTTGTGCGATGATGTTAAAAAACAATCATGGTAAACCTAAAAAGAGAACTCCTGTAAACATATTTATTGATGGCTTTAACAACAAGTTTAACCTTGCGCAAGGTAAGTACCAAAATGTATTAGGTAAAATTGTAAACAGAAGAGCTGTAACAATTATAGCACTTCTTGGTTTCTGTGCCGGAACATGGTTAATCAGCAGCACTGTTCCTTCTGGATTTATCCCGAATGAGGATCAGGGAATGTTTTACGCTATTATTCAAACGCCTCCAGGTTCATCATTAGAAAGAACAAATGATATTGCATTGAAACTTCAAAAAATATCAGAAACTGTTGAAGGTGTAAAATCAGTATCTGCATTGGCAGGTTACGAAATTTTGACAGAAGGTACAGGATCAAATGCGGGAACTTGTTTGATCAACTTAGAAGACTGGAACGATCGTAAACAATCTGTTCAGGAAATTATGACGGAACTGGAAGAAAAATCAAAAGATATTGCAGGTGCAAATATTGAGTTTTTCCAACCGCCGGCAGTACCAGGATATGGAGCTGCGGGAGGATTTGAGCTTCGTTTACTAGATAAAACAGGTACTACAGATTTCAAAAAACTGGAAGAAGTTAATAAAGAGTTTGTTGAAGAATTGAACAAACGTCCTGAGTTATCTAACGTATTCAGTTTCTTTAGTGCGAGTTTCCCTCAATACATGATGAAAGTTGATAATGATTTGGCACAGCAAAAAGGAGTTTCTATTGAAAACGCCATGAATACTTTGTCAACTCTTGTGGGAAGTAACTACGAGATTAGTTTCATTAAATACGGTATTAACTATAAAGTTATCGTTCAGGCTGCTCCGGAATATCGTGCACAGCCAGATGATATCCTGAAATTGTATGTAAAAAATAATCGTGATGAAATGGTTCCTTTCTCTGCCTTTATGAAGTTAGAAAAAGTATACGGACTTTCTGAAATTACGAGACACAACATGTACACTTCTACAGAGATTAGTGGTGGACCGGCTCCGGGATACAGTTCTGGTACAGCTATTAAAGTAATTCAGGAAATAGCCGCTAAAAAATTACCTAGAGGTTATGATATTGACTGGGCAGGTATTTCTGCCGATGAGGTTGCTCAAGGTAATCAGGCAATTTGGGTATTCTTAATCTGTTTAGGATTTGTTTATCTGGTATTAGCAGCTCAGTATGAAAGTTTTATTTTACCATTATCTGTAATTCTTTCTTTACCTGCGGGTATTTTTGGAGCTTTCCTTTTATTGAAAGTTGCAGGATTAGAAAACAACATTTATGCGCAGGTTGCCATGGTAATGCTTATTGGTTTATTAGGTAAAAATGCCGTATTGATTGTAGAGTTCGCGATACAAAGGCACGCAGCAGGAAGAACCGTTTTAGAAGCTGCGATGGAAGGAGCAAAAGCAAGGTTCCGTCCTATCTTGATGACTTCATTTGCGTTTATTGCGGGATTATTACCGCTTGCATTTGCAACTGGTCCGGGTAAAATTGGTAACAGAACCATTGGTACTGCGGCCGCTGGAGGTATGCTTATAGGAACTATTTGTGGAGTATTTGTAATTCCGGGCTTGTATTACATATTTGCCAAAATTGCCGAGAAACACAAACTGGTAAAACATGAAGAAGAAAATCCATTAACAGAAGAAATTGATAACAATCATGTATAAAGTTAAATTATATCAATACAGTATTGCATTGGGTTTATGTCTTGCCGTGGCAGGATGTAAAGCCCCTGCAGCTGAAACAGCAAGTACAAGCGCTCCGGTTCCGGAAGCATTTGGAAGCGTAAAATCGCAGGACACCACAAATACATCGACTTTAAAATGGAAAGATTTCTTTAAGGATCAAAACCTTGTAGAGTTGATTGATGTTGCCTTAAAAAACAATCAGGAACTGAATATGACTTTGCAGGAAATTGAAATTGCAAAGAATGATATCAGAGTTCGTAAAGGAGCTTTATTGCCAACTGTCGGCGTTCGTGCTGGTGCAGGAATCGAAAAGGTTGGACGTTACACAAGCCAAGGTGCGGGTGATGCAACAACAGAAATTAAACCGGGAATTGAAACTCCAGATCCGTTACCGGATTACACAATTGCAGCTTATGCAAACTGGGAAGTAGATATCTGGAAAAAACTGCGTAATTCTAAAAAAGCAGCTGTAAACCGTTATTTAGCAACTGTTGAAGGTAAAAACTTTGTGATTACAAACCTTATTGCTGAAATCGCTGATAATTATTATGAATTATTAGCTTTAGACAGCCAATTAGAAATTGTAAAACAAACGATTACTTTACAGACAAACGCTTTAGAAATTGTAAAAATTCAAAAGCAAGCTGCGAGAGCGACTGAACTTGGAGTTCAGAAATTTCAGGCTGAGGTTCTAACTTCAAAAAGTTTGGAGTTTGATATTTTGCAGAAAATAAAAGAGAACGAAAACAAAATCAACTTTTTGTTAGGACGTTATCCGCAGGATATTAAAAGAGACAAAACCAATTTTACAGATTTGCTTCCGGCAGCTGTAAATTCTGGAATTCCATCTCAATTGCTAACAAATCGTCCAGATGTTAAACAAGCAGAATTAGAATTAGTTGCTGCAAAATTAGATGTAAAAGTAGCTCGTGCAGAATTTTATCCTTCACTGGATATTTCAGCAGCTTTTGGAGTTCAGGCTTTTAAACCGTCTTATTTGTTTACATTCCCTGAATCGATTTTATATTCATTAGCCGGAGATATTGCTGCGCCATTAATTAACAGAAATGCGATTAAAGCAGAATTTTCTAGTGCTAATGCAAGACAGCTTCAGGCGTTGTACAATTACGATCGTACCATCCTGAATGCGTATTTAGAAGTTTCAACTCAGCTTTCTAAAATCGATAATCTTCAAAAAGGTTACGATTTAAAATCGCAGCAAGTTGATGCCTTAAATAAATCTATTGATGTTTCAAACGATTTGTTTAAATCGGCAAGAGTAGATTATTTTGAGGTTTTAATGACGCAGAGAGATGCATTAGAAGCTAAATTAGAATTAATAGATACTAAAAAAGAACAATTAAATGCTGCAGTTCATGTTTATAGAGACTTGGGCGGCGGATGGAAATAAAATTGCCTGTTAATTTGTAGAGAAAAAGCCTTTCGGAAGTTGAATTCTGAAAGGCTTTTTTATTTGTTATTTAAAGAATAGTCAAACCTATTTCTTTATATTTTTTTAAAATTTCATCTTCAGGAGAAATGTTGGTAACCAAAACGTCAATATCTGTAATTGGTGAAATATAATAAGCTTCTGCAGTTCCCACTTTTTCAATAGAACTCAGCGCGATAACAAGATTAGAATTCTGAATCATGCTTTTTTTAATTTGAGAATCATCATATAAAACACCCGTAATACCACGCTCGTGATGAATACTGCAAATTCCCAGAATACAAACATCTGCTCTAAAATTTCGTAAAAAATCGATTGTATCAATTCCAGAAGTTGTAAAAGAGGTTTTACTCATTAATCCTCCGGCAAAAATTAATTCGATATTTGGTAAATCTTCCACTAATAAAGCAACCGGAAAACTGTTTGTAACAACGGTTAATTTTAAATCGTAAGGAAAACTCGAAACCAAAGCTACAGAAGTTGTTCCGCCGTCAATAAAAACAACTTGTCCGTCTTTTAGATAGGAAATCGCTTTTTCGGCAATAATCTTTTTATTTTCAACATCATGTTTTTCTCTTTTTCTATAATGCAAAGGAATTGGAGAAGGAGCAACCGCGCCTCCGCGAACGGCTTTTAAAAGTCCCTGATCTGAAAGTTCTTTTAAATCACGTCGAATAGTATCTTCTGAAACGCTTAAATATTCACTTAATTCTATAGATGTTACGCGATGTTCTTTAGATAAATATTCTAATATAACCTGTTGACGTTCTTCCTTTTTCATTTTACTTGCGGTTTTATATTGCAAAAATAAGTTAAAAATTGCAATATATTGCAATTTTTGCATAATTTTACCGCAAAATAAATTTACAATGAGAAAGAAAACAATTGCAATAGATATGGATGGTGTACTTGCCGACATTGACGCACAATTAATTGACCATTACAATAAAGCTCACGGAACTACTTTGTCAAAGGAAAGTATTAAAGGATTAACTTCTGATGTTGCTTTTAAAGAAAGAGATTTTATTCATAAACTTTTGCATTCAGAAAACTTCTTTAGAACATTGCCTGTAATGCCCGATGCTGTTGAAAGTTTACTTGAATTGGATAAAGATTTTGAAATCTTTATTGTGTCTGCCGCAACAGAATTTCCTATTTCACTTTCAGAAAAAATGGCCTGGCTTGCGGAGCATTTTCCTTTTATTAAATGGGATAATATTATTTTATGCGGCAGCAAAAGAATTATCAATACCGATTATATGATTGATGATCATTGCAAAAATTTAGATTATTGTATGGGAAAACCTATTATGTTCACTGCATTTCATAATGTGAATCAAAATCATCATATAAGAGTAAATAACTGGAAAGAAGCCGTTGCGGTTTTAAAGGAAACATTATAAGCTGTAAAGGTTATAATTTTATTGTTTTTTGAAGAGAAAAGCCTTTTAGAAGAAATTCTGAAAGGCTTTTTATATTTAAATGAAGTTTGTGCTTATGATGAAAAATAGCAGTCAGATCAATAAAAATATTTATATTTATAAAATAATAAAGATTATTTCGATGAAAAAAGTTTTACTGTTATTAATCATTTTTTGCCTTTTTGGGTGCAAAAAATTTGTTGTTTCGTTTGAACAGCCAACAGATATGAAGTTAGATAATTTAAAACTGGAAGTGCTTCTGGATAAAAAGAAGGTTCAGGAAATTAACTTAAAAGCGACAAATGCAATGCCTACTTATGAAACGGCTGAATTGTCGGTATCTGACGAAGGAAAACACCAGCTTCAGGTAAAAGTAAAAGACACGATATTTACTTATGATATAAAGTATCCCGAAGAAAGATATATTTTAGTATCTGCTTATTTAAAAAAGAATGGGAAAATCCATATTGGAATCTTAAAACAAGCATATAAATATAGATTTCATTAATTGATTAGAATGATTTAACCGCAAAGGGCGCTAAGATTTACGCAAAGTTCGCAAAGCTGATATTTAAATAAAGCTTTGCGAACTTTGCGTTTTTTTTATAATATTTAATAAAATACCTTGCTCCCGATAGCTATCGGGATTGCGGTTAAATTAAGGTTTAAGATAAAAAATCCTTAAACCATAATCCTGAGTTTTTGATTGTTCTTTTCTGTGTTTCGAAATCAACGTGGATTAATCCAAAGCGGGCATTATAACCTTCAGCCCATTCGAAGTTATCAGTTAAACTCCATACAAAATAGCCTTCAACATTTAAACCTTCTTCTTTTGCTTTTAAGATTTGTTCTAAGTTATCTTGGATAAAGTGGGTTCTTTTTATATCGAATACTTTTCCGTTTGTAACGGTATCGGGAAAAGCTGCACCATTTTCAGTAATGATAATTTTTTTGATGCTTTTGTACTCGTTGAATTTTTTTAGAACGTGATACAATGCAGGCGGATAAACTTCCCAGCCCATTTCGGTTGAAATTACGTTTCGTTTTTCGGCACTAATCAATTCGGCACCAATATACGGAATCAGCATGGCCGATTTTACAACTTCACGTGTATAACATTGTAATCCGATGAAATCAAAATCAAAATCGAGATTGTTTAAATCATCTTCTAAAATATAATTATTTAGTTTTTTAAGCACCGGAAGATCTTTTTGCGGATATCCCAATCCTAAAATTGGCTCAATAAAAGTTCGGTTTAATAAAGTATCGACACGTTTTGCGGCTTCAACATCTTTTTGACTATCTGTTGCAGGCTCAATATGCGTACACGAAAATGTAGTTCCAATATTAGCATTCGGAATTTTGTTTCGCAATATCTTAGCACCCGCAGCTGTTGCCAGCGTTACGTGATGCATCGCTTTTAGATAATTGGTAATGCCTTTTTTTCCGGGTGCATGAATACCTAAAAAATATCCCGCTCCAGTAAATACCGAAGGTTCATTTATTACCATCCAGTTTTTAACACGATCACCAAAATACTGCGCACAAACTTCAACATATTCTGAAAACCAGGAAACCGATTCGCGGTTTGTCCAGCCTCCTTTTAATTCGAGTTCATGTGGTAAATCCCAATGGTAAAGCGTAATCCAGGGTTCTATTCCAGATGCAAGTAATGAATCGATAATTTTATTGTAATAATCTATTCCGGCTTGATTTACAGGATAAGTTCCTGTTGGCATAATTCTCGGCCAGCTGATAGAAAATCTAAAATTCGGAATATTTAATTCCTTAATTAAATCAATATCACCCTGATAAGAATTATAAAAATCGCAGGCGGTTAGGGCATGATGTCCGTTTTTTATTTTTCCTTTTTGAGAAGTAAAAACGTCCCAGATAGAAGAACCTTTTCCGTCAGAATCATGTGCTCCTTCAATTTGGAAAGCGGCGGTAGAAACACCCCACAAGAAATCTTCACCAAATTGGTTTTTGTTCAAAAATGAGTTTTCAATTTTATTCATTCAATAGTACTTTCCTTTATTTTCTAAACTGTTTATTAATGAAGGAAAGAAGATTGCATAGCTCTTAAAAAAAGCCATTCTTTGAATGATACGAGGAAATTTAGGTTAAAGAATTTCATAACGATTAGTTTTATTCAAATTACGAAAACTAATGTGAATTTATTGTAAAGCCATTATTATCAAATAATTAAATAAAAAATGGGAAGATAAATCAATCTTCCCATCCACAAAGAGTTAAACCAAGGCCCTGAGCTTGTTTGAGTGATGTTTTGACCACTTCCTGCCTGCATGACGATAAACCCCGGCAATGTTCTTTATAATGATATTTTTTTGATCCGCTTGATCCGCAGATATAAACGCTGGTATCTGGAGGAGAAAAGGAAGTCAAAAAAACAAAAAATAAGAGTAAAGTATATTTCATTAGTGCGTTTTTATTTGACAATTAAATTGTATTCATTTCCTTTTTTATCAGTAGCTTTTAATTTTCCGTATGCAATCCATTCGGTATTAATTTCTATTTCGGCAACAGTGTCGTTTAAAATTCCGGCGCCGTATTTTCCCTGAACATTAATATTCCCAAAAACTGAGTCGCCTATTGCATTTATTCCTTTTACATCATAATTGTATTCATAGTTTCCAGAATTTCCGGTTCTGTATTCGTAATGACGCGTTTTATTTACATGATACGTTTTTGCTTCTTCGGGCGTAATTGTTTTCCGATCGTCTGCTGTAATTACCGGTTTATAAAATGTATTTATTTGCGGTGGAGGCGGAGCAGCGGCTTTTTCGCAGGAATAAAACGTAAATAATAAAAGTAAGATGAAGTAGTT
Organism: Flavobacterium sp. UBA7680; assembly: GCF_002482975.1. Classification (GTDB taxonomy): domain Bacteria; phylum Bacteroidota; class Bacteroidia; order Flavobacteriales; family Flavobacteriaceae; genus Flavobacterium. The sequence continues at coordinate 263,117 of NZ_DLHA01000028.1, read as the reverse complement.
TTTTGACATAGGCTTTGTGGTATTTGGTTAGACTTAATTAATTTTAGAATTCGATAAATCTAATTAGAATTGAGCTCTTTATTATGAGTACTTATACGGGTTTTGTTAATTTAATTCTCTAAAAACTTATATAGCCTTCCAAATAGATTCAAAACTTTTTGCTTCACCTTCTAATAAAGGCAGGTATGTAAAATCACCCTTTGCATTTTCGAATAGTTTCGAATTTTTTACATCTAAAACTGCAAAAATAACTTCATCTCCAGCTTCCTTTCGTAATTGACTTTCCATCAAGGATAAGACTTGAGATAATTTATCTTTAGAAATTTTATCAGCTTTTAGAAATAATTTGATAACATAAAGTTTGTTGTCAAACGCAAGTCCTAATTCGGGATTTATTTTGATATCAAGATCACCAGTTAACCAATGATAAAATGGTGGATCAAACCATTCGATTTTTTTCTTTCCCCAGAACTTTTTATATCCATCTATAGATGTGGGGTAATTCACTATTTTTTTTGAATCAGTTAGTTTTTGTAGCAGGTTATCTAATGTTTTCTTTTCACCATTATTTTTGTGATTTTCAATGATTTCTTCACGTAATGCCTTATAAAAGTCGGTGGCAGGATTATAGGGAGCTCTATATTTAACTTGTTTTACTTTCGTCATTTTAGAACCACCGGATTTATTTACAAAATCTATAAAATCTGTTAGAGATACATTAATAGCATCTTTCTTTTTTATTTGTTTTCCCATTTTAAAAAAGGTTAAAAACCATTATTGTATTTTACATTAAAAGCGTGATCAGACATGAATAAAAGCCCGAAGAATTGAAAAAAGGCTAATATTGAAGGAATGAAAGTCCAACAAAATAATAAATAGAGAATTCCTTGGCCAGATTGTCCTAAATAGAATTTATGGATTCCAATTCCTCCGAAAAAAAGTGTCAAGATTGCTGCGGTTAATTTACTTTTCATAAGTTTACATTTTAGATAAAATTTCTGTTTTTTTAGTATCAAATTCTGTTTGCGAAATAATTTCGCTTTCTAATAATTTTTTTAATTTTTGAAGAGTTTCTAACGGATCTTCTTTTTGCTCTTGATTTTGAGAAATTGGCAAACCTGCATTTACCGTGATTCCACCGCCAGCAATTGCTCGTTTTGTTTCTAAATCGTGTTCACGTCTAAACACGACCATTTCTTCTTCTTTTTGCTGTGCAAACTGATATAGTTTTCTTGCTTGGGCTTTAGGTAAATAATCAAGCATATTGATATGCCCTTTTATCGTTTTCATTGAAAAAGTTGCGCCCATAATTCCTTCTTTCATATGACAATCAAGAATGTCTTTCCAGGCGTAATCCTGAAAATCCATAGATAAGCCTAAATTTTTAGGTCTGCAGAAAATAATTCTTTTATTGGTCAAAGCTATGCAGTCCGGAGATAAATTTATAGCTGGTTTTTTCTGTACAGCAATGTATTCTACCTGCTCTCCTGAGGTTAATAATCCATTAACTTTAACTAAAAGCTTTTCAACTGCCTTTGGGTCTTGTTCTTCGTTTAAGAACTTTTTTAAATCGTCTATCATGGTTCTTTATTTTTATAATTTATTATATATGCCTTTTAGGATAAATATTAGTTCATTACATTTCCAATTTCGACTTCGTAGGTCTCACAATTTTGAATATCGAGTCCAATTACATCTACAGTTTTTTCAGCACCAGCCGCAAAATTTGCTGCGTTACCCATTCCCGTACCTACAATGTTTCCTTCTTTGTCGTAAAATGTAGCTGTTAAATCCAAATATGGAATTAATTCATTTGTATTGTTTTTAAGTCGGCAATGAACAGTGTAAGAACTTAAAGTTGGTTCATAACTGGCAGACTGTTTCAAAATTTCAACATCAGGTTTCGAGTTTTCAGTGTCTGAAACTGTTGTTGAATTACTTTCAAAATTCTTTTTATCCTCATCTCCACTTCCAAATGCGATGAAGATAAATCCTGCAAGTGTAAGTGCAGAAAATAAGTGTTGTACTTTTCTTTTCATTAGTGTATTAAATTTATGGTTATTGATTTTTTGTAAATTATAAATGGTAAAGTTGTTCCTAAGAAATACATAAGAAGATCTGAAGAATCGAAAGTGCCGGGAACAATTTTTACAAGCTGCCCAAATTCAGAAATAATTGAGATTATTGGGATTATGAAAATCCAAAATAGATTTTCATTTTTAATTTCGTTTTTCCATAAAAACAAAACCAGACTTAGATATGAAAACATCCATAATCCGTCTGGTAATGAATAAAGAATGATGTTTGGAAGATTATTTGAATAGCTGACAGTAAAACTTCTTAGGTTATTTATAATGTCTAAGATTTGTAATTCATCAAACCAAACAAACATTTTTAAGTTTGAAGTTCTGAATAAAATATATATTAAACTTCCGCACAGCAATGTGAAAATGTGACCGATATATAATTGTTTGGCTTTCATTGGTTGTTTATTTTCCTCAAAAGTAAAACCAATCAAAACCAGTATTTTACGGAAATCCATAATCCATAAATTTATCTTGAAGAAATAAAAAAAGCCCCCGAAGGAGCTTGAAGAAAGTATAATGATAAGGAATTAAATAATCCCCATATCTTTTGTGATAGAAACCAAATGAACGGTATTATTGGCTTTAAAAAAGTCTTTGAGTTTAGACAATCTTTTTTCTACGGCACTTTTACTATTGGGTTTGATATCGGTGTTTTTAAAAATTTCTATTATTTCATCTTGCGAAGTTCCGTCAGATAAATATTTTAGGATTTTAATATCGACATCGTCAATTTCATAATTGTTTTTTTCTTGTAATGCCGAAGCAACTTCGGGAGAAATAAATGTTTCGTCAGAAGTCGAAATTATGTTAATCGCTTTTTTTAGTTCTACGATACTCTTTCGGCCTTTTAAAACAAAAGCATCAATTTCCGAATTATCAAAAAGTGATTTAATACGAAGGCTTTTATCTTCGATAGAATAGGCAATGATTTTAATATTGGGCTGTATCTCTCTGACTTTTTGAATTAGCTCGTCGCCATTGTTAATTTTTACTTCACGATGATCTTTTTTAAATGAAAGATCACTAATTAATAAATCGTATGGTTCATCATCTTGAATTGCTTTTCTTATTTTTAGAAAAGCATCATCACAATATTTTGCATGTTGAAAATCGACAATTTCCAAATCTTTTAAAGTTTGTTCGATTGCTAAATTGATATCTTCAAGATCTTCGGCTACAATTACTTTTTTAAACATAGGCTTTTATTTAGGCATTGTTATCTTTACTTTAAAACCTTTATCAGGTTCAGTGTCAAAAGTAATAGTTCCTTTTATAGCCAGAATACGGTTTTCCATATTTTGTAAACCATTTTTTATAATTTTTGATTTTTCAGTGCCTTTGCCGTTATCTGTATAATCAATAAATATTGTTTTTGCATTGCTGTCAAACTTTGCAACAACTATTGATGCCTGACTATGCTTTTTCATGTTCACCATTAATTCCTGTAAAATTCTGTATATCGTAACTTTTTTAATTTCTTCAACTAAGTCCCAATTAACTTTTTCAATACTGTTAATAATAACATTAGTCTCAGGAGTATTATAAGTGGAAAGCATTTCTTTTAAGTTTACGGCATAATTTGCTTTAGTATCAATATCATTATTCTCTCTCGAAATTCCGCGGACTCGCGCATAAATATTATCCAATTTTTGAATTAAAGTTTCTTTAGTGGCTTCAATTTCTAATGATTGTGTCTGGGTAAAAGTTATGGTGTTAAAAACATCGTTTGCCAATTCATCGTGAATGTCTTTTGCAATTCTGGTTTCGGTATCGTAGGCGGTTTTTATTTTTTCGATTCGGTTTCGATTTTGATAAAACTTCCTCAAATACAGCAATAGAAAGAAAAGCGATACAATCCCAATTATAAAAAATATCCTTTGATATTTAACTTTTTGAAGTGATAATTCATTTTCTATTTTTTCTAATCGAAGTTTCTGATTTTCGTCTTTTTCTTTTTTAGAATCGTATTTAATTTTGGCAAACTTGTTTTTAAAGTTGTTTCTGATTTTAGTTATGCTGTCATTTAATAAAATAAATTTTTTAGCATACTGAGTGTTTTTATTGGGAGAATCATTTGAAATTAGAAAAGACAAAGCTTTTAAGCGCTCATCGACACTATTAGAAGTAGTTGCACTATTATATGCTTCAAGTGCAAATTGATTTGATTTTGCAGGATTTGTTTTGGTATAAAATTCTGCCAGATGTAAATTACTTTCAATACCGCCATAAAGATCATTTAAATTATTTCTTATCTCAAGACTTTTTTCCATGTATTTAAGTCCTTCATCGGTAAGTCCTTTTTTAAAATAAGCAAATCCCAAATTGTCAAGAATTCTTGCCTGAGTTTTTAAAAACGTTTTGTCGGTAATATTTTCCTGAAACAAAATTGATTTTAAAATTTCGATTGCCTTATCATATTTATGTTTAAGAATATATACAACGGCTATGTTATTTAATGGTGCTTTTCTTGAAATGGAGTCGTTACAATCTTTTAATGCTTCTTTGTAATAATAAATGGCATCATCGTAAATAGAAAGTTCTTTATCTGCAATGCCAAAATAATTATTAATTGCAGCGCTGTAAATATCCTTTTTTTTAATATAAGGTAAAGCTTCTGTGAGTGTTTCTTTGCTGCCATAATAGTCTCCATTTATTTGTTGAATAGAGGCCATTTGTATAAGATTATAAATAATAAAGGAACTGTCTTTTAAGTTTTCAAACTGTATTTTAGATTTATTAAAGTTATAGAATGCCGTATTGTAATTTTTATTCTGAAGATCCAAAATGGCTTTGTCCCGAATATTAATGGCATCTTTTTCTTTAGGATTATTTTGCTGTACAGGAATGTTTTTTTCTTTTTGGCAGGAAAGAAAAAAAACAAAAAAAAGAGAATAAAAAAACGGGGAACGCAGCATAACACTTACTTTCCCCGAAATTAGTAATTAATAGTATATTATTTACTTCTGCCTATTATTTTTTTGGCGGCGGAACATTAATTGGTTCGTCACCGGGGCCATCTGGTGGTACATCTGCTTGTATGCTGTCTCGAACCACATCTTTTTGTATTTCAGTTTTTTTACTTGTTGTATCAAATTCGTCAGCAGTACAAGAAAATAATGTAGTTGACAACAGCGCGCACGCTCCCAATAAATATAGAGTTTTCATTTTTTTAAAGTTTAAAAATTAGACATAGGCATTGCTGGCCGGAACTTTTCCGGGCTTTTGGTTGAGTGCAATACCAAATTTTGTTTGGGAAGTGAAGTGCGTAGAACAGTAAGATTTTTGTTTATACTTCCCAGATAAACTCCGTCTTACGGTTTTCCACACTTTTTGAATAAACTAGTTTTGTACATTTGTTTTTGACCTGCAGATCAAAGCGCTAACTAATTTTGTTGAAGCAAAGTAACGGCGGTTTTGAGCCTGCATTTACAAGGAATTCCGGGAATTCCTAAAATGTTTAACTATTCATAGGAATTCCTAAAAATTCCTAAAAAAAATAACTTGCCTATGTCTAACTTTACTATTGAAGATTATAAAAAAGCGATTCAGGAGAAATATAAAAAAGAGACTGAAGCAGATAATTTTCCAAATCCATCGCAGGCAAATCTTAGAAATTTGTGTTGGGAAATATTTAAAAGAATTGAGAATCCAAATTCAAATGACTTAATTGTTTTTAAATCTTTTTTTGGATTTGAATTTGATCCCATAAAAAGAACCCAGTTTAGGGAACAGACAGATAGATTTAGACCTATTGGAACTTTTTTAAAAGAAGAAACAGACCCTTTAAATGTTGAACCCGTTGAACTTGCCGCAATTCTTGTAGATTTTCAGTGGCGACCATTTAGAAAATTTAGAGAAAAAGGTGTCGCTGGATATGAAACACAGACCAATCCTGTTAATTCCATAGTTCCAGAATCATCTGTTACATACAATGAGAAGAAATTAATTATTGAATTAAATGAGAATAGATTACCTGAAATCTCTGAACCCCTTATAACAATAGATAGGAAGCCATTAAATTTAGCATTTAATGAAGAAGGAGTAAATAGAGCAGATGAGGTTCAAAATGCATTTTTACCAAGTACATCAAATCCTCCACGTATTAATCTATTCATAAATGCTAAAGAAAAGATTATTTACAACTTTAAGAAAAGATTAAAGAAAACTGCTGGAGTTATAATATTAGTTTTCGGTTTAATAGGCGCAATAATTTATTTTGCCTTCTTTAAAAATCATTGTATGCAGTGGTCTGATGATCATTATGAAGTAGTAGACTGTTCTACAAAAGATAACGGGAATTTTAATATTGTAATTCCACTTGATGAAAGTCTTTTAGATTTTAGAAAATTAAAGGCTTGTGATACAACGACATGTTTTATGAAAAATGGAGAAGCCTTCGTTTGGTATGGAAAAACATCAGAAGGAGTTGATTTTTTTAATGATAATGGAAATGGCAAACATCCGGAAACGAAAGGCGCTTTAAGGCCGGTTACACATTATATGTTTAATAAATACTTAAAAGGCAAGCCCTGTCAATAAATGCGATTTATGTAAAATAAACTTAAAATCATGGAAATTTCTGTAAGATTATACTTTTAATTTAGCATTATTAAATTAAATCAATAAAAAACAAATCGACATGAAAAGTAGAAACATATTATTCGTATTAGCCTTAAGCCTGGGAATGTTTGCAACATCTTGTAGCAACGATGATAATGAAGGAGAAACAATTGTACCGTTAGCAGGAAAATATAATCTAAGTAAAACCGGAACAATTGTAAATGGAAATGAAGTATTAGTGGATGCAGCGGAAAATCAAGAAGGATGTACTGCCAATAGAGATTATTTAGATCTAAGGGTAAGTAACGCAGCAGTGATTGGTGATTATAGCGGTGAGAATTGTGCTTTGGTAGAAACTACAGGAACTTATGTAAGATCTCATAATGATTTAACAATAACTGTTGGTAACGTAAGCTCAACGAGTGACATTATGAACCTTACTAATAAAGAGCTGAAAATTAAAGACAAAACTACAGGTATAATTACAGTTTATACCAGATAAGAAATTGGTTTTAAGGTAAATTCCTAATTCGAAGAATCAGGAATAAAAACGGAAATGACTTAGTAAAGTTGTTTCCGTTTTTTTATGAATTGTAGCTGAAGAATTATTCCAGCGGAATATAAATATCAAAAGAAGCGCCTTTATTTTGTTCGCCTTTTGCCGTAATGAATCCGTTATGGTTTTCAACGATTTTTTTTACGATTGCCAGACCAATTCCGGTTCCGGTGTAATGATCTCTTCCGTGTAAACGCTGGAAAACATCAAAGATTTTTTTGCTGTATTGCGGTTCAAAACCAATTCCGTTGTCGAGAATATTAATATGACAATAACGGGTTTCTTTCGCTAAAGCTTGTTCCTGAAAATGGGAACCTTTTGCAATTTCGCTGTTAATTTTTATTATAGCCGGAATATCGGGTTTTGAAAACTTAAGTGAATTGCTGATTAAATTATAAAGCAGCTGTCTAAACTGAAACGGAATAATATTTATTTCACCAACATCATTGTTTTCAATCACGGCATTTTTCTGTTCCAGTTCTTCTTTAAGATCTTCTCTTACTTCATCAATGATTTTAGAAAGATTCGTTTTTTCAAATATTCGTTCCTGAATATTCGTTCTCGAATACGAAAGCAAATCATTAATTAAAGTCTGCATACGCTGCGCTGCGTTTTGCATTCTTTTGAATTTATCCTTTCCGGAATCTGATAAATTTTCAAATTCCTTATCCAAAATCTGCGAAGCAAAAGTTTGAATTTTCCGAAGCGGTTCCTGCAAATCGTGACTTGAAATATAAGCAAAAGACTGAAGCTCTTTGTTCATATGTTCCAGCTCGGCATTTTTTTGTTCCAGTTCCAGGGCATTCAGTTTAATTTTATCGTCGGCTCTTTTTTTCTCCGTTAAATCGTGTGTAACTTTCGAAAAACCAATCACTTCATTATTCTTATTATGAATCGCTGTAATGACAACACTTGCCCAAAATAAACTTCCGTTTTTACGCACGCGCCAGCCTTGTTGTACCGCACGGCCTTTTTCTCTGGCTAATTCAAGTAATGTATTGGGCAGATTATTTTTTTGATCTTCGGCTGTATAGAAAATGCCAAAATGTTTTCCGGTTATTTCTTGTGCTTTGTACCCTTTAATTTTTTCGGCTCCCACATTCCAGTTTTCAACAATTCCCTTATGGTTTAAATACAAGATCGCGTAATCCTGAACTTCTTCGACCATTAAATGATAACGTTCTTCACTTTTTTTAAGCGATTCATACATCTGGCTCAACTCTCTGGTTCTTGCCGTAAACTGTTGTTCAAGTTCGTGTGTAAAAGCTTTTTCGGTATGAATATCGGTAAAAGCACCAACCCATTTAATGATTTTATTATCATCATCCAGAACAGGTTCACCAATAACGGCGTGCCATCTGTAGCTTCCGTCTTTTCTTAAAACCCTTACATCAGTTCTGTAAACTTGTCCGGTTTCTAAACTATGCGTCCAGATTTTAATATTTTCCTCATAATCATCAGGATGAATCATCGCTTTCCATTCTGCTTCTCCGGCAGGTCTTATTCCTGTATATTCTTCCCATTTTCCAGAAGTAAATAAAGCATTTCCTTTTTCATCAGTTTCCCATATTAACTGCGGAATACTTTCTGTTAAAGAGCGGAAACGTTTTTCACTTTCTTCAATTTTTTTTCGGGTTTCAACTTTTTCCGTTACATCAATTATTGTGGCTCTAATTCCAGAAATACTGTTGTCTGTTTCGTATATTGGAGCATATTCAAAATCAATATAAAACAACTGTTCGCCATTGTTTCCATTAATAAATATCGGCGATTCAATTTCAGAATGTGTTTCTCCTGTGGTGAAAACTTCGTTTAATAATTGACTGTATTTTTGAGTGAGAAGTTCCGGGAAAATATCAAATAATTTTTTACCCTGAACATCACTTTCTTTTTTGTTCCAAATAGTTTCAAGCAAAGCTAAATTGGCAATTTCAACAACCATTTCCCTGCCTTTCAAAATGGCTTTTGGAACAGGAGACTGCATAACGAGATTACGGAATCTTTTTTCGCTTTGTTCTAATTCCTGCTGATGTTTTTTCTCGGCTGTAATATCTCTAATTGTTCCAATTAATTTCTCAGGATTATTATTTTCATCGTAAAAAACTTTGCCTTTCCCTTCAATCCAGTGAATCGATTTATCATGCCATATGGTTCGTACTTCATAATGAAGCGCTCCCAGAGTAAGTGCATCTTTAAAACCTTTGTTTCGAATATGCATATCATCCGGATGCAAATGCTGCAGCAATTGTTCGTGCGATAACATAATTTCTTCGGTATAACCGCCAATAATTTCAAGATATCGTTGAGAATAACGTGGTTCCCGTGTTTTTACATTCAATTCCCAGGTTCCTAGTTCGCTGGCTTCAACAATAATATTTAAGCGTTCTTCGTTTTGTTCAATTTTTTTACGGGCTTCGACTTTTTCGGTTACTTCAGTTACCGTCACGATTATACCTGAAATTTCACCATTTTCTTCTCTTAAAGGATGGTAAAGAAAATCGAAATACCAAATACCTAATTTTCCATGTCTGTTTAAAGGAATCTGAACTTCATTACCATGATACGGAATACCAGTTGCTAAAACATTTTTTAATAAGGAGTCAACTGTATCTTTAACTTCGGGCAGAGAATCAAATAAAGGTTTGCCCACAAAATCTTCTTCTTCTCGTGCAACAAGTTTAAGATAAGCTTCATTTGCAGATTCGACAATATAATTCGGACCGCGAAGAATAGTAATTCCAAGCGGCGCCTGTTTTACCGTATCACGGAAACGTTTGTCTGCAATTTCAATTTTTTTAGAGGCAAGATGCAAATCAGTAACTTCAGCAGCCGTATTCATAACCGCATATACATTTCCGTTTGTATCAAAAAGTGGCGTAAAACTATAATTGAAATAAAAAGTTTCGAGCTCATTATTTATCGTGATATCAATTTGAGCGTTTTTATTATGAAAAGATTTTCCAGTTTTTAAAACGCCTTGAACCTGTTCAAAAACCAATTGATTATCAAGTTCCGGCAGAATTTCGCGATAGGACTTTCCAATTACATCATCGCCTTTTCCCCAAACTTTTATGATAGAATCATTAGCGAGTTCAATGCGCATTTCTTCACCCACATAAACCGCAATAGGAAAAGGAGCATTTTCAACCAACTGTCTTATTTTTTGTTCGCTTTCCTGAAGTTTGGAACGCGCTTCAACCTGATCGATAACTTCTTTTTTCTTTGCCGTGGTTTCAACAACGGTTACTAAAACGCCGCCAACTTCGCCATTTTCAATTCGTATGGGCGAATAAGAAAAATCAAAATAACAACTTTCTACAACTCCGTTTTTGTTCAAGGGAACAACAAAATCAGGAAAAGAAATAGATTTTCCCTGCATAGCTTCTTCAAACATTGGCTCTGTAATGTTCCAGATTTCTGAGAAAGTATCTTTAGGAGAAGTTCCAAGAGCCTGCGGATGTTTTTCAGAACCAATAATTTTTAAAAAGGCATCATTGTATAACTGCGTAAAATCTTTTCCCCAGGCAATGTACATTCCAAAAGGATTATTAAGCATAACAGAAGTTACGGTTCGCAGACTTTGAGGCCAGTTTTCAGGATCACCTAAAGGAGTTTTGCTCCAGTCTTTAGACCGAATTAATTCTCCCATTTCACCGCCATCGGCTAGAAAATAATGTCCCTTATGTTCTTGGCTCATTCAAAATAAATTAGGGTTGAATTATATAATGCGCTCTTTCAGGCTGTTTAAAATTATTTTGAGAAGCTGCAATAAGTGCATTTTCAATAACGGTTTTTAGTTTTGAAAAATCACCGGGTTTTCGAATATAAAATGTAGCGCCCATATCGTAGGTCACATCTACAATTTTGGTATCAAGAGAAGTTGAAAATATAATAATGGGGAAATCTTTTAGTCTTTCAATCTGTCTGATTTCTGTCAGGCATTCAGATCCATTTTTTTTAGGCATATTCAAATCCAAAAAAAGAACATCAGGAAGAGGCTCTCCAGATTTCTCGTCTAAAAAATTCATTAACTGAACTCCGTCATTTACAGTTACAAGAGTTGTTGCAAGCGACAGTTCATCAAGAGCTTCTTCAAAGAAAGAGCAGTCATCATCATCGTCGTCAGCAAGTAAAATTTTGTAAATCTGTTGGTTCATGCAGTATAAAATATTAAAAAAATAGAATCAAAAATGAATTGTTTCCCGCTAAGATAAAATTAATTTTCGCAGGAAAATTACTTAAATACACATAAAATTAACTCATTTAAATTAAAATCTGAAAAGATTCTCTCTTAATAATTCGTACTAAAATATTTTTGTAAGTAAAAGTTTTCATTTTGAAAAAACGGGCCTCCAATTTTAAAAAGTATCAAAACCAAATACAATTTTTGAATTAAGGATGCGTTTTTATATTCTGCGACACTTCTTCGCAGTTGCAAAAATCCCTTATTTTACTGCTGTTTACACACAAAAAACTGTATAAACATTCTACAAAGTGTAAAAATATTACACACCTCATTTTATGTAATAATTCGTAAACCGCTTAAATTCAGTTTAAAACCTAAATGGCACAACGCTTGCAAATTGGGAACATGTCACTCTTTAATTTTTTTGGTGTTTACTTAAGAAAAATGCAAAGAAAGACCATTTGATAAAAGCCATTTTAGAGAATTAATACAAACAAACAGGACATGGAAAGCGAAACAATTATTTCAAAACAATTTTATGCAGGAGGCGATATCAGTAGCGAAGTAATCAGCCCATCTATTTTTAAAATAAACAACAACTCAACCAAAACACATATAGAAAGACCAAAAAGCCTTTTTGGTTTTATGGTTCTTGCCGCAACATTTTTATTATTAATTGCAGGATCTCTTTTAGTTGTTCAATTGCAGCCCGATTTTGATCAGCTGCATTTAGAAAGATTAAACTCAACTGGAGGAATCATTTTTCTAGCTATTACCGTAGCCTTATTCCTTTTTAAAGGCGGAATGTTTTTGTACAATGTAGTTTTGTATTTCAAATACAAACCAATCGAATCTGTATCAGATGAATTACTGCCAACTTGTACCGTAATTGTTCCGGCTTACAACGAAGGAAAATTAGTGTATGAAACTTTAATGAGTCTGGCCGAAAGTGATTTTCCGGCTCATAAATTAGAGCTTCTGGCAATCGACGATGGAAGTAAAGACGATACCTGGTACTGGATTCAACAAGCAAAATTAAAATTGGGAGACCGTGTTTCTATTTTTCAACAGCCGCAAAACAAAGGAAAACGTCACGCTTTATACCGTGGATTTAATTTAGGAAAAGGAGAAATCTTCGTAACTGTTGACTCAGATTCAATCGTTAAAAAAGATACTTTAAGAAACTTGGTAAGTCCGTTTGTAGTGGACGAAAAATGCGGAGCCGTTGCAGGAAACGTTCAGGTTTTAAACAACGAAAAAGCAATTTTACCAAAAATGCTAAACGTAAGTTTTGTAATGAGTTTTGAATTCATGCGTTCTGCCGAAAGTGCATTAGGTTCTGTACTTTGTACTCCGGGAGCTTTAGCAGCTTACAAAAGAACTGCCGTTTTTGCTTGTTTGCCAGAATGGATTGACCAGACTTTTATGGGACAGCCGTCTGACATTGGTGAAGACCGTGCCATGACAAACATGATTTTAAAACAAGGACATCACGTATTATTTCAGCGTAATGCCTATGTTTTAACAAACGTTCCCGAAGATTATACTGGATTATACAAAATGTTTATAAGATGGGGAAGAAGCAATGTTCGTGAAAACATTATGATGGCAAAATATGTTTGGAAAGATTTTAGGAAAGAATCTAAAGTTGGAGCAAGACTTTTGTATACAGAACAATTTATAAGAATATTAATGACTTATCCGTTTTTTATATTTATGATCTATTTTATTGCAGTACATCCGTTATTGTTTATTAGTTCTGCACTTTTAGGAATATTGCTGGTATCAAGCTTTTCAGTTTTATTCTATGCAAAAAGATATTCATTAGGCGAAGCATTTTGGGCCTATTCTTATAGTGTTTTCTATACCTTTTCATTGTTCTGGATTGCGCCATACTCAATTATTACAGTTCGCAAAAAAGGCTGGCTGACACGAGGATAATAAATTCCACTGACTACTATTATATATTAATTCGAAAACTCCTGTTCCACTAAACAGGAGTTTTTTTTGGAAATTAAAAGCATAAATAAGTATAGTCACTACGGGACAATAATCTATTTATAACTTTTTGCTACCAATATTTAATCTCTACGAGATAATCCTTTAGGATTTAAAAATTGTTAGCAAAAAGGAAGTCTCAGGATAAAATTACTCAATAAGTATAGTTCCTACGGGACAAAAATTGACATAAATAAATTGATTTCTACCAATATGTAATCTCTCCGAGATATTTTTTTATTACTCCGTTAGGAGTTAAATATTGGTAGTAGTAGTCCCTACGGGACAAAAATTGACATAAATAAATTGATTTCTACCAATATATAATCTCTCCGAGATATTTTTTTGTTACTCCGTTAGGAGTTAAATATTGGTAGTAGAATAATAAAATCTACCAGAAAAAATATCCCGTAGGGATTAAACTTCTTTTAGAGCCAATTTATTTATTAAACTAGCAGCTTGAATTAATTAAAAAACGACAAAAAAATGGAAAGATATAAATGCGATCCTTCCATTTTTTTATTTTCTAAAATTAAACCACACTTTTATTTAGCTTTCGCCAAAGAAAAACAGAAACCGCATTTACAAAAGCCAGAATCCATAAAACAGGACTTGTAAAAAAGCTCTCGTAACTTCGTCCGTTTGGAATTTCTACAAAAGGAACCGTAATAATTATATCCAGAAACAAAGCCGTAAGCGACATTATAATTCCGAGTTTTAAACCGCTCATTTTATATTTTTTCAGATAATAAAACTTCGCCGCGCCAATGGCAAAAAATACAATAGAGATCGCCACAATAACCGACTGCTCAAAAAAGGAATCTTTTACAACGGGAATTTGTTCTAAAATATAAAAGAAAAGACTAACCGCAAACCAAACCAAAATTCCCGAAAATATTGCTCTGATATATTTCATCTTTTTAATTTTCAGGATTCCAAATTCCGGTTTTGGCTGTTTCTTTCGCGTAAGCGTTAAAATCTTTCGCTTTTCTGCCCAAAACTTTTTCAATATCAAAAGTCACACTCGAATTTCTTCCGTCTAAAACCTGTTCAAAAAGATAATTTACCAGCCAAATGTGATCATCAGGAATTTGATACTCTTTCAGCATTTGTGTATATTCTTCTAAACTTAAACTTTGAAAAGAAATATTTCTGCCGCTTGCATTGGCAATTTCATTAACCGCATCTTTAAAAGTCAATAATCTTGGTCCCGTTAATTCATACGTTTTTCCGTTGTGATTTTCGTCTAGAAGTGCAGCCGTAACAACATCGGCAATATCATCGGCATCTGTAAAAGGTTCAAGTGCTTCGGCTCTTGGTAAAGCAACAATTCCATAAAGGATTGGATCTAAAAAGAAACTTTCGCTAAAGTTTTGGTTGAACCAGCTGGCGCGGATTATGGTCCAGTTTTTGGCATTTTTCTTTACAATTTCCTCGCAAACCTGCGCTTCTTGTTCGCCTCTTCCAGAAAGTAAAACTATTTTTTGAACGCCAGATTTTGTGGCAAGATTGGTGAAATTTTCTATCGCATCTGCAGCAAAAGGAACGGCTAAATCTGGCTGAAAAGTAATGTAAACCGTGTCAATATCTTTTACAACATTTTCCCAGGTATCTGGTTTTTCCCAATCAAATGGAATTTTCTCATTTCGTGAACCTAAACGAAGTTCAACTTCAGCATTGTTTTCTAATCTTGCTGCAACTCTGCTTCCTGTTTTTCCGGTAGAACCCAGAACTAAAATTTTGGTTTTCATATCAATATCGTTTTTAAATGATTACTGATACAAAGTTGCTGAGATTAAAAAACAATCATTTGTCGTAAAAGAATTATGATTTGTTTGAAAAGAATTGCTGTTTTACATCATTTGGGCGCATTCCGAATTTTTTATGAAAAGCATTCGAAAACGAACTCAGACTTTCATAGCCAACTTCCCAAGCCGATTCCTGAACTGTTTTTTCGCTTTCGCGGAGTAATTCATACGCTTTATTCAACCGTTCTTCCTGAACATATTTAAAAACCGGAATCCCGAAAAGTTCTTTAAAATTCTTCTTTAATTTATTACTATTTAAACCCACCATTTGTGATAATTGCGTAATCGAAGGCGGCGTAGAATAATGTGTTGTTACAATTTCCTTAGCCTGAAAAAGTTTGTTTTTATCAATCTCTGATAATTCTGATTTTTTATCAGAAGCTAAAAGTCCGTAGAAATGCGCCAAAAGTTCATTAATCTGACTTTTTAAAAACAGGAAACGCGTGTTTCCGGTATACGATGTATTAAAGATTTTTTGAACTGCCAATTGCATTTCGAGCGTCATATAAAAAGAAGGTCCTTTTACAAAATGTTCTTTCGGATTTAATAACTGCGGTAAATAATTTTCGAAAATCTCCCTTTCAGCCTGCGGAAGCGAATTTAGATTTTTGAGTTTGGTAAAAATGCTGATAGACTGCAAAGGTTTATCAGGCTCAATTTTATGTGAGAATTCGACTTTTTGATTTCCGAAGAAACAAATGGCCAAACCCGTTGTATTCATTAAATATTTCGTCTGATTATTATGCTTGATTTCCAGCTCAACATTGCCAGAACCATAAAAAGCAAAACCCACGGCATCTCCGTCAATTTCACATTTCTGAACTATAGTTTTAGTCGTATTAGATTGCTCTACTAAAACAATACAATCGTGTAATTCTATAATATCGGTTGTCATAATGGAAGCTGAGGTTTGAATAAAAAGCATGAAAAGTTACTATTTATTTTTTAAATAGATATTATTCAACAGCGGGCGATCAATTGCTTATTTTTGTAAAACGACAAGTTGTTAATTAAAACTTTATGAGCGAATTAATTGGATTTAATGTCAGGGTATATGCGTTTTGTGTAAATGACAACAAAGTTTTAGCATTACACGAAAGCTATGCCGGATCAAACATTTGCAAACTGCCGGGCGGCGGACTTGAATTTGGTGAAGGAACAATTGACTGCCTGCACAGAGAATTTCAGGAAGAGCTAAACTTAAAAATTGAAGTTATAAAACATATTTATACACAAGAAAATTTTATAGTTTCCAGAATGAAAGATAACAGACAGATCTTTACTATTTATTATCAGGTTAAGATTCTTAATATGGAAGAATTAGAAGTTCAAATTCCAACTATCGAAAAATTAGAATGGTTTGATATTAATTCAGAGACTAATCCTTTGATACTTCCTACGGATAGAATTGCCTTCGAAAAATTAAAATTAGATTATTTTCTTTAAGAATTGCTTCGTTTTCTCTTTTAAAACAGAAATATAAACCCTTGATTTTGCTTGACTTTTAATGATTTATGAAAAATAAATTAAAAAAAGCTTGCAAATTTAGACCGATCGGTCTAAATTTGCAGTGTCAAAATGAAAAAGATTATGAGTAAAGCAGAACGTACAAAACAGTTTATTATTGAAAAATCGGCTGCGATTATCAATAAAAAAGGAATGGCCGGAACTTCTCTAAGCGACATTATGGAAGCCACAAAATTGGCAAAAGGAGGTATTTACGGAAATTTCGAAAGTAAAGAAGAAATTTGTAAAGAATCGTTTTTGTATTTAAGATCGCAGTTAGCGGCCAAATTAGACAATGCGGTTTCGCAGGGAAAAACAGCAAAAGAAAAGCTTTATAAAGTATTGGCTGTTTATGAAAATAAAGATAACATGATGGACGGCTGTCCAATTTTAAATTTTGGAATTGAAGCAGATGATACAAACCCAGCTATAAAAGAGCAGGTAAAAAGAGCTATTCTCTCAGCGCATAAAAGATATACGGATATAATTGAATTGGGAGTTGAAAACAAAGAACTTTTGGCAGAAATCAACCCTGAAAAATTTGCTATAATGGCATTTTCGATGATAGAAGGTGCTATTTTGTGCCGAAAAGTTTTTGATAACAACAACCAAATGGAAGTTGTTTTAGAAATCTTAAAAAACGAATTTGAAAGATATGTTATCTAACATATTTTTTTTAAAATATTTTAGACCGATTGGTCTATTTTGTAATAAATAAATTAATAATTAGAATGAGAAATTTAAAAGAGGATCACAAAGGATTCAGTACCATATTGGCTTTGGCCTTAATTCCGTTATCAGGATTTGCAACAGATATTTATCTGCCATCGCTTCCGGCAATGACAAAAGATTTAAATGTTTCGGCATCGGCCATTCAGCTTACGTTAGTATTTTTTATGTTCAGCCTCGGCATAAGCCAGATTTTTATTGGCAGTATATTAGACAGTTTCGGACGTTTTAAAATCAGTATTGCATCGCTTGCTGTATTTTCAATAGCCAGTTTTATTATCGCACTCGTTCCGGATATTTATGTAATCTATGCCATGCGTATCATTCAGGGAATCGCCATTGCCTTTATCGTAATTGCAAAACGTGCTTATTTTGTCGATTTATTTAAAGGCGAAAAATTAAAAAGCTACATTAGTTTGTTTTCGATTATTTGGGCCAGCGCGCCTATTATGGCACCATTTTTAGGCGGATATCTGGAACATAGTTTCGGGTGGAAATCTAACTTTTATTTCCTAGGCGGATTGTCGTTGCTTATGTTGCTTTTAGAACTTCGCCATAGCGGAGAAACCATAAAAGAATTCCATCCGTTTAAATTTAAAGCGATTACAAATACGTATTCAAACATGCTGAAATCAGTTGATTTTACTTTAGGATTTGTAATTCTGGGAATCACTTTTGCGATTGTTATCATGTTCAATTTAACCAGTCCGTTTATCATAGAACGTATTTTTGGATATTCGGCCATAACAACAGGTTACAGCGCTTTATTATCTGGATTGTCGGTTATGATTGGCGGAATCACGGCAAAATCTATGATCAAAAAACCTTTGGCAAAAAAAGTGGGAACAGCCATAACCATTCAGCTGATTTTGGCTTTGCTGATGATTTTTACTTCTTCTTTCGAAAGTAATATTTATACTTTGGTCATTTTTACAATGGGACTGAATATCTGCGGTGGTTTTATATACAATATTGTTCTGGGTTATTGTTTAAGCCGATTCTCCAAAAATGCCGGAGTCGCCAGCGGATTAACTGGGGGTGGAGCTTATATGGTAAGTGCTCTTTTTAGCTATAGTTTTGTGAATATATACGCTGTAAAAAGTCAGTTTTTATTAGGATTAGCAAATATTTCTTTATTAGCAATTACGGCTATAGTTTTTATCATTTTTAATAAATACAGATTGAAAAACTAAGCTTCAAAATTAGTATAAAATGATGCCTTTAAAATGGAGATTTTAAAGGCATTTTTTTTGCTTTTAAAATTTAAACTTAATATTATTTGTAGTATAATATTTATTTGTGCTCAAACACATTTAATATTTTGATAAAACGGCTCAAAAATCTGTACTAAAAAACTTTCAAAATATTAAAATTTTGTGTTCGAACACATTTTTTCTAATTATTTTCTTGCAAATTACAATACAATATTTACTTTAGTCAGAAATAAGCTTTTTTATGTTACTCAAAAAGAATAAAATAGAACATTAAATTGATGTTTTTAGTTCTAAAATTGAAATGCAGAAAAGGCGTATTTGAAATAGAAAATATTGCAATATTCTATCTATAATTTTTTTTAGTTGTTAACCCAAAATATCAAAATTATGAAAGTCAAGAAAATTACATTTTTTATTTTAATGTGTTTTGTACAAGGTTTTTCGCAAACCTATGTTTCAACAACAGGAAACGATACAACCGGTACGGGAACCGCTGCGCTGCCGTATAAAACCATTGTAAAAGGAGTTCAGGCTGCGCCGTCTGGAGGAACCGTTTTAGTGCTTTCCGGAACGTATGCCGTTACGGGACCAATATTCGTTGGAAAACCTTTAACGATTCAAAAAAGCGGATCTGGAGCCGTTGTTGTAAACGCTTCAGGATGGACAAGTCCTGATACTTATGTTTTAGGAATTGTAAACACCAGTAATGTTACTATTGATGGTTTGACAATTTCGAACAAAATTGGAAACGGAAGTAAAGGAATCTGGATTTTAGCCAATTCTGGTGCAACAGCCAATTTGAATAACATAACAATCAAAAATTGTATTGTTAAAAATATCGGCTGGATTAGCAATAATCTTTCGGCGATACCTGCAAACAGCGGTATTGTTACCAATGCCATAAAAGTTGATGGAGGAAACGGAACGTATGCCATTACAAACGTAAAAATCGAAACTAATGAAGTTGCAAATTGCGCAACAGGCTGGGGAGAAGCTGTAACTGTAACTGGAAACGTAAACGGGTTTTCGGTTTCTGGAAATACGGTTTATGACATTGCCAATATTGGAATTGTGGCTGCTGGAAATTATTTATCAACCGGAGCGTCAAGCAATAATCAGGCGCGAAACGGTATAATTGCTTCAAACGAAGTTTTTAATTGTATGAGTGCCGTTGCCAATAGCGCAGGTATTTATGTTGACGGTGCTTTAAATTGTACGGTACAAAGAAATGAAGTTTTCAATTGTGGAGTAGGGCTTTCTGTTGGTGCAGAGCAAAATACTTCAACCGGAAACGGAGGTCTTTCTACAGGGCATATTGTAAACAACAATTCGGTTTATAACAATGTTATAACGGGAGCAATTTTTGGAGGTGTTAATGGTTCTGGTTACACGACAAGTGTAGGGAATACCAAAATATTCAATAATACTTTTTACAAAAACAGAACCGGAGCAACGATTAACGGAGTTACTACAATTCAGGGAACTGCAGTTTCTACATTAGCAGATATTTATGGAGGTGAAGTGCATTTTCAAAACAGTTCGGGAATTACATACAAAAACAATATTATGTATGCGACAACGGGTAAAAAAGCATTTTTAGCTTCGTACGGATATACGATTTCAAGTTTTGTTTCGAACTATAATTTATACTACAGAGAAACAAATACAGATTTTATAATTGATTTAACGGGAACAAGTTTTAACGGAAGTTCTACAACCGGATCGTATAATGCGGCGCAGTTTGCCACAGCAACCGGACAAGATGTAAATTCTGTAGTTGGTTTACCAGGATTTACAAACGCTGCTGCTTTTAATTTTACGCTGGCTTCGGGAGCTTTTGCTACTGATAAAGGTGATCCAACGTATAGTAGTACAAATTCGGGAACTTTAGATTTTGATGATGATATTCGAAAAAGAAACGGAAGAATCGATATTGGATGTTCAGAACTTCAGACAGGATCTACCTCCAAAAAAGCAGCAACATTAGAAGTTGCTGAAGAACAAATTGCCCCAAGCTTTTCTGTTTTCCCAAATCCGGCTTCAGATGAAATCAATATTAATTTCGGAAAAAGCGTCAATTCAGCTCATATTATTTTATTGGATTTAAACGGAAGAGAACTTCTAAAACAGGATTTCAGTTCGGTTGAATCAGCAAGAATTAATATTTCCAGTTTGAAGATCAATTCGCAATTAGTAATTCTTCAAATTAATGCCGATAATGAAATAACACACAATAAAATTTACTTAAAATAATACTATTGAGGAGCAGAAGAATTTTTTCTTTTGCTCCTTTCTATTTTTTTCAAAATTCCGTACCTTTTTAGAATGAAAAATTACAATGTAAACCGAATCGAGAAAAACATTTTACAAATAAATGGTTTGGGTGATAATCCTTTTTGGAACAAAGCAGAAACATTAACCGATTTTACTTCGCCCTGGAGTGATTTAGAACCTGAAAAAATCGAATTCAGATCTTTATGGGATACCGAAAATATTTATTTCTGCTATAAGGTTTACGATGCTAACATTCACATTGACAGACAAGACGATTCTATTGACAGCATTGGAGAATCAGACCGAGTTGAGATTTTCTTTCGAACAGATGAAAACCTAAATCCCTATTATTGTTTAGAAATTGATCCTACGCCAAGAGTAATGGATTTTATCGCTTCTCCGAAAAAGAAATTTGATTTTGACTGGAATTGGCCAGAAAATAATCTGTCGGTAAAATCAAGTATAAAAAGCGATCATTTTATTGTAGAATTCTCCATAAGCATTCAATCGCTGAAAAACTTTCACTTAATAAAAGACAACATTATTGAAACCGGAATTTTTAGGGCCAAATACATCAAACAGGAAAATAAATTATTTGAACCAACGTGGATTACGTGGGTAAATCCAAATACAGAAACTCCTAATTTTCATATCGCCAGTTCTTTTGGAAAACTAATTTTAGGCTAGCTACATAAAACATAGCCAGTGGTTTCAACCACTGGAACACAATGAGAGCACAATAAATTATCATAACTCGTTTCCCACGGTTGAAACCGCGGGCTATATTTGCCAATCTTTGGTGGATATTTTAAACACATAGAGACATAGCTTTTCTATGCGTTTAAAAAAGGCGTTTCACTTGCATCAATACACATAGCTATTTGTGGAAACTAGTTTCTTTTATATTCTTTTTTATGAACATTTAAACCTATGTCTCTATGTGTTTAAATAAAATACCCGCAAAGAACCTATAAAAAATAATCCTTAGCGTTCTCCGTATTTACAATATCAATTGGAAGTAATTTTTCAGGACTAATTTCTTTTTCAAAAATAAAATGCTCAATTAAACTTGTCGTTCCTAAATAAGCCTGACGTTTCGGGTTTTGATGAATCAAAAAGTCAATCGTTTTATTGTTCAGATATTCCAGATTATTCTCTAATAAATCATAACCCACAAGCGCAATTTTCTTTTCAGGATTTTTGGCAATAATTTTTGCAACCTGATACGCTTTTGAAGTCGTAACAAAAAGACCTTCAATTTTTGGATTAGCATCTAAGAACTCTTTCAGTGTACTTTTAAACTGCGGATGTTTTACCTTAAAGGTTTTAATTTCGAATTTTTTGCTTTCAAGATTTTCAAAATAATCTCTAAAACCTTTCTCTTTTTCCTGCATGTGAATGGCATTTTCGTAATCTTCATCAATATGAACAATTGCGAT
>NZ_DLHA01000028.1:0-240685 GCF_002482975.1 Flavobacterium sp. UBA7680 | reverse complement strand
CCAACAAAACTTTTTATCGCACTCGATTTAAGCTGGTTATTAAAAATACTCGAAATAATACCTTTAGAATTATAAGTTTCAATAGCATCAAGAGCTTCCTTATGAAATAACGGCACAAGCAGAACCGCATCTGGAGAAGAATTTAATACGTTTTGATTCGTTTCTACAAAAGAAGCCGTACTCGTAGGATCAAACAGGAAAATTTCCACTTTTACGTTAAAAGATTTAAACTCTTTTTTGGCATCGTTTATACCATCAATACAAGGCTGCCAATACGGATCGTTTGCAGAATCAGGAATAAGGACACAAATCGAGTAAATCTGAGTTTTCTTTAAACTTCGTGCCATTAAATTAGGCTGATAATCAATTCTGTCCAGAACTTCATTCACCTTTTTTAAAGCATCTTCAGATACTTTTCCTCTTTTATGCAAAACACGGTCAACAGTCCCTTTTGAAACTCCTGCAAGTTCTGCAATATCCTTAATTGTATAAATCTTATCCATATAGAAACAAATATATATAAAAATCAAATATGAGAAAATATTAAATTACATGTGTTCGAAAACATTTTTATTGTGTTCGAGCACATTTTAACACTATTTTCTTTTTTTATAAAATATTAATATATACTTTAGCCGAATATTAATCACATTACGCATCATATTAACGATATAATTGTCAGATTAATATTTATTTTTCAATTTATAAGAGAAATTTTCAATATCTAAAAATTGCAAAATAATCGCTTTTTCAGAATCATTTTTAAAAGCCGAAAAACGACCAAAAACCTTAAAAATAATAACCAACTAATAATACTATTTAAATGAGCAAAAGTAAACCTACTCTCGTGATCCTGGCGGCAGGTATTGGAAGTCGATATGGAGGATTAAAACAGTTAGATACATTTACGCCCGAAGGAGATACCATTATGGATTTTTCGATATATGATGCATTGCAGGCAGGTTTTGGAAAATTTGTATTTATTATAAGTAAAAACATTGAAGAAGAGTGTAAAGAAATATTCAATAAGAAATTAGAAGGAAAAGCTGAGGTAGGATATGTTTTTCAGGAAATTGAAAATGTACCGCCGCAATACTTAAATCCCGAAAGAAAAAAACCGTGGGGAACCGGACACGCACTTTTAATGGCAAAAGATGAAGTAACGGAAAATTTCGCCATCATAAACGCAGATGATTTTTACGGTAAAGAAGCTTTTGAAATCATGGCAAAAGCCTTGACAGAATTAGATAAAGAATCATACAACTTTAATATGATGGCGTATCTGCTAAAAAATACCGTTTCAGATCATGGTTTTGTTTCCAGAGGAGAATGTCAGGTTGATGAAAATAATTATTTAACCGATGTTACAGAACGCACACACATCGAAAAAATAGATGGCAAACTGATGCGTAAAGACGATAACGGAGAATTTATTCCAATTGATGAAAATACAATTGTTTCGATGAATTTTTGGGGCTTTACGCCAAAATGTTTTGAGTTTGGAGGCGCACTTTTTGAGCAGTTCCTAAAAGATAATGAACACGATTTAAAAGCCGAATTTTTTATTACATCTGTCGTAAACGAGATTTTAAAATCAGATAATGCGTCTGTCGAAGTACTTCAGTCCAATGCAAAATGGTTTGGAGTAACCTATAAAGAGGATAAAGAAATAGTAAAAAAAGAAATTGAAAAGTTAAGAGCGCAAAAAGTTTATCCAACAAATCTTTGGTAATATGACAGCCGAACAACTAAAATTTATATTCGAACAGTTTGACCATATCGAGGTTTTTAAAACCTTCGAAGAACTGTCTTCCGGTCATATTAATGACACCTATTTACTAACGACTCAAAGTGGTAAACAATTTATTTTGCAGCGTATTAACGAAGGCGTTTTTAAAGATGTGCCGGGATTAATTGCTAATAAAGTAAGCGTTAGTAAACATTTGCAGAAAAAATTAAAAGATCTATCTGAAGCCGAATTAAAGCGCAGGGTTTTAACTTTTATCGGAACAAAAAAAGGCATTTTTTATTATCAGGATAAAGATGGAAATTTCTGGAATGTAATGGTTTATATTGAAGGAAGTCTGACTTTTGAAACTGTAAACAATGAAGAAATTGCATACGAAGGCGGAAAACTTTTCGGAGAATTTTTAAATCTTACCAGTGATTTTGACGCCAGAAAATTGACAGAAGTAATTCCGAATTTCCATAATATGGCATTTCGTTATTCTCAGTTTGATACGGCTTTAAAAGAAGCTTCGGAACAAAGAATTGAGCAGGCAAAAATCTTAATTCAAAATGTTCAGGATTTAAAAGAAGAAATGCATATTCTTCAAAATCTAAAAGACGCTAAAAAAATAAAACTTAGAGTTACGCACAATGATACAAAAATCTCCAACGCACTTTTTGACCAAAACAAAAAAGGACTTTGTGTGATTGATACAGATACCGTTATGCCGGGAATTATTCATTATGATTTTGGAGATGCGATCAGAACAATCTGCAACACAGCGGCCGAAGACGAACAAAATCTCGATTTGGTAAATTTCAATTTAGAGTTTTATAAAGCGTATGTAAAAGGATTTTTGGAGAAAACAAATTCATCGCTTTCGACATTGGAAATAAAATATCTTCCGCTTGGTGCAAAGACAATGACTTTTATAATGGCGCTTCGTTTTTTAACCGATTTTCTAAATGATGATGTGTATTATAAAACAGAATATCCCGAACATAATTTAGATCGTTCAAGAAACCAATTTAAGTTAATTGAAAGCCTTACCGAACAATTCAGAGAAATGGAAGATTATAATTTGAATTTCATTGGATCATTAAAATAAAAAAGATGAAAAAATATGTAATTACCGGAGGTGCCGGTTTTATAGGAAGCCATATTGCCGAACATTTATCCAATCAAGGACACCAAGTTTTGATACTTGATAGTCTTAGAACGGGATTCGAACACAACCTAAACGGATTAAATGTTGAATTTGTAAAAGGCGACATTCGAGACGAAAATTTGGTCAATGAAGTGATAAGCGGAGCAAGCGGTGTTTTTCATTTAGCAGCTTTAGTAAGCGTTCCAGAATCACTTTTGAAAATCAAAGAATGTATCGAAATCAATACCATTGGAACAATAAATATTCTCGAAGCAGCAAAAAATAATACCGATTGTAAAGTTGTATTGTCAACATCGGCAGCCAATTATGGTAACAATCCGGTTTTACCAAAAGTAGAAACGATGTTTCCCGAACCAATGACGCCATATGCAATAACAAAATTAGACGGTGAATATTACTTAAAAATGTATTTAGACCAATATCAGGTTCCAACGGCTTCTTTAAGATATTTCAACGTTTTTGGTCCGCGTCAAAATCCAGAATCGGCTTATGCGGCGGCGGTTCCCATTTTTATCAATAAAGCACTTCAAAACGAACCCATAACTATTTACGGAGACGGTTCGCAGACCAGAGATTTTATTTATGTAAAAGATGTAGTAAAAGCGAATATTCTCGCTTCGCAAAAAGGAAATGAAACGTATAATGTTGCTTTAGGACACAGTACATCGGTTTTAGAACTGGCTGAAAAAATTATAAAAATCACCAATTCTAAATCTCAGATCAAATTTTTAGACGAAAGACCTGGCGATATCAAACATTCAAAAGCCAATCCTGAAAAATTCAATCAGTTAGGTTTTAAACCAGAATATACAATTGATCAGGCATTAGAAGAAACTATTCTTTTTTACCATCAGGAATTAGTCAGCAAATAATTTTTTGACCAAAATATAAGTAACCAATTTATAATGCATGACAATATTTAAACACATAGAAACATAGGTTTAAATGTGTATAAAAAAGAATACCAAAGAAACAAGTTTCCTCACATAGCTATGTTTGTTGATGCAAGTGAAACGCCTTTAAGCGCAACAAAAAACTATGTTCCTATGTGTTAAAATTATAACCAACAAAAGACAAACCAATCAAAAACCAAAAATATGTCACAAATCGATCTTACCTTAAAAAAAGAGCAAAACAGCACTTTGATTCCCATGGTTATTTTAACCTCTTTGTTTTTTATTTTTGGATTCGTAACCTGGTTAAACGGGCCGCTGATTCCATTTTTTAAATTAGCGTGTGAACTAACCGAATCACAATCGTATTTTGTGACGTTTGCCTTTTATATTGCCTATTTTGTAATGGCGATTCCGTCTTCATTTTTAATCGAAAAAGTAGGTTACAAAAATGGAATTTCACTAGGATTAGGCGTGATTGCTGTCGGGGCACTTTTATTTTATCCCGCCGCAGCGTCAAGAACTTTTGGATTTTTCCTCATCGCATTATTTGTAATGGGAACAGGTTTAGCCGTTTTACAGACAGCAGCAAATCCGTATGTAGTGGTGATTGGTCCGCGTGAAAGTGCCGCAGCCAGAATCAGTGTTTTAGGAATTGCAAATAAATTGGCAGGTTTTCTGGCGCCGTTATTATTAACTTCTTTGGTTTTATCCAATATTGGAGATTATTCTGCCGATAAAATTGCCGTTATGACTGCTGTACAAAAAGAAAGTGCTTTAGATGCGTTGGCTTTGCAATTGCAGACGCCGTATATTTATATGGCAGTGATTATGGTGGTTTTAGCTGTTTTGGTAAAATTTTCACCGCTTCCGGAAATCAATTTAGACGATGAAGGGCAAGTAGAACATTTAAGCATTTTCAAACAAATAAAACAAGCGTTCAAGCATCCGCAATTGGTTTTTGGCGTAATTACTTTAATGGTTTACATCGCTGCAGAAGTTTTGGCCGGAGATTCCATTGGCGGATTCGGAAAACAATTGGGAGTTTATGGCGAAAGCGGTTCTTTTTACTTAAAACTAACTTCTTTCACCATGACTTTTATGGTTATCGGCTATATTCTGGGAATTACGTTGATTCCAAAATACGTTTCGCAGGTTTCTGCCTTAAAAGTATCCGGATTTTTAGGACTTATTTTGGTTTCATTAATCGTAATACTTTCTCCTAAAATTATGATTCAGTTACCAGGAATTCCACAATTGCCGTTGATAATTATTCTGGTTGCTTTATTAGGTTTAGCAAATGCACTTTGCTGGCCGGCGATTTGGCCAATGGCGCTTCAGGATTTAGGCGGATACACAAAAATTGGAGGCGCAATTCTAATTATGGGAATTATTGGCGGAGCTGTTTTTCCATTATTTTACGGTCTTCTTGCCGATACAATCAATACCTCAAATACAGCCGAAGGAATCACCCAAACAGCAAAAAGCGGAAATCAATTAGCGTATTTAATATTATTGCCAGCCTATTTAATGATTGTGTTTTTTGCTTTTAAAGGGCATAAATACAGGAAATGGTAAAATCGTAAGTGAGAACTTTGTCAAAGTTTCAAACTTTGACAAAGTTTGTCATTTCGAGGAACGAGAAATCGCACACGTAACTCGACAAAGATTGACGACTTATTTTGCGGAGTTTCTAGTGCGATCTCTCCTTCGTCGAGATGACAAGATTGCGTAGAACTTCAATAAACACAAACATTTCATTTCAACATAAAAAAGCACTCAAACACCCAAATTGAAGTGCTCCAGCTCAACTCATGCCTTTTTTAACCCAAAAGGCATTCAAAAAATTAATCAAAAACATATTAAAAATATCCACAATGTTAAAAAGTAAAATAGACAAAGCAACTGGTTTTGAAAAACGCTTCGAAAACATCAACACCGTTGTTTTTGAAAATTCAGGCGAAGCTTCAAAAGCCGTTGCACAGGAAATTGCAGCTTTAATCCAGTCGAAACAAAAAGAAAACAAACCTTGTATTTTAGGTTTAGCAACAGGTTCTTCTCCAAAAGGATTGTATGCAGAATTGGTAAGACTTCATAAAGAAGAAGGATTGAGTTTTAAAAACGTAATTAGTTTTAACTTGGATGAATATTATCCGATGGAACCAAATTCAATAAACAGTTATGTTCGTTTTATGAAAGAACTGTTGTTTGACCACGTTGATATTTTACCTGAAAACGCGCACGTTCCAGACGGACTTTTAACAAAAGAACAAATTGCAGATTACTGCCACGAATATGAAGCAAAAATCGAAGCTCTTGGCGGAATCGATTTGCAGATTTTGGGAATTGGTGGAAACGGACATATTGGTTTTAATGAATCAGGTTCGCTTCAAAACTCAAAAACAAGATTAGTCGCTTTAGATCATATTACAAGAGTTGCCGCAAGCAAGGATTTCTTCGGATTAAATAATACACCAAGAACAGCAATTACGCTTGGAGTAAAAAAAATCATGGAAGCCAAAAGAGTTATTTTACTGGCTTGGGGAGAAGGAAAAGCAAATATTGTAAAAAGATCTGTTGAAGACGAAGTTACCAACCGAGTTCCGGCTTCTTTTTTACAGGAACATGATGATGCTGTTTTTATTTTAGATAAAGAAGCTTCTTCAAAATTAACGAGAATCAATAAACCTTGGCTGGTAGAAAAAATTGTCTGGACAGATAAATTAACTCGTAAAGCAGTTTTAGGATTGGCACTTGATCTTAAAAAACCAATTTTAATGCTTACCGATGCCGATTATATCGAAAACGGAATGAGTGATTTACTGGCAGATTCTGGTCCTGCATACGACATTAATATTAAAATATTCAATAAACTTCAAAACACAATCACGGGCTGGCCGGGTGGAAAACCAAATGCGGAAGACACCAATCGTCCTGAAAGAGCAGAACCGACAAAAAAACGTGTATTGATTTTTAGTCCGCATCCGGATGATGATATTATCAGTATGGGGGGAACATTTATGCGTCTGCAGGAGCAGGGACATGAAGTTCACGTGGCATACCAAACGTCAGGAAATATCGCTGTTGCGGATGATGAAGCGTTGCGTTTTGCAAGATTCGTGATTGATTACAACGAAAAATTCAACATCAAAAGCGAGGAAGCAGATAACATTTATAAAAAAGCACAAACGTTTTTAGAGAATAAAA
Source organism: Flavobacterium sp. UBA7680 (assembly GCF_002482975.1). Classification (GTDB taxonomy): domain Bacteria; phylum Bacteroidota; class Bacteroidia; order Flavobacteriales; family Flavobacteriaceae; genus Flavobacterium. The sequence goes on along the minus strand of NZ_DLHA01000028.1, from coordinate 233,688 downwards.
AGAACAGTGAAATTGATATTCCCGAAGTAAGATACATCAAAGGATTAATCAGAAAAGGCGAGGCAAGAGCAACAAGTCATTTTGTTGGATTAACCGATGATCAGATTCATTTTATGGAACTTCCGTTTTATGAAACCGGAACTATCGAAAAGAAACCAATCGGACAGGAAGATATTCAATTGACAATGGATTTAATTGAAAAAATCAAACCACACCAAATCTACGCTGCAGGAGATTTAGCAGACCCACACGGTACGCACAAAGTTTGTCTGGATGCGATTTTTGAAGCTGTAAAAGCTTTAAAACCAAAACCATTCATGAATGATTGCTGGTTATGGTTGTACAGAGGAGCTTGGCAGGAATGGGGAATTGACGAAGTTGAAATGGCAGTTCCAATGAGCCCTGATCAGGTTTTAGCAAAACGCCACGGTATCTTCAAACACCAATCTCAAAAAGACGGTGTTGTTTTTCAGGGAACAGATTCAAGAGAGTTCTGGCAGAGAGCCGAAGACCGAAACAGAGAAACCGCACAAGTCTACCAACAAATGGGACTTTCAAGTTATGCAGCAATGGAGGCTTTTGTGAGATGGCACTTTTAAGTTGCTGAGGTTCTAAGATGCTGAGGTACTAAGTTTTGCCACAGATTAAAAGAATTAAAAAGATTTTTAAAACCTGCACTTAAATTACACACTGCTTTTTAAATAAAGCTTTGCGGACTTTGAATTGAAAATTCAACTAAAAACTACTTAGTGAACTTTGCGTAAAAACTTTGCGCGCTTTGCGGTTAATTTTTTTTACAGCACAAATAATACACAAAATGGCATTAATAAAATCAATTTCAGGAATAAGGGGCACAATTGGCGGGGTTGTCAATGAAAATTTGACTCCCGTAAATGCTGTCAAATTTGCTGCAGCTTACGGAATGTGGCTTAAAAGTGAAAACTCAAATCAATCATTAACCGTAATTATAGGGAGAGACGCTAGGATTTCGGGAGAAATGATCAGTAATCTGGTTTCGAATACGCTTACGGGTTTAGGGATTAATGTCGTTGATATTGGTTTATCAACAACGCCAACTGTTGAGGTTGCCGTAACATTGGATAAAGTAGATGGTGGAATCATCATCACAGCAAGTCATAATCCGAAGCAATGGAACGCTTTGAAATTACTAAATCATAAAGGAGAATTTTTGAATGCCGAGGCTGGAGAAAAAATTCTGAAAATCGCCGAAGATGAAAATTTTCTATTTGCAGAAGTCGATGATTTAGGAAAATACGAAAAGAAGGAAGGTTATATCGAAAAACACATTGACGAAGTTTTAAAATTAGCTTTAGTTGATGTTGAAGCGATTAAAAGCGCCAACTTCAAAGTAGTTGTTGATGCGGTTAATTCTACGGGCGGAATTGCGATTCCGAGTTTATTGGAAAAATTAGGAGTAGAATGCATCAAATTATATTGCGAACCAAACGGCCATTTTCCGCATAATCCGGAACCTTTAAAAGAACATTTGACTGATATTTCAGAATTGGTCGTAACGGAAAAAGCAGATTTCGGAATTGTGGTTGATCCTGATGTAGATCGTCTGGCGATTATTTGCGAAGACGGTTCAATGTTTGGCGAAGAATATACTTTGGTCGCCTGCGCCGATTATGTTTTGGGAAAAACAAAAGGCGATACGGTTTCTAATTTATCTTCTTCTAGAGCATTACGAGATATTACTTTAAAGCATGGAGGAAAATATCAGGCAAGTGCGGTTGGCGAAGTAAATGTTGTCGAATTAATGAAAATCACAAATGCCATTATTGGCGGAGAAGGCAACGGCGGAATTATTTATCCGGCATCACATTACGGACGAGATTCATTAGTTGGGACTGCGTTGTTTTTATCGCATTTGGCAAATGAAAAAGTTTCGTGCAAAACGCTTCGAGAAAGTTATCCGGATTATTATATGAGCAAAAGTAAAATTGAGTTAACACCGGAAATTAATGTCGATGAAATTTTGGAAAAAATCACTCAGAAATTCAAAAATGAAAACCCGAATTGTATCGATGGAGTTAAAATAGATTTTGAGGAAGAATGGGTTCATTTGAGAAAATCAAATACAGAACCAATCATTAGAATTTATACTGAAAGTAAGTCACAGAAAAATGCAGATGAATTGGCAGAAAAATTTATCTCGGTCATTAAAAATTTACTGTAAAATAATCGTTCAAAAATCGATCTCAGTTTAAATATAAATTTTATTTTAAATCGAATAAAGTGCTGATTTTAAAATAATAAAAAAATCATTTAACTGCGATTTTTAATTAAATGGATATCAAAATAAATGATTTGGTTTTCGATTGATAATAAAATTTTTTAGACAATTTTTTAAATTCTTACAAGATAAATATTTGAAAATGATAAGAATTTAATAATACTTTTTCTAAAAAATGTGCTCGAAAACACTTTTTTCATGTGCACGAACACATTTTTTTGATTTTGCCATTGTTTATTAAAAAATATTATTTAGTTTAGCCATAGTTAAGTCAAAAAACAGCTTTTTTTCATCCATTTTTTTAAGCTTAAAAATCAATTTTAAAACTCAAAAAAGGACTTCCTAAAAAATAAATAAGCGGCTGATTATTAAAAGAAAAAAAATAAAATAAGAATATCAATTAAGAAAAATAACCAAACGAAAACAAAAACAAAAAACAGACAAAAATTATGAATTCAAAAAAAACATAACCGACCCATTTCGCTTTGTGTTTGAAAAAGCCTTAACCAATTTTTACTCACGCAAAGTTTGCTTTTCACATTAACCATTAAACTAACCAGAATAATATGAAAAAAAGTAACAAGTTACTATACAGTAACTATCAGAAAATAAAATTTAATTTAAAGACATTACTCACGGTCTTATTTCTGATAGTTTCTGTTTTTAAAGTAAGCGCGGTTTCTTCTACAGAAAATGATAAGAAATCAGAAATTATAAATAAAGAGTCAGAAGCAGATATAACAATTAAAGGTACTGTTTTAGATGAATTAGGACAGCCAATGATTGGTGTTACCATTTTGCCGAAAGGATCATCAAGAGGAACAACCACTGATTTTGACGGAAGTTATACAATAGTAGTTCCTGCCGCTACAGAAGCGCTTTTGTTTTCGTATGTAGGTTACGAAACGAAAGAAGTGGCAATTGCCGGACAAACCACAATTAAAGTCTCATTAGTACCATCGTCAAAAAGTTTAAATGAGGTTATTATTGTAGGTTACGGAACTCAAAAGAAGAAAAATGTATTAGGAGCAATGTCTTCTGTAAAAGGAGAAACACTTACTTTATCTTCAGCACCATCAGTTTTAACAGCACTTCAGGGAAAAGTGGCGGGTTTGCAAATTGTACAAAACAGCGCCCAACCAGGTGGTGGATTTAATATCCAGATTCGTGGTGCGGGTTCTATTAATGCAAGCAATGATCCTTTAGTTGTTATTGATGGATTTCCGGTTACAAATTTACAGCAGCCGGGAACAGGAAACCGCTATGATGGCGGTACGCAGAGTATTCTAAACTCATTTAACCCAAATGATATCGAATCTATAGAGGTTTTAAAAGATGCCAGTGCTTCTGCAATTTATGGTGCAAGAGCTGCAAATGGTGTTATTATGATTACGACTAAAAAAGGAAAAGAAGGAGATGTAAGAGTTGATTATTCTGGTTCTTATTCGTATCAAAAATACAATGATAGTTATGAGGTGCTGGATTTGCAGGAATGGATGCAGTTACGAAATGACGCTGCCAGAGAGAACTGGGAATTTATTAATAAAGTATATCCATATTCTCCAAAAACATTGGAAGAAGCAAATGCTGCACCAGTAAATGGAATTCCGTTTAAAAGATTCTACTCTGACGAGCAGATTAGAAATGCCGGAAAAGGAACAGACTGGCTTGGACTAGTGACAAGAGATGGAATGGTTCAGCAAAATAACCTTTCTATACGAGGCGGAACAAAATCGACTAAATATTTTTTATCAGGAAACTTATTCAATCAGGAAGGAATTGTTAAAAATTCAGGATTAAAAAGAAGTACGGTTCATTTTAGCATTGATCAAAAATTAACAGATTATGTCACTTTTGGAATGAACATGACTAAAAGCCGAATCAAAAATCAAAACTCACAATTAGGGGGCGATCAATTTGAAAATTCAGGAATTATAAGATCTGCTATACAGCAAAGTCCCAATATTGCAGCAATTGATGAATTTGGTAATTATCCAATTAACCCGGATAATGCTTTAGAACCAAATCCATACTCATTGTTAACTATTACAGACGAAGGAGTAATAGACAGAACATTGACCAATTTTTATGCAGAAATTAAACCATTAAAAGGTCTTACTGCAAGAGTTCAGGCAGGTTTTGATCAGGGAGAAACAAGCAGAGGTAATTATTTGCCAAGAACGACACTGTATGGGCAATTAGAAAATGGTAAAGCAACTTTCAATACACAAAAAAAGAATGATGATTTATTAGATGTTATATTAACCTATAATACAAAAATTGGAGACGACAACTCTTTTACTTTTATGGCAGGTTATTCTCAGTCAACCTACAGAAATGAAAGAGCATCATTAGGAAACAGTAATTTTATTACAGATGCTTTTTTATGGCATAACATGAATGCGGGAGCAGGAACGAAATTAACGACATCATCAAAAAATGAAGACAGTTATCGTTCGTATTTTTCAAGAGTAAACTACTCTTATAAAGACAAATATCTGTTAACTTCTACCATACGTCGTGACGGAGTAAGTTTCTTTGCAGCAAATAAAAAATATGCTTTGTTTCCATCAATTTCGGTGGGTTGGGATGTGTCGCAAGAATCATTCATGAAAGGTATTACAGATTATGTATCACAACTTAAACTGCGATTTGGTTATGGTTCTGTGGGTAATTCTGCCGGTCTTTCTAAAGGGGCATTTTATGCACAGCCAGCTTATTTAAACTCAGATGAATCAATTTGGACTGGAGTATTTGCCAGCAGATTAGAAAATCCTGATTTGAAATGGGAAACAACTACAGAAAAGAATTTTGGTGTTGATTTTGAATTATTAAACAGAAGAATTTCAGGTTCGGTAGAGGTATATGAAAGAGTAGTTTCTGATTTATTAATGGAAAAACCTATTAATAGTTATCATGAAATCAATACCGTTTGGGCAAATATAGGAAGTACACAAACTAAAGGTGTTGAGGTTACCTTAACTTCAAAAAATATCGATACTCAGGATTTTAAATGGAATACAACTTTTACATATTCACAATATAAAACGAATTGGAAAGAAAGAGCTCCAGACTGGAAACCTTCAGTATATATGAGTTACAACGATCCGGTACGCGCACAATACAGCCAAATTGCAGATGGTATTATGCAGATTGGAGAAGTAGTTCCGGCACAGCCAGATTTATATCCGGGACAAATTAAAATAAAAGATCTTAACGGTTTCGTTAGAGATGCATCAGGAAATCCGGTTACAGATGAAAAAGGAGTGTTTTTAAGAACAGGAGCACCAGACGGAAAAATTGACGAAGCTGATACTGTTTTACTTGGCTCGGCAGATCCTGATTTTTCTGCGGGTTTAAGCAATACAATTATCTGGAAAAACTTTCAATTGAATTTTGTTTTTAATGGAATGTTTGGACGAAAAATTGTAGATCAAACCGATTTTACTTATGGTGTAACTGCAGTAGGAGTAGCACAAAATGGAAGAAATGCATTAAGAAGTGTTTACGACAGATGGACACCGGATAATCCAACAAACACACGTCCGGGTTCACACTTTGGATATACACAATATGGTTCAGGTGATTTCTTTATGCAGAATGCTTCGTTTGTTCGTTTACAAAGCGTATCGCTAAGCTATAATTTTCCGCAAAGATGGTTTGGTAAATACATGCAGGGAGCTGCCATTAGACTTGATGGACAAAACCTTTTTACTATTACAAAATATGATGGTATAGATCCTGAAACAGATGGTTATGCAGCAGCATATCCAAATGTAAAAACATACACAGTAGGAATTGATCTTAAGTTTTAATCAAAAAGACATGAAAAATTTAAAAAATTATACAATAGTTTTACTATTACTAGTTTTCTCAGGATGTAATGAAGATATTGAGTCTATCAATTACGATGAGATTAATCCGAGTATATTTCCTAAATCGGAGGCTGATGTTCAGGCAATAGTAGCTTCTGCCTACTATCCGCTAAGAGGTTCTTACGGAAACGGTATTCATTCTACTTCAGAAAACGGATTAATGTTTATACTTGATGCCACGACAGAAATTCTTCAGGGACCTTACGGCGTACAGCAAGAAGCATCATTACACAGCTACAAAACAAGTTCTACTTCTTTTACAAGATTTTATGATGTGTTCTACAACAAAATAAGCAGTATGACTTTGAGCATTGACAGAATACAAAATGCCAATGTAAACGAACTGGTTAAGAAAAATGCTATTGCCGAAATTAAATGTGCAAGAGGATTATTAGCCTATGAGCTTTTTGATTTATACGGACCGCTTGTTGTAGCACCTCTTGAGATTCTTAAAAGCCCTTTGAACGAAGTGCCTTTGGCCAGACTTTCAAATGCAGAAATGGTAAGCTTTATTGAAAAAGACCTTAAAGAAGCCGCAGCAGATTTAAAAGCTCCGGGCGACACACCATACGGAAGATTCAGCAACGGAATGGCAAGAATGGTCTTAATAAGATTATATCTGCATGAAAAAAGATGGGCAGATGTTGAAGAACAAGCTAATGCAATCATGACAATGAACTACTACGGATTAGACGCAGATTATGTTGGATTATGGGATGTTAAACCTCCTGTAAACAGCAAAGAAGTAATTTGGGCAGTTCCGGCAGATTATGCAGGAACAAGTGAAAACCAATGGCAGTTAATGGTATTGCCTGCTAATTACCCTGAACGCGGAGGTTATGGAACTATTCAAAGTTCATGGAAATTTTATGATTCTTTTGAAGCAACAGATATTCGTAAAACGGCACTTATTGCCGAGTTTACAGGAACAGATGGTGTAACGTACAACAGAGCAAATCCTGCTAATTACATGCAGTTAGGGCCAATTCCGTTAAAAATTCATCCAGATGCCGCCAGAACAACAGCTTTAACAACAGTAGATATTGTGGTATATCGTTATGCAGATGTAATATTATCAAAAGCAGAAGCATTGGTTAACAAAACCGGAACGCCAACACAAGAAGCAATTGACTTGGTAAACATCGTGAGAAAAAGAGCTAAAATCAGTGAAATTCAATTAGTTAATTACAACACACTTGCCAAATTCAATGATATGATTCTTTTAGAAAGATCACACGAATACTGGTGTGAAAACGGACAATATCGTTCGGACTTAATCAGACACGGAAAATATACAGAACATGCTCTTGACTTAAATGGTGCAGCAAGTCAAAGTGCTCCATACAAAGCGTTGTTCCCATTTTCTTTAGACAGAATAAGTGAAGGGAAAGGTAAATTTATTCAGAATCCTGGATATAATTAATTAGAAGACGGATATCACAATTGGTGAAGGAATAAAATAAATCAGATAATTTAATTATACAAAAAATGAAAAATTTACTAATGTTAATCTGCCTTTTTCTTAATGTCGCATCAAGCTGTCAAAGCGATGGAGGTGACAAAAATGAAGGAGGCGAACAAGTAAACGGAGTTGAAAAAGTAACTTACACCGCTTCTAACGAAGTGTTCACAAATCCGGAGCGTGGATTTATGCATACGTGGCAGGTAAATTCAGAAGGCGCAGCAATGACAGCAGCCTCTTTAAATAATCTGAAAAAAGAAAATGTAAGCCTTATTCTGCGTTTGTATTATTTGGAAAAGTTTAAAACTTCGGCTTTAAGCCAGACACAATTAGATCTTATCAAAACCGATTTTACACGTTTAAGAGAATCAGGTTTAAAATGTGTTTTGCGTTTTGCGTATACAGATGCACAAGATGGTTCAGATGCTTCTGTAGCCGTAATCTCTGGACATTTAGATCAGTTGAAACCAATTTTGGAAGAAAACAAAGATGTAATTGCTTTTGTTCAGGCAGGATTTGTTGGAGCTTGGGGAGAATGGTATTATACTACAAACCAGCTTACAACGCCGGCAAACAAAAAACTGATTATAGACAAACTTTTAGCCTCTTTTCCAAAAGAAGTAAAAATTCAGTTAAGAACTCCAAAAATCAAACAAGACTATGTTGCAACTACAATTGCAATGGACGCGAACGTTGGTTACGGAACTTCAAATACAGCTCGTTTAGGTTTTCATAATGATTGTTTTATGGCAAGTGTTGATGATTACGGAACATACATAGATATCACTTCTGAAAAAACATACATAAGCAACGAAGCCCTTTATGTCCCAACAGGAGGAGAAACTTGTCCGCCCGTAGATGTGCCAATCGCAAGTTGCAGCATTGCCGAAAAAGAAATGACAATGTTAAAATGGACGTATTTAAACCTAGATTATTACGGTCCGGTTTTACAGGAATGGAGAAACAATAACTGCTTTACAGATTTTGAAAGAAAACTGGGTTACAGACTTTCATTAGCATCTTCAAGTCTAAAAAAAGAAGCAGCAGTAAATGGAACTTTAGAGTTTCAAGCATTATTGAATAATGGTGGTTTTGCCCCAGTTTACAATCCAAAAAATGCTTATTTAATTTTAAGAGCAGCTTCTGGCGGAACGGTTTATAAGAAAAAATTAAACTTCGATGTTAGAAAAGTAGTGCCAAGAGTAACGTACGATTTAAAAGAATCGGTGAGCTTATCCGGAATTCCGGCAGGAACTTATGAATTGTTATTAAAGATAGAAGACAGTTCAACAAAACTAGTTGACAGACCAGATTATTGTATTCGTTTTGCGAATACAGGAGTATGGGAAGCCGCAACTGGATTCAATAAATTATCACAAACGGTTATCATTAAATAGTTATTAAAACATTTAAATTAAAAACCATGAAAAAAATAAAACTAACCAAATACATAACATTGCTTGTCGCTTTGTTATTGCTAACGGCTTGTTCGAGCGATAATGCTTCATCAGACGATTCGGCAACAAAACCAACCGCAGATTTCTCATTTACAAATGACGGAAGCACGTTTACCTTTACCAATCTTTCCACAAACGGTACAAAGTACAGATGGGATTTTGGAGATTTATATTATACATCTGGCGAAAAAGATCCAGTTTACACCTATAAAATTGGAGGTGAAATCAGAGTTTCATTAACCGTAACTAATGAAAACGGCGAAGAAGCTTTTATCACTAAAACCATAACTGCCCCAAGAATTATAATCATAGATATCAAAATCGACGGAAAATTTACAGATTGGGATGATGTTGCCGTAACAGATCAAAATACATTAGGAAATGGTTCAATCCAGAAAATTAAAATCTGGGCAGGAGGTCCAAATGTAAATGTGTATTTAGAAGGAAACAAAAAAATGCTGATGGAATTGGTTGACATGTACATCAATACCGATGGAAATACCCAAACAGGATTTTTACACAGCAATTGGGCACAAGGTTCTGGAGCCGAATTTTTATTCGAAGGTCCGGTAGTAACCAACGGCTGGGGACAATTTTATAACCACACCGATCCAAACGGAGGCTGGGGCTGGGCAGGAATTGCAGGTTCTGGTGCAAATTTAAAAGCATCATCAATTGTGAGTTTAAACGACACCACAAATGCGATCGAATTCAGTATTCCGAAAACACAGTTAGGAACATTAGGAAGTTCAATAGGTATTGCAATTACAGAAATGAATGGAGGATGGGGATTAGTTGCCAACTTCCCGGAAGCGCCTAAGTTCTCTACATTACAATTGTAGTTTGTCATCGATAGCCGGTCAAAATGTGCCATTTGGCGAAGAGTTTTTTGGAGATTAATTTTTAAGCCAAATGGCATAAGCTATCGAGTAAATATAAATTAGCTCTGTTGAGCACAATTTTTTTAACACATAGAAGCATAGATTTTAAGGCTTGACCAGAGATCTAAATAAAATCAGGATTTTTCGCATAGTCTATGTTTGTTTAAACAAGTGAAACGCCTTTCCCATTAAAAAAAAGCCTATGTTCCTATGTGTTAAAATAATTTTTAAAAAGAAGTAAATGACTAAAACAATTGCCAATAACCGATTAATGTCTGTAGACGTACTGCGAGGATTTGATCTTTTGATGATTATAGTAGCAGACCGATTTTTCTATAATTTGAATACAGCGGCAAATACCAGTTTAACAAAAACGCTGGCCGACCAGTTCGAACATCCGGAATGGATTGGTTTTCATTTGTATGATGTCATAATGCCCTTATTCTTATTTGTTGTAGGCGTTGTAATTCCGTTTTCATTAGGAAAAAGAAGTAAAGAAACGTATTCAGATTTTAAACTATACAGACACATTCTAAAGCGATTTATAGTACTGTTTATATTAGGCTGGATCGTGCAGGGAAATCTTCTCGAATTGAATATTTCAAAGTTTCACATTTTCAGTAATACACTTCAGGCCATTGCCGTTGGATATTTATTTTCCTGTATTGCATATCTGAATTTGTCAAGAAAAGGAAGATACATCTTCTTTGTAATTTGTCTCGTTCTGTATGCCGTATTATTATCAATTCCGAGTTACTTTGGTCACACTTTCGAATTATTACCAGAAAAAAATCTTCCCATATTTATTGATCAGCAGGTTTTTGGACCGTTTTACGATCAAACACAGTATTCTTGGCTTTTAACAGGCTTAGGATTTACAGCCACAACATTATCAGGATTGTTTGCAGGAGAATTGCTCTTATCTTCACTTTCAAGAAAAAAAATAGCACAATATCTTTTCTTAATTGGAGTAACCGCAATTATGCTGTCATTGATAATAGGTATCTGGCATCCCATTATTAAAAAAATATGGACAAGTTCATTTGTAATTTTTTCATCAGGAATCAGCTTTGTTTTATTAGCTTTATTCTATTGGCTTGTCGACGTTCAGGGTTATACAAAATGGGCTTATCCGTTTCGAATAATCGGTTTAAATGCAATCGCCGCTTATGTTGGCTCACATGTTTTTAATTTCTCCTTAATAGCCAAACAAATTTTCTTTGGTTTTGAGCAATTTACAGGAGCTTATTATGACGCATTTTGCGACTTAGCCGGATTCGGAATTCTTTATTTCATACTTTGGTACATGCACAAAAACAAAACCTATATAAAAGTGTAATAAAACAAATTGTTACAAATAAAAACGTTCAAACAAAAATATCACTAAAATAAAAAAAATGAAAAGTTTAAGATTTTTACTAATAGCACTTTTGCTATTCAAAGTCTGCGACACATCGGCGCAGCTTATTAAAACAAAAGCACCAAAAAGAGACAAAGGACAAACCGATGTTTTGCGCTTGGCAACACCGGCAATTCCGCACGTTCGTGTAGCAGTTATTGGTCTGGGAATGCGCGGTACGGGCGCCGTAGGACGTATTCCGCATGTTCCCGGAGTAGAAATTGTAGCCTTATGCGATATGCTCGAAGAAAGAACAAAAGCAGCAAATGATACTTTAGCTAAACTTGGAGCCCCAAAAGCACAGGAATTTTTTGGAGAAGATGCCTGGAAAAAAGTAACAAAATTAGACAACGTTGATTTGGTTTATATTGTAACCGACTGGAAACACCACGCTAATATTGCGGTGCAAGCCATGAAAGACGGAAAACACGTAGCGGTAGAAGTTCCGGGAGCTTTAACCATGAACGAAATCTGGGATATAATCGATACTTCAGAAAAAACACGTAAACACTGCATGATGCTGGAAAACTGTGTGTATGATTTCTTCGAATTGACTACATTAAACATGGCACAACAAGGCGTATTCGGAGAAATTCTTCACGCAGAAGGTTCTTATATTCACGGACTTCAGCCATATTGGGGAAATTACTGGAACAACTGGAGAATGGATTACAACCGTAAACACAGAGGAGATATTTACCCAACACACGGAATGGGCCCGGCTTGTCTAGCATTAAATATTCATAGAGGTGATAAAATGAATTTTCTGGTTTCGATGGATACAAAAGCAGTTGGAAATCCTGCCTTTATAAAAGAAAAAACAGGCGAAGTCGTAACCGATTTTAGAAATGGAGATCACACCATGACGATGATTCGTACCGAAATGGGAAAAACAATCCAGATTCAGCATGATGTTACAAGTCCAAGACCTTACAGCAGAATGTATCAATTATCTGGAACAAAAGGATTTGCTAATAAATATCCGGTAGAAGGTTATGCAATTGATGCCAAAGAAGTTGGAGCAGAAATTTCTAAAAACTATCAAAATCTAAATGCAGAAGAATATGTTTCGGAAGATGTAAAAAAGATTTTAATGGAAAAATATAAAAACCCAATCGTAAAAGATATCGAAGAACTGGCTAAAAAAGTCGGCGGTCATGGCGGAATGGATTTTATTATGGATTACAGAATGTTTTATTGTCTGCAAAAAGGACTTCCGCTTGATATGGATGTTTACGATTTAGCTGAATGGTCTTGTTTAAGTCCGTTAACCGAAATCTCTTTAGATCATAATTCAGCTCCTGTAGAAATCCCGGACTTTACCCGCGGAAGCTGGAAAAAATTAAATACAGTTGAATTTTCGAAATAAACTACAATACTTTTTAGTAAGCATTTAGTTTTTATTGTTAATATTTGTTAGTTATCTAAAATGCCTGTAAATCCCGAATTTACAGGCATTTCTTGTATAAATGCTTCAAAATCTTAGTATTAGTTTAAAAATATTTTTTAATCATTTGATTAAATCTCTTGTTTAATTAAAAATCATTTATATCTTTGCCGAAGATTTACAAAATTATGACCCCAAAAAGCAAAGACGCAAGTACCGAAGAAAAAATAAAAGAAGCAGCAAGAATAGTATTTACACAAAAAGGATATTCTGCCACGCGTACTCGTGATATTGCCGAAGAAGCAGGAATTAATCTGGCACTCTTAAATTATTATTTCAGAAGCAAAGAAAAACTTTTTGAATTGGTAATGTCAGAGAAAGTGGCAAAATTATTTGGTGTAATTGCACCCATAGTGAATGGTGATACAACTTCCATAGAAGAAAAAGTAACGTTGATAGCCGATAATTATATCACGATGTTACTCCAAAATCCGGGTTTGCCATTATTTGTTTTAAGCGAAATAAGAAATAATCCCGAACATTTTGGGAACAAAGTACAAGCCGGAAAATTATTGACAGAATCTATTTTTGTAAAACAATTGAAAGAAAGAAAACCGGATATTAATCCGCTTCATTTTATAATCAATTTATTATCAATGTGTATTTTTCCTTTTATAGCAAAACCGGTTTTAGAATCAGCCGGAGTTATGACACCAAGTCAAATGAATGATTTTGCAGAAGAAAGAAAAACATTGATTATACAATGGTTTAAAGCTATGATGAACTCTTAGCTATTTTTTTGGACTAGATTTAATCAAATGATTAAAACGAATTATTAAAAATTAAAAAGTTGAATATGAAAAGGTTATTAGTAGTTATATTGGTTTTTATACCCGTATTTCATTTTTATGCACAGCAAAACGACAAGTTGTTACGACTGCAGGATTGTTACACATTAGCAGAAGAAAATTATCCGTTATCTAAAAAACGAGATTTAATTGCCAAAAGCGGCGAATTCACGATTGATAATATTGCCAAAGGATATTATCCTAAATTTGACATTTTTGGTCAGGCAACATATCAATCTGATGTTACCAAAATGCCAATAAGTCTTCCAGGTGTTGAGGTTCCCATTTTAAATAAAGATCAATATCGCGCTTACGCAGAAGTAAATCAGCTGCTTTATGACGGAGGAAATTTAAAACAACAGAAAGAAGTTGTAGAAAAACAAACCAAAGTTTCAGAACAACAGCTTCGGGTTGATTTATATGCAGTAAAACAAAAAGTTACGGAACTTTATTTTGGAATTTTAGTTTTTGATGAGCAGCTGCACCAAAATGATTTACTTAAAAACGACATCAATATCGGAATCAAAACCGTTCAGGCACAATTAAATAACGGAACCGCATACAGAAGCAGTTTAGATTTGCTAAAAGCAGAATATCTAAAAGCTGATCAAACCGCAATTGGAATTCGCAATTACAAAAAAGCCTATTTAGATATGCTGGGGCTTTTCATCAATTCAGAATTATCTCCAAACACAAAATTAGAAACGCCTGAAAATATTGTAAATTCAATTGAAATAAATCGTCCTGAATTAGCACTTTTCAGCTACAGAAATGAAAGTCTGGAATTAGGTAAAAAAGCAGTTGATATTGCTAATCTTCCAAAGTTCAATTTCTTCGTGCAGGGCGGTTACGGAAATCCGGGACTGAATATGCTCGAAGTTGGGTGGAAATCCTATTACATTGGCGGAGTACGGCTAAACTGGTCTTTAACGGGACTTTATACAGATAAAAAACAAAAACAAATTATCGACATTAATAAACAGCAGCTCGAAGTCGACAAAGAAGTTTTTCTTTTCAATACCAATCAATCCATAAAACAACAAAGTGCAGAAATAACAAAACTCGAAGAATATCTGGTTTCTGACAATGAAATTATAACACTTAGAAACAATGTTAAAAAAGCAGCTTTGGCACAATTAGACAATGGCGTAATTGATTCCAGCGATTATCTGCGAGAAGTAAACGAAGAAAACGCAGCAACACAAAACAAAATTATTCATGAAACAGATTTGCTTTTGGCAAAATACAGACAAAAATTAATAACCGGTAATTAAGCATAAGATGAAAAAAATAGCATTTATAATAATAGCAGCAACAGCAATATCATGTTCTGATAATAAGAACGAATTTGATGCAACAGGAACTTTTGAAGCAGTAGAAACCATTATTCCGGCAGAAGCAGGCGGTATAATCAAAGAGTTAAAAGTTGAAGAAGGGAATATTTTAAAAGAAAACCAAGTCGTAGGTTATATTGATACGATACAGCTTTCGCTGAAACAAGATCAGCTTTTGGCACAAATTAAAGCAACGCAAAGTAAAAAGCCCGATATCAATTCGCAGTTAGATGTTTACAGAGAAGAACTGAAACAAGCAAAATTAGATCAGCAGCGTATGCAGAATCTGGTAAAAGCCGATGCCGCAACGAGAAAACAACTAGATGATGCAACGACAAAAGTTTCGGTTATTCAAAAACAAATTACCGCTTTACAAACCCAGCTTAATATTAGTACAACCGGAATCGACGATGAAACCCAAACCTTAAAAGTTCAGATAAGTCAAATTCAGGATCAGCTGGCTAAATCGAAAATTGTCAATAAAACGAACGGAACCGTTTTGACAAAATATGCTGAAGTAGGAGAGATGGCGACAATTGGTAAACCGCTTTATAAAATCGCCGATTTATCAACAATAAATTTAAGAGTTTATATTACCGGAGATCAATTGCCGGGCGTAAAATTAAACGACAATGTAAAAGTTTTTGTAGACGACACAAACAAAACTTATAAAGAATACAGCGGTGTTGTAGAATGGATTAGCGATAAAGCAGAGTTTACACCAAAAACAATTCAAACAAAAGACGAACGTGCCAATTTGGTTTACGCCGTTAAAGTGAGAGTTAAAAATGATGGTTATTTGAAAATTGGAATGTATGGCGAAATCAAACTCAAACTTTCAAAATAATGGAATCCGTTGTTGTAAAAAATATTATCAAAACCTACGGAAAGGAAAAAAAGGTCGCTGTAAATGATGTTTCATTTTCGGTAAACAAAGGCGAACTTTTTGGATTAATCGGTCCGGACGGCGCAGGAAAAACCAGTATTTTCAGAATTCTGACTACGGTTTTATTAGCAGATAGCGGTTCGGCTTCAATTGACGGACTGGATGTGGTAAAAGAATTTAAATCCATCAGAAATACAATTGGTTACATGCCAGGTAAATTCTCTTTGTATCAGGATTTAACGGTTGAAGAAAACCTGAATTTTTTCGCCACATTATTCGGAACTACGATTGAGGAAAATTACAATTTGATCAAAGATATTTATGTTCAGATTGAACCTTTTAAAACCCGAAGAGCAGGAAAATTATCAGGCGGAATGAAACAAAAACTGGCTTTATGCTGTGCCTTAATCCATAAACCAAATGTTTTGTTTCTGGACGAACCTACAACCGGAGTTGATCCTGTTTCCAGAAAGGAATTTTGGGAAATGCTCCAAAAACTGAAAAAACAGGATATTACCATTATTGTTTCGACTCCTTATATGGACGAAGCCAATCTTTGTGATCGAATTGCATTGATTCAGGACGGAAAAATTCTTTCAATTGACAGTCCAAAAAATATAATCAAGAATTATCCTGATACACTTTTTGCCATAAAAGCAGATAATATGTATTCACTTTTAAAAGCTTTGGCATTATATCCAAATCGGTTAATGAGTTATGCTTTTGGAGAATTTGCTCATTTTTCTTTCAAGGAAAATCCAAACAAAGCAGATTTATTACAGTTTTTGGAAACAAAAGGAATTAAAAATATAGAGATAAAAGAAGCTGCCGTAACGATTGAAGACAGCTTTATTAAGCTCTTAAGTTAAAATATTGCCAGGCTTAGAACTTTGTCAAAGTTTCAAACTTTGACAAAGTTTATACCAACGGTTTAAAACCAATTTTTATGAACGAGAAAGTAATTTCGTGCAAAGCATTAACCAAACGATTTGGAGATTTTACCGCCGTAGATGCCATCACTTTTGAAGTGGAAAAAGGAGAAATTTTTGGATTTCTCGGCGCAAACGGCGCAGGTAAAACAACCGCAATGAGAATGCTTTGCGGTTTATCGAACCCAACATCCGGAGAAGCAAAAATTGCAGGTTTTGATATTTATAAAGAAACCGAAAAAATAAAGAAAAGTATAGGATATATGAGTCAGAAATTCTCGTTGTACGATGATTTGACGGTTCAGGAAAATATCACCTTTTTTGCCGGAATTTATGGTTTAAGCGATAAAGCCATCAAAGAAAACAGCGCTGCACTTTTGAAACAATTAGGAATGGAAGATCAGGCAGACAAAAGAGTAAGTTCACTTCCGTTAGGATGGAAACAAAAACTGGCTTTTTCAACCGCGATTATTCATAAACCAGAGATTGTATTTCTGGATGAACCAACAGGCGGCGTCGATCCCGTAACGCGCAGACAATTTTGGGATTTGATTTATGAAGCATCCGGAAACGGAATTACCATTTTTGTAACCACACATTATATGGATGAAGCCGAATATTGTAATAGAGTTTCTATTATGGTTGATGGAAAAGTAGAAGCGCTCGATACGCCAACAAACCTAAAAAAACAATTTAGCGTAACCACAATGGATGAAGTATTTTATCATCTTGCCAGAGAAGCAAAACGCGGAGAATAGTATTCGTCCTGCAAGGTTTTTCAAAACCCTGTAGGTCTAACTTTAAAGCGTTGAAAATAATTATCAGACCTACAAGGTTTTAAAAACCTTGCAGGATAAAAAAAATCCGAATATGAAACAATTTCTAACATTCGTAAAAAAAGAATTTTTGCACGTACTGCGTGACAAAAAAACACTGCTCATTCTCTTTGGGATGCCAGTAGTGCAGATTCTTATTTTTGGTTTTGCTTTAACCAATGAAGTAAAAAACACCCAAATAGTGGTCGTTGATTATGCCAAAGATATTGCCTCACAAGAAATCATTACTAAAATAGAAGCAAGCCGTTATTTTGAAATCAGGAAAACCCTTGCCGGAAGCAAAGAACTGGAAGCCGCATTTAAAACCGGCGAAATAAAAATGGCAGTAATATTTCCGGAAGGATTTAATAACCAGCTTTTACATCAAAATAAAGCACAGATTCAGGTTTTGGCAGATGCATCAGATCCAAATAATGCGACAACTTTGACGAATTATGTTACATCGATTATAAACGATTATCAGGCAGATTTAAATCAGGAAAATGCAGTGCCGTTGCAGATAAAACCTGAAGTAAAAATGTTATACAATCCGCAGTTAAAAGGCGCGCCAAACTTTGTTCCCGGTGTTATGGCTTTGGTTTTAATGTTAGTCTGCGTGATGATGACGACAATTGCGATTGTAAAAGAAAAAGAAACCGGAACCATGGAAATTCTTTTGGTTTCGCCGTTTAAACCTTTAATGGTAATACTTTCAAAAGCAGTTCCGTATCTTTTACTTTCAATGGTAAATGTAGTTTCCATTTTATTATTGAGCGTATTTGTGCTCGATTTGCCAATTGCCGGAAACATACTTTTACTTTTTGCAGAAAGCACCTTGTTTATCATAACTTGTTTGACGTTAGGAATATTTATTTCGGTGAAAACAGATTCACAGCAAACCGCAATGTTGATTTCATTATTAGGAATGCTTTTGCCAACCTTACTTTTCAGCGGATTTATGTTTCCTATCGAAAATATGCCTTTGCCTTTGCAATGGTTTTCAAATGTTGTGCCTTCAAAATGGTATTACATTATCGTAAAAGGAATTATGATAAAAGGATTAGGATTTTCCTATGTCTGGAAAGAAACTTTAATCCTCTTCGGAATCACTATTTTCTTATTGATCATAAGCCTTAAAAGCTTTAAAATACGTTTGTCATGAGAATCATCAAATTTTTACTCATCAAAGAGTTCAAACAAATATTTCGTAATCGTGCCATTTTAGCCGTAATTATGGTAATGCCTGTTATGCAGCTTATTATTTTGCCGCTTGCCGCCAATTATGAAATCAAAAATATTAATCTGGCGGTGGTTGATAACGATCGATCTGATTATTCGAGAGATTTAATCAATCAGGTTATTGCTTCCGGTTATTTCAAATTGAGAACTTATAACGATTCTTATAAACAAGCATTCGCTCAATTAGAAGAAGATAATGCCGATTTAATTCTGGAAATTCCCCACGGTTTTGAACAAGATCTTATTAAAGAAAATAAACAGCAGCTTTTTATTGGAGTAAACGCCATTAACGGAACAAAAGCCGGATTAGGTGCCGGTTATATCAGCGATATTATTAGAGAATACAATAACGGATTGCGAAAAAAAATGAATGTTCCAACAAGTTTTAATGCAATGCCCGTAATCGAAATTACATCATCAAACTGGTACAATCCGCATTTAAATTACCAATTGTACATGGTTCCGGGAATTCTGGCTATTTTGGTTACTCTTGTTGGCGGTTTTCTTTCGGCATTAAATATTGTAAAAGAAAAAGAAGCCGGAACAATCGAACAGATTAATGTTTCTCCGGTCAAAAAATATCATTTTATTTTAGGGAAATTAATTCCGTTCTGGATTCTCGGCAATGTAGTTTTTACATTGGGATTATTAGTCGGCTGGATTTTTTACGGAATAATTCCAGTCGGAAATCTGTTGGTTTTATACGCTTTTATCGCCGTTTATTTATTGGCTATTTTAGGTTTCGGATTATTGGTTTCCACAATCTGCGACACGCAGCAGCAAGCGATGCTTATTATGTTCTTTTTTGTCATGATTTTTGTTTTAATGGGCGGTTTATTTACGCCAATTGACAGTATGCCGGATTGGGCAAAAACCGTTTCAAAATTCAACCCCATAAGTTATTTTATTGATGTAATGCGAATGGTTGTTATAAAAGGAAGCGGTTTTAAAGATGTACAAAAACATATTTTAGTCATTATAGGTTTTGCTATTGTTTTGAATATTGCCGCCGTTTTAAATTATAGAAAAACATCTTAAATAAATTAAAAACTAAAGCCTTGATTTTAATAGTCAAGGCTTTAGAATATTTCAATTAAACAGTTTTTAAAACCCCGCCATCAGCGCGTAAACAAGAACCATTTGTTGCGATAGAAAGCGGACTTGAAAGATAAGCCGCAAGAGAAGCAATTTCGTCTGGATTAATAAAACGCTGTAGTAAAGAATCCGGATTTGTCTGCTGAATAATAGCACTTTTCATTTGCTCGACTTCTATATTTTGCAAAGAAGCAATATGTTCAATGGTAGCCGCAACGCCGTCAGAATATGTCGGACCGCCTAAAATCGTATTTACTGTAACTTCTGTTCCTTTTGTTAATTTAGAAAGGCCATTGCTTACAGCCATCATAGCCGCTTTTGTCATTCCGTAATGAATCATATTTCCGGGAATATTCACTCCAGATTCACTGCTGATAAAAATAATTCGCCCTGAATTTTTCTTCAGCATTTGAGGTAAAAGTTTTTGAGAAAGAAGAATACAGCTCATTACATTAATATCAAAAATTCGGTACCAATCTTCCTCTTCAATATCTTCAAAAGCTTTTAATTCAAAAACGCCGACATTATTAATTAAGATATCGATATTGTCTAATTTGCTCAATAAATCTGCAACTTCTTCTTTATTGCTAAAATCAGCTATTATTCCAGAAATAATTGCATCAGGAAATTCGGTTTTTAATTTTTGAACGGCAAGGTTCGTCTTTTCTTCATTTCTTCCGTTAATGATAACTTCTGCTTTTTCATTTAATAACTGCTGTGCAATTGCAAAACCAATTCCCTGAGTCGAACCGCTTATAAAAGCCTTTTTTCCTTCTAATTTTAAATTCATTTTTATTGTTTTAATTTTGTAATGATTGATACATAAATAGTCAAAAAAATTAGCTGAGAACAGCTAATTGCATTTCGATTTGATTTTTTAAGACATTTTTGTCGGGATACATTCGGCGAAGTGTATTCAATCCGCACCAAAAAGTGATCAAATATTTCCCTAATATTTCGGGAGCCGTTTTTGTTTTCAAAGTTCCGTTTGCCTGTTCCTCTTTTATTGCCTGCGTGAACATTTCTTCGACTTCTTTTAAAATCTGCACGGCATTGGCTTCCAGTTTTTCATCAATAAAAGTCATTTCAACAACCGTATTAGCAATGATACAGCCTTTAAGATGCTCGTTTTCATCCGCGGAAGCGATACTTCTAAAAAAATCTTTAATTAATTTTAAAGGCGAATCGCTTTTGCTTAATTCACTTTTAAAAGCGTCAAAAGCAAGTCTGCGTTCTTCAATAGCTTTTTGAAAAACCTCTTTTTTACCGCCTTTAAACGTATTATAAAAACTTCCGGCTCCGGCTCCGGTCGCTTTTTGCAAGTCGCTCAATGAAGTAGCGCTGTATCCTTTTTGCCAAAAAACTTCCTGAGCTTTCTTTATAATATTAGCATCTTCGTAAATTGTCGGTCTTCCTCGCATCGCAGATTTATTTTGTAATGATCGGTACAAAATTATGTAAAAAATAAGTTGGATTCAAAATTTTGATTGATTTTTTAAAATCAGTTAAGAGATTTTTTGAACTGAAGCGGTGTTAAATTGGTTTTCTTTTTAAAGAGTTTGCTAAACGACTGCGAATATTCGAAACCTAATGAAAAGGCAATTTCATTGACACTTAAACTGGTTGTCGAAAGCAATTGTTTTGATTTTTCAATAATATGATTTTGAATGTATTGCTGCGTATTTAACCCCGTAATATTTCGAAGTAAATCGGTTAAATAACTGGCAGAAATATTTAATTCCTGCGATAAGTACTGCACCGTTGGAAGTCCTTTTACAACAGGATTTTCTTTCTCAAAATAATCAAATAATAAGCCCTCTAATTTGCTTAATAAATCGTGGGCAGCAGTTTTTCGGGTAATAAACTGTCTGCCGTAAAATCGGTTAATATAATTAAGAATCAAGTCAAGATGCGCCACAATCAAATCCTGGCTGTAATGATCAATATTGTTTTTCAATTCGTCCTGCATTTGTTTTAAAAGGCCTGAAATAATTACATCTTCCTTATCAGAAAGATGTAATGCCTCTGCAATGGAGTAGGAAAAAAATCCGTAATTGTTAATCGTTTTTCCTAAAGGATAATTTCGAATTAAATCAGCTTTAAAAACCAGCATAAAACCCGTAACAGGATTATCATTCGTCTGTGTAACCGAAAATATCTGATCTGGTTTTGTGAGCGTTATCATTCCTTCATCAAAATCATAATCACGCTGGCCGTATTTAAATTTTCCGTTAACGCCTTTTTTCAAAGTAATACAGTAAAAATCATTCGAAAAATGTTCCCAGATATCGCTGTGTTTATAACTCAGTAAAGCAAAATCAATGACGCTGACCAAAGGATGATCTGGTTTAGAGAGTGCAAATAACTGATGCAGTTCTGAAATACTTTTGATTTTATGTGGAACCGATTTTTTCATCTAAACAAATTTACAAATTAATCGAAATTAGTCGCGAATGAAAGATGTTTCCATAATTCCATTTCTTCGGCTTCGGTTTTTCGATGCTCGATAATCGAATTATAGCTGTCATTCCCTAAAGGAAGATGTACGGGCGGATTTTCTAAATTCGTAATATCAATTAATATTTTAACCAGTTTCTTTGGGTCGCCGGGCTGGTTTCCGTCAAAACTTTTCAGCATATTTACGTGTTGCTCTACATTATAAACGTCAATTTTATTTTTGGCCTGCGCCAAAGTGCTGTCGCTCATAAAACTCGTTCTAAACATTCCCGGGGCAACCGCAGTAATTTTGATGTTGAATTGTTTTGCTTCTTGCGCCAAAGCTTCAGAAAGTCCGATAACGGCAAATTTTGCAGCATTATAACTTCCCGTATTCGCGTAACCAATATAGCCCATATTAGAAGCAATATTTAAAATATGTCCTGATTTTTGCTGACGCAGAAACGGCATCACATTTCGAATCACATTTACGGTTCCGAATAAATTGACATCGATTGTTTTACGGAATTCTTCGTTGCTTATTTCTTCCATACTTCCCACTAAATAATAACCCGCATTATTCAGGACAACATCAATTTTTCCGAAAGTATCAATTGTAGTTTGAATCACGTTTTTTACTTCTCCATCATTGGTAATATCAAGCTGAAGCGGAAGAAAGTTTTCGTTTTGATTTCCAATTTGATCGATTAATTCTTTTAAATTTCGGGAAGTTGCGGCTACTTTATCGCCATTTTTTAAAACTGCATTTACAGCTTCAAGTCCCATTCCTTTTGAAGCTCCGGTTATAAACCATACTTTTTGACTGCTCATAATTTTTGTGTTTAATTATAAAGCAAAATTCAAAAAAGAATAACTTTAAAAAGTGTTCAAATTCAGGACTTTTGTGTTCCAATCGCTTCAATTGACAGGCATAAAATAGAAACCGCTTTTTCCATTTCTTCTTTTTCTAAATGTCCAAAACCTAATCTTGTGGCGGTTACATCTTTGGTTTGGTATAAAATAGTTTTAGGCAGAAATAAATCATTTTTAACACATTCTTTTTGCAGTGTAATCAAATTGAATTTGTCAAGCCATTCAATCCAAACCGCCAAACCTCGTGCAGGAACTTTAAATTTAATTTTGCCTTTCAGTTTTTCATTCAATAAGGAAACAAAATAATCACGGCGTTCTTTATAGATTTTTTTATTTTTCTTCGAAAGACGATGCACTTCGCCTTCGTTAATCCATTCGGTTAAAACCTGTTCTTTTAAAACATCAATTCCGGGTTCCAGAATGTTTTGGTGTTTTTCTAATTCAGAAATAAATTCGGGCGGAGCGGCCACAAAACCATAACTAAATCCAGACGGAAGCGATCTTCCAAATGACCCAATATAAACCACTTTTTGATTGGAATCAAAAGCGGCTAAAGGCAAAATAGGATTATTATCGTAATGAAAATCAAAATCGTAATCGTCTTCCAGAATCACAAATCCGTATTGATTGGCAAGTTCCAATAATTCCTTTCTTCTTTTGGCACTTAAAGAAATTGTCGTTGGATAATTATAATTGGAAGTCAGATATAAAACCCTGATTTTGGTTTCTTCGCAAATTTCTTTTAAACGAATGGTATCAATTCCGTCCTGATCAACGGGAATCGTAATAATCTGAGCTCCGGTATTCGTCAAAGTCATATTCGAAATATAATATCCCGGAGAAGCGACAACGACTTTATCGCCCGGAGAAATCAATACTTTTGTAACCAGATACAAACTAATTTCATGGCTGCTTGTCGTCAATAAATCTGCGGTAGAAATTCGCAAACCACGCGTAAGATTCAGGTAATTAGAGAAATGCGTTTTAAAATTCAAATGTGACCTAATTTGAATTTGTTCGTATGTTTTGGATGTTTTCTGTCTTTTTAATTTTGAAACATAAAGTCTTGCCAAAATATCATTTTGAACCAGCCTTAAATCGGGCATTCCGTCATTAAACTGATACGGAAGATTACTGGTTTCGGTAGGATTTTCAAGAATGGTAGAACGTTTGAATTCAAAACCAATATTGATTTCCTGCGTTTTATTTTCCTTTGGAACTATAAATTCGGCGTTACTTTTTTCTTTGTGCTGAGAAAGGATAAAAGTTCCTTTATTTGGAAGCGTTTCAATCCAGCCCTGAGATTCTAAATCCTGAAAAGCCTTTATTAAAGTGTTTCTATTTACGGCTAAAAGTTTACATAAAATGCGTGTTCCCGGAAGTTTTGTTCCTTCTGGAAGAAATCCCGTTTGTATCGCTTTTATAAATTCAAAAACGATTTGCAGGTAAATTGCCGTGCTTTCTTCTGGCTTTAGCCGAATAAAACTTTTAAAAGGAATTTGAACCGGACCACTCATAATTACAAAACTGGTATACTTGATTAGTACGGCAAGGTACTACTTTTGCAAAAAAATTAAAA
Organism: Flavobacterium sp. UBA7680; assembly: GCF_002482975.1. GTDB lineage: Bacteria > Bacteroidota > Bacteroidia > Flavobacteriales > Flavobacteriaceae > Flavobacterium. The sequence goes on along the minus strand of NZ_DLHA01000028.1, from coordinate 208,936 downwards.
CCAGAATGAAAAAAATCTATTTTGCTGTTACAGCATTAATATGTACCAACTTTTATGCCCAGACAAAAAAGGATTCGATTATAGAAATTGATGAGGTAATTATTCATGAAAACCGATTAAGCACGCCAATTTCAAAACAAAACAGAAACGTTTATGTTATTAGTAACGAAACGATTAAGAAATTACCGGGAAGGACGCTTCAGGAAGTTTTGCAATATGCAAACGGAGTTGATATTAGACAAAGAGGACCTTTTGGAGGACAGGCTGATATAAGTGTAGACGGAGGAAGTTTTGAGCAGACTGTTGTTTTGTTAAATGGTGCGAAAATAATTGACTCTCAAACGGCTCACAATATGCTTAATCTGCCCCTTCCGGTTGAAGCAATTGAAAGAATCGAAATTTTGCGTGGTCCGGCGGCAAGAATCTTCGGAATCAACAGTTTAACAGGAGCGATCAATATTATTACTAAAAAGCCAACAAAATCAGGAGTTTTATTAAGTACTTATGCAGGTTCTAATTTTGAGAAAGATTCTGATGATTCTGGAGATACATTTTTTGGAACCGGAGTTCAGGTTGGAGCTGTTTTAGGAAAAGAAAAACACCAGCATTCTATTTTTGCATCACACGATAAAAGCAACGGATACCGCTATAATACAGGTTTTGAAAACAATAAAATCTTGTATCAGGGAAATGTTCAGGTTAACGATTCGAACGAAATTTTAGGTTCGTTTGGTTATGTAAACAACGGATTTGGAGCCAACGGATTTTATGCTGCACCAGGCGATAAAAATTCTACGGAAGTGGTACAGACAACTTTTGCTAATATTCAGTCGAAACATTCTATTACGGAAAACTGGAAAATTATGCCAAGAGTAACATACAGATACAATTATGACGATTATCGATATTTAGGGAATAATAACCTGAATGTTGGAAGAAGTCAGCATTATACTAATTCTATTGCGGCAGAATTAAACTCTTCTATCAAAACGGAAAAAGGTGAAATTGGTTTTGGTGCCGAATTCAGAAACGAAGATATTCATTCTTCAAATATAGGGGATCACGATCGTGAAAATGTGGGGATTTATGCAGAATACAAAACATATTTGTTTGAAAAACTGAACGTGAATTTAGGAACTTATTTAAATTATAATTCAGATTATAAATGGCAGATTTATCCAGGGCTTGATGCAAGTTACGAGTTGACAGACGAGTTTAAGGTTATTGCTAATGTGGGGACTAGTCAAAGGATTCCTTCGTTTACAGACTTGTACTTGAATCAGCGTCCGGGAAATATTGGAAATCCTGATTTGGAATCAGAAAATGCTTTTCAAAGTGAATTTGGGTTTAAATTCAACAGAAAATCTTTAAACTTAAATGTGAATTATTTCTACAGAGAAATAAGCAATTACATTGATTGGACAAGAATGGTAACAACGGTGCCGTGGCAAAGTCAAAACTATGGTGATTTAATTACAAACGGAATCAATATGCGCGGATCGTACAGATTTGATCTTTCTGATGCTTCAAAATTAAATTTCACTTTAGGTTATTCTTACTTATATTCTAAATTTAAAGATACCCGCGAAGAACCGTATTCTAAATATCTGATTTCGTCTTTAAAACATCAGGTAACCAATACGATAGATTTCCAGCATAAAGATTTCTCCGTTTTACTGGCAACTCGTTTTAACGAAAGAGTTACCGGAGCTTCTTACTGGATTAACGACGTTAGAGTTAGTCAGTCCATTAAAAAGTTTACCATTTTTATTGATGCACAAAACATTTTCAATACTACTTATTATGAAATTGGAGCATTTCCTTTGCCGGCAAGATGGTTCAGTTTAGGTGCAAAATTTGTTACTTTTTAAATACAAAGGTTAGTTATTAAAAGGGGAAAGGTATTCGATATCTTTCCCCTTTTTTGTATCATTTTTCTATTGTAAAAAAGTAAGAAAAAAAATAAAAAAAGGTATGTATTGCGGATAATTAAATAAAATCAGATCTATAAATTTGTGTCAAGTACCACAAGAAATAACATTTTAGAATCCTATTAAACCCAAAACATATGTCTGATTTTTTAAAACAATTCGGAGAAGATCTTAAAAAGAACGTACCTGGTTTTATCGCAGTTTCTGTAGCAGAAATCAAAAGCGGAATGTCTTATTATTCACAATCAGCTTTTAGCGATTTTGATCCGGAATTAGCATCTGCCTATAATCTTGAAGTCGTCAAAGCAGAAATGAATGCCATAAGAGCTTTAAAATTACAAGGTCAGGTTGTTGACAACGTTATGATTACACTTACTTCTCAAATTCATATTATTGACGTTTCTGATAACGGAGAGTATTTTATTTATTTAGCAGTAGATTCGACCAAAGCCAATTTAGGTATGACAAAATCTATTTTGAATAAGTATAAAAAAGAAATAGCGCACAAACTGTAACTGCATTTTTTTATAATTTTAAAAGAGGATTTTCTAATTTGAATTTCCTCTTTTTTATTGAAAATCGTTTTTTGCAAGCAAAGATTTATTTTATATTTAGTTTCTGAAAAGAGATTTTTATAATGGAATTACGGCAATATTTCGAAAAATACAATGACGAGGAAACCTGCATTGAGGAATTCAAAAACAAACGACTGGAAAATGGTTTGGTTTGTAAAAAGTGCGGACATAATTCACATTCTTTTCGAACAGTCGATTTAAAATTTCAATGTAAAAAATGCAAAAACAGAATCAGTCTTCGGTCTGGAACCGTGATGGAAAACTCCAATTTGCCCTTTAGATACTGGATGATTTGTATCGAATTAATGACACTTTCTAAAAAGAAATTCTCCATTTTACAACTGCAATATTTATTAGGCCATAAACGCTACGAACCTATTTGGTTGATGGTTCAAAAAATTCGTTTGGTCATGCACGAACGGGACGAAAAATATACTTTGCGTGCCTATTCTGAATTTGATTCAGAATTTTTGAGAGAAATTGAAAAACTCACTTTTTCAAAAAAGAAATAAAAACCTTCTGAAAAAATTGGTTTCATATTATAATCTGCAACCTTAAATTTTTAAACATAATATATTGAGCTTTTATCTTTGTTATACTGCTGGTTTAGAAACTTTTTCTTTATAAACAGGTAAACTGAGATTTATGAGCACAATTAAAAAAAGTTTTATCATATTCTTTTGTCTCATTGCGATACAAATTGTAAAAGCACAAGATGCTCCGTATTCCATTGGTTTTATTCCTGCATCAATTGAAGAAGGAGATATTGCTTTCCCGATTTATGAAAAATGGCATTTGAGCGGACAGGCAGATTTTCAATTGGTTACACAAGGTGCTTATACAAATGGAAATCCTTTTGCTTATACGCAGCGTGTTGTAGTTAGGCCGTGGCTTATTTATTCCGGATTTAAAAATATAAAATTGTGGCTGGGTTATGCACACAATCAAAAATATGCTGTAGAAGAAGCCGGAAATTATGAAACCTTAGAAAACAGGCTTATTGTAATGGGAACTTTTTCTCAGGATATGCCAAAAGGATCCATTTTTGAACAAGTGCGTTTTGAAACCAAATTTTTTGACGACAGAAACGGAGTTCCGCAGACAATTCCACGATTAAGAGCAAGATTTGGTGTGAATCACTTTCTGCGTCAAACCAAAGAAAAGCCTTTATTTTTGGCACCAAACATTGGCTATTATACAGAATTGATGCTAAAGTTTGCTTCAAAAGATTATGCCGAAGAGCATTTCGATCTCTTCAGATTATCAGTTTATTACACTGCCGGTATAACACCCAATATCCATTTTTTGGCGGGAATTATTGGTCAGATGCAGCTGCGTGCCAACGGAAATCAATTTGATGTGTATTACGGTCCAATGGTTTCCGTAAAATACAGCATAAAACCTAAAGAAAGAGAAACTTTTGACAGCGTCGACGGCGGTGCTGATTAAATTTAGTTTACCTGCCGAAAAAACTACTTTATTTTTTTATAAACTTAATTTTACACCAAAATCTGGCGCAAAGATAGAACCCGAAAAAAATGGTGTAGGATAATGATAAACAAATTAATGTAAGTTCTTTTGTAAAAGGATTATACGTTATAAATATTGTAACTGACAAAGCTAGTTACGTACAGAAATTTATTGAGAATTAATTTTTATATACTTTAAAAAGCCCCTTTATCAATTTGATAAAGGGGCTTTTTATTTTCTTCTTTAATTCATGTTTCTAAATTCTATTGGCGTTTTTCCGGTTTTTTGTTTGAAGAGTTTATTGAAATATTGCGGATATTCAAATCCTAATGAATAAGCGATTTCGCTGACCGATTTATCACTGTTTAATAAAATATTTTTGGCTTCTTCAATTAAATAGAAATGAATATGATCCTGAGCATTTTTGCCCGTTTCCTTTTTGAGTAGATCACTTAAATAACTTGATGAAAGATGTACTTGTTCTGCTAGAAATTTTACAGTTGGGAGTCCTTTTTCGGTACTGTTTTTTGCATTAAAATATCCGGTTAGTATTTTCTCGATTTCAGTAACTACAGAGTTATTCGAACTTTTTCTGGTAATAAACTGTCTTCCGTAAAAACGGGAACAATAATTCAAAAGCAGTTCGATTGTAGAAACAATAATGTCCTGACTGTGTATATCGATGTTTTCTTTTAATTCTCCTTCAATCTTAAGTACACAATCGTATAAAATCTGCTTTTCTTTCTCTGACATATGAAGCGCTTCTGACATATCGTATGAAAAGAAACTATAATCTTTTAATTTATTATTTAAAGAAGTTGCCCTGATGAGGTCTGGATGAAAAAATAATCCCCAGCCCATCATAGTTGGTGAAACTTCAATATCCTCGTCCATTTCGAGAACTTGGTTTGGAGCCACACAAATCAAACTTCCATCTTGAAAATCAATGATTTTTCGCCCGTATTTGATATTGTTTCTATTGTAGTTTTTGAATATCAATCCGTAAAAATCAGGCGAAATTTTGGTATCTTCCGTAATCTGCTCTTTTACCTGACTAAAATCTACCACGGCAATAAGAGGATGCAGAATAGGAGTTTCCAGATGAAAAAAACGGAACAAATCTGAAATCGTTTGTAGATGTATAAATGCGCTCATAACAGAATGATTAATGTAAATATACCAATTTTTAAAAGACCTATGAGAATTACATTCTGATGATTCTCATAGGTTTATCAGTTTAAAAATTATAGTCCGAATTGCGCTTTCATTCCGCCAATAAAAGTTTCATCATCAAATTGTTTACGGTTTTCGATAATAACCTTTGCATCTTCTCCGGCATGATATCTTAGTTTATTTGTACCGTCTGTAGCCGCTTCATAAATTACTTCAGCCACTAAACTTGCAGGTGAAGCAGTATCAAATAAAGCTGGCAGCGCTTCCATTACTTTTCCAACCATACTTTGATATTCTGTAAAAGTTTCGTCGTTGCTAAAGTCAAACGAACGTCCGGCAAAATCAGTTGCAATTGCGCCAGGTTCAATAATTTTGACTTTTCCGCCAAATTGTTCTACCTCAAAACTTAAAGATTCAGAAATACCTTCAACAGCAAATTTAGTTCCGTGATACAAAGCGCCCAAAGGAAAAGTCATTTTACCTCCAATCGAAGAAATATTGATAATAATTCCATTTTTATTTTCACGAAAGTGAGGCAATAATGCTTTAGTAACATCAAGAATTCCAATAACATTCGTATCAAACTGGCGTACAATTTTTTCTCTTGAAAAAGATTCTAAAGTACCATAAGTACCATAAGCACCATATCCGGCATTGTTTAATAATACATCAATTTTACCAAATTTAGAGATTCCGGCTTTTACCGCATTTTCGATAGATTCTAAGTTCAATACATCAAGGTTAGTAACAAAAACATTCTGCAATGCTTTTAATTCTGTTTCGTTTTCAGGATTACGCATTGTCGCGATAACGTTCCATCCTTTTGCCTGAAATAATTTTGCAGTTTCTTTTCCAATTCCGCTGCTTGCTCCTGTAATTAAAATTGTTTTGTCCATTTTTTTAGCTATTAAATTAATGGTGTAAAGGTCTAACCAGAAGCATGGTTACGAATAATACTAATTCGGGCAATTTGTATTCTTTTTACGGATTTTGGAAATACTGTTTTAATGATTTTAAAAACAATGGCATTCCATAGGAATGTTTCGTTGGTAGATAAAATATAGGTCAGCCACATTTACGTTCCGTAGAAACGTTTGAAATGCCGGATTATTTAAAAACGATTTCAAAATCAAACGTTCATACGGAACGTAAACGATGATAACAATATAATTTATCTACCGACGAGATGTTCCTACGGAACAAAGAGATATAACTTGTTATTTTTTGATATCCCGTTATCATTCCATAGGAATGTTTCGTTGGTAGCAAAAAATAGAGATTTGCCACATTTACGTTCCGTAGGAACGTTTGATATGCCAGATTGTTAAAAACGACGTAAAAATCAAACGTTCTTACGGAACGTCAACGATGCTAACAATATAATTTTTTCTACCAATGAAATGTTCCTACGGAACAAAGAAATATATAAAAATAAAAGCCTGTAAATATTACGTTTACAGGCTTAATAATATGTTTTAAAACAAATTCCTTAATTCGTTCCGGCAGCAATTTTATCTACAAGAAATAATAATTCTCCAGAAACTGGTTTAATCAATTGAATTGGATAAAGTGTTGGATTATATGCTCCAGTTGTAACTTCTTTTAAAGCATTGATTTTTTTCTCTCCAAAAGCTACTACGACGATTTTTTCCGCTTTATTGATTAGCGGTGCAGTAAGCGTAATGCGAAACATTTTTTGAGGCGCTAAATAATAAGCATCAACCCATTTTGTTTGTTCGTTTAATACCGCTTCGCCCGGGAAAAGAGAAGCCGTATGTCCGTCGTCTCCCATTCCTAATAAGATAAGGTTAAACTTTCCTTCATTACCTAAAACAGTTCTAACAGACTGCTCGTAAGTAACCGCAAAATCTTCTGGCGTAACACCATCTTTGTACATTTCAAAAATGTTTTCTGCCGGAATAGGAACGTGGCTTAATAAGGTTGCGTAAGACATTTTCGCATTACTCAAATCATCATTTAACGGAACCCAACGTTCATCTCCCCAAAAAATATAAACTTTGCTCCAGTCTATTTTATTTTTGTAAGCATCAGAAGCTAATAACTTGTAAATTCCTGCAGGAGAAGAACCTCCGGTAAGAACAGCCGTAAATTTGCCTTTTTCAGCAATTGCTTTCTGAGCTGATTCAGCAAAAAGATCCGCAGCTTTAATATTAATTTCTTCTGTCGTATTATAAATCTGTATCATTTAAAACTTCTTCTTTTGTTTGTGTATTCGGAATCCATTTGTGTCCTTGACGAGCTAACAATTCGTCAGCTTCTTCAGGGCCCCAGCTTCCTGCTTTGTAATTAGGGAAATTGGTTGGTGCAATAGTTTTCCATTCCTGTTGAATCGTATCAATAGCGTCCCAAGCTTCCTCAACCTGATCCCAACGCATAAATAGGGTAGGATCTCCTAACAATGCATCAGCAATTAATGTTTCATAAGCTTCCGGCGACATTGTAGAACAAGAGAAATAGTCAAATACCATTTCTGCTGGTCTTAAAGAAAGCGAAAGTCCTGGTTTTTTGGTCATAAACTGCAATTTGATGTCCATTGCAGGCTGAATATTAATAATCAATCGGTTTGGTGTCATTCCTTCTTTACCATAAGAAAACGCAGAATGTGGCACTGGTTTGAACTGGATAATGATTGAAGATTGTTTTTCTTCCATTCTTTTTCCGGAACGTAAATAAAACGGAATTCCCTGCCATCTCCAGTTGTCCAGATAAATTTTCATTGCCACATAAGTTTCTGTGTTAGAATCTGGTGCAATCCCTTTATCCTCACGATATCCCGGAACCGGAACTCCTTTTATTTCTCCTGCACCATATTGACCTCTTACAATATAATGATCTACTTCTTCAGGTTTGATTCGGCGAATTGATTTCAAAACATCCGCTTTACGATTACGTATATCATCGGCATTTAGTGAAGCAGGCGCTTCCATAGCCGTCATACATAAAATTTGAAGCAAATGGTTCTGAATCATATCTTTTAATGCACCAACGCCTTCGTAGAATCCGCCTCGTTCTTCAACGCCCACTTCTTCTGCAACGGTAATTTGGACAAAATCAATAAAATTACGGCTCCATAAAGGTTCAAACATTGAATTTCCAAAACGGAAGGCCAAAATATTCTGAACCGTTTCTTTACCTAAATAATGATCAATTCTGTAAATCTGTTCTTCTTTGAAAGTCTCAGAAAGCATTTCGTTCAATTCAATCGCAGAAGCTTTATCGTAACCAAAAGGTTTTTCGATAATAATACGATCTTGTTTCGGATTTGCCGCAAGTCCAATCTTTTTGATATTGCTTGAAATTGTCGAAATGAAAGAAGGCGTAATCGAAAGATAGAAAAGACGATTGGCACGTTCGCCAAAAGCCTGATCAAAATTGTTGATTTTTTCGTTTAATCCGATATAAGATTCTTCCTTATCAATATCAAGACTGTGATAGGTAATGTGTGAAAGAAATTTTTCAGTTTCAGGATCAGAAATTCCTTTTCTTCTTGAAAAAGTATTTAGGTTTTCTAGGACATAACTGCGAAAATCTTCATTGGTTTTTTCTGCTCTACCAAGAGCAATAATCTGAAACTTTTCAGACATACGTCCGTCAAGGTACAGATTTTGAAAAGCGGGAAAGAGCTTTCTCTTTGCTAAATCTCCGGTTCCTCCAAAAATCACGATGATTGTTGGATTCTTAAGTTTATTTTTAGTCATTGTGTGTAGTTGTGTTGCTTTAAGTTGCTTATTCAGACCATTGTGTATGGAAAACTCCTTCTTTGTCGATACGTTCGTAAGTATGCGCCCCGAAGAAATCACGCTGCGCCTGAATTAAATTTGTTGGCAGATTTGCAGATCTGTAAGCATCAAAATAAGCTAATGAATTCATTAATCCTGCAACAGGTAATCCTTTTTGAACTGCAAACTGAATAGCAGTTCTCATTCCTGCCTGATTCTCTGATAATTTTGAAGCGATTCCAGCATCCAAAAGTATATTTGGCAAATCTGATTTTGCAACAAATGCTTTTCTGAAATCTTCTAAAATAGTCGCACGAATAATACAGCCGCCGCGCCAAATTTTAGCAACAGTTTCTAAGTTTAATCCGTAATTATATTCTTTAGAAGCCGTATGAAGCTGAGCCAATCCTTGTGCATAAGTCACAACAATAGAAAGGTATAATGCCGATTTTAAGGCAGCAATTGCTTCGCTTGTATTTACATTACTTTCAGCAGCGTTCCAAACTAATTTTTTGGCAGCTTCAATTCTTTCAGGTTTGGTTTTAGACATATCGCGCATGTTAACCGCAGCGTCGATAGTTGGAACCGGAACCTGCAAATCCATTGCATTTTGCGAAGTCCATTTTCCTGTTCCTTTAGATTTTGCCCAATCTGAAATTTTATTGATTAAAAGACTTCCGTCTTCATCTTGTTGTTTTAAAATCTTTCCGGTAATTTCGATCAAATACGATCTAAGATCATCTGTTTGATTCCACTCTTCAAAAGTTTTCTGAATCGTTTCATCATCCAGATTATAACCTCTTTTCATTAAGTCATAAATCTCAGAGATCAACTGCATGATTCCGTATTCAATTCCGTTATGAACCATTTTTACATAGTTACCCGCAGAACCGTTTCCTAAATATTCTACACAAGGTTCACCATCTACTTTTGCTGCAATCGCTTCAAAAATAGGACGAAGTCTTTCGTATGCTTTTTGATCACCTCCCGGCATCATTGCAGGACCGAAACGAGCTCCTTTTTCACCGCCAGAAATTCCCATTCCAAAGAAATGAATCCCTTTTTCAGATAATTCTAAAAATCTTCTGTCCGTATCCGTAAAAAAAGTATTTCCGCCATCGATTATAATATCTCCTTTATCTAAATGCGGTAATAAACTTGCAATTGCGCTGTCAACCGGTTTTCCCGCAGGAACCAATAACATAATCGCTCTTGGCTGTTGAATAAGCTCTACAAAATGTTTCACGTCTGTAGTTGCTTCAATTGTATGATCAGAATCGGCTTCTTGTTGAAGTGAGTTGACTTTTTCGGTGTCTAAGTCTAAACCTGCAGCCGCAAAGTTATGGCTTGCAATATTTAAAAGTAGGTTACGACCCATTACGCCGAGTCCTACAATTCCAAAATCAAATTTGCTCATAGTTTTTAATTAACTAAATTATTAGAAGTATGTTTTTGCAGCAAAAAGTAAGAGAAAGTATGGTAATTCTTTTTCAATCAATGTTTTGCAAAATAACAAAGTTTATTTTAATCTTACATTTTAAAATGTAGACTGCTAAGTTAGAGAAAAATGCTGAAACAATAAGAGTAAAATAGTTCACTTTTAGGGTATATTGTGATACTTTTTTAAGTGTTGAAATTAAACTTATTTTGAGTTTTAGACTTTTTCGATGCAAAAAATATTAAGTACATTTATAGCACCCAAAACTTGATTTATTTTTTAATCAATTTTTTGAATAACCTTTAAATGGAAAGAAAACAAAATACCAGGAAAGTGAGTAATGATCAAAAGCCTTATGCATTACAATCTAACGATAACATTTTTGAAGTAAGTGCTATTTTGCTGGATCTTGGAAAAGATATTACCAAAGTAAGAGAAAAGAAAGATTTGATTTTGCTTTTTTCAAAAAGAATCAAAAGCCTTTTTTATTTTACTCATATTACCATTACACTTATAGATCATAAGGATAAAACGTATGCAGGTTTTTTGTTAGATAAAGATGCCGATGCTATTCTTGAGAAAGAATCGTATGCAAAACTGCAAAAAACACATTTCACCCTCAATGGACCTTTTATAACAGAAGTTCTCGCTGCCGAAGATCCAATTTCTTTTATGGTTGCAGAAGTGAAAGACAAACCACAAAGTCCGCATTTTTTACAGGTGAATTATGATGCCGGCATTCGGGAATTATTGATGACAACGCTTTGGAATGCTGATGAACCTTTAGGATTTATTCATATTTATACCGATAAACCGGGAAGTTTTACACCGCAGTTTCGGAATATTATAAAAGGTATTGCGCCACAGCTTTCTGTTGCGGTTTCGAATATTATCAAAAATGAAGAACTGCAGAAAAAAGAACAGGAAAAATCATTTCTGCTGGATTTTAGCAATGATATTTCAGAAGTAAGAACTAAAGACGAGCTTGAAGCGGCGGTTCGTACCGCATTAAAAAGGATAAATCCGCTTCGTGGTTATGTCATCCGAAAATTAAACAGCGACGGAAATTCTTTAAGTACTTATATCTACGACAAAAGCATTACAAACGATGATGATCCTGTTTTAAAAGAATTACTGCAGTCTAAATTTCCGGTAAACGACGGACTGCAAAATAGAGTTTTGGACAGCTATATTCCGTTACTTTTTAATGTTGATATTGAAATTGACCGCGGCATTACTTCATCTTATCTTTTGTTTTGGAAAAGTTTAGGCTTTAAAAGAATGGTTGGGATTGCACTTCGCAACGGCGATATTGTATTGGGAATGTTATGGCTGGCGATTGAAGAAATCAATATTTCGCTGCTACAGGGGATTTGTTCGCAAATTTCGACTGCAATGTCTAATATTATTGCCAATGAATTACTGGAAAGTAAAAACAACGAACAAGCTGTTCTGTTGCAGTTTAGCAATGAAATTGCCGGAGTTCGTACCAAAGACGATTTAGAACATGCCATAATTAAGGTACTTCGTGATCTTCTGGATACTAAACTCGCCATGCTTAATATTTTTGATGACGACGGATTTGGTTTGACTTCTTATATGTATGATCCATCGGTATTTGTAAAAGCCGAAATTGATTTTGATAAAATGGTTTCGATAAAGCTCGATATAAAAGAACCTTACACAGCTCAGGTTATAAAAAGTGAAAGCGCGATTGCTTTTAATGTTGAAGAAGAACTCAAAACAACCAATTCTGGTTTTGCTCAATTGTGGAAAAAAGTTGGATTTGAAAATGCTTATGGTGCTTTACTAAAAGTAGGTTCTTTAAAAGTCGGAACATTGTGGCTGCTGGCAGATCAACTGAATCCTTCCATTTTAAAAGGAATCTGTTCTCAGATTTCGGTAGCGATTGCCAATATACAGGCCAACGAAAAATTACTACTTTACAAACAGCAGTTAGAACATGAAAATGTTTATTTGAAAGAACAAATCAAGAATATTTATAATTTTTCGGAGATTATTGGGAGCGGTGAACAAATGCAGAAAGTCTACCATTTAATGTCTTTGGTTGCCGATTCTAATTCTACTGTTTTAATTCTTGGAGAAACCGGAACTGGAAAAGAATTAATCGCCCGCGCTATTCATAATGCTTCTCCGAGAAAAGGCAAATTAATGATTAAAGTAAACTGCGCTGCAATGCCAGCCAGTTTGATCGAAAGCGAATTGTTTGGTCATGAAAAAGGTGCTTTTACCGGAGCAACAGAACGACGAATAGGAAAATTTGAACTTGCCAATAACAGTACTTTATTTTTGGATGAAATAGGAGAAATGCCACTTGAAGCGCAAGTGAAATTACTCCGAGTTATTCAGGAACGGGAACTGGAGCGAGTTGGAGGAAAAGATACTATCAAAGTGGATGTGAGAATCATTGCGGCGACAAACCGAAATTTAGAAGAAGAAGTGGCAGCCGGACGTTTTCGTTCTGATCTTTTTTATAGATTAAATGTGTTTCCAATTTATCTGCCCGCACTTCGCGAAAGAATGGAAGATGTAGAACATCTTGCTAATTTTTTCGTTGCCAAATACAATAAAAACAATCGGAAGAATATCAATAGAATTGCACCAAAAGCCATTCAGCAGCTTCAAAGTTATTTGTGGCCCGGAAATGTGCGAGAATTGGAACATCTTATAGAACGCAGTGTTTTAATGGCTGAAGATAATGTTTTGAGGGAAGTTTATATTCCGAGAAAAACAGAGAAAACAAGTGAAGAAGAAAACATTTTCAGTAAATCATTGGAAGAAATGGAACGTCTTTTTATAATCAGTGCTTTAAAAAGATGCAAAGGAAAAATCTCCGGTGCGGGCGGTGCAGCCGAAGTTTTAGATATTCCGGGAAATACACTTCATTCTAAAATGAAAAAATTACAGATTACCAAAGCTGATTATTTTTAAACGTATTATTACTTTATAAAAAATGCCCATTGCGAAATAAAAGCAATGGGCATTTTTATTTTTTTCACTATATAAAGTGAATGCTAAAATGAATTCCCTTTGTAGAGGGAAATTTTAAAAGATGATTTAGTTGTAAGTTATTGATTTTTAGTTGTTTAATTGAATGGCACGCATCTTGGCTATTACTAAGTGAAAATGAAAATCAATTTATAACAATTTAAAAATTAGTATCATGAAAATTTTAGTAATCGGAGGAACAGGATTAATTGGATCAAAAGTAGTAAACAAACTTCGCGATCAGGGGCATAACGTAATTGCGGCTGCACCATCAACAGGAATTAACACTATAACAGGCGAAGGACTTGCAGAAGCAGTTAGCGGAACAGATATCGTAATCGATTTGGCAAATTCCTCATCATTTGCAGACAAAGAAGTTTTAGAATTTTTTGAAACCTCAGGAAGAAATCTTTTAGCAGCAGAAATTAATGCTGGCGTAAAACATCATATTGCACTTTCTGTAGTTGGTACAGACCGTTTACAGGAAAGTGGTTATTTTAGAGCTAAACAAGCTCAGGAAAATTTAATTAGAAAATCAGGCGTTCCGTTTACTATTATTCACTCCACTCAATTTATGGAATTCCTTGGCGGAATTGCAGCATCGGCACACGATGGCGGAAGCGTTGTAATTTCTCCGGCTAAAATTCAGCCAATTGCTTCAGAAGACGTGGCTTCTTTAGTAGTAGAATTTTCACTAGGAAACCCAATAAATGATATTGTAGAAATTGGAGGACCGGACCGTTATAAACTTTCAGAACTTCTACAAAATTATTTAACCAAAACAAATGATCCTCTGGAAGTTATTTCAGATGAAAAAGCATTGTACTTTGGCGCACCTCTTGAAGAATTGACTCTTGTTCCTGCTGTAACAGCAAAATTGGGTGCTATAACTTTTGAAGAATGGTTTCCTAACCGCCCTCAAAGAGCTTAATCAAACCTTAAAAATATAAAAAGCTTCGAAGCCCGTTGAAACGAAGATGACGGGTAGGCAGTTTGTCGAGGCGGTTGTAATTGGGCGTACACTTTCCACCCGTTCGTGTACACTTACACCCTACGTCAGCGTAAAATAGTTTACGGAATCTGATCAACAACACGGCAAATCAATGGGCGCGGCGCATTTTTTAACCCAAAAACAAATAGTATGAACAAGTTAAAACTCTCAGCAGTGATCATGCCCGAAGTACAGGGAGATGAGCAGTTTTTTGCGAGAAAAGCAAGAAACAATGATTTTGACGGATTGATGGATCCTATTATCGGGTTCGATCATTTTGAACTCACACACGATATTTTCGGGCCTCATCCGCATGCAGGAATGTCGGCTATAAGTTACGTTTTCGAAAAATCGGCTCCCTATCACAGCATAGATTCCCGCGGAAACAATTTGATTATAACGCCTGGGAGTCTGCTTTGGACATACGCCGGAAAAGGAATCGTTCATTCTGAATTTCCAGTTCCCGATGGCGCCGCTGTAGAAGGTTTGCAATTGTTCGTCAATATTCCGGCCTCACAAAAACAGCAAGATCCTAAAAGTATCTTCATTGACAAATCGCAAATTCCGGAAATAAAAAAAGAAGGTGTGCGAGTAAGAGTGGTTTGCGGCGGAAGCGGAACAACTTTAAATAAAACAGAAACTCCGGATGAACTTACAATGCTGCATATTTTTCTGGAAGCAGGAAAAGAGTTTTCGCATCAAATTCCGGCGCAATGGTCAGGAACCGTTTTGGCAGTCGAAGGTTATTTTGATTTTATAACCAGCCAATCAACAACTGAACTTGAGGAAGGAATGGTAATCGCAATGGGAGAATCAGATTTTGAAGAAACGATAAAATTTATTGCCATCACAAACAGTGAATTACTCTTTATTTCGGGTAAACCGCTGCATGAACCTTTATTTTCTAAAGGCGCTTTGGTAATGGATTCTGAAGAAGCTTTAGCAAATGCCACAGAAAATTTTAAAAATGGAAAAATGGGCTTTATTGAAAGAAAAGGTGAAAACCTAAAAGTAATCAAGCCGGTTTAGAAATTGAATTAATCATTAAAAAACTGTAATCATGAAACTTATCAACCTTTTCAAAATAATGGGTTTGTCCAGAACACCTGTTTATAGCAGCGAACCCGAAAATGAACTCAATCTGCATCACCATGATTTAACCGATGGCTGTGAATTACTGGATGAAACCGTACACATGCAGGATCAGCCATTTGACGAGAACGAAGAAGAAGATTATGCTTCTATTTCTTAAAAATAAAACAAGCATGTCTGCGCCCTTTAAAGACATGCTTATTTTTCAATTATAAAAAATAAAACAACAATTATGTATATAGGTAAATCGTATAAATTATCGGAGTTTATTATCTGGACCAGAAAAAGCATTTATGTACTGCTTATTTTGGGCATTGTGCCTACTGTTTTATATGAAGTTTTTGATTTAAAATGGCTCGGAATTTCCTGGACTGTTGTCGCCTTATTAGGAACGGCAACAGCCTTTATTGTAGGTTTTAAAAATACGCAGACGTATAACAGAACTGTTGAAGCCCAGCAAATTTGGACTTTTATTTTGAATACCAGCCGTTCATGGGGAATCATGAGTCGGGATTTTATAAACGATCCAGAGAAATCGAAACAGCTTATTTATCGTCATTTTGCTTGGTTGGCGGCATTGCGATACGAAATGCGTTCGTACCGTATTTGGGAAGCTAGCCAGAAAAAACACAATGCAGAATATCAGCAGTTTTATTATGTGATTCCCGAAAATGAAATAAGTCTTGAGGATGAATTATCAAAATTTCTTCCTCCCGAAGAATTAGAATATATTCTAAAAACTAAAAATAAAGCAACACAGCTTATGGCACTTCAAAGCAAAACATTAAAAAAGATGTTTGATGATGAAGAAATTGTCCTGCTTCAGTTTGTTGATTTTCAAAGAACCATAAAAGATTTTTACGCACAACAGGGCAGAAGCGAGCAGTTAAAAGATTCGCCTTATCCGAGACAATATGCGATTATAAATACTTTATTAGTGCATTTATTTTGTTTTTTACTGCCTTTTGGTTTACTAAAAGAATTTGATAAAATGAACGAAACGATTACCGGTATTGCACAAGGAAATATGGTTTGGCTGGTGATTCCGTTTAGTGTTATTATTTCGTGGATGTATACTTCGCTTGGACAAGTAGGAGAAAGCACCGAAAATCCTTTTGAAGGAAATGCGAACGATGTGCCTATTTCGCAAATATCTAAAATTATTGAGATTGATTTGAGGGAGATGTTGGGAGAAACTGATTTGCCGGTTTTGGCTGAGGCGCAGCATAATATTGTGTTGTGACGGATCTTTTTAATCTGTTCCTTAGCCAAGTTTTTAATATTCATCGATTTATTTTTGATTGTTATATAACGCTATAATAAATAGGCCTTTATGTTAAACGAGGAATAAAAATCAGGTAGAAATACCTGTAAGTAGGATTTTATTTTTATCTATACTTGTTCTTGTTTAATTTTAACTTATTGATTATGAGATATTATTCTATTAAAAAAGACATTCCTTTAGAAAGGAGAGGGTTTGTGGTAGAAAACCTTATAACTCTTAAAAATAATATTGGACCAATTACGGCACCGAAAAAAACAGATAAAAACCTTCTAATAGCAACTTGGAATATAAGAGATTTTGATTCCAATAAATTTGGGTACGGTTATCGATTGAAGGAGTCCTTCTATTATTTAGCACAAATTATATCTTCTTTTGATTTAATTGCTATTCAAGAAGTGAATAAAAATCTTACAGGACTGAATCAGTTAATGTATGTTCTTGGAGATGAATGGGATTATATAAGTACAGATGTTACTGAAGGTCATAGTGGAAACGGAGAAAGAATGACATTTATTTATGATACCAGAAGGGTCAGTTTTAAAAAAATTGCAGGTGAAATTGTTTTACCGAAAACAAAAGAAATTCAAGGCGATGTTCAATTTGCCCGATCTCCGTTTTTAGTTTCTTTTCAGGCAGGTTGGAGCAAATTCAGTCTTTGTACAGTACATATTTACTATGGTGCAGATACAGGAGCGAAGCTACAAAGAAGAAAAAACGAAATCGAAGCTATAGCAAAATTTTTAGAAAAGAGAGCAGAAACAGATTTGGAAAACCTTATTGTACTTGGGGATTTTAATATTATTGACCGTAAACATGAAACAATGAAGGCATTGGAAGCAAATGGTTTTGAAATTCCCGCTGTACTTAAAAGTAAACCTGAAAGTGAGACTGCAACAAATATTTCAAGGAGCAAACATTACGATCAAATTGGGGTTTGTTCGAAAGGAAAACATTTTAAATTAGGTGACACACCACAAAGTGCAGGTGCCTACGATTATTATAAAGACGTATTTACTGAGCAGCAATTTGATAGATATGAAGAAGCTATGATTTTATCTATAAATAAACAGATTGTGGATTTAAACAAGCTTTTAGAATCTGAAACTGACAGTAACAAACGAACAGAATATCAAGAACAATTAAGTTCACTACAGGATACCATAATTAATAAGACTAAACTAAAGAAGTATTATAAAGAATGGAAGACTTTTCAGATGTCTGACCATCTTCCTATGTGGACTGAACTTTTGATAGATCATAGTGAAGATTATCTCCGAGGGCTTGTAACGTAGAATTTTACATTTTATCTAATCTTTTTAAGCGAGTTAGATAATTTAAGTAAAATTTTATCTAATAAAACTAGGTATTGGTGTTTAATAAAAAAAGTCTGTAAACAATGAAATTTACAGGCTTTTTTTGTGGACTTGATGCTATTACAATTCAACAATTAAATCTATATTGATGCTTATTGATAAGCATGGAAAAAGCCATAGAGTGCTTTTATTACAACAAGAGATATATACTTTTAAAATGGTTATTTAAAACATCAATTATCTTTTTTATTTTGAATTTTTTTTCTTGATATGATGTTTTAAAATTAAAGAATATAGAAGAACGAATAAGATGCTCGACAGTTGAGTGCTAAATTTTAAAGTTAAATCAAGCGCATATGCACTTAGCAGTTGAGCAAAGCTTAATTGCTATTTTTGAGTTTAGTAATTAATTTTACAATTATGGATTTCCGTAAAGAAATTTTTAATTAAAGAATAATATTTGTACTAAGATTTAATAACAACCAAAATGAGGTAACAAAGGGTTTAATAACTATTTACCCCAAAATATAAGTATTATGAAAGTATTAGGTATTGAAATTTCAGGTAGAGAAGTTAGAATTATTGCATTAGAGAAAAAAGATGAGATTATTACTAATTATACAGCAAAGTATAAACCTATTTCTCTAGAAGATGACGAAACTTCTAATAATGTAGTATTGTTTAAAAATACACTATTTTCTGTGTTTGACAATTTTGCTCCAGATGAAATTGTTATTAAATATAGAAATCCAAAAGGGAAAGGTGTCCATGCTCCTTCTCCTATTTCATTTAAAATAGAAGGGTTAATCCAAATATATACACAAGCCAATATAAGTTTTGTCAACCCGAGTACTTTAGCAGCATACTACAAAAAGAATAAAGTTTCTTTAGAACCTGATTACAGTTATCAAAATGAAGCTTTAAAAATTGCATATTATTTTATAAATAAATAATTTAAAAATGGATATTCTCGAATTAGGTCTGGATGATGAAATTGTTAATTTTTTAAATGAGCAAAAGGATTTTAAAATTGATAGAGTCTCACAGGAAGGGGGAAATTGTGATATTTTTTTCGGTGAGCATAAAATATTTCATAGGAGAATTGCACTTAAGATATATTATGGTAATGCTACAGATAGTTCTCATAATGAACCGAAAATTCTTTCTAAACTTAATCATCCCAATATATTAAAAGTAAGAGATGCAAAGAGAATAGGAAAGTATCATAGTTATTTTATGACTGATGAAATTGATGGTGGCGATTTAGAAAAATATTATAAAGCAGGAAAGTTAGATTTAAAAAAGACGCTTAACATAATTCATGGGATTTTAAATGGATTAAGTGAGCTTCATAAAGAGAAGATTCAAATTTTGCATAGAGATATTAAGCCCAAAAATATATTGGTATACGAGGATAGTTGTGAGCCATTAATAGCTGATTTTGGATCAATTAAACATTTTGATAATTTTAGTAAAATTACAGGTTCAAAAACAACTAACCTCTATATGCCTCCTGAAATTATTAGAGGAGATAGTTATACCATTCAATCTGATATATATCAATTGGGAGTTTCGATGTTTCAAATCTTAGGAGGCTTTTTTCCTGATACATATGTTGAATGGTTGACCCCAAAAGAGCAATTGAAATTAAAGTCAATATTTGGTTCATATGAAATGTCAATTTTTGTAGAAAATATTATTTTTAGATTGATATTAAAAAACAAATTAATTCGTTATGAATCGTTACCTCCATATATAGACAAAAATATTATAAACATTATTAAAAAAGCAACTAATCCTAATTTGAAAGTTAGATATTCTAACACCAGTGAATTTTTAAATGATCTTTACAAAGTACAAAAGAGATTAACTAATTGGAAAGAGGAAGATGGAGTCTTTTACGGTTCAAATGTTAAAGGGGAAAATTTCCGAATTTTTTCTTCCAAGAAAGGTTTTTGTACAGAAAAAAAAGGAACTGCTGGCTGGAGAAGAACAGGTGATTTCTCTTTAAATATTGAAAAACAATTCCAAAATTTTAAATAATTAAATATTATTCTATTGAATAGAAAAAATGGTTAACAAAAGTATTTAATTATATCAAATAATAAAAAAGTCTGTAAACAACAAAGTTTACAGGCTTTTTTGTAGAGTCGCCGGGAATCGAACCCGGGTCCAAACAAGCAACAAAAGAGCTTTCTACACGCTTATTCCAGAATAGATTTTCGATGTTAAGCTAGGCCAGAAACAGCCACCGAATACTTATCTTTTTAATTTTCGAAACCAGCTCTCCTAAGAATTCCTTAATGAAACTGCACGGCTTCGAAAGCTTTTGAACGACAACTAAAAATTCAGGCAATTTTTACTGTAAAATGTGATGTAGATCACATATTCATCTGAGTTTATTACCGGAACTTTATTCTCTGATTTGAAGGTGTAATAATCTTCAAGAAATAACATCAAATTGTTGATGAAAAGGGGAAATTAATAATCTAAAAATATTTTAAAATGAGTATATCACATAACAACTTAAAAATGCCTTCACTTGGATTTGGGACTCTTATTCCTGATCCAATATTAACCATAAGCGCGACTAAAGATGCCTTAAAAGCAGGTTTTCGCCATTTTGATTGTGCAGAACGATACCGCAATGAAAAAGAAGTAGGGGAAGCCTTAAAAGAAGGAATGGCAATTGAAGGAATTAGCCGTGAAGAGATTTTTGTTACTACAAAATTGTGGAACACCAATCATAGACCGGATCGAGTTAAACCAGCATTTGATGAAAGTTTAAAGAAACTGGGTCTTGAATATGTGGATCTTTATCTTATTCATACTCCATTTGCTTTTCAAGCAGGCGAAGAACAAGATCCGAGAGATGAAAACGGTAATGTAATTTATGATCACGAAGTAACTTTGCTGGATACCTGGAGAGCGATGGAAAATCTTGTTGATAGTGGTAAATGCAGATCAATTGGTTTATCTGATATTAGTTTAAAAGAGCTTATTTCTATCTATGAAGCAGCGAGAATAAAACCAGCAGCGATTCAGGTTGAATCACATCCTTATCTGCCCGAAACAGAGCTTCTTGAGTATTGTAAAGAGAAAGGTATTATTTTTTTAGCTTTTGCTCCACTTGGACATGGAATAAAACCTGGACCAATTGAAGATGAAACTATTTTAGAGATTGCAGAAAAAATTAAAAAAACACCTGCACAAGTATTGTTGAGTTGGGCGGTACAACGCGGTACAACCTTACTTACTACTCCTAAAACCCTGACGCGCGCTCATGAAAATTTTGACATTAGTCTTTTGCCAGAAGATGCTTTCGAGCAAATTAATAGTATCAAGACCAGACAGAGATTTAATGGAGTAGTTAAAACTGGCGTTCCGGGTTTTATTGCAAAAGGAAATTAATTGTAAGATATTGTGATGTTTTTCGTCACTAAAATACAGTAGTTTTTTAGTTACTCTTTAATTATTTAACTTAGTTACTATCAAAATTCTGTATAAAGTAATTGATATTTTTAAACTTATAACTAATCAATTTGAATTTCATAATGTTAACTGATATTATCAAAGAAAATTTAAATGTGCTTTTTTGTGGAATTAATCCTGGCTTAAAATCTGCATCAGATGGACATCACTTTTCGGGAAGAAGCAATCGATTCTGGAAAGTATTACATCAGGCTGGTTTTACTCCCTATCAAATAGAAGCTATAAACGATATTAATATTTTAGACTTTGGATTTGGTTTGACTACAGCTGTAGCGAGAGCAACTTCTCGTGCAGATCAGCTATCAAAAGAGGAATTTGATGATGCAATTGAGATTTTTAAGGGTAAGATCAAGCAATTCAAGCCTAAGTATATTGCTTTTCTTGGTAAAGCCGCCTACAAAGCTTTTTCAGGTAAAAAACAAATTATGTGGGGATTACAACCTGAAGATTTTTGTGGAGCCAAAGTTTGGATACTGCCTAACCCTAGTGGTCTAAATCGTGGATTTACACTTAGTGATCTCGTTGCTTCTTATTCAGAATTACGCAAAACAATTATTTAAGTAAATTAAAAAAAGCCTGTAAACAATAAAGTTTACAGGCTTTTTTGTGGAGTCGCCGGGAATCGAACCCGGGTCCAAACAAGCAACTAAAGAGCTTTCTACACGCTTATTTCCTGATTAGATTTTCGATGTCAAGCTAGGCCAGAAACAGCCACCGAACACTTATCTTCTTTAGTTTCGAAACCCACCCGAAGCTCATGGATATCTAGGTTTATTTTTACGGTTCCCCTTGACGGAACGCCACAAACCAAGGCTTTCCAGGAGAATCCAGCTTCTCTACCTTGTAGAGACGTGGCGCAATCTTACTATGATTCGGATTATGCAGCTAAAGCGTAATTATTTTCGCCGTGTAAAAGTTTGAGATCTTATATTTACGAGCAAGGTCTCAATGCTCGACGTGCTTACTGTTCAATTCGACTTGCTGTCAAAACCAGTCGACCCCAAAAATTAAGTCTGCAAATTTAGAGTATTTGAAATTACTTTCTATTAAAAATTTCAGAAAAATTCGAAAGTCAAAAGTCGAAAGGCGTAAAGTTTTTAAAGTGTTTGACTTTAAGACTTTTGACTTTCGACTTTATGACTATTTTATTCCTCGTCTTTAAAATTAAAAGGATAATCCCCAAAAATTGGAGCTAATTTGCGAACGGCATAAGTGTTTCTTGTCATTTTGTTAGACAACGCAATAATGGTAACATTCTCTTTCATTAAAGTAATGTAAGATGAGGTATTGCCATGCCACCAGCCATTGTGAAAATAATAGTTTTGACCGGTTTCCCAATTAATCATTCTAATTCCTAAACCGTAATTTTTAGTTCCTTTACGTTCGTTGCTGTAACCCGTATAAACTTGTTTTAATAATTCAGGTTTTAAAAAATCAGGTGATTGTCTTGCACGATCAAACTTTAGAAGATCTCTTACGGTTGAAAAAACATTTTTATCTCCGTAAACATTGTCCAGATAATCAAAACCAATTTCTGCACCATTTCCTTTATATGACGGAACAATCGTTTTTCTGTCTTTGTCATCATCAAAAACATACGTATGCGTCATTCCTAAAGGTTTGAAAATCATTTGAGACATTGCTTCTTTATAGGTCAAACCAGTGATTTTTTCAATGATAAGCGCCAGCATTGCATAATTAGTATTGCAATAGCTGAAACGAGTTCCTGTTTTAGATTCTAAACCAATATCTTTAGTCGCCAAAAGATTTAAAATATCTTTATTGGTCAGCTGATTATGTCTGTCCCAAACTGATTTATCGTGATCTGTAAAATAAGCATAATTACGCATTCCAGTGCGATGACTTAAAAGCATTCTAATCGTGCAGTCTTCGTAGGGAAACGTTTTTAAAATTGTATTTACTTTTTGGTCCAAATCAATTTTACCAGCATTAACCAATTTTAAAACGGCTGTTGCAGTCAATACTTTGCTTACGGAAGCAATTTGTACAGGCGTTTCAGCAGTTATTTTAGTTCCTTCATTTTTATTGGCAAAACCATTGTATTTTTCGTAAATAATCTGACCATTTCGGGCGACTAAAAAGCTTCCGTTCATGCTGTTGTTGGGCCAGTTTTTATAATAAAAATGATTTATTCTGCCAATTACCGAATTTTTATAAGCCTGTGAAATTTTCTTTTCAGGACCTAACGGCTTCATTTTAGGTAAAGTATCTTCGACTGTTGGAGTAGTAGCTGTTTTTGTTTTATTGTCATTACCACAAGAGCTTAAAACTAATACTGAGAAAAGTATTTGTGGTATCTTTGTTTTTTTAAGGAAAATCATTTGCATCGTTCTTTAAAAACAAATATATCGAATTCAATTTTGTTGTATTCTCAGTTTTTGATGGTTTAAAAACGCCTTTTTAACATAATTTTAAGAACTGTTTTTTTTATTTCTTTGTTTTTCAGCTACTAACGGTTTTTAAACATTCTAAATAGTAAATTAGAAACAAAAATTTAACAATATTTGTTATATTTGAAACAAATACGATGTAAAAAGTTATATTATTAAATGCTTTAAATTTATTTAAATGAAATTTGGAATAATAAAAGAAAGAAAAAACCCACCAGACAGAAGAGTTGTTTTTTCTCCAAATGAGCTGACAAAACTAAAACAAGTCTATCATGACGCTTCAGTTGAAGTAGAAAGTTCAGATATTAGAATTTTTTCTGATGCAGAATATAAAAACATGGGAATAACCGTTACAGAAGATGTTTCGGATTGTGATGTTCTTTTTGGTGTAAAAGAAGTTCCTGTTGATAATTTAATTCCAAACAAAGCGTATTTCTTTTTTTCTCATACGATAAAAAAACAGCCGCATAACAAGAAATTACTTCAGGCGATTTTAGAAAAAAATATTGATTTATACGATCATGAAACTATTGTTGATTCATTGGATCGTCGATTAATTGGTTTTGGTAAATATGCCGGAATGGTTGGTGTATATAACGGAATCCGCGCCTTCGGAATTAAATTCGAATTATTTAAACTTCCAAAAGCAGAAACCCTTTCGGGAAAAGAGGCTTTGATTATGCATTTAAAGCGTATTACGATGCCAGCTTTAAAATTTGTAATAACCGGAACAGGAAAGGTTGGGAGTGGAGCAAAGGAAATTTTGGATGCCATTAAAGTAAAAGAAATCACAGTAGATAATTATCTGACTAAAAAATATGCTCAGGCAGTTTATGTTCAGTTAGATGTTTTAGAATACAACAAACGTATTGATGGTCAGGTTTTAGATTTTAATGATTTTGTTGAAAACCCAGAAGCTTATACTTCAGATTTTGAAAAATTCACGAAAGTTTCTGATATCTATTTTGCAGGTCATTTTTATGCGAGTAATGCTCCAATGATTTTGACGAGAGAAATGTTAAACGCAAGTGACTGCAAACTAAAAGTTGTGGCAGATATTTCCTGCGACGTAAACGGACCAATTGCAAGTACGCTTCGTTCTTCGACAATTGCAGAACCTATTTATGGTTACTTTCCTTTAGAAGATAAAGAAGTAGATATTTTTCATCCGGCTGCAGTTGTTGTTATGGCGGTTGATAATCTTCCATGCGAAATTCCAAAAGATGCCAGCGAAGGTTTTGGAGAACAATTTATGGAACATGTAATTCCAGCTTTTTTCAACGGAGATAAAGACGGAATTTTAAAACGCGCCAAAATCACCGAAAACGGAAAACTTACAGAAAGATTCAGCTATTTACAAGATTATGTAGACGGTAAATAATTGTGAATTGTTAATTATAAATTGTTAATTAATTAAAAAGAGCTTTCTAAATTTTAGAAAGCTCTTTTTAATATAATTAGGTTGAAAAAATTAATAATTCACCATTAACAATTCACCATTAAACTAAACCATTTCTTCCGGTTTTACCCAAGCGTCAAAATCTTCAGGGGAAACGTAGCCTAAACGAACCGCTTCTTCTTTAAGTGTAGTTCCGTTTTTGTGAGCGGTTTGAGCAATTTCGGCAGCTTTGTAATAACCGATTTTTGTGTTTAAAGCGGTTACAAGCATTAAAGAATTATCTACCAATTCTTTAATACGTTTATGGTTTGGTTCAATTCCTTGTGCGCAATGTTCGTCAAATGAAACACAGGCGTCTCCAAGCAAACGTGCCGATTGAAGAAAGTTTGCTGCCATGACTGGTTTAAAAACATTCAATTCATAATGTCCCTGCATTCCGCCAACTGCAATTGCCATATCATTTCCGATAACTTGGGCGCAAACCATTGTTAGTGCTTCACATTGTGTTGGGTTGACTTTTCCAGGCATAATAGAAGATCCTGGTTCGTTTTCAGGAATATGAATTTCTCCAATTCCTGAACGAGGTCCAGAAGCTAACATTCTAACATCATTGGCAATTTTGTTTAAGGAAACAGCCAATTGTTTTAATGCTCCGTGTGTTTCCACGATTGCGTCGTGTGCAGCCAAAGCTTCAAATTTGTTTTCGGCAGTAATAAAAGGATGTTTGGTAAACTGAGAGATATATTCGGCAACTTTTACGTCGTAACCTTTTGGTGTATTTAATCCGGTTCCAACTGCGGTTCCGCCTAAAGCGATTTCAGATAAATGGGCTAAAGTATTTTTAAGTGCTTTTAATCCGAAAGCTAGCTGCGCTGCATATCCTGAAATTTCCTGTCCAAGCGTTAAAGGCGTTGCATCCATTAAATGTGTACGCCCGATTTTTACAACGTCTTTAAATTCATTTGCTTTTTTTACTAAAGTTGCGTGTAGTTTCTCAACTCCGGGAATTGTAGTTTCTACCACCATTTTGTAAGCTGCAATGTGCATTCCGGTTGGGAAAGTATCATTTGATGACTGAGATTTATTTACATCATCATTTGCTTTGATAAATTGTTCGCCTTCGCCAATTTCAAAACCTTTTAAAACCTGAGCGCGGTTAGCAATTACTTCGTTTACGTTCATGTTACTTTGCGTACCTGAACCTGTCTGCCAAATAACTAATGGAAATTGATCGTCTAATTTACCTTCCAGAATTTCGTCGCATACAGCTGCAATTGCATCTCTTTTCTCAATTGGTAAAACTCCTAAATCAAAGTTGGCATAAGCCGCGGCTTTTTTTAGGTAAGCAAATCCTTCGATGATTTCCTGCGGCATCGAAGCTACATTTCCAATTTTGAAATTATTTCTGGAACGTTCTGTTTGTGCACCCCAATACTTATCGGCAGGGACTTGAACTTCGCCCATGGTGTCTTTTTCTATTCTGTATTTCATTTTGTGTAAATATGTTGTTTGTAAAAATGTATTTTGTTAATGTGAAATGTTAGTTGTATTCTGCTTGGGTAAAGGAACGCGGATGACGCTGATTTACTTCGTAAAGACTCGGATTGAAACGGATTTTATGTTTTGGTGTTTAAATTTTCTTTTGAATACGGATTCTAGCCCCGATAGGAGTGAAGTAATCTTTTATGTTTTTTCTTTAAAAACATAAAAGATTACTTCACTAAACATTTATTTTAATCGGAGTTCAGTGAACTTCGTTTGTAACGGATAGCGGGAAATAGCTCCTGAAAATACTCATGTTCTTCTAATTTAGATAGTTGAATAATTTATCAAAAAATAAGCTTATTTAAAATGAGTATAAATATACGGATAAATGTTATTTCACGAAAATTGATTTAGATTTTATTGCTGAGGAGAAATATATAGCCTACATTTGTGGTAACATTCAAAAATTCCGGAAAACATGTTTGAATTTTCACAGTACTTAGGCTTTTTACTTTTCTTAACCATACTAACTATAGGGTTTTGGTTAATGTTTTTCTTGGTTGGTTTCGTATCTTATTGGGTTACGGGAGCTAGCTGGGAAATGTTCAAAGAAAAGAGAGCTAAAAAAAGACAAGAAGAACAATCAATTTAATTTGAATTGATTTCATAAAAGGATTCGTGAAAACGAGTCCTTTTTTTTATGTCTAAAAATAAATTCCAATAAAAAATCCCAAATTCCAATGAGGGTTAATCAATTGGAATTTGGGATTTTTAGTATTGAAATTTATCCAGTGAAATTGGAATTTGGGATTTTTTAATATTGGAATTTAACTTACGTTAGCCCGGGAAATCTCCGCCACCTTCTCCGCCGCCGTCATTTTTAGGCTGTGCGTTTTTATCTCTATCACTTTTTGCTTTGTTAAAGCGATACGTAAATGATAAATTGAATTGACGTTTACGGAACTGCATTTCGCTGTAAGCTTTTTGATTTTCATGTGTTACATCATTTTCCAGATAGGTGTAGGACTTCATGATACGTGAGTTGAAAATATCGCTAATATTGAATGCAATTGTTGCTTTGTCTTTTAAAACATCTTTACTAAACGCTGTATTCATACCAAATTGACCTAAATTTTTACCTTGAGCCGTTTTTTGTTCGCCATTGTAAACAGCACTTAACTGCCAGTCTATTTTGTATGGTAACGTTAATTTTGAGTTGATTCTGGCAAACCATGTATTAGCTTGATTATCCAGATCTTGTACAACTGTATTTCCTTTAGTATCTATATAAGTATTTTCTCCGGTAGTTTTTACGTTGTAAAAGTTGAAGTTACTGTTAATTCTCCATACTTTGAAAGGTGTATAATTAAGAGTAAACTCAAAACCAAATTTTTGCTCTCTTCCTAAGTTAATTGGACGGCTTAAAATAACAGGAATTCCATCAACTGGATTAGCCGGTGTAGGAGTTACAACATCACCATCAGGAGTTACAACGTCACCTGTTGGAGTTCTCACGAAACTGAAAACGTCTTTTGTGTTTTCGAAATATGCAGAGGTATTAAAGGTTAATTTTTTCCAACGTTTGATGTATCCAATATCGTATTTGTCTGTCAAAGATGGATCTAAGTCCGGATTTCCTTGAAAAATATTAACATTACTAGAATAGTTTGTTGCAGGATTCATGAAACGTCCTCTAGGTCTTGATAAACGCTTACTGTAACTTGCTGTGAAGTTACTTTGATCTGAAATTTCGTAACTAATAAAAGCACTTGGAAATAAGTTGTTGTATTTTTTAGTGTTGAAATCGTTACTATCTAATAGATTTACCTGAATATTAGTGTCTTCCCAACGTAATCCAAATAAATAAGAGAACTTATTAACTTTGAAACCGTATTGCGTGTAAATTGCATTTATGTTTTCCTTGTATTCTAAAGTATTTGATAATTTTGGATCTGGGTTACCCTGATTGTCGGTTATTACATATTCGTTGTTCAAATCACCAAAACTTCCTTTATATCCGGCTTCAAACTGGCTTCCTTTACCTAATGGTAATACATAATCTGCTTGTAATTGTACTTGTTTCTGAACCTGATCGTTCAATGTACTATTGAAATTTGGTGATGCTGTAATGAAACTATTACTATCGTCTGAATTTCTTGAGATCGATAAATCAGCGGTAAGTTTGTGCCCTTTATCGTTGAAATTTTTAATTAAGTTTGACGTATATTCTACGCTTTCACTTCCTGTAACACCATCATTTAATCGGTATGAATTACCTGTGAAATCATGTGCTGCGCCAAAATTACTATACGTGATGAAATCTCTTGTGTCACCTGAACTTTTTTGATAATTAATGGCATTTGTCCAAAACGTATTTGGAGCAACAGTCCATTCTATACCAGCTCTTCCGTTAAATCCGTCAGAAGTTCTTTTAGTATCACGATCTTCGTCAAGATATCCTTTTGGAGTTCCGTCAGCATTTAAATAGGATGTATTAGTTAAACCTGCACCTTCACTTGTTCTGCGGTTGTAGCCAAGAGTTGTGAAGTAGTTTAATTTCTCTGTTTTATAATTTAAATTTCCGCTTAAACCGTAGGTTTCAGGAAGTCCTGTCGAAGCAATAAAAGTTCCGTTTAAACCTTGATTTTTTCCTTTTTTAAGAATGATATTGATAATTCCTGATCCACCTTCGGCATCATAACGAGCAGATGGATTGGTAATAACTTCAACCTTGTCAATGGCATCTGCCGGAAGCTGACGCAAAGCTTCGGCAACATTTATCGCGTTTGAAGGTCTTCCGTCAATTAAAATTCGGATATTATCACTTCCTCTTAAACTTACATTTCCTTCGGTATCAACAGAAACAGATGGTACGTTGTCTAGAACATCACTTACTGTTCCACCTTTTACCATCATATCCTGACCAACATTGTAAACTTTTTTATCCAGTTTAATTTCTACAGATGATTTTTCGGCACGAACGACAACTTCATTTAATTGTGCAGCATCTTCAGATAAATTTACGACACCTAAATTGGTGTCTTCCTGAATGCTTTTTTGTTTAATTTCAGTCGATTTAAACGAAATGAATTCTACTTTTATATCATAAGTTCCCGGAGCAACAGCTACTTCAAATTCACCTTTCGGGTTAGTTATTCCGCCTGCAATAACTTTTGTGTCATTTGGAGCCATGATCGAAATAGTAGCATATTCAAGCGGCTGCTTGCTTACTTTTTCGAAAACTTTTCCGGTAACTTTAACCTTATTTCTTGCTGGTGGACCTTGTTGTGCATAGTTGTAAAAGCCTGTAAAAAGCATCACGAGCATTACAACAAAATTGATTTGTTTCATTTTTTTCTGGTTTCTTTTCATCTTAGACGGCAAATGTACCTTTTGGTTTAAAGAGAAAGATCACAAAAAAATGTTAATTGATCATTTTATAATCAATCTAAAAAAGAGGCAACTTTGTCTAAATCTCTTCCAATAATTGCTTTACCGTCTTTTACAACAATAGGTCTTTCTATTAAAATAGGATTATCTACCATTGCCTGAATAGTTTGGTCATCGTTCAAATCTTTTCCTTTGTAATTTTCAATCCAGATTTTTTCTTTGGTTCTAACCAATTCATTTGGCTGAATATTTAATTCTTTAAGAAGTTTTTTTAGCTCCTCAAAACTCGGAGTGTCCGTTAAATAAGGAATTATCTCATATTCTTGTTTGGTATCTTCAATAAATGCCAAACAGCTTCTCGATTTTCCACAGCGCGGATTATGGTAAATTTGTATCATTTTCTTATATTTAAAGTCTGCTAGAATAAGATCTGCTAAAAACAGTCGTTATTTAGTACAACAAAAATAGGATTTCCTATTTAAATCGAATTCTCATTTTAAAATTTTTAAATATATGTTTTTAGAGCAAGGAGTTAAACCTCAAAATCATTTTTGGAAATATCTTTTAGGATCTGTTTTTATTATTACAGCTTCATTTGTAGGTCAAATTCCTTTTTCTATTGCGGTTCTTTATAAAAGTTTTAAAGAAAATGCCGTTTTCCCAACTGACAATGATTTGGCTTTAAAAATGTTTCAGCCCAATCTTACCTTATTTTTAGTAATGCTTTCGTTTGTTTTTGCTTTTGCCGGAATATATTTTGTGGTAAAATATATGCACCATCAAACGCTTTTATCGGTAACAACAGGACGAAAAAAAGTAGATTGGAACAGAATTTTATTTTCTTTCGTGCTTTGGGCTTTATTTTCGGTAATCAGTTTTTTTGTACTCTATTTTCAATCTCCGGAAAAATTTGTCTGGAATTTTAAATTAGTTCCTTTTTTGATTTTAGCAGTTATAGGAACAATTTTGATTCCCATTCAAACCAGTACAGAAGAATATGTTTTTAGAGGATATTTGATGCAGGGTTTCGCTAATCTGGACAAAAACAGATGGTTTCCGTTAGTTATGACTTCACTGATATTTGGTTCCATGCATATTCTTAATCCCGAAGTGACTAAGATGGGATATATTATCATGGTGTATTATATAGGAACAGGATTGTTCCTCGGAATTATTACTTTAATGGATGACGGAATGGAACTGGCTCTGGGCTTCCATGCGGCAAATAATCTTATTGGGGCTTTATTGGTAACTTCAGATTGGTCGGTTTTTCAAACACATTCTATTTTTAAAGATATGTCAGAACCTTCAGCCGGTGCTGATGTAATTTTACCGGTTGTAATTGTTTACCCTATTTTGCTTTTTATTTTTAGTAAAAAGTACAAATGGACGAATTGGAAAGAGAAATTAACGGGTAAAATTGATGAATCAGATAATGAGGTGTCAGAATTTTTAAATTTAAACTAACAGGATCATGCCAAACTTAACACATAAAAATGTACATAATTATTTTAAACTTGATGGCTATCATTTAAACGCTGCAGATTTGTGCCGAATTGGATATAGTTTTATTAAAGAAGGTGATTTGTACGAGCGAGCTATTGGGGAATTTTTCCTTGATTGGTTTGATCACAAAGATTATATCGAAATGACAACTTCTGGAACAACTGGACTTCCTAAATTAGTTAGATTAGAAAAACAAGCTATGATTCAGTCTGCATTAGCGACGGGAGATTTCTTTGGTTTAGAACCGGGGAATAAAGCTTTGCTTTGTCTGCCAACTCAATTTATTGCAGGTAAAATGATGTTGGTTCGCAGTTTGATTTTAGGTTTAGAATTGGATGTTGTAGTTCCGAGTACAGAACCATTAGCCTACAATAATAAACAATACGATTTTGCTGCGATGGTTCCTTTACAGGTTCAGAATTCACTTGGAAAATTAACAAATATCAAAAAGTTAATTATTGGCGGAGCAAAAACAGACAGCGACCTTATAGAGAAACTTTTACCCTTTAAAACAGAGATTTACGAAACGTACGGAATGACCGAAACGATAACGCATATTGCGGCTAAAAGGGTAGGAGAAAGTGCTTTTACAATTTTGCCAAATGTAAAAATTGAAAAAGACGATCGAGGCTGTCTGGTAATTTATGTTTCTTCTATTTCTGATGAGCCAATTGTTACTAATGATTTAGTTGATTTAGTAAATGAAAATCAGTTTGTATTTTTAGGAAGAATCGATAATGTCATTAATAGTGGAGGAGTAAAGCTGATTCCGGAGCAGATTGAAGCAAAGTTAATTGGCAGAATTAGTAACCGCTTTTTTGTAACGGGTGTTCCCGATACTGTTTTAGGTGAAAAACTGATTTTAGTAATTGAAGGTGAGAAATATGATTTCTCTGCTGACTTTTTTGATGTTTTAGGGAAATTCGAAAAGCCTAAAGAAATTGTTTTTGTTCCGAAGTTTAAGGAAAACGAAAATGGGAAGTTATTACGTAAGTCGAGTTTAAGATAAGAAAAAATCAATATTTTAAATCCCAAATCCCAATTTTTCGCAATCTTGTCATTTCGACCGAAGGGAGAAATCGCACTAGTAATTCCGCACAGAAATCGCCAATCTTTGCCGACCCACTAGTGCGATTTCTCCCTTCGGTCGAAATGACAAATAAGGAGGATTGGATTTTTTTATGCGTAGTGTTAAGTCCCTACGGGACAAATGTTGATGTCGTCTTCTGTGTTTTTTACCGATATTAAATCTCTACGAGATATTGGGAGTAGGTATTTTTTGTTACCGATATTTAACTCCTAATGGAGTTTAAAGAAATAATAATTTGCTAAAAAATAGATTTTTAAGAATATCTCGTAGAGATTTAATATCGGTAGAAAAAAAGTGAGTACCGATAAAGTTGTCCCGTAGGGACTAAACAAATTATGGGAGAAAAATATTCAAAAATAAAAATTCCAAATCCCAACTATAAAATTGGAATTTGGAATTTAAAATATTAGAATTTAAAATATTGAATTTTTATTTTGTTTTACGCTCTAATAATGCCATATAAAACCCATCAAAACCAGATTCTGAAGCCAGTATTTTACGATCCTGAATAAACGTAAATTCTTTTCCGATATCTGTTTTTAAGAATTTCTCTACTTGTTCCTGATTTTCTGATGGTAAAACAGAACAAGTTGCGTAAACTAATTTCCCGCCTGGTTTTACAATTTTAGAATAGCTCTCTAAAACTTCACTCTGAACTTTACGAATGTTATCGATAAATTCTGGCTGTAATTTCCATTTAGCATCAGGATTTCTTTTTAAAACACCTAAACCGCTGCATGGCGCATCAATTAAAACACGGTCTGCTCTTTCATGTAGTTTTTTGATCACTTTTGTAGTGTCAATAATACGGTATTCAATATTAAAAGCACCATTTCTTTTTGCTCTTAATTTCAATTGTTTTAGTTTACTTTCGTACAAATCCATTGCAATTAATTGTCCTTTATTTTCCATTAAAGAAGCAATGTGCAATGTTTTTCCTCCCGCTCCGGCACAAGTATCAACAACACGCATTCCGGGTTTAACATCAAGGAAACCGGCAACTAATTGTGAGTTAGCATCCTGAACCTCGAAAAGTCCTTGTTTAAAAGCATCTGTTAAAAATACATTTGCTCTTTCTTTTAAAACTAAAGCCTCAGGCTGATCTTTTAAATATTCTGTTTCAATATTTAAATCCATCAACGTATTTCTCAGGTTTTCTTTAGTTCCTTTAAGTGTGTTAGTTCTTAAAATAACTTTAGCAGGCTGATTTTGAGCAGCAATTTCTTTTGCCCATACTTTTTCGCCAAGTTCTTTTACACCTAATTCGTCCATCCAGTCCGGGATAGATTCTTTTAATGCTCTAACTTTTGAAAGTTCGTCAAAACGACCTTTTATTTTTCTTTCTGGAGTTCCTTCTAATTGTCTCCAATCTGGAATTGGATATCCTCTTAAAACTGCCCAAACCGCAAACATTCTCCATAAATTGTCTCTGTCGAAAGGTTCTTTTACTTCTGCAATTTCTGCATATAAACGTTTCCAGCGAACAATTTCATATATCGTTTCAGCAACAAATTTCCTGTCAGAACTTCCCCAACGTTTGTCTTTTTTTAATGCTCTTGCTACCACTTTATCTGCATATTCGCCTTCATTGAAAATCGCGTTCAAAGAATCGATGGTAGTATAAACTAAATTTCTGTGTAATCTCATTTTAATTATTTGAGTTGCAAAGGTACTATTAATTGATTGAAAGTTAAATTTTTAATTATGATTGTTATTTAGCTTTCCTTTTAAAAGAGAAAAACACTCTGATAAAGTTTTAAAAGAGTGTTTTTCTGAAGAGATTTCTGCAAGTAGATTATTCTTTTGTCGTTATTCTTGTCAATCCGATATTTTCCGGAGCGTGAAGCACCATCGGGAATTTCTCTATTTTTACGGAGCTGCTGTCTAAACCAAAAGCTCTTTCTTCAGATAAACTCAGTTTCTTAATAAAGAAATAAGAGTTCATGATAATATTTTCGTGCCATCTTAAGTCATTGTCATTGGATAAGAATTTCTCAGACAATACAAATTTAAAGTCACCAATAATATTGTTTTTGTTTAATGATTCGTAACGGCTTGTAATATCCACTTCTCCGCGTTTTACCATGTCACGAATAACTTCTCTAAACATTAAATTGATTTTCGTCGGCTCTCTAAATCCTAAGTTGAAATCGATTCTATAGATATCGTCTTTCGCGATTTCGGTAACTTTATATTGCGTTTTATAAGGTTCAGTCAAAATGTTTACGTGTACAAACCAGTAAATATCGGCTCTTTTTGGACGTTTTTGTAAAATTGAATAAATCACTTTTTCCTCCAGTTCGTCAACACGGTTCGCGTTTGTCATGTAAACCAGATGCGTTGCGTATTTAGGAATAGATAAGTCTTGGCTTAATTCTACTAATACTTTTTTATAATCGTCAATTTTGATGATTTTAGTATAGCTTTTGTTGATTTTCTTAGCTAAATACCAAATCGTCATTATCGAAATAAGAAGCGTTGCAATGATTAAAGTTACATAACCTCCCTCGGCAAATTTTGTAATGTTTGCAATCAGGAAACTAAATTCGATCAATAAATAAATCGTGATAAGCGGAACCATAAAATATAGTTTCACACGTTTCATGATTAAATAATAGTTCAGTAAAATGGTTGTCATGATCATACATAAAATGATCGCTAAACCATATGCATGCTCCATATTTCCTGATTTTTCGAAGTGTAATACAATTCCAACACAACCAAAAAACAATAACCAGTTAATTGACGGTATATATAATTGTCCTTTAACTTCGGTAGGATATTTGATTTTTACTTTTGGCCAGAAATTCAAACGCATTGCTTCATTTATCAATGTAAACGATCCGCTGATAAGGGCCTGAGATGCAATTACGGCAGCTAAAGTTGCGACCACAATTCCGAATGGTAAAAACCAATGCGGCATAATTAAATAAAACGGATTTCCGTTTTCTCCTCCTAATTGCTGTAATGTACTTCCTTCATGGTGAATTAAGTAAGCAGCCTGACCAAAGTAATTTAATACTAAAGTAGTTTTTACAAAAATCCAGCTGATTCTAATGTTTTTTCTACCGCAGTGCCCCATATCTGAGTACAAAGCTTCGGCCCCGGTTGTACATAAAAATACAAATCCAAGAACAAAAAATCCATCAGGATGAACTGAAAGTAAATGATAAGCGTAATAAGGATTTATAGCTTTAATTACTTCCGGGAAGTGAATAATTTGTATAATACCCAAAGTTCCAAGCATGGCAAACCAAATCAACATCATTGGTGCGAAAAACTTACCAACTAACTTAGTTCCAAACTGCTGTATAGTAAATAGGACAAAAAGAATACTAATTACAATAGTAATAATGGTCTTGGTTTCCATTGTAGGGTAGAATGCCCTAATACCTTCAACTGCAGATGAAATTGAGATGGGAGGCGTTATAATACCATCAGCAAGCAAGGCACTTCCTCCAATAATGGCGGGCACAATGAGCCACTGAATTTTTGTTTTTTTGACTAATGCATATAATGCGAAAATACCACCTTCACCATGATTATCGGCACTTAGGGTAATAAGAACGTACTTTATTGTAGTTTGCAAAGTAAGAGTCCAGAAAACACAGGAAATACCTCCTAATACAATATCTGCATTTATGGTATGATCGCCAAGAATGGCTTTCATTACATACAAAGGAGACGTCCCAATGTCTCCATAAATAATTCCCAATGTTATCAATAAACCCCCTATAGACAACTTACTATGTAAGTTTTTATGCGATGCGCTCATGTATATTTTTAATAAAAGACGGTTGCAAATTTACTGTTTTAAAACAAATTAGCAGCTATTATAATTAAAAAGATAAAAAAAAGCACAATCCCCAAATTGTGCTTTTAATTTTTACTATAAATTGATATATTCTTAACCTCTTCTACCGCCGCCTCTAGAGCTTGAACCGCTTTCTCTTTGAGGTTGGCTGCCTCTTGATTCCTGACTTACTCTTGGTGATTCGGAACGTTGTGGAGCACTTTGAGGTCTTGAAGCGTTTGAACTGCTTTGAGAACTTGATCTGTTTTCGTAGCTTCTCGGAGCTTCAGTTCTTTGAACAGGAGCAGATTGAGTTTGAGCTGGTCTGCTTGCTCTGTTTTCAGAATAACTTCTACTAGGTGCTTCATTTGTTTGTGAAGATGTTCTATTAGAATAATTTCTGTTTTCTGAGTTTCCTCTTGGAACAGTTGCAGTTGAATTATTTCTGTTATAATCTCTTGTCTCTGTTCTCGGAGTATTATCTGTTCTTACAGGAGTATTTGCATTACCAGCATTATTATCTCTGTTAGTTGTTGCACGATTAGTATTGTTGTAACTTCTGTCAGAATTATTTCTGTTGCTATTGCTGTAATCTCTGTTTGTGTTTCTATTTTCGGTAGAAGTTGGTCTTCCTGAATTTGATCTGTCAGAGTTATAAGTGTTTTGAGATCTGTTAGCTTCTCTGCTTGCAACTCTTCTTTGATCTAAATCATATCTGTTGCTTACATTAGAATGTCTTTGAGCAAAGCTATTGTTTGGTCTCATTCTTTCGTAACCGTAAGTACGTCTTGATTCATAAAGAACCGGAGCTCTGTAACTTCTTCTTGTGTTTACATAATTGTAATTGTTGTGAACATTGATACATACATTTACATTGTTTCTGTATCTGTACACTGGGTAAGGTCTCCATGCTGAGTAATAAGTTGGGTAGTAACCCCAATACCAAGTAGAGTAGTATGGTCTGTAATTAGTAATCCAAAATGAAGTATAAATTACCGGAGCTACACTATAAACCGGCTCATAAATATAGTTGTCACCATATAAATAAGTATTACCTACAACCTGTACGCTTACTTTATTGTAATTGTCTCTTTCAACATCAATTGTAGCAACATCCTGATAAACATCGCGATCTAAAACGGCCTGAATAATTACAACGTGAGTTCTGTCTTCTACAGATTCAATTACACGTAAATAATCAACCTCGTCGTCGCCATTTAAATCAAGGTTTGATATTTGGTATTTTGGATCATTTAATCTTCTTTCAAAATCCTGAAGATTAGCAGATTCACCAAACATAGAGGCAACTGCTCTTAAATCTAAATTATCACTTATATCTGAGTTTTTTGCGTAAACAGTAGTTTGGTTTTGTGCACCACATGAACCAAAAACTAATGCTACAACCGCTATTAAAAGTAATTTCGTTTTCATGACTAAATCATATTAAATTATTTGTGATAGGAGATATCCAATTACTGTGCCACAAATTAAATTTGATACTTTTGGTTTGTAAATATCACGTTTGTAGTTTGTTATGTTTTTGTTGAATTGTAATTGAATTTTGATTGAACAAAAAATATGGGAAATTATTATTTTCTGAAAATAAACAAAACATATTTGAGATGTTAGAAATAATTGTATTTTAGCATTGAACAAATCTTAATTTTTATGAAAAAACTAATTTTATTTTTTGGTGTTTTTATTTTATTAATGTCTTTTAGAACGCTTAATATCAGCAATAAAAAAGCTTTTAGCAGTGGTTTTATATCAGTTAAAATCGATACATTATTTCAGGATAAAATTAGTATACGAGCGATCTTAATTGATAAAGATAAAGTTTGGTATGGAGGAGATAACTCACGTTTTGGCTATTACGATTTAGATAAGAAAGAAAAATTTGAAGAACATATCTACCGTGATACGTTAAAATTAGAGTTTAGAAGTATTGCACAAAACTCAAAAAACATCTTTTTATTAAGTGTTTCTAATCCGGCTTTGCTTTATTCGGTTTCTAAAAAAGACCATAAAGTTAAGTTAGTTTATAAAGAAGTTAATGCAAAGGTTTTTTACGACAGTATGCAGTTTTGGAATGATAAAGAAGGAATTGCAATTGGAGATCCTACAGAAGATACTTTTTCTGTAATTGTAACTCGTGACGGAGGAGAAACGTGGACAAAATTATTGTCTGATAAACTACCTACAAATGCAACCGGCGAAGCAGCTTTTGCCGCAAGTAATACGAATATAGTTGTTAAAGGAGACGATACGTGGCTGGTTTCTGGCGGAAAAAAGGCTCGTGTTTTTTATTCTCCAGATAAAGCAAAAACATGGAAAGTTGTAGAAACTCCTATTGTTCAGGGAAAAGCTATGACGGGTATTTATACAGCCGATTTTTATGATGCAAAACATGGTTTTATTGCAGGAGGAGATTATGATCTTCCAAACAAAAAATCAGGTAATAAAGCTTATACAAAAGATGGTGGGAAAACTTGGGAATTAATTGGTCAGGATTTGGGCTTTGGATATGCTTCTTGCATACAATATGTTCCGGGTGGAAATGGCAAAGAGATTATTTGTGTTGGTTCTGAAGGAATTCAATATTCTCAAAATGGAGGCGAAAACTGGACACAATTGTCTACAGATTCTAAACTTTTCACCATTCGTTTCGTTAACAGAAATACTGCAATTGCAGCCGGATACAATAAAGTAGTTCGGCTAAACTTTAAATAAAAAATAAGAACCCTAAATAATAAAGTAAGTATTATTATATAGGGTTCTTATCACTGTTGTGTCTTAAAGGAATTTACTTTCCTGCTTTATCCCGATATTGTTTTAATAATTTTCGGTTAAAATCATCTTCAGATTTTTTAAGCTTTAATATTTTTTTTGCCGGCAATATCTTTTTTAGGTTTGTCATAAACTTTTCACGTAAAAGATACAATTCTTTATCCGTACATTCAATTTGAGATAACAATGTAGTGGCTTCTTTTTCTGAAATTGAATTGATGTTATCGTCGTCTAATTTATTCAGATACGTTTTCATTTTATCATGACGCAATTCAAATTGTTTGTCATCGTACGCATTGTAAATGGGCCAAAATTTCTCTGCTTCTGTTGGCGTAAGCTCAAGTTCTGTAGTTAAAAACGAAACTTTAAAAGCTTTAATTTTTTCACGTTTTTCATCTGTTTTATCATTTTGAGCATAAAATGAAAAAGTAACTAAAAACAGAAGTAATGCTAATATATTTTTGATTTTCATATTTGTATAATTTTGTTTTTATTCAGAAATTAAATTTTCAATATTAGGATTTGTTGCTAAAATATCCTCCAGTGTTTCTTCTTCTAATGCAACATTCTTATTTAATTTGTCAATGTCTTTAGTGTCTAACTCTTTAATTAAATCGTATTGATTTAAGTTTGATTGATAAGTCAAATACGTTTCTAATGTTGCTTCGTCAAGCTCTTTTGATGCTTTATAATAGTGATTTGCAGTTGGAATCAAAAAGGCAACAAAAACTGCCGCAGCCGCCGCTATCGAAATAACTTTTTTGCGTTTATAAAGAGGAATTACTTTTACTTCTCTTTCATTAATCTCTTCTAAAACTTTTGCCGAAAGGGTATCAAAATAATGATCCGGAGTTTTAAATCCTGATTTTACTTTCGGTTCGTTTTCTAATTTTAATTCTTTCATAATGTCTGTAAGATAAGATTTGCTATAAAAGGTTTAATTTGTTGTAACATATAATTCAATTTTTTTCACCGCATGATGATATGATGCTTTTAATGCACCAACGGATGTGCCAAGAATTTCTGCTATTTCTTCGTATTTTAATTCTTGAAAATATTTCATCTTAAAAACCAGCTGCTGCTTTTCTGGCAGTGTAACGATTGCTTTTTGAAGTTTGATCTGGATTTCATCTCCATCAAAATAAACATCTGATTTTAGATTGTCGATCGTTTTATTTTGTAAATCTTCAGAAGTTATACCTTTTAATTTTGCTTTCTGATTTAAAAAAGTCAAAGCTTCGTTTGTCGCAATTCGATACATCCATGAAAAGAGTTTACTTTCTCCTTTAAAGTTTTTTAAGTACTGAAATACCTTTACGAAAGTATTCTGCAAAACATCATCTGCATCATCATGATTCAAAACAATATTTCGAATATGAGAATACAGCGGTCTTTGATAATCAGATATAAGTTTTTGAAACGCTGTGTTTTGCGTTTTAGGATCTAATAATTGTTGTATAAATTCCTTTTCGTCGGTCAAACTTCTTGATTTATCAATCCTTATATTAAATTAGAATGAATTTTAAGCAAAAGGTTTAATCCAACCTTAAAAAAATTAAAATTCAGAGTCTTCTTCTGTTTTTGCAGGAGTTGTTGTTGCGGGTGCTGCAGGTTTTGGTGTAACTGGTTTTTGAACTGCAGGTTTTTGCGCTGCTGGTTTTGGTGTTGTTGGCGTTCCAGTTTCAGCGTCAACTTCAATTCCAGTGTCGGTTCCATAAGTGTAAACAGGTGTTGTAACAGAAGCGGGAACTACTTTTGGTTTAATTGGGAAATAAATTTCTGTAACTAATTTAGAAGGGCTTTTTGTATCTAATTTGCTTACAGACAGAATTTCAAGATGTGACCATCCTAATTCAGGTATAATTTTTTGATTGTTGATATAAGCTGTTGTTTTTGCAATTGCTTCATTTGTATGCGTGTAATCTCCTTTTAAAGTGGTTTTAACAGCGTCAAAACCATTTAATTTTCCTGATAAAATATCACTTCCCGGACTAATCGAAATCTCTTTATTAATTGGTAAACAAATGGAGATTTTTGCTAATCCTTTTGCAGTATCATAAGTGTGATAAATAATAAAAGGTTTTCCGTTTGCGCTTAAATCATTGGTTTCGCTAAAATGAATCAGTTTCGGAATTACAATTCTGGCATTTTTATTAATCTTAGCAATTTCGCTTGTAAATGTCTGCTTGATATACGGAGTTTCGGTTTTTTTAACCACTCCATCTACTTTTACAGCGTAAGTTTTGGTTTCGTAATCCAGGTTTTTGTCAATGTTTACAAGACTTTTTTCGTAAATAGTTCCAATAACTTTATCTGAACCGCCATTTAATGCCGCATATATTTTAAACAAAAAGCTCATTGTTCCTTTTGCTTTCCAGGTCACTTTTGTTTTTCCTGCAAGCGTATCTTTAAAAGTCCATGTTACATCAGCTTCGGTGCCGTCGTATTTCATTTTTTGTACAATACTTTCACCATCTTTTGTTTTTAGTGTAATGGCATTTCCGGCTTCTTCTTCGCTAGACCAGGAAAAAGAACCTCCGTTTCCGGAAGTTTTATTTGGGAAAGTAAATTTAAAAGACGGATCTTCAACTGCCCAAGATTCAAAATCTTCGTAGTTTCTAAAGTCATTTACATAATTATATACAGTTGCTTTTGGAGAATTGATTACTTTGCTTCTTTCAACAGAAAAAATCCCTTTTTGGGTAGCAACAAAAACGGTAAGAGCAACTAAACTTAATAAAAGTAAAAGAAATAAATATTTTAGAATCTTCATTGGTGCAGGTTTTTCGTAAAGTTATAAATTTTCTTGGGAGTCTAAACTAATAACTAAAAATAATAGATTGTATTATCTCTTTAAAAAGATTTTGATGACAAATAAAAGGGCAATAAAAAGAAGAAATACAAGTAATACTTTATAATTTCCTTTGTAAAAAACTTTGTGAAGTGCAAGATCTTTGCGGTAAGCGAAAATCATTACGATTACAAATGCAATAAAAAAACAGAGTCCGAATATTAATTGTCCTTGACTAAACATACTTAAAAATAATTTTTGACAAATTTAGAGAATTGTATACGATTTGTTGCTAATTTGCCGACTCATTTAATAGAATAAAAACATGAAAAAACAACTAGACGCAGTTACTGAATTTCATACTG
Organism: Flavobacterium sp. UBA7680; assembly: GCF_002482975.1. Classification (GTDB taxonomy): domain Bacteria; phylum Bacteroidota; class Bacteroidia; order Flavobacteriales; family Flavobacteriaceae; genus Flavobacterium. Next base: position 166,410 of record NZ_DLHA01000028.1, on the reverse strand, counting down.
CTTTTAAAATAGGTCACAGCCAGATTCCAATTGCTGATTTGGGAGAAACTAAAAAACTGCTTCGTTATAATTTAATGAAAGAAGAAAATGAAGAATATCTTGAAGCGGTACAAAATAATGACTTAGTCGAAATTGCTGATGCTCTTGGAGATATGATGTATATTTTATGCGGAACTATTATTGAACACGGTCTGCAGGATAAAATTGAAGCTGTTTTTGATGAAATCCAACGCAGTAATATGAGTAAGCTTGGTGAAGATGGAAAACCAATTTATCGTGAAGACGGAAAAGTAATGAAAGGTCCAAATTACTTTAAACCTGATTTTTCTAAGTTACTATAAAGAGAAATTCTGTGTGCAAATGTTTTAAACACATAGAGACATAGTTTTTGGTGCTTATAAAAAAGACGTTTCACTTGCATTAATGCACATAGCTATGTGTGAGAAACATGTTTCTTTTTGTATTCTTTATTAAACACATTAAATCTATGTTTCTATGTGTTTAATATAAATTACAGATATATAATAAAAAACCCGACAACGAATGCTGTCGGGTTTTGTTTTTATTCTGATATTGGATTATTGAACTTTAACTGTCCATCCATAAGTATCTTCAGAAAGTTTGTTTTGAAGACTTGTTAATTTTTCTTTTAAGAATGAAGCATATGAATTCTCAATTGGAGCTAATTCAAAATATTCATCTTTATATGAGAAACCTTTAATTACACTGATAACTGCGGCAGTTCCAGCTCCAAAAATTTCTTTTAAAGATCCGTTTTTAGCAGCTTCAACTAATTCAGAAACAATTACCGGACGAACTTCAACATTTAATCCTTCTTTTTCAGCCATTGCAATTAAGCTTTTTCTGGTAATACCATCTAAAATTCTTTCGCTTGTTGGAGCAGTTAATAAAGTATCGTTGATTCTGAAGAAAACGTTCATTGTTCCCGCTTCTTCCAGTTTTGTATGCGTTGCATCATCAGTCCAGATAACTTGTTGGAAACCTTCTTTGTTTGCTAAGTTAGTTGGGTAAAACTGTGCAGCATAGTTTCCGGCAGCTTTTGCAGCACCAATTCCACCATTTGCAGCTCTACTGTAATGTTCAGCAATAATTACTTTTACTTCGCCGCCATAATAAGATTTTGCAGGAGAAAGTAAAATCATGAATTTATATTCGTCAGATGGATTTGCAATAACCCCAGGACCAGTAGCAATCATAAAAGGACGAATGTACATACTTGCACCGTTTCCTCTTTGAATCCATTCCTGATCGATTTTTAATAATTCATTTAAACCTTCCAAGAATACATCTTCCGGAACTTCAGGCATAGCCATACGTACAGCAGAATTGTTGAAACGCTTGTAGTTTTCATCAGGTCTAAACAACCAAACATCATTATTTTCATCTTTATAAGCTTTCATTCCTTCAAAAATCGCTTGTCCATAATGAAAGACTTTTGAAGAAGGATCCATTAAAATCGGTGCATAAGGCTTAATGACCGGAGTCTGCCACTGTCCGTTTTTGTAATCACATTCAAATAAATGGTCTGTAAATACAGCACCAAAGCTTAAGTTTTCAAAGTCTACAGAACTTATCTTAGACGAAGTAGCTTTTCTGATTTCAATTTTGCTTGTTTGAGTTGTACTCATAATTATGTAAAGTTTTATCTAATTGGTATTCTTAACAGATGAAAATATAACGTAATGATCTGATGAAGAATAGGTTTTCTCAAATGCAAAATTACGGAAAAATATATAATTTACTTGGTAAAACTGCATTAATTCCTGTGTTTAACTGAGATTTATTTATCTTATAATAAACCTAAAATTTTTGCGGAGTTTTATAAGGAATTTATGAAAAAACTATCATTTTTTAAGGCTTTACGCATTTGTTTTAAGTAAATTTGACTTGGAAAATGGGTTACAGAACTATAATTATCCATTGCAAAATTCGAAAATTGTGAAAAGAGAAATAATTAAAACGCTAGATGGTTCAACCACAATTCATTTAGAAGAATGGAATGAAAGTTACCATTCAAAACACGGTGCCATACAAGAAGCAAAACATGTATTTATAATGAATGGTTTGTCCTTATTTGAGAATAATCCGGTTTCAATTCTTGAAATTGGTTTTGGAACGGGTTTGAATGCTTTTATAACTTTTTTAGAATCAGAACATAAGCAGCAGCAAATTGATTATGTTGGAGTAGAAGCTTATCCTGTAAATGCCGAAGAAGTTCTAGGAATGAATTATGTTGCCGAACTTGAGGCATTGGAATTTGAGAACATTTTCGAGAAAATGCATAAAACAGAATGGAATGAGAAAAACGAAATTAGCAGCAAATTCTCGTTAACTAAAAGGAAACAATTTTTTGATGAAATAAACGATTTTGAAATTTTTGATTTGATTTACTTTGATGCCTTCGGATATCGCGTGCAGCCGGAGCTTTGGAGTACTGAAATTTTTCAGAAAATGTACAATAGTTTAAAGCCTAATGGAGTCCTTGTAACTTATGCAGCCCGCGGAGTTGTTAAAAGAAGCATGATTTCTGTTGGATTTACAGTCGAAAAATTAGCAGGCCCGCCTGGAAAACGAGAAATGTTTAGAGCCTTTAAAAAGGTGTAATTTAGTTGTTTAGAATGGTTCTATATTGATTTATCTGTACTAAGAAAACGTATTCGTTGATAAAGTTTTTAAAAAAATAAGTTAAAAAGAAACTTTATATGTGATTAATGTTTACATTTGGTGCGAGTTTAAAAATATAGATAACCCCCAAAAATCTTATTTTATTATGTCAAAAATGATGTTTGATTACACGAAATCAATACTTGAGAGAGTAAGTTTCGACCCGGTACTTTTCTGCAGAGAGTTAGAAAAAGCTATCAAAACACTGTTACCATACGAAATGGAACAATTGCAAGAATGGTTATTAAATTTCATTATTGAAAAACCAGAATTAAAACAAAGTCTACTACTGATTAAAGTATAAAAGAAAAGGAGCCAAATTGGCTCCTTTTTTTATGCTTACTTTTTTTGCAGCGGACTAATGATTTGAACGTTCTGAAAAACAATTGCGCCTTTTACAACGCCGGCAATTGTAGACCTTAAAGCGTCAATGATTTGCATTTTTAATTCACTCTTTGGGTAAATCAAACTTACCTCTCGGGCAGGTTTTGGTTCCTTAAAGTTTCGTAGTTTCAGTTTGTCGGATTCTTTTAAGTCTAAGGTGTGCAAGTACGGAAGTAACGTTGTACCCAAACCTTCGTCGGCTAATTTTATTAAAGTTTCAAAACTTCCGCTTTGAATCTGGAAATTATTTTGCTCGACATCAGTACCGTTTTTACATAAATTTAAAATCCCGTCTCTAAAACAATGTCCGTCTTGTAAAAGCAGGATTTCATTAATGTTTAAATCAGCCACTTCGATTTCTTCTTTTTGAAAACTGTGATGATGCTCCGGAATGTAAGCTACAAACGGCTCAAAGTATAAAACGATTTCTTTTATTTTTTCATCTTCAAGCGGGGTTGCGGCAATTGCCGCATCAAGATGACCATTTTTTAGCTTTACAATAATTTCATCTGTATTAAGCTCTTCGATTAAAAGCTTAACCTTTGGATATTTCTTAATGAAATTATTCAAAAACATAGGTAAAAGCGTTGGCATAATCGTTGGGATAATTCCTAAACGAAATTCGCCGCCAATAAAACCTTTTTGCTGTTCGACAATATCTTTAATACGATCTGCTTCGTTTACAATATTTTTTGCCTGATTTACAATCTTTTGACCAATATCTGTAAGCTGAATAGGTTTTTTACTTCTGTCAAAAATTAAAATATTAAGTTCTTCTTCAATTTTTTGAATCTGCATACTTAATGTGGGTTGTGTCACGAAACATTTTTCGGCTGCAAGCGTAAAGTTTTTATGCTCTGCAACTGCTAACACATATTGTAATTGAGTTATCGTCATTTTGATAGTAATTTTTGATACAAAAATAAGTAAATATAATTTTTTTTTATAATTTTTTTAATGAAGATAATTTAAATTTGTAGTAAACTTAGTTATAAAAAATGAAGATTATGAAAACAAATATTTTAGGATTACCTGTAAAAGAGTCAGAATTGTTAGTGAAAGAATTAAATGTTTTATTATCAAATTTTCAGGTATACTATCAAAATTTAAGAGGAATTCACTGGAACATTCGTGGAAAACGTTTCTTTGATTTGCATGTAAAATTTGAAGAATTATATACAGATTCACAATTAAAAATAGATATGATTGCAGAAAGAGTTTTGACAATTGGCGGAACTCCATTACATACTTTTGAAGATTATATCAACAACAATAAATTAACAGTTGGAAAAAATATCTCAAACGATGAAAAAGCAGTTCAGTTAATTGTAAATTCATTATCTGATTTGTTAAAAATTGAAAGAGAAATCCTGAATAAATCTGGAGAAATTAATGATGAAGGTACAAATTCAATGATGAGTGACTTCATAGCAGAGCAGGAAAAAACAATTTGGATGATGAATGCATGGCTGGACGAATCGCTATAATTTATTGTTTATGAATGTATTAAAAAGCAGAATAGTCTAGTTTGATTATTCTGCTTTTATGTTTTTGTTAAAATTGTATAAAATTTTTGGCTTGTCGCTTTGATTTTATTTGTTTAACGCTATTTTTGCTCCGATGAAAATACTAGCACGCATATTATTATTCATATTTATTGCCTTCTTATCGACCCCGACAATTGTTCAGGCGATTAAGAAAGGAAGTTCTTGCGTGTCTTTTAATTTTTCTGAAGAGGAAGTGCATAAAGAACTAAAATCTGTAGTGCATCCTGTAATTTTAGAACATGAAGCACCGCTTCCTGTTTACATTCAAAAGAAAACGATCGTTTCTGAAAACATCGTAAAACTAGATAATATTTCTCCGAGCATATTTGCTCCACCACCCAACTTGGCATAATACTTCCGATTATTTTAAGAACAACTGTATTTACAGCAAATGCGGCATGGTTCTAATGTATCAATTTTTAGTATTGTATTATGACAAAAAAAATCAATCTTTTTGCCAACCTTAAGTCTGACTTCGCTTCAGGTTTAGTGGTTTTCTTGGTGGCTCTTCCATTGTGTTTAGGTATTGCAATGGCTTCTGGAGCGCCGTTATTTTCTGGAATTATTGCAGGTGTTATTGGTGGTATTGTGGTAGGTTATTTAAGCCAGTCACATATTAGCGTTTCTGGCCCTGCGGCTGGTTTAACAGCAATTATTTTAACTGCTATTACTGATTTTGGTGCCTTTGATGTGTTTTTATTGTCTGTATTTATTGCAGGACTAATTCAATTGGCATTAGGATTTTTAAAAGCGGGAAGTATATCAAACTATTTTCCAACAAACGTAATTGAAGGAATGCTTGCAGGTATCGGAATTATCATTATTCTGAAACAAATTCCGCACGCATTTGGTTACGATGCTGATTTTGAAGGCGATCAGGCTTTTATTCAAAACGACGGAAGTAATTCATTTTCATTTCTTTTTGATGTCTTAAACCATATTCAATTAGGAGCTGTTGTAATTTCGGCAATTTCACTTGTAATATTAATTTCGTGGGATAGAGTTCCATTTTTAAAGAGATTAAAATTAGTTCCGGGTGCGCTTGTAGCTGTTATCTTGGGCGTAGTATTAAACGAATTTTTTATATCAACAGGAAGCTCATTGGCAATTGCAAAAGAACATTTGGTTTCTTTGCCGGTTCCAAAGTCTTTTGATGATTTTAAATCCATTATAATTACACCAAATTTTGCAGCGGTTTCAAATCCGCAGGTTTGGATTGTAGCTGTTACAATTGCCGTTGTAGCTTCAATCGAAACACTTTTGTGTATTGAGGCTTCAGACAGAATGGACGTTCAAAAACGTTATACTGATACCAATGTTGAACTTAGAGCGCAAGGTATTGGTAATATTGCAAGTTCACTTTTGGGCGGATTACCAATGACATCTGTTGTGGTAAGATCTTCTGCAAATAATAACGCAGGTGCAAAATCTAAAATGTCATCAATTATTCATGGTGTACTTTTATTAATAAGTGTATTGTCGATTCCGGCAATTTTAAATAAAATTCCTTTGGCAACTTTAGCTACGGTTTTAATCTTGGTTGGATATAAATTAGCAAAACCAGCAACCTTCATGCATTTCTGGGAAAAGGGTAAATACCAGTTTGTCCCTTTTATCGCAACTTTGGTCTTTGTCGTTGCGACAGACTTGCTTAAGGGAGTTGCTTTAGGAATTATTATTAGTATCATTTTTGTTTTGAGAGGAAACTTAAAAAGAGCTTACATCTTCAAAAAAGAAGAATATGAAGACGGCGATGTCATTCATATCGATTTAGCGCAGGAAGTTTCTTTTTTAAATAAAGCCGCGATCAAACAAACGTTGAGTGAAATTCCGGAAAACTGTAAAGTAATTATTAATGCGCACGATACAGAATACATTGCGCATGATGTATTAGATTTAATTCGAGAGTTTAAAGAAACCCGTGCCATTGATGAAAACATCAAAGTAAAACTAAAAGGTTTTAAAGAGGCATACGAATTAGAAAACACTCCTGATAACAACAATCACGTTTCGATTGAACATTATTATGATGTTGCAAAACGAGCATTGGTTAAGAAAGAACAAAAGGAAAAATTTTAAACAAATTATATAAATAAAGATATTAATCAGGTTTGAGAAGTATCAAAATTTAAATAACTTTACAAAAAAGTCTTTTTGATATGCTTAAGCATTGATAATACTAAGAAAAAACCTAAGAAAGATGAGAAAGTTCTATGAACAAATATTAGAGAACAATAAAAAATGGGTAGAAGATTCATTAGCAAAAGATCCTAATTACTTTGCTGATTTAGCTAAAGGACAATCGCCGCCATTATTATGGATTGGATGTTCTGACAGCCGTGTTCCTGCAAATGAAATTATTGGGGCAAAACCAGGTGAAGTGTTTGTACACAGAAACATTGCTAACATGGTTGTTCACTCAGATATGAATATGTTAAGCGTACTGGATTATGCAGTAAATGTTTTAAAAGTAAAACACGTAATTGTTTGCGGACATTACGGATGTGGTGGTGTAAAAGCGGCTATGGGTAATTTATCTGTTGGAATTATCGATAACTGGATTCGTCACATTAAAGATGAATACCGTTTACATGATAAATATTTGAATTCTATTGAAGATGAAACAGAACGTTTTAATGCTTTTGTAGAAATCAATGCTAAAGAGCAAGTTTACAATTTAGCTAAAACATCAATTGTACAATCGGCTTGGAAAAACGGTCAGGATTTAATGCTTCACGGATGGGTTTACGGATTGAATTCTGGTTTTGTAACCGATTTAAATGTGACCATTTCTTCGAATGATGAACTTGATGATGTTTACCAGCTGAGTAATCTATAAAAATAAAAAATCGCCTCAAAAGGGCGATTTTTTTTATTCGTTTTCGTCTAGATTTTCATTGAATGCAGATGGTAACATCGTTGGAATAAACTTAATTAAAATCGGCAGTAATAAACTTCCGCCCGGAAGTAGAAATATCGTTAAGGACGGAATCGTTTTACAAATATCTAAAAGCTGTTTTTTTACTTTTTTCTTTTCCTTCGCATCTAAATCCCTTGTTGTAGAATAAGCTAATAGAACCATTAATTCTTTACTCTGAACAATTTCCTTAATTAACCTGTTTTTGTTTCTTATAATCAGTTTTACAACGCTGTGCGTCATCTGATCGTAGAAATGCTTAACTGGATTTGAGTAATTAAAATACGGAATTTTCTTTTTATGAGTCGTAATAAAATCATGCGTGGTGTCGATGCTTGCTTTTACAAAATCATCAGCAACACCCATCATTGAACCTAGAGAATACAAGAAATACGATTCTTCATTTTCGACAACGCCATCACTCCACAAAGCCATTCCGGCCATATCGATTAAATAATAATGCTCTAAAGTATTTTTGAAATAATCTAATTGTAAGGTGTCTAAAGTATCTACAGTAACTTTCGAAAATTTAGAATAACGGATTGAAGCCTCAAAAAGTTTAATTAGCAAATCGTCGTGCTGCGATTTGATCGTTTTTGTTTTTAAAGCTAAGCCTACGATTCCAAGAACCGTTTCTTCAATTCTTTTTAGATATTTTTCAGGAATTTCTCCATGTTCTAAATATTGTCTAAAAGCCAAAACATCAATAAACAAAAGCGCATTCGTTACTAAATGCGAAAAATTTTTGCTGATGATACTGTCATTGGTCTGCACTCTTTCATCAATTATGCTTTCTAATGAATGAGAAGGAGTGTCTTTTGGAAGTAGAATCTTAAACAAATTAAACCCTTCCGGATTCATTTGTTTGTAGAATTTTAAAACTTCGGTAATAAAGTTATTTGGTTCAGAATTTCTTTTTTCCAAACAAAAAACATGATAAAGGGTGTTTAATAAGGCAATTTTAGAGATTTCGGTTTTAAACCAGCCTTTTATCGGAATTGGAATTTGAGAATCAATTGCAATGATATGACCGTAGATAAAACCGGTTTCTCTAACTTTATAGTAAAAGGAATCTGTAGTTTCAAAAGGAATTGCCTCTGAAAACTTCTGCTCACTAAAAAACTTATCGATCCAGCCGTGTGCTGATGGGTTAATCATTGAATTGAATTTATAGCTGCAAAGCTATATCTTTTTCTTGTTTTAGAGTGAATTAAAAATAAAATAACCACTACATTTTTGTGAAATATAGTGGTTATTAGTGTTTTATTATTTTTTACTACTTAATTATTCCGGCACAGGCAACTCTTCCTCCGGCATTTCCGGTTGGCTGAGTTGTAAAATCATCTGTTCCCTGATGTACAATTAAACCTTTTCCTAACACATCTTTAGTCGCATCGCCGCAGCCTACGCACCATTCGTCAGTAGTTAAGGTTATAGTTCCGTTACCTTTTTCATCAGCGGTAAAGTTTCCAATATCACCTTTATGATATTCTCCAACTCCCCATTTTCCGTGTTTTTTAAAAGTCGGGTTCCAGTGTCCGCCGGCAGAACTTCCGTCGGCAGCAGTACAATCTGCTTTTTCGTGAATATGTATTGCGTGAACTCCAGGCTGTAAACCAGAAACTTTTGCAGTAAAAGTTACTTTGCCATCTTTCTCCGTAAAAGTAGCAGTTCCGCTTACGTTACTACCGCTTTTTGGTTCTAATGCTACAGTCAAAGTTTTGGCATCATTTGATTTTGTATTGGTCTTACAGCCAATGAATAAAGCTGTAATTATAGCGAATGATACGATCAGTTTTTTCATATATATGGGCATTTTAAATTAAAGATTAAGTAAATTTAACATAAAATAACGGAATAATTTGACTCTAAAAGTTAAAAAAAAGTCAAACTATAGGTCGTAATTTAAGATCGATTGAGCGCAAAAACGAAAAATATTGTTTAAATTCGTAATAGTTTTAACGAAAATTTTCTGAAACTAAATTTTTCTAATTCGTTCATATTTAATACTTAATGTTATGATGAAAAAGATTTTTATCCTCGTTTTTATTACTTCGTTTTTATTTTCCTGTAAGTGTCAAAAAACAGATTCGGCCGCAAAACTCGACGGAACCTGGGAACTCAATTATATTACCGGACCACGAATTACTTTTGAGGGTTTGTATCCGAATAAAAAACCGACTATTACCTTCAATACAAAAGATAATCAGGTTTCTGGAAGCAATAGTTGTAATTCCTACACAGGAAAATTGGTTGTAAACGGCAATAAAATTGACTTTACGCAGCCAATGGCAGTTACTAAGATGATGTGTGTTGACGGACAGCAAGGCGAACAAACGTATATGAGTACGCTTCAAAAAATTACATCGTATGATATTACGGATGATGGAAAAACGCTGAATTTAATTTCAGGAGATATTGCAATGATGAGATTTACGAAAAAGTAAACGACTTGTTTTACTTAAAATGATGTGAGATGAAAACTAAATTATTCCTTTTATTAGTATTGTTTGGCTTTTTGAATTTTTCTGTATTTGCACAGCAAAAAAGCAAAAAAGAACTAAAAGCCGAAAAAGAATTACAAAAGCAAAAAGATACCGAAGCTTTAATCGATTCTAAAAATTTTGTTTTTGAAGCCCAAAAAGTAACACCACAAGGCGGACGGCTTATTATTTTAGATTACAATACTTATTTTTTGAAGTTTAATGCTGAAAAAACAACCTGCGATCTTCCTTTTTTTGGCCGCGGATATAATGTGGGTTACGGAAGTGACGGCGGAATTAAATTTGAAGGAAAACCGGAAAATATTAAAATAGGGAAGAAGTCTAAAAATTATAGTGTAAGAGCCACTGTAAAAGGCAAAGACGATGTTTATGATTTAATATTTACTATTTTTTTTGATGGAGGAGCTACACTTTCTGTCACCAGTAATAATAGAGGTCCAATTTCCTATGATGGAGAAATAAGCGCACCAAGAACCGAATAGATAAAAATATAAAAAGAAGGGTTTAATAGATTTGTGTAATACATACTTAAATATATGCCTAAATTTTATCATCTTTTACCGTTAGTTTTTTTATTTAGCTTAGAGATGTTTAGTCAGGATCTCGAACCCAGAGTATATGCCAATGTCGCTAAAAATCTTAATGTTGTCGCGATAGGATATGTTTTTACAAACGGAAATGTGTTAACAGATCCATCTTTACCAATTACTGATTTTACGCTTCATAGCCATAATGCAGCAGTAAATTATATTAGAACTTTTGGGCTGTCAAATAAACTGGCTCGTGTTCAGGTTTCTGTTCCTTATACTTTTATGGATGGTTCACAAACCCGAACAAATGGAGATGTGTTAACTGGTTCACGAACTGGTTTTGCTGATATGAAAATACGTTTTGGAATTAACCTTCTTGGTTCTCCCGCACTTGATAAATCTGAATTTAAAGACTTTGAACAGAAAACTATTTTGGGAGTCAGCTTAGTTACTTCAGTTCCAACGGGAAAATATTATGATGATAAACAAGTAAATATTGGAACGAACCGTTGGGCTTTTAAACCGGAAATTGGAGTATCAAAGCGTTTTGCACATGTTTATGCAGAAGCTTATGGAGGAATTTGGTTTTATACAGATAATAATGATTTTTTAGGAAAGAAGTTAGAGCAGAAACCTACTTATAGTTTACAGGCACACGCAAGTTATTATTTTAAAAATCATATGTGGATTGGTTTTAATACCAATTGGTTTTTTGGCGGAAAGACGATAACTGATGGAGTTTCTGATGATAGTGAAATTGATAACTGGCGGGTAGGAGGAACATTTTCAGCACCAGTTGCAAAAGGACAGTCTGTTAAGTTTCAATATCATATTGGTGCTTATACCAACAATGGGTTGAATTATTATGCTTTATCTCTGGCTTATCAATACTCGTTCTTTTAATTAAAGTGTTTACAATTAGAATATTATAGAATGCATAATTATTTAGAAACAAATTTAAAAATCAATACTATGAAAAAATTAAGTCTTATTTTTATTATGGCAATTGCCATGTTTTCATCTTATGCACAATCTTCATTTAAAGAAGATGTTGATGTTTTACAAAGTGTTTACGGAAAATCTAAAGCCGATTTAGTAAAGCAGTATATGAATTTATCAGATGCTCAATCTGCAGCTTTTACAAAAGTGTATGATAATTATGAAACAGAGCGAAAAAATCTCGGGCAGGCAAAATTTCAATTAATAAATGATTATGCACAAAACTATGCAACGCTTACAGATGCAAAGGCAGATGAATTAGCAAAAGGAACTTTAAAAAATCATCTGGCTTATGAAAAACTATACTCTAAAACATACGGACAGGTAAAGAAAGCAGTTGGAGCAATAAATGCCGCCAAATTTATTCAGTTAGAAGTTTATTTGCAGACAATAATTAGAGCAGAAATTTTAGAATCGATTCCGTTTATTGGAGAATTAGACAAATCCAAAATCCAATAAAAACATCTTTATAAAATAAAACGGCAGTTACTTAAAAAATAAATGCCGTTTTTTATTTGTTTTAATGAAATTTATTTAGTTGTTTTAACTTCATAAATCGCATTAACCATTCCGTCACGGAAACTGTCTAAAGTCAATTCCCAAAACATGATTCCGCCTAATTTTTTAGACTTTACATATTCTGTTTTTGCTTTAATAGATTTAATATCGTCTGAAGTTGCAAAAGTTTTTGTGCCTTCATTATACCAGTATGGAGCTTTTGCTTTATCATCCCAGAAATATTTCCAGCCGTTAGCTTCTGTATAAGTTGTAGCATAGTTTTTAAAGTCAGCACCTTGAAAATGCTCTCCTGCCTGATACAATCCGTTGTTGATATTTTCTACATTTTTCCATTGTCTGGTATAAAATGCACCTCCAATTACTAATTTTTCAGCAGGAACTCCAGCTTTCAATAAAAACTCAACCGCTCTGTCTGTAGATTCTTCTTTTGGATTTGTGCTGTATAATGGCGTGTGATGTCCCGTAATTTTAGAATATCCATTCACTAAATCGTAACTCATAATATTAATACGGTTTACTAATGGAGATACAGCTTTCCAATCAATCGATTCATCAAGATATTTTTGAAAACCTCCGGCAGCAAAACTCAACTCGTATTTTTTACCTAAAGTTGAACGGAGAATTTTAAGCAATTCGGTAAAATTTGGTTTGTCAACAGCTTGGTATAAATGCCCTGGAAGTCCTTCTATTGCTGGATATTCCCAGTCTAAATCTAAACCGTCAACTTTAAAGTAATCGCTTACTTCTTTTACTGATTTTGCGAATTTCAAACGCCCATCAGCAGTTGAAAATGCATCAGAACATGGTTCGCAGCCACCCCATCCGCCAAGAGATAAAACGATTTTTAATTGTGGATTTTTAGCTTTTAGAGAAACCAAATGTTTTATGGTAATAGAATCTTTAGGAGAATCTACACTCAGTTTTCCATCTTTTAAATGACAAAAACTAAAGATAATTTGATCTAGTTTATTGACTTCATACTCGTCAATTAGTTTAGAATCACCAGTATAATAAGCGATGATATCTAATTTCTTATTCTTCTGCGCAAAAATGTTTGTGGATATAAGGCAGATAAATAAAAGGGCAATTAGGCTAATTTGTTTCATTTTATGTTTTTTGAAGATTTAAAACGCTAAATATAAAACATTAGAATTTAAATTTTGCTATCAATCCTGTAACATAACCTCAATTTTAATAAAGATTTGTGAAATTGGCTGAAACCATATAAGTGATATAAGTTCATTTTAGAGTGGATTTAATTTTATTCGTTCCAATATTCCGTAGAGGCGCACAGCAGTGCGTCTACGTCATGTTAGACGCACTGCTGTGCGCCTCTACAAAAAATGCCACAGATTACAGGATTAAAATGATTAAAAAAATCTGTGAAAATCCTGTAATCTGTAGCAAAACAAAAAAAAACATAGTTAGACGCACTGCTGTGCTTCTAACGTAACGTAGACGCACTGCTGTGCGTCTCTACAAAAAACTTATATGGTTCAAAAAAAATAAAAAAAATAAACCCGCACAGTTTCGGACTTGTGCGGGTTTAAACAAATTAAAAGCTAAAAACTATTTTTGAATTAGAAGCAGTATGAATTTTCTGCTACTAATTTAGAGGCAATTGTTTCTCTTAATGCCACAACATTTGGCAAGTTGGTGTATTTTGTAAAACGTTTTAATCCCATTAACATCATACGTTGTTCGTCACCTTCAGAGAAAGAAGCAATTCCTTCTTTTCCTCTTAAGTTTACGATATCTACCGCTTTGTACAAGTATAATTTTGCCATAGCGATTTGCTCTTTTACTTTATCTTCACCTTCTCTTTTAGCTAATTTCTCAGTTCTAAGAATTGTACTTTCAGCCATGTAGATTTCGATCAAGATATCAGCAGCCGCCATCAATAATTGTTGGTGAGAATCTAAATCCGGACCATATTTTTGAACAGCACTTCCGGCAACCATTAAGAAAACTTTTTTCAAGTTAGCCACGATTACTTTTTCTTCTGCAAATAATTCAGAGAAATCCGGAGTATCAAAAGATGGAATTCCCATTAATTCTTCCTGAACTTTCATTGCTGGTCCAAGTAAATCAACGTGACCTTTCATTGCTTTTTTGATCAACATACCTACAGAAAGCATTCTGTTGATTTCGTTTGTTCCTTCATAAATTCTAGCGATACGAGCATCTCTCCAGGCACTCTCCATTGGAGTGTCTTCAGAGAATCCCATTCCACCAAAAACCTGAATTCCTTCATCAGCACAATTTTGAACGTCTTCAGAAACGGCTACTTTCAAGATAGAACACTCGATAGCATATTCTTCAACACCTTTCAATTCTGCTTCCTGATGACTTGTTCCTTCTGCTTCACGAGCAGCGATTCTGTCTTCGATGTCTTTTGCAGCACGGTAAGAAGCACTTTCTCCAGCGTAAGCGCTAGTCGCCATTTCAGCTAATTTAGAACGAATAGCTCCAAAAGATGAAATAGAAGTATTGAACTGAATTCTTTCGTTAGCATATTTTACTGCTCCAGAAGTTACTCTTCTTTGAGCATCAAGACAAGCAGCTGCCAATTTAATACGACCAACATTTAAAGCATTCATAGCAATTTTGAAACCGTTTCCTCTTTCAGATAACATGTTTTCAACTGGAACTTTTGTATCGTTGAAGAAAACCTGACGAGTAGAAGAAGCACGGATTCCTAATTTATGTTCTTCTTCATTCATAGAAATTCCGTTTGAAGGATCGTTTTCTACGATGAAACCTGTAATATTTTTATCATCACCAATACGAGCAAAAACGATGAAAACGCTGCAGAAACCTGCATTCGAAATCCACATTTTTTGACCTGTAATTAAATAATGAGTTCCGTCTTCAGATAAAACCGCTTTTGTTTTTCCTGAGTTAGCATCAGATCCTGCGCCTGGTTCAGTTAAGCAATAAGCTCCAAACCATTCTCCAGAAGCTAATTTCGGAACGTATTTTTTCTTTTGTTCTTCAGTACCATAAAGTGTAATTGGCATAGTTCCAATTCCTGTATGTGCACCAAAAGCAGTTGAAAACGAACCTGTTGCTCCAGAAATATAGTCACAAACCAACATTGTCGAAACAAATCCCATTCCTAATCCACCGTATTCTTCCGGAACTGCAACTCCAAGAAGTCCAAGTTCACCAGCTTTACGCATAGATGATTCTGTATAAGCGTAATCTTTTTTCTCAAAACGATCTTTATGCGCCCATAATTCTTTATCAACGAACTCTTTTACAGAGTCACGCATCATTAACTGCTCTTCAGAGAAATCTTCTGGTGTAAAGATATCTTCGCTCTTTGTTTCTTTAACTAAAAACTGACCACCACGGGTTACGTTTTTTTCGATTGTATCTGCCATTTTTATTTTTTTTGAGAGAAAAGAAAATAGAATATAGGAATAGACTTTTGACTGAACTTATTTTAGTCCGTTTTGGAAGCCCATTGTCATTCTTTGAAATTCTTCTATTTTAATTTCTAATTGGTTAAATTGTTTTTCGTTTATATACTTTCTATGCGTAGCAATTATTAATTGCGTGATTAGTTCAAATGAAGAACCTAGAGAAATGTCTAAAAAATGACTGAAAGATTTATCAGTTCTTGAAGAACCTTCAGCAATATTACTAGGCATTGAAACAGAACATCTGCTTATTTGAGAACTTAAATCATATCTTTCATGTTTTGGAAACTCTACTAATAAATCTGAAATTTCATTAGCAATTGAGATTCCAATCTGCCAAATCTTCAAGTTCTTATAATTATGTCGCATTCTAAAAATCTATATTCTATTCTCTATATTCTATTTTCTTCTTTACAATACCTCGTAAATCCCAGCAGAACCTTGTCCAGTTCCTACACACATCGAAACGATTCCGTATTTGTTTCCTCTGCGCTTCATTTCGTCGAATAATTGAACAGAAAGTTTAGCTCCTGTACAACCTAGAGGGTGTCCTAAAGAGATAGCTCCACCGTTTACGTTTACGATTTCTGGATCTATATTTAATTCGCGAGTTACTGCTAAAGCTTGTGAAGCAAAAGCCTCGTTTAATTCAATTAATTCGATATCGTTTAAAGTTAATCCCGCTTGTTTCAAAGCTTTCGGAATTGCTTTTACAGGACCAATACCCATGATTCTTGGCTCAACACCAGAAGAAGCAAAGTTTACTAATCTGGCGATTGGTTCAAGATTTAATTCTTTAACCATTTCTTCGCTCATAATTAAAACAAAAGCAGCACCGTCACTCATTTGAGAAGAGTTACCAGCAGTTACACTTCCGTCAGCAGCAAAAACAGGTTTTAAACCCGCTAAAGCAGCAACAGAAGTCCCAGCTCTTGGACCTTCGTCTTGTTTTACAACGTATGATTTAGTTTCTTTTTTACCATTTTCATTAATGAAAGTCTGCTCAACAGTAATTGGAACGATTTGTTTATCAAATTTTCCTTCAGCCTGTGCTTTTAACGCTTTCATGTGAGAGTTGTAAGCAAACTCATCCTGATCTTCTCTAGAGATTTTGTATTGGTTGGCAACCGCTTCAGCAGTTAAACCCATTCCCCAATAGTAATCTTCGTGACCTGCAGCGGCAACTTTATAATCTGGAGTTGGTTTGTAACCTCCCATCGGAATAAAACTCATACTTTCTGCACCACCAGCGATGATACAATCTGCCATTCCTGATTGGATTTTAGCCGTCGCCATTCCGATAGTTTCCAGTCCAGATGCGCAGTAACGGTTTACAGTTACACCAGGAACGTCTTCTACTTTTAATCCCATTAAAGAGATTAAACGCCCAACATTTAGACCTTGTTCTGCTTCCGGCATGGCATTTCCTACCATAACGTCATCGATGCGTTTTTTGTCAAAATCAGGCAGTTCGTCCATCATAAACTGAATGGTTTCTGCAGCTAATTCATCAGGTCTTTTAAATCTAAAAACACCTTTTGGAGCTTTTCCAACTGCTGTTCTATATGCTTTTACTATATATGCTGTTTTCATTTGTTTTTGTTTTTAAGAGTATAGAAGATAGAGTATAGAAAATAGACTTTATTAAGTCTTAAATCTATATTCTATTCTCTTTGTTCTATTTTCTAATTTCTAAGTGGTTTTCCTTTAGTTAACATATATTGAATACGCTCTAGAGTTTTTCTTTCTGTACATAAACTCAAGAAAGCTTCACGTTCGATATCTAATAAATATTGTTCAGATACTAAAGTAGCTTCAGATAAATCACCACCAGCCATTACGTAAGCCAGTTTGTTAGCAATTTTCTTGTCGTGCTCAGAAATGTATTTTCCAGCTTCCATTTGGTCCGTTCCAACTAAGAACATTCCAAGAGCTTGTTTTCCTAATACTTTCACATCCGTTCTTCTTATTGGTTGTGTATAACCCGCTTCAGCCATTAACAATGCATGTTTTTTAGCTTCAGCGATCTGACGATCTTTGTTTACTACGATAACATCTTTTCCATGTTGAAGAAGTCCAGTGTCAAAAGCTTCATAACCAGAAGTCGAAACTTTAGCCATTGCGATTGTTAAGAAATACTCTTGAAGAACGTTCAATTCCACATCGTTTTTGCGGAATAAATCTGAAGCTCTCAAAGCCATTTCTTTAGATCCACCTCCACCAGGAAGTACACCAACACCAAATTCAACTAATCCCATGTAAGTTTCAGCAGCAGCAACCACTTTATCAGCATGCAAACTCATTTCGCATCCACCACCAAAAGTCATTCCGTGAGGCGCAACTACAACTGGAATAGAAGAGTAACGAACGCGCATCATTGTATCTTGGAACAATTTAATTGCCATGTTCAATTCGTCGTATTCCTGCTCAACCGCCATCATGAAAATCATTCCGATATTAGCCCCAACAGAGAAATTCGCTGCTTGGTTACCAATAACTAAACCTTGATATTCTTTTTCAGATAAGTCAATTGCCTTGTTGATAGCAGCAAGTACATCGCCACCAATTGTATTCATTTTAGATTGGAATTCTAAATTCAAAATTCCGTCTCCTAAATCCTGAATGATTGCACCACTATTGCTCCAAACTTTTTTGCTTTCGCGAATGTTGTTCAGAATAATAAATGAATCTTGTCCAGGAACTTTTACTTGTGATTTTGTTGGAATGTTATAGAAATAAGTTGCTCCTTCTTTTACAGAGTAGAAACTTTCGCTTCCAGAAGCCAGCATTTCAGTAACCCATACAGCAGGCTCTAAACCTTCTGCTTTCATGATTTCAATTCCTTTAGCAACACCAATTGCATCCCAGATTTCGAATGGGCCATTTTCCCATCCAAAACCAGCTTTCATGGCATCGTCAATTTTGTATAATTCGTCTGAGATTTCAGGAACTCTGTTTGATACATAAGCAAACATTCCAGCGAAACTCTTACGGTAGAATTCTCCCGCTTTGTCTGTTCCTTTAACTAGAACTTTAAAACGATTGATAGGTTTATCGATAGTTTTTGTTAGTTCAAGCGTAGCAAAATTTGCTTTTTTTGCAGCGCGGTATTCTAATGTATCTAAGTCTAAAGAAAGAATGTCTTTATCTACTTTTTTATAAAAACCTTGTCCGGTTTTACTTCCTAACCAATTATTTTCCATCATTTTGTTGATGAAATCAGGAAGTTTGAACAATTCGTGTTGTTCGTCGTTCGGGCAGTTTTCGTAAATACCATTGGCAACGTGTACCAAAGTATCCAAACCAACAACGTCAACTGTACGGAAAGTAGCCGATTTTGGACGACCAATTACTGGCCCTGTCAATTTATCAACTTCTTCAATTGTTAATCCCATTTCTTTTACCAAGTGGAATAAACTCTGGATTCCGTAAATACCAATTCTGTTTCCAATAAACGCCGGAGTATCTTTAGCAACAACCGAAGTTTTTCCTAAGAATTTAGATCCGTATTCGTTTAAGAAATCCAACACTTCAGTTGAAGTTTTTGGACCAGGAATAATTTCAAATAATTTTAAGTAACGCGCAGGGTTAAAAAAGTGAGTTCCGCAGAAGTGTTGTTGAAAATCTTCGCTTCTTCCTTCACTCATAAAGTGAATTGGAATACCAGAAGTGTTAGAAGTAACTAAAGTTCCCGGTTTACGGAATTTCTCGATTTGTTCAAAAACTAATTTCTTAATGTCTAAACGCTCCACAACAACCTCGATAATCCATTCAACATTAGCAATTTTTGCCATATCATCTGTCGTATTTCCAGTCGTGATTCGGTTTGCGAATTTTTGGCTGTAGATAGGAGAGGGTTTTGATTTTAATGAATTCGCCAAATGTTCGTTTACCACACGGTTGCGAACGGCTTTACTTTCAAGTGTTAATCCTTTTTTAGCTTCAGCTTCAGTCAGTTCGCGAGGTACGATGTCCAGAAGTAAAACTTCAACACCAATGTTAGCAAAATGACAAGCTATACCTGAACCCATAATTCCGGATCCAATTACAGCAACTTTTTTAATTGTGCGTTTCATATTTGTAAAATTTGTTTTTTTGGGTAGAATTTGAATTTCTCTTAAAAAAGATTATTCATTTTCTGAGTTTTCTGTTTGCTTCGCCAGATCGCTGGCGTTCGTGTGATTGAAAATATTTTTATCCTGAATTAATTCATTTATGATTTCAGAAACTTCGATAAAATGTTTCAGTTTTTCGTCTGATACATGTTTTCTAACCGTTTCATTAAATTTCAGAACTGTATTTTTAGATAAATCTCTTTTTTCTTTTCCAAAGTCGGTCAGGTAGATTAAAACACCTCGCCCGTCACTTGGGTTCTTTTTGCGAACAATTAAACCTTTTTCTTCCATAGATTTAAGTGTTCTCGTTAAGCTGGTTGCTTCCATACCCATTCTAGGGCCTAAAGCGGTTGATGGAGTTCCTTCTTCCTTGTCCATACTCAAAAGAGCAAATCCTGTTGCCATGGTAGCATCGTACTTTGCAGCCTCTTCATTATACATTCTTGAAACAGCCTGCCATGTAGCTCTCAAAATATAATCTATTGTTTTGTCTTTCATAGGTAACTATATCGATTTCAAATATAATTAAAAAATACTATGCATGCATATAATTTTTTAATAATTTTTTGGTTAGTTAAAAAATCCCACTGATTTAGAGTGGTTTGGTGGTTTATTTAGAGTGAAATATACTATTCTTTTTTTGGATTTTAACATTTTTTGTATGGTCAAAATCTTTTTTTAATTTTAAAATCGGCTTTAATTCTTCATTCTTCAAAAAATTATGAATTTAATTCAATAGAATTTTCAGGCTCGTATCTTGAAATTGCATCCTGAAAAATCTTTTTTATACGATTTCTGAGGCCTTCGGGTCTTAAAATTTCAACACAGCTTCCAAAACCCAGAAAGAGCCTTTCCATTTCATAATTCGGTATTATAAACAAATGCACAATAATGCTTCCATCTTCATTTTCTTTAATCACACGCTGAGAAGTATGCAAAGGTTTTGTGAGGACGTACGGGGCATTCGAAGCATCGACCCACAATTCAATTCTTCTTGCTTTTAATCCTGAATTGACTGTAACTCCAATTATATCCCTATAATAATTATCTGCATCAAAATCTTCTTCTAAATAAGGAAGATTAAAATCGTAATCAATAGAAATTATTCTGTCCAAAGCTAAATTTGTAATTGGCTGTGATGCTTTTTTCTTTCCGATTAAAAACCAGCGGTTGTTGAATTCCTTTAATATAAAAGGATGAAAATGAAATTTAGTTTCTTCTCTCGATTTAAAAGATTTATAGGTAATAATCAGAACCATCTTTTTTATAATTGCCTGATAAATTTCATCTAAATAATGCAAACCTTTTAGATTCTCATTTTTATCTAAATAGATTACAGGTTTTGTATGCGACTTTTCGGCGTAGATTTTATCTTCCAAACGCTGCAAAATATCGGATACATCATTAAATAGAGAGAAATCCTTAAATTGTTTTAACATCGAAACCGTTTCGGTCAAAACATTCATATCAGTTTCCGTCAGCGGAATATCGGTTATCGTGAAATCTTCGTCTTCGTATTTATAAAACTTTTTATCGTAAACAACAATTGGAGCATTGTAACCCAGCTTTTCACTTCGCATTAATTGAATGTCCATTTGAATAGTTCGCTTGCTTATAGGATTTTCACGGCCTTCATATTCAAACAAAGCTTCAGAGCAACATTCGATTAAATCTTCTAAAGTCCATTGCCGGTATTTATTCTGCAGACATTTGTCGATTGTTTTGTACCGGATTAAGGCGTTTTTGTTTTGTGACATATTGTGTTGTTTTGTCAAAAAGTTACTAGGGAGCTAAGTTTTTTTTAGCCACAGATTAAAAGATTAAAATGATTTAAAAAATCTGCTTAAATCTGCATGATCTGCGTGAAACAAAAACTTATCGACTCTGCAACTTTGCTAGATTAATTTCGCGTTGTATTTTTTGGGCGTGTCCCTCCGGGTCGGGCTGTCCACTATATCTTTTGTGGCGAACCCCGCCACAAAAGGATGCCGTTCCCATCCCTCACGCATTTACGTTAATAATAAAATCTCTTTTTCAATATTAATCCTCGCTTTCTCTTCATATAAATTCCGAAACGCATCGGTTTGAAAAATAAATTCGTTTTCCAGAAAATGTTTCAACGCTTTTGCGCGTCCAGGTTTGTATAGAAAATTAGGATAAATGCGATATTCTTTTCTGATTTGTTCGAAATAGATTTTATACTCTTCCCAATCTCGAGCAAGAATTTTCAAATCAAAATCAATTAGCCAGTTAATATCCTCAATATTATTATGCTGATGTTGCTGCGTAGCACAAATAGTATCAAAAACTAATTGCTTATTTAAGTTGACATTTTCAGGTAAAATTGCCAAAGCATATTCGGCACTTTTGAGTTCGTTATCTTTTTTAGAAGCCGAATAAACAAAATCATGATAAAAAATAGAAAATAATATTTCATCAGGGTTTTGAAGTTTATCACGATAGGTTTCAAAACTCTCAATCATTGCCGAAATATGAGTCAAGTTATGGTAATGCCTTGATTTTGCTAAGTATGCCTTTTCTAAATCCTTCCAGTTTTTCTGAATTTCATTTGCTGAAAAGCCAATATTCAAAAGTAATTCAGAATAGATTTTCTCTAAATTCATGTTGTTTTTTACTCAAATTTAAAATTCTTTTTTCACTACGCAAAATAATTGCGCAGTAGTTCTGAAATCTTTGCTCAGGAAATAAAACAATAACCATTGTCTAATTTTAAAAACCAGAAATTATGAAATTCAATTTTTTAGCAAAAGAGAAAAACAATAAAAACAATATAGTTAATCACGAAAATGCACCAGCTTTTTCTTTAACATCAGAATACGAATTGTATGCAGCAGTTGTAACAACAAGCTTAAACGCTTCATTTTACGAAAAATACACAACTCGTTTACAAAGAATACAAAGCTTAATCAAAAAAAGCAATCCGATATTTGTAGCAAAATTGGCTGTTTATGCCCGTAACGAAATGCATATGCGTTCTGTACCATTAGTTTTGGTAGTAGAATTAGCCAAGATATATTCTGGCGATTCATTGATCAGTAAAATGATCACACATGTTATACAACGTGCAGACGAAATAACAGAATTATTGGCTTACTATCAAATGGCAAACGAACGAAATGGCGTTAAAAAATTAAACCGTTTATCAAAACAAATACAAAAAGGTTTAGCCGTTTCGTTCAACAAATTTGACGAATACCAATTCGCAAAATACAATCGTGATGGTGCTGTAAAATTAAAAGATGCTTTGTTTTTGGTTCATCCAAAAGCAAAAGATGAAGCGCAGCAATTAATCTTTGATAAATTGGTAAACAACACTTTGCAAACGCCATATACATGGGAAACAGAGTTGTCGCAATTAGGTCAAGTAAAATTTTACAACCACATTGAAAAACAAAAAGCATTCAAACAAAAATGGGAGGAATTAATCGATAGCGGTAAAATAGGTTACATGGCTTTGTTACGTAACTTACGAAATATCTTAGAAGCGAATGTTTCAGGTTCTCATATGTTGAAAGTATGCGATTACCTTTCTAACGAAAAAGCGGTCGCAAACTCAAAACAATTGCCATTCCGATTCTTAGCAGCGTATCGTGAAGTGAAAGATTTGAATTTCAAATACACTTCAATGGTTTTAGATGCTTTGGAAGATGCCGTTATGGCGAGTTCACAAAACATAAAAGGTTTTGATGTTAATACATCGGTTGTAATTGCCTGTGACGTTTCGGGTTCAATGCAAAAAGCAATCTCACCAAAAAGTAAAGTAATGCTTTACGATATCGGTTTGATGTTAGGTATGTTAATGCAAAGTCGTTGCCAAAATGTGGTAAGCGGTATGTTTGGTGACCGCTGGAAAATAATCAATATGCCAAAACGAAGCATATTGGCCAATGTTAACGAATATTACAAACGCGAAGGTGAAGTAGGTTATGCTACAAACGGTCATTTGGTTGTAGAAGACTTAATAAACCGAAAAGAAATTGTAGATAAAGTAATGTTGTTTACAGATGTTCAAATGTGGAATAATACTTACACAAAAGACTCATTTGCAAACTCCTGGAACCGATACAAAACTATCGCACCAAATGCAAAATTGTATTTGTTTGATTTAGCTGGGTACGGTCAGTCACCAATAAACATCGAAAAAAACGATGTATATTTAATAGCCGGCTGGTCAGATAAAGTATTTGATGTTTTGAATGCTTTAGAAGATAAAAACAGTGCGTTGAATTACGTTAACCGAATAGAATTGTAAAAAAGAATCTACTGCGCAAAATAATTGCGTAGTAGTATTTGAATCTTTGTAAAAGGAAAAGTTCATTGAAAATAAAAAACAAGTGCCGTAAAAAAGAATTACTTCGTGTCGTGGGTTCAATTCCCATCAGCTCTATTTTAAAAACTAGAGATGTAGCTCAGCTGGTTAGAGCAGAAATTTCTTTTTGAATGTTGTCTTGTTTAAAAAAAACATTGGTGTCGTAGACAAGAGTTACTTCGAGGGAATTGTGTTACAGGTTCGAATCCTGTTCAGATAATCTGATGGTGTAAGTGGAAACACGCATAAAATAGTCTCTTGTCGCTCATAACCCGATAAAATAAAAAGAATGTCGTAAATAAGAGATACTTCGTCTCCAATTTAGGGGAGGAATAACGAAGTTGTAAAATCAGCAAGGTTATCCAGTTCGACTCTGGCACAGACAAAGCCCCGTCCAATTCTCTTATTGCTTTTTACTTCTTTTAAAAAATGAAAAATGTCGTGTGTGAGAGCTACTTCGTATAGGGTTCAAAATACTCTCATCAATTATTACTTTTTCAAAAAATAAGATGCCGTGTATAAAGTGCTACTTCGTTGGTTGATTTATTAGGTTCGAGTCCTAAATTATTACTTATACAATATTGCTCTTAAAAAAAGAGTGTCGTCAGGAAATGGTTCCTTCGTTCCAAAGAAAATTAAATCATTCCTAAACATTACCTCTTTAATTTTAATGTAAAAAAATAAATATTTACTTTATGATGACAATCAAAGATATCAAATATAAAGCTGAAAAAAGGTTTAAGAAAATAGAAATTAGCGATGATGTCTGGGGATTTCAGATACAACCAAATGCTAAATTTTTAAAAGGAATAAGCAGAAAAGAAATCGATAAATTGCAGATATTGTTTGGATTTGATTTTCCTTGGGAATACAGAGAGATGCTGTTAATTTTTTCCAATATAGATGCACAGTGGATTTCAATTAATCCAGAAGACAAAACAGATATTGAGTATGAACGGAAAAACGTTTTTCATCAATATCCGGAAGATTATGAAAAATCGAGATGGATTATCGATGATATTAATGAAAACAAATCTGAAGCAGAATTAGTACTTACTCAAGCAGGTTTTGATGTTTCAAAAATAGTAGGATATATTCCAATGACTGGTTATCGCGTTCTTGTGGTATTTGAAGATAAATATCTTTCACCTGTTATATCTGCTTGTGGTGCTGATATTATTATGTATGGAAATAATCTGCGAGAATATTTGAAGAAACAACTTTTAAGATTTTAAATCTACGCAAAATAACCGCGCAGTACAAAACAACCTTTGTACTATCAAAAAAACAAAAACAAATGAACACACAAATAAACGGTACAGATATATTAGAATTAGGATTCCCGGAAGGAAAAATAATCGGGATTGCGTTAAAAATCAACAGCAAAAGAAACGGATTTAACCGCGATCAAATGATCACAAACTTTAAAAACGTATTAGAAACTCCAGAAAACTATATCGACGATAAAATCTTCAGCAAACTAGCCGTAGCTTTAATCGAAAAATCAAATGAAAAACCAGAAGATTTCATCGCTTTAAATGAAAACCCAAATGCGTATTCAGCTTACGGATTAGATCATATCGAAGACGGAGCCAGAAAACAAATGGAAGTTGCCATGAAACTTCCTGTTACAGTTGCAGGAGCTTTAATGCCAGACGCGCACCAAGGTTACGGATTACCAATTGGCGGAGTTTTAGCCACAAAAAATGCCATTATTCCGTATGGTGTTGGCGTTGATATTGGATGTAGAATGGCATTGTCAGTTTATGATATTCCGGAAGATTTTTACTTTGAAAACGAAGCCAAATTCAAAAGAGAATTAATTGCCAATTCTATTTTTGGAGCGGGCCACGGATTTCACGGTCAATATAAATCAGATCACGCGGTTTTAGAAAACGATACATTTAATATGAATCCGTTTGTGAAGAATTTAAAAGATAAAGCCTGGTCACAATTAGGATCTTCTGGCGGAGGAAATCACTTTGTTGAATTCGGAATCATGGAATTTGCAAAAGACGATGCCGTTTTGAATATTCCAAAAGGAAAATATGTCGCTTTGTTAACGCATTCAGGTTCACGCGGAATGGGCGCAACAATTGCCGGACATTATACTAAAATTGCCAAAGACGAATGTAAACTTCCAGAAGTGGCAAGAAACTTAGCGTACTTGGATATGAATTCACAATTGGGACAAGAATATTGGCTTGCGATGAATCTTGCGGGAGATTACGCTTCGGCTTGTCACGAAATTATCCATAATAAAATGGAAAAAACTTTGGGCGCCACAATTTTAGCCAAAGTCGAAAACCACCATAATTTTGCATGGAAAGAAATCTGGAATGGCGAAGAAGTAATCGTACATAGAAAAGGAGCAACCCCAGCCGGAAAAGGCGTTATGGGAATCATTCCGGGAAGTATGACCGCGCCTGGATTTTTGGTGAGAGGAAAAGGCGAGGAGAACGCTATAAATTCCGCTTCACACGGGGCAGGAAGGCAAATGAGCAGAACGCAGGCCATAAAAAACATCACACAAACCGAGATGAAATCCATACTGAAAGATCATGGCGTTACACTTATTGGAGCAGGACTTGACGAAGCCCCTATGGCATATAAAGATATCAATCAGGTAATGGAAGCACAGCAAGATTTAGTAGATGTTGTAGCCAAATTTACCCCAAAATTAGTAAGAATGGCGGATGACGGAAGCCGCGAAGACTAGTGGTCAGTGTAGAGACGCACAGCAGTGCGTCTAACGCTTTGTGATGATTTTAACCGCAAAGGACACAAAGATTTACGCAAAGTTCGCAAAGAATTTTTTCACGCAGATTCAGCAGATTTTTTTAATAATCCTTTTAATCTTTATAATCTGTGGCAAAAAAACTTTGCTCCCGATAGGTATCGGGACTGCGTCTTTGCGAGATTAAAAACAGACCAAAGATCAAAAAGAAACTTTGCGTCTTAGAGCCTTCGTGGCAAAAAAAACCTTCGCGGTAAAAATAAAAACATGAATAACAAATACGAACGACTGAAAACAGAATTAGAAACAGTCGGCAATGGAAAGATGAAAGCACTTGGAGACTCAATGCGACCCATATTAAAAAGCGGAAGTCTCTTAACATTTATAAAAAGCGAAAATTACCAAATAGGCGATATCGTATTCTGCAAAGTAAAAGGCAGATACATCGACGCCCATAAAATCATAAAAACCGACACAAACAAAGGTTTCCTAATCGCCAATAATCACGGATTTGAAAATGGCTGGACAAAAATCATTTACGGAAAAGTAATTCAGGGCGAGTTTAAAAATGAGGTGATTTATATGAAAATGGACAAAGATTAAATTCCAAATTCCAATTTTCATCACCTTAAAAATAAAAAACTTTGTGTCTTAGCGCCTTCGTGGCAAAAACAAAAAAAATGAAAACATACATAGACATAGGAATCAACCTAACCAATAAACAATTCCAAAACGACATAGACGATGTTGTACAAGACGCAATCGACGCCGACGTATCGCAAATGATCCTAACGGGAACAAGCGTACGAAACAGCGAAGCTTCATTAGAAATCGCAAAACAATATCCGGGAATATTATATTCGACGGCTGGAATTCACCCGCATGATGCGAAGATTTTTGATGAAAAAAGCATTTCGAAACTGCGGAATTTATTAAAGCAGAAACAAGTCGTTTCTGTTGGCGAATGCGGACTCGATTTTGATCGTGACTTTTCGCCCAGAAACAAACAGGAAGAATGTTATAAAGCCCAATTGGAATTGGCGATCGAAGTTCAGAAACCTTTGTTTTTGCACGAAAGAGCCGCTTTCAATAGTTTTATAAATATCACCAAAGACTATTTACCGCAATTGCCAAAAGCCGTTGTGCATTGTTTTACGGGAACTTTGCAAGAAGCCAAAACCTATCTCGATAACGGATTTTATCTTGGTTTTACGGGAGCGATTTCTGATACCAAACGTTTCAGTCATTTAAAAGAAGTCATTCAATACGTTCCGCTTGACCGAATGATGATCGAAACCGATGCACCATTTATGCTTCCAAAAAATACTCCAAACAGCCTTTTGAAAAAATACCACGAACGAAGATGCGAACCTGCTTTTCTGCCTTTTGTTGCCGGAACAATTGCACAATTTAAAGGGATTACTTTAGATAAAGTGGCGGAGGAAACAACTAGGAACGCTAAAAGTTTTTTTAATATTTAAAACGCAATATGTTTTATAATTTAGTAAAATGACAAATCTAAAAAATAGAGGAAAAGAAGCTAGCGACGATGTTTTATTCGGGACTTTAAAAATCCAGTTAAAATTGAAAGAAGCCGTTGCAGATATGCGTTATTTTCTTAGCCGAGGTTATGGAGAAAAAGCGACATTAGCTTTGGTTGGAAATCGGTATCGTCTTAATTCACGGCAGCAGCAGGCTGTTCGGGGAATGAGTGCTTCTCAAAACCAAATCGAAGATCGGAAATCTAAAGAAATTGAAATTCAAAATCTTGCAGGAAAGGAAATTATCATCGATGGATTTAATGCATTGATTCTGCTGGAAAGTATTTTGTCAAATGCATATGTTTTTAAAGGATTAGATGGCTTTATTAGAGATTTGTCAAGTGTTTACGGAACTTACAAAAAAGTAAAACAGACTTCACAGGCAATCGAAATTATTGCTGATTTCTTTGTAAAGCAACAAATTAAAAAAGCCTATTGGTTATTTGATAAACCAGTTTCAAATAGTGGTAAACTAAAACAAATAATTGAAGAAATAGCTTCAATAAACAACTATAACTGGACAGTAGAACTGGTAAATAACCCAGATAAAATAATTGCCGAAAGAAATTTAATCGCCATAACTTCTGATGCCTGGATTTTAGATAATTGCTTGGCTAATTTTAATTTGATAAAACATATTTTAGAAGATTTAAATGTCCACGAAACGATCATTTACAGTGAATAAATATGAATCCCATTCCATTATTTAATAAATTAAAAGAAGTAATTCCTTATCTCGATAAAGAATGGAAAACAAAATATGATTTGTTTTTAATCGACGAAAATCTGTATCTCTTTGCGGCCAACCTTATCTTCTTTTACAATCAAAATGCAGAAGTTTCTAGAAAACCTTTTTTTAAAGAGGAAATTATAGTTTCGATACAAGATAAAATGTTTTACTTCAAAAAAGTTTTGGAGGATTTCGAAAGTAATTCAAATGAAATAAAATCAAGTCTTATTAAAGCTTTACAAGAAACGCCTTTTGATATTATTTTGCTTATTTTGGGACAAAGATTAACTTCGGCAAGCAAATGTGACGAAACCGGAATTCCTCCTTCAAAAATAAATTTATTTGAAAGTTGTTTTGCGCCTTTTAACGATGAAATTTCTGTTGCTGAAAGAGCTTGGGAAAAACACGTGGGCAGAAAAAATGTCAGCGAAAGCATTTTGGGAGAAATAAAAGGAAACCGTAATCAAAAACGGCTTATGGTCGAAAAATTATTGCATCACATGATTGGATATAAAACTTGGTGGAATATATTTTATCATTACAAACACGATTTGGTATACGAAATCAGATTAAGTAACGGACAAGGAATGCGCTGGTCTGCCGATGGGAAAAAATTCATAGGATTTTTAGAAGATTTTTTAGAAGAATAAAATGGAAGAAAATAAAAAATATGCTTTTAGTGATCAAGAATGGGAAACTTGTATCAAGGTTCTGAAAACATTAAAAGAAGTTCCGCTTGATAATCCTGATAATGATTTGTTTTCGGGTTTGATTACTAAGATTCATAAAAACGCAAAAAAGAACTTGCGTAGTGCCAGTTATACTTCAAAAAGAAAAGAAGATCTCAACACAAGTTTAAATGCGGAATTAGCAGCAAAAGCATTAAGCGGAGAAACATTATTTGCCGAAAAAGAAAATCCGGATGAGCAGCAGTTTACAGCATTAAAATTGCCTAAAAACTGTTATTGCTGCAACCAACCATACAAATTTGCACATAGTTTTTACACACGCCTTTGCCCGGAATGCGCAACAGAAAATTATGAAAAGCGTTTTCAAAAAATAGATTTAAAAGGAAGAAATGTCATTTTAACCGGCGGAAGGGTAAAAGTAGGATTTGCAACAGCCTTAAAATTATTACGTAATAATGCCAATGTTGTGCTTACAACACGTTTTCCGGCACTCGCTCTGGAACAGTTTCGTCAGGAAAATGATTTTGAACTTTGGAAAGAAAACCTAATTGTATACGGCTTAGACCTTAGAAATCTAAACGCCATAAACGATTTTGTTTCGTTTTATAAATCTAAATTTCAAAGCGTAGATATTTTAATCAACAATGCTGCGCAAACTATAAAATATCCAGATGAATATTATGTGCCTTTAATTAGCAAAGAAAATAAACTGCTGTTAGATTTTAAATCAAACGGAAATCTTATTGCTAATCAAACCAATGTTGTTAAGGAAGTAAAAGCTCTAGAATACGGTTCTGATGAAAAAACAGAACTCAAGCTAACACGTTTTGGACAGCCTGTAGACAATCGCGAAAAAACAAGCTGGAATTCGACCTTAGAAGAAATCAGCATGTATGAATTGGTTGAGGTCAATTTAATCAACCAAATTGCACCTTATTTTTTAATAAAAGAATTAAAACCCTTGTTTCTCAACTCTGCTTTTCAGGAATGTTTTATAATAAACGTAACTTCATCTGAAGGAATTTTTAGTTATACCAATAAAACGGTTTTTCATCCGCATACCAATATGACAAAGGCAGCATTGAATATGATGACGCTGACTTCTGCCAAAGAATTTGCCGATGATTCTATTTTTATGAATAGCGTTGATGTCGGCTGGATTTCGACCGGTGCCAAGGAAAGTTTACGGAAAAAACAATTTGAAGAGGGTTACATTCCGCCTTTAGATTCTGTAGATGGAGCCAGCAGAATTTTAGATCCCATAGTTCAGGGAATAGAAGGAAAAAGTATATTTGGGGTCTTGTTGAAAAACTACAAAGTTTCGCAATGGTAAAAATGGGATAGTAGTTTAATTGGAAAAACAATTACAACCACCGTAGAAGTTTTGGGTTCGAGTCCCAAATGTCCCACTAAGGTGTTAGCTCAATTGGAAGAGTATTCCTCACCACGGGGGAAGGATGCAGGTTCGAGTCCAGGCACACCTTTTTTTTAAGCTTCAAAGTTACAGAGATACAAAGGTTCAAAGCTTTTTTCTTGACATTTATACAAAGAGGTGTTAGTTCAACTGGAAGAACGCTTGTCATGCAAGCAAGAAGCTGCGGGTTCGAATCCCGTACACCTTACTTTTTTAGGCTCAAAGGTACAGAGATACAAAGGTTCAAAACTTAAAAAACTTCGTGGCTTTGTGACTTCGTGGCATTTTAAAAACGCAGACAAAAAAACACGTGTAATTACTTGGTTCAAAACTTCGATGTTTAATTACATTTGGAACAATCAGGAATAAAATAAATATCAGAAAAGTTTAAAATAATGAACATTCAAAAAAGCAGCTTAATTCTATTTTCGGCAGTATTACTAGTAATGTTTTCTTGTAAAGAAGAAAAGAAACCCAAAAAGCTTAAAACAAGTCATAAAAAAGAAGTTGCAGCAGTTGAACCTGAAATAGAAGGCAGAATCCTGAATGAAACGCAAAGTAATTTTCTGAAAAAAGTCATGTTAGAAGATATTGGAAAAGATAAGTATGATAATCTGCAAACAGAAAAAGCACCTTACGATGTACATTTTTCAAATGATGGAGATCCTTATTCTGTTTCGTATGATATTATAAAAGAACAGGATTTTAACAACGACGGAATTATCGATTATGTACTAAATGTAGATTCAACCGGAATGTTGGGCGGAAACGCAAATACAAACCAATGCTACGTTTATTACATCATGAAAGATGCCATTAATTATAAAGAAAAGCATACCATTTTAGGCTATGCTCCATTTTCTTATAATATAATTGATGAAGCAGAATTTGCCGGAGATAAATTTAAAGTCAAGATCACGCAAAATTTCAGGACTTATTCAAACGACAATTTAAAAACAGCTTCTTTGTCGTTTGTTTATAAAAACGGAAACCTATACGAAGAATCCTATTTGTCTGATTGTAAGCTGGCAAAGTTAGAATCTAAAACAATTTTTGATGATATACCCGAAGTTACTAAACGTGTTCGCGACATCGATTGGCATAATTACTGCGAAACTATTGGAGAAGTATATAAAAAGAATGATACGCTTATTTTAGCCGATTTAGGAGGCTGCGATAACTTATCACTAACTTTTGATACCGAATACAAAGTCGATAGAAATAAGTTAAAAGACATTCAATTTAGAAAAAATACAGCTTTAAAACTCTTAACCTTTTTAGCTGCCAATACTCAGTTTGTTGAAGAAATTAATGTTATGATCGAATACTATCAGGAAAATCCAATAACCGACAAATTTATCGAATCTGTAGAAGGATATGGTTTTAGGGTTTTAATACAAAATAATGATCCAAAGAAAAATATACTTCGTTTTTTAGTTCAGCTCGACAAAATTGATAATCCCTATCAAAAAGAAAATTGGGAAATAGCAACCCGCAATAAAACCGCTCCCAAAGAAGAAGAAATAGATGATTGATTTTTTTTAGGGCTAAAGGTTTAAAGCTTAAAAAACTTCTTGGCATTCATACAAAGGTGTTAGCTCAACTGGAAGAGCGTCTGTTTGCTAAACAGGAGGATGCGGGTTCGAGTCCTTGCACACCTTTAATTTTAAAATAAAAAAGTATTATAAAAATTATTTGCTAGCTTTTAAATCAGGTGTTTGTACTTGGTTTAAAGGCTTTAACTTTATTGTAAACTTAATCTTACGAAATAAAGGCTTTGCTTTTTATAGATATTATAGTATTTTAGTGCAAATGGAAAGAATTATTTATAAAGGATCTAGAAATGAAAAAGTTCTTTCAGAAGAAGAACTTAAAAATGTAAAATCTTATTTTAAAAACTATTATTATGATAATGATTTAATAAAAGTTGAATATATCTCATCTAACGGGCAAAATAATTTTATTACTTATTATTTGCAACAAAACGAATCAATAGAAGAAAAACTATTAGAAAATAATCAATTTCTAAATAGAAATTTTTATCAAAAATTATTTGATAAGTTAGGTTTTTCTGTTTATTTGTTTCAAAGTTATGATTTTAGAACTCTCAATAAACAAAGTATTGTAATTAAAGATATACAAGAAAATTTAGTTGTAGAATCTTTTCCAGCTTTAAAAAACTTTCAAGAATCGTCTTATTCAAAAACTCAAAAAACTGATGCAAGATATTCACATTTAGAAAGAAAAATTGAAAGAGATTCTGTTGTTAGAGTAAACTATTTTGAAAATGGAGATTTTGAATCAGCTTATTTTTCAAATGAAGATATAGAAATGAATTTTCAGGAGTTTTTCTTTGCAAATAATTTTTCAGAGAAATACCAGTTAGAAATAGATAAAAGTTTTTTTAAGTCATTTTATCCAGCAATTCCTAATTCTGATTATAATATTCCGGAAGTATTTATTGAGTATTTAGATTATTATTCCAAGAACAAAATTGCATTTGAAAATATATTCACGGAGATTTTCTTTTATAAGACTTTATATATCAATAAAAAGAAACGATTATTTGAAAAAATTGAATATGGGAAAGTAACCTCAAAAACATATTATCTCTATAACGAAGAAAATATCGAAGACTTTTTAGCAGTAATGCAAAACGGAATAGAATATTGTTTTTATCATAAACCTATAATCAAAAATAATTGCACATATTGGGAAGCTATTCAGTATGATGAAAAAGGAATTGTAATTGAAAAAAGAAATGAAGTGTACAATTATCAAGATCAATTGTTGAGTGTTAATTATCTCTTGAGTAATGAATTTAGAACCCATTCTTTAATAAAGTATTGTTACAAAAATAATTATGAATCTCAGATATTGAGCATTTTTAAATATGATGATTCTGGTGCAATATCTTATAGGGATGATTGTGGTTTTGGGTCTGATTCTATGTGGGAGGATACAGTTTGGGAAATGCCAAATCTAAAATTCGATACCTATATTAAAAGAACAGAAAATACCTTTTTTAAAGCCTTTTTTTCGGAAATTCCAGAAAGTTCAAAAGAAGAAATAGAAATTATTTATAAAAACCATCTTGGTCAAATTATTTCAGAAGTTGAAATTAATAAAGTATATGAATATCAGAAAGAAGTAAAAATAAACCAGCTTACAAAAGAAATTAAAACCTATAAAAATAATTCCTGCTCTTTTATAGAATATTATTGTTCTGATCAGGAAAAACTAGAAGATTTCGAATTTCATTATACAAGTAATTATATTGTTTATCATAATAAAAAGCATCAAAACGGATATTTCGTGTATGATATTTTTGAAACTGTAATTGAGACATTAGAAATTGGACATTATAAAGGAATTTTAGTTCAGGATCTTTTTGGTAGAGAAATTACACGAGTTGTTTTTAAAAATGATGAAATGGATTTAAAGTATGCCAGAAAAATTTCTTATGATAATTTTAAAAGTGAATTAGGTTATGATCACAATACTGTAATTGTAAATTTTGAAGATTCTAATAAAGTATTAAATTACTATTCTAATCAAACTACATATACAATAGATGAGTTTGAAAAAGAACTGTTCAGTAGTCAGGAAAAAACTAATAATTCTTTTTTTAAATCAATTTTTCCATTTATTCCTGATACAGAAGCAAGAATTTATGAGCCTTTTATTTTTAAATTAAAACTCAAAAAACAAGAAAATTCTTTTGAACCTGAAGAAATAAGATGTCTTTATGATTCTAATAATAGATTAAAGTACGTATTTGACGGTTATAAAAAATGGAGTTTTTTAAAAGATAGATCTGAAGTTAATTTAAAATTATCTGAATTATTATATTATCATTATAATATCTCATTTTATAATTTAAAACTGGAAGATAATATTATATCATGTGATGTTTTATATAATCTGCAATTTGAAAAAGACAGGTATAAAGAGTTTAATGTACGATTAAAAATAAATACAACTTCTCTAGATTTTAGTTATGAATCTGATAATCCAATTTTCTCTTTTAGAAAGATTTTTTTTGAACATTCTCAAGAAGAGTTATTTTCTTTTTATTTGAATGAAGAGAGAATTTGGAATACAGAAATTAGTAAAGAAAAATTAATTATGTTTTTAATAGAAGCATTATAAGTCAAAAATTAGAGTTTATAAAACCAAAAAAGCGCAAACTTTTAAAAAGGTTGCGCTTTTCCAATTTTATATAAAAGAAAAAGAAAATCCTTATTTCTCTTTCAACAACTTCTCTAAATATTCAACTTTATCTTTTTCAGCCTGAACCAAACGTTCGTAAAGCTCCACAACTTTATCAAGAGGATTGAAAGTACAAGCATTATGATTAGTGTTTCCATTTCCTTGACCATTATTGGCACTATTATCGTAAAAATTATTAAAGAAATTAAAAACAGATTCTTCTGTAAAATTTTCAATAGCTTCTACCGTCACGCCAAGTGCTTTTGCAATTTGTACCAATTTTTCGAATTCAACAGTTTCGCTGGTTTCAATGCTGGAAATAGTCTGCTGGCTTGTGCCAATAGCATCAGCAAGTGCTCCTTGTTTCATGCCGCGAAGCTCTCTTATTCGGCTGATATTTCGGCCAATATTTCTGGGTCTGGTTTCTGTGCTCATAGTTCAAAGATATTTATTTTTTTTGAGAAAAATAGCTTTCCGTAAAATACAAAATCAATTTGATAAAAAACAATTTTGGTTGTTTTTTGCGCTTGTAAATATACTTTTTTTTCTCACTTTTCAGCAAGACTTATTTTTATTTTAAACTTAATCCTGTAATGGATATACAAATAATAACCGAAGACCATTTTGTGCAGGAACAATTTTAAAAGTTCCGTTTATAGCTTCCATTCTTAAAGACATATTACTCATGCCGTTTCCTTTTTGTGTGGTTTCAGATAATCCAATTCCGTTATCGGTAATCGTAATGCTGAAAGAATCTTCATTTTGGTCAAATTCAAGAAAAACCTCGTTTGCCTTGCTGTGTTTGTATACTTTAACGACTAAAAAAAGATTCCGTCTGGCTTTAACCGTTAAATTGGTTTCTTGTTCGTGAATGTTCGAATTGAATTGCGATTCGATATTGGTTTTGCTCAGGAAACGTTTGATATACAAAGTCGTATACTCTATAAAATTGTCAATAGTATCATTTTGCGAATTTAAACTCCAAAGAATTTCCCGCATGGCTAAATTCATATCTTCAGAAGTATTGATAATCGCTTCTAAATCCTTAGAATAATTTTCCTGTGGCATTTTATATTTTAAAAACTCAGCCTGAAGTTTTATAGCCGAAATTCCCGCACCCAGATCATCGTGCATATCTTGCGAAATACGTTCTCTTTCGAGCTCAATGGCTTTTTGGCGTTCTAATTCTTTTTGCAGTAATTGGTTCTGGAATTCGCTTTCTTTTATTTGGTTTTCCTGCTGTTGAATCAGTTGTTTTTTGTTGTAAATAAAAACCATCATAATAATGAAGCATACAAAGAGCAGCATTATGATAATAGCAATAATAAAAGTTAGTTTTATATCATTGTTCATTTCTTTCTTTTTTAAAATTTACAAAATAAACCTCTAAGAAAAATGAAATATGATGCTATAGTAATTATTTGATACCCAAAATTTAGATCTTCTAAAAACGCATTATCATTGAGATTAAGCCAGTACATCGGAATCAATCTGAATAAGAAAAATGTTGACCATGTTAATAAAGAAAAACTATTCCAAAAGGCTTGTTTGTTGGCTATTTTAATAGAATCCGTATGTATTATTTGATTAATGAACCATGTTAAGGACAATATAATGTATACTAAACTCATTAAAACACCAACAGCTATTGGATAGTCTTTATTAGAGTTTATTATAAAATAAAAACATAATATAGTTGAGGCTGCTACTAAGGAGCTAATTAAAAATTTATTGATTTTTATTATTAAGTAATAATATAAAAAGTATAAAATATAAACTAAAGAGCCATAAGCGTAAATTTTTGATGAGAAATTTCCCCAACGAAAAATTTTAGTAGTTTCGATAATAAGAACTATACTGAAATAGAACCAAAAATGCCTTTGTCTTGCCAATCTATTTTGAATAGAAAAGACAAGACAAGTAGCTATTGTTAAAAGATATAAATAAGCTAAAAACATAAATTAGCAATTGTCAGGTGGATTTAAACAGAAAGTATCATGTGCAACTTCTTGAATTTTTCCAGTTGAATCTTTAGCTATCATAAATAAACTAAACTGATCTTTATATTTAGCGACATCTTTATCCATAATTCGATAAAGAGGAATATCTCTGTCTTTTATTATAATTGGATAAAATAATATTTTTGCATTCTCAGATGAAAAATTTAAATCTTCCAATAATTTTGTAAAATCGCTTTTCTTTATGCTGATAATTTTTGTGTTTGAAGTTTTACTCCCTAATTGAATGTAATCTTCATTTACATAATCATCTAACTTTGGCTGTAAACTACTACTAAAGAGATTTGTAAACCTAAAATTTCCAGTTGCTTGATCAGTTAATAATATTTCGTTTTGTACATCCATTAATAGATATTTATCTTTTTTATTGTCAAAATAGCAAGCAAATTCTAATCTTGCTTTTCTATTTTGTAATGAACTATTTCTAAAAGCAGCATCGAACTCTATTAATTCCAAATGAAGCATTGTAAAGTCATGTCTCATTATAAAATCAACGATTTTTTTATTCATGGAATAAGTTTGATTAATTTTTTCATCTGCCGCTAAAATTGATTTTCTAAAATTATTCTGGAGGCTTTTTTTTAGTAATTCAGATATTGGCTCAAAATTATGACTCTTATCTTTAAAATTTTGAGATAACTCCCATAAGAGATTGTTATAAATTTCTGAAAAAGTTGAGGTTGCTTTTTCTTTAATAGTGTCAATTTCTTTCATGATTTTTAGTTTTTGGTGTTAAACTTATTGATAGCTTCAATTTTATTATTTACTTGTAGTTTTCTGTAGATATTGCCAATGTGTTTTTTTATAGTGTCGATGGTGACATTTTTTTTATCGGCAATTTCTTTGTAGAGCAGTCCTTGTGCCAGCAGTTCAAGAACTTCTTTTTCGGTTACGGTAAGTAAGGCCAAACTTTGTACCTGTACTTTCGATTCCTGAAAATGCTGTAAAACGCGTTTTGCAATACTAAAACTCATAGGAGCGCCTCCGTTATGAGCTTCGAGAATAGCCTGAATAATTTTATCGAGAGGATCACCTTTTACAAGATAGCCACTTGCGCCCGCACGCAAAGCCGAAAAGATTTTTTCGTCGTTTTCGAAACTCGTACACATTATAAAATTTGTTCCCGGCATTGTTTCTGTCAATTTAGAAACGATATCAATTCCTGATAAATCCTGCAGGTTTATGTCCATTAAAACTACGTCTGGTTCCAGATCTTCCAATTTTTGCAATGCGCTTTTACCATTAAAAAACTGAGCTGCACATTCCATGTTTTCCTGAAATTCGATGATGTTCTTCAGCGCCTGACTGTAATGTTTATCATCTTCTACTATGGCAACTCTTATTTTCATGTTGTTACATTTTCATTACAAAGTTGGGTAATAAATATTTTGACCACAATTACCCTTTTGGGTGATATTTTGAAATAAAGCTTAACGTGGATAAACTTACAAAAAAATAAAGAAGAATGTTTAAAAAAAATATCACCCAAAAGGGTAATTGATTGATATGCTGTTCTCAGGATACATTTGAACTGTTTAACTAAAAAACATTAGAAATCATGAAAACAGCCCTATTTAACCTTTATCCAATACTTGTAGTTGCAATTGCATTTATAAGTTGTAAAAATTATGAAGAGATAACAAAAAAAACAGAACGCTTACATGAAGATGTAGTATCACCTAACTATGAAAGTAATTTTTCGCTTGCTTTAAAGGTTGATTTATCCAGCATGGGGAGCAAATTAAATGATGCATTAAAAACGGATATAGCAAATCCGATGAAGGCAGATTTGAATATAAACGTTGGATAAAAATAAAAGATCCAGAAGTAGCACTTGAAACCGAAAGATGAGATCACTCTTTCTTTTGGTGATATTATACCTAATTAAAGTAAATAACTAAAATTGAAATAAAATGAAAAAAAATCTATTGTTTATAGCTGGATTGATAATATTAAAGATTTCAGCTTACGGTCAATTTAAAAGTTTTGAAATACCAATTCAAAATGAAAAAGCAGCATTAGTGAAAGAATCAAATAATTGTGAATCTTGCAACGCAGTATTGGATCCCGAATTACAAGAAAAGACGACATATTATAAGCAAAGTAACTTAAGGGATTGGTTGTATCAATACTTTCGGTCAAACGAAGAACAACGAAGTGAGATGAAAAACAAAGCTCAAAATGACATGAGCCTTAGTGCTGTTGTACAATCTGTACCTATTAAATTCGGATACAATTCAAATCAGTCAAAAGAATACAACTATTGGAATAATAAATATGTAGAATGGACAAATACTAGGCTTATATCTATAGATGATATTGCTTATTTATTTAAATCAGATTCGAAAGACCAACTAAAAGCGTGGTTAGAATGTAAAAGGATATCTTGTAGTTTTACTTCAGCAGATTATGCTGAAAAAAGTATTTTTCTTGATATAGAGAAAATAAGAGATGGTAAATATAATATTACATTAACTAATTTGAGCCTTGCAAATATTAAGATAAAAGGTATTCAAGTTGACAAAGTGATTGAAAAAGAAACAGGAAAGAATTTCAGGATCAAACAAAAAATCAATAACAAGGGAGGTAGTGTATCTGCTTTATTTTCATCAAAATCAACTTTAGACGTTGATTTTTCAATCTCTGTAACGTATAAAATTAAAGGCACTGATGATATAGGCACTATCAATGTAATATATAGAGTTAAGCCTAAACTTCCTGACGCACCAATTGGTACAATTATATCAACTACAGTAACTTATGATCAATTTTTAAATATTAATCAAATAAGAAACTTATCATCTTCTGAACAAATTTGGTTGCCATGCGATGGGAGAACTGTTCCAAATGGAAATTTTATAACTAAGACTCCAGACCTAAGAGGAGTATTCTTACGCGGAGCAAATGTTATGGATATAAATGAAGGTTTGCATACTAATCCTGTAATGAGTAATCAAAGTAACCCAGATAACACAAAAGTTGGCGATTTCCAGGATGACATTTTCAAAAGTCATACTCACGGTTATCAAGCTTCAGCTACAAGGCAAGTTAGCGGTAGGGGATCTGTATCAGATTTTGCTTGGGATCCTGCCAGTTACACTACATCAGCTACGGGCGGATCTGAAACTAGGCCTAGAAATATTACAGTAATCTATTTGATTCGTGTAAGATAAAAAGAACATAACATGTATAATATAATATGGGTTTAGGTGTTAAAATTGATTTTTTTGCTCCTGTGAAACTTTGGGGTGGTCAGAAAGTATTCGGAGGGCTACCAAAGAAAAAACTTAAATATGAGAATCTCAATTTGCTGATTTTAGTTTTTTCACAATATGAGAGAACAAGAAAAATTTTAAAACATCAACATCATGAATATTAAATAACTTACATTTGCACCCGTAATAAAAAAACAAAAAATACAGATGATACTTTCAGTAAGACAATATTTTGATCACTTAGCAGGAAATCTTCCGGCTAAAATATCAGGATGTATCATGTATTTTTATGAAATTGAAATGTAAATTTTAGAGTTCAACTCAACATAAAATATAAAAGCGTCCTTATTTCGGGACGCTTTTTTTGTTTTAAGGCATTTCGATTTCGGTTAAAAAGCACTTCGACTTCGCTCAACATGACAAGTAAAATGATAAAAAATAAACCTTAACTAAAAATAATTAAAAAAATAATTGACCAAATGTTTAATGCATAATCTAAATAGCGAAATATAATCTTGAAAAGTAATCTGATGAGAGACAGTCATTTGATACAAAAAGGAATCTGCATCAGTATGCGGACAAGGATTTCTATGTTTTAATTTTAAATGTAACTAATTGACAGTCAGTAAAATAATTTTAAAAATGATTTGGATAATTGATTTTTTCGACTTTATCTTTGCCGAAGAAAATCTGAAAACAGAAATTCAAATAACAACAACAATTTCAAAATATAATACAACTTACAAAATGGCTTTACATAACAACACATATAACACACAACTGCTAGACCCGAGATTCGATCTTGGACGTTTAACAACACAGGTGCATCAATACAGGCAATAGGATAGTTATATCATATTGAATTTATAAAGCACCTTTAACCGGGTGCTTTTTTTATGCCCAAAAATTAATGATTTTGTAGCTCAGCTGGATAGAGCGTCTGCCTTCTAAGCAGATGGTCGAAGGTTCGAATCCTTCCAAAATCACTCGTTCTCTAGAAGGAACTGGCTCATTGGGGTTACTGGCTAACCTTCCCGACTGTCTCTCGGGAGAAACGGGTTCGACTCCCGTATGAGCCGCGAGTTTGCCGCAAAGGCACTAAGGCGCAAAGTTTTTTGTTTCACGCAGAGCAGATTTACTTAAAGTAAAAACTTTGCGACTCTGCGACTTTGCGAGAGATTGACAAAGTATTGTAAAAAGAGCTGGCAAGCAATTTTCTCGCAAAGCCGCCAAAACGCTAAGAAAAATAACCTTTGCGCCTTAGTGTCTTCGTGGCAAAATAAAAAAAAACTGGGAAGATAACGGTGGTTGTTTACCCGCCTTGGACGCGGGAGGTCGCAAGTTCGAATCTTGCTTCCCAGACAAATGGAAATACGCTAAAGTTGGAGAGTTAGGTCGGTCTGTAAAACCGTTGTCTTTTGACTGAGTAGGTTCGAATCCTACTATTTCCACAAATTTCAGGTTGGAACCCTGATGGTAATTAAAAGCAGGAATGGCGCAATTGGTAGACGCGACTGACTTAGAATCAGTTTTTTGAGAGTTCGAGTCTCTCTTCCTGTACTATAGCCACAAAGGCACAAAGACGCAAACAGAAAACAAACTTAGTGTCTTAGTGCCTTGGTGGCAGAAAAATTTGAAGTTTAATTTAAACATTAAAAAATGAAAAAGATAAGCACATTGTTTGCTAAAGACCCAAATAACTTAGCAAGAGTAGTAAATAAAATTAATGCAGAAAATGCATGGGTACTAAACGGAGAAGCAATCGCAACGAGAAAATTTGACGGTACATCTTCGGCCATTATCAACGGAGAAT
Organism: Flavobacterium sp. UBA7680; assembly: GCF_002482975.1. Taxonomy (GTDB): domain Bacteria; phylum Bacteroidota; class Bacteroidia; order Flavobacteriales; family Flavobacteriaceae; genus Flavobacterium. The sequence continues at coordinate 124,086 of NZ_DLHA01000028.1, read as the reverse complement.
TATACAAAAGATTCGACGCCAAAAAAGGACGTACGATTCCGGCGAATGCGATTCCGTGTCAGGAAGCAGATTTAATTACAGGACATCACCCGCACTGGTTAAAATGCGATCGTTCAAAATCTGAGGACAAACATTTCTTCGAAGCATTTGACCGCTTAAAAGATAAAACAGATGGAACATACGAGTTATGCGGACCAAAAGTTCAAGGTAACCCTGAAAGTTTTGAGAAACATACTCTGGTAAAACACGGTAGCGAAATTCTTGATTTTGTAAGTCTTGATTTCGATGATTTAGAAAAAACCTTATCAGAAAATGATATTGAAGGAATTGTTTTCCACCACATTTCAGACGGTAGAATGTGCAAATTAAGAAAAACAGATTTCGGAATCAAACGCCTAAAACTCGAAGCCGTTTAAAAAGTAAAAACAAACCTATTGAATGTAATTCGTGAAAAAATATTCAACACATAGAAACATAGATTTAAAATAAGAGTAAAGAATACAAAAGAGAAACATATTTCTCTCACATAGCTAACTCTGTGTATTTAAACAAGTGAAACGCCTTTTTTGAGGCAGAAAATCTATGTTACTATGTGTTAAAAAAATTATGCTCAACAGGTAAAAAACAAGTAACATTTAAAATTAAAAACGATGAAACAAAAATACAACCGAATAGCCCTTGTTGGAATTGAACAGGAAGAATATGACATTATAAAAGCCCAGTATTCAGGACATATTATCTGGCATCAGTCTATACCTAAAATTGTGGTTAAGGATGAGGTTTTGTATATGGAAAAATCGAATGGAGTTGGAATGTTACCTGTAGATAAAGTCGTCTATTACGGAATTTACGACAATGATTTTGAATTTATTTCGGGTCTTGCGATCTGGAATGGCGATTGTTATCCAAAGGCTTCAGCAATGCTGGACTGCCGTTTTAAAATTCCTTGTCTGGTAAAAGCTTTATCTCTTTCAAGATTCAGTGCCCCACGCGGATTTATAAGTGCAGGCGCTTCTGTCAACACAACCGGAGACACGATTGCAAAATGGGGAAACTGGCATTGCGGTGAAAACAAACATCGTTTTACCGGAGAATGGGAAAGCGAATTTACCGCAACTATTGAACCTTATTTTGAAGGTGACGCCGTTCGTATTATGATGATTGGCGATACCTATTGGCAGATAAAACTGGAAGGTGACGATTGGTTAAAATCTATCCATCCTGATAATGCCAATTTCATGCCTGTCGATCAGGATTTGTTAGAAGACACGCTTTATATCAAGAATGTTTTGCAGATGGATATGATAGGAAATGATTACATCGTTGCAAAAGACGGTTCTAAATATTTATTAGAAGTTAATCATATTCCCAATATAACCCGATTTGAAGAGGTTAGACAAGTCTATTTATCGACTGTAATAGAGTGGATTAACTAAAAATTTTTGCACTGCGCAAAATTACTGCGCAGTGCAATTTGAATATTTGTTCAGAAAATAAAACAAGTTCTTTTATAAAATGAAATACATCAAAGTTTTGGCTTTGATTAAAAATATCAAACAAGTCCAGTTGCGTGTTTCTGTATAGCACCATTGTAGGGAACTTTCCGCGAAAGTGAATTATGTTTTTCTATGCAGCTTGGTTTGGAGGTTTTGGATGGTTTTCCAAAAAACTATCCCACCAAAATCTATGGGTCATGGGTTCGACTCCCATTCGCAGCAATGTGATAGCTCAGTCTGGTTAGAGCAATAGAAGTTAACGCAGGTTCGATTCCTGCACTACTCCCGATGGGGTAGTTGGACGAGCGGTAAGTCAACAATAGACTGTAAATCTATGTTAAAGAGACCATCACTCTTTAAAAGATGACCATGAAAAAAAGCTGATTTGTCTTTGTCAGTGAAATTAAGATTTTTGAATCTAAAATTTCACACTCATGATAAAGCCAGTGCGAAAAGCAATGTTTTTTGAAATACTTGTTTTCTTTTCGATTTGATTGTTAAGATGATTTGGGGATCATTTCTACAAAATACAATCGAAAACAATTCGGGTAAACAAATTACAAACTCTTCATCCGTTTTTTTCGGAGGAGAAAGGCAAAGAGGTTTTTTTATTTAAAGAAGATAGAGAATAGAATATAGAATATAGAATATAGAAGCAAGAGGATAGAGAATAGAACATAGAACATAGAACATAGAACAAAGAGAATCATTCTAATCTGAGAAATCTGTGGCAAAAAATAAACAAAGATTTTCACGTGTTTCATAACCTGAAACTTGAAACAAGAAAAACTTGAAACAAAAAACAACATGATAAAAAGAATTAAAATCGAAGCATACCAAGTGGGTTTGCTTTTCGAAAACAGAAAATTAATTAAAGTATTAGAAGAAGGTTCACACTGGGTTTTTGGAGACAAAAATGTGATGATCTATGATATGAATGCCATTTTTCACGCTCCTTTTGAATTGAACATTTTATTGCAGAATGAAGTTTTGGCTTCAATGCTTGAAGTTGTTGAGGTTGCCGATAACGAAATTGTTTTGCATTTCGTAAACGGAAACTTTAAAGGAACGCTGACTCCGGGAAGACATCCTTTCTGGAAAGGAATTGTGAAAAACGAATTCAAAAAAGCAGATCTTTCTAAAATTGAAATTACAGAGAATATTCCGGTAAACTTATTGGAACATACTCAATTGAAATACTTTGTTAGAAAATTTATTGTAGCAAGCAACGACAAAGCTTTGTTGTTTGTGAACGGAACTTTCGTTAAAGAATTGAAATCTGGAACACATTACTTTTGGAATAACTCGATTACAATCGAAGTTAAAACAATCGATATGAGACAGCAACAAGTAGAAATTTCCGGACAAGAATTATTGACTAAAGATAAAGCAGGATTAAGAATCAACTTTTTTGTGAGATACCAAGTTGTGAATATCATGAAAGCTTTAGTTGACAATAAAGACTTTGAAAAACAATTGTATGTTGCCATGCAGCTGGCTTTAAGAGCTTTTGTCGGCGGATTAACTTTAGACGAATTATTGGCTAAAAAAGATACCATTGCCGAAGCTATTTTAGCAGAAGTAACCACTAAAATAGAAGATTTAGGTTTAACGATTTCTGATGCCGGAATTCGTGACGTAATCCTGCCTGGAGATATGAAAGAGATCATGAATCAGGTTTTGGTTGCCGAGAAAAAAGCACAGGCCAACAGTATTATGAGAAGAGAAGAAACCGCTTCGACAAGAAGTTTATTGAACACAGCAAAGCTGATGGAAGAAAACGAAATGTTGTGGAAATTGAAAGAGATGGGATACGTTGAAAAAATCGCCGATAAAATTGGAGAAATCACAATTTCAGGAAGCGGAAACGTAATTGGTCAATTGAAGGAAATCTTCGTGAAATAATGAAAAACCATCAACGGGAACGCTGGTGGTTTTAGTTTAAAAATTAAAATTAAAATGAATCAAAAAATATTTTTTACGTCTGACCATCATTTTGGTCATACAAACATAATTAAGTTTAGCGAGCGTCCATTTGCTACAGTAGAAGAAATGGATTCGGAGCTCATTAAACGATGGAATGAAAAGGTAAGTCCGAAGGATATTGTTTATCACTTAGGTGATATTTCTCTGGCAAGACCAGAACGAACAAAAGAAATTTTAGACCAGTTAAACGGTTCAATTTTTCTGGTACAAGGCAATCACGATAAATCGGCTTTAAGTTATAAAAAGCGATTTGAGTGGATTAAAGATTACTACGAGTTAAGCGTTGAAGATGCAGATGCACCAAACGGAAGACAGAAAATAATCTTGTTTCACTACGCCATGAAAGTGTGGAGAAGTTCATTTAGAGGAACATGGCACTTATACGGCCACTCACACGGTCATTTGTTTGACGATGAAACATCACGTTCTTTTGATGTTGGCGTAGACTGCCACAATTATGAACCACTTTCTTATGATGAAGTAAAAGCAATCATTATGAAGAAAGATTGGAAAGCTCCTTTTGGAGATAGAGAATTATAAAATATTTAAAAATTAAAGAAATGAAAACTACAGATAAAATTATCATCATTGATTTAGAAGCCACATGTTGGCAGGGCGCGGTCCCGCAGGGTCAGCAAAATGAAATTATCGAAATCGGATTAGCCGTTTTAGATTCAGAAACCGGGCAGATTACCAAGAACAAGGGGATTTTGATAAAGCCGCAGCGTTCGCACGTGAGTCCGTTTTGTACGGAATTAACCACCATAACTCAGGATTTACTGGATAAAAACGGTGTGAGTTTTGAAGATGCCATTAATGAGCTAATCGACGAATATAATCCCGATTTATATACGTGGGCAAGTTACGGTCAATACGACCTGAATATGCTTAAAAAACAATGTAAATCGTTTGGTATTTCATACCCAATGGGAGATGAGCATATCAATGTAAAAGAACATTTTGCCGAAAAGTTTGGTCTGCAAAGGTCGACTGGAATGAACGGTGCTTTACATATGCTGAATATTCCGCTAGAAGGAACACATCACCGCGGAATTGACGATGCTAAAAACATCGCCAAGATTTTGCATTGGTGCCTTAAAAATTAGAATTTAATTTGTTAAGAGCAGTTATCAAAAGGATAGTTGATAGCTGCAGAAGGAAACTGCAGGTGTTTTTGCAGCTGTGGTTTCTCTTTTTATTTTAACACAATAAGTGCACATAATCTTTGTGTTCAAAACAATTGCAAAAGCGAGAATAATATTTTGACAAACGCTCGTATTTAATAATATATTTGTCGGTATAGAGTATGCCAATACTGGATTTCGATAAAATAATAATTTGATGCAAACGGCATAATTTAAAAATATGGATAAAATAAAAACACCCTTTTTAGATACTATTTATCATCTCAGAACCATTGAACAGGTTATTTTGTATGATAAGCTCATCACAATTTCTGAAACAGAAGAAACAGAAGCCGTTTTGTTTCTTGAAACAGAATACGAAAAGGAAATTTTAGAATATCCGGGAACAGCACCCGATTTTAATGCAGAAGCTGCTTTATGGGCTGCCAAAACGGTATATCTTGCCACACAATTGTTATTGCACAGGGAACATAAAAGAGATGACCTTAATATACTTTTGCCGGATTATGCAGAAATACAAGATGCTTCGGCAATTATTTCGGCTGACCTTTGTCTACGGTTTTTACCGCAGATTGTTGGCGAAATAAAAAGATTAGACCCCGAAGATTTGATTATTGAAATTTTAGAAAAACATTTAATCCAGTTTCATTATTCAGCCATTGGTTCTGAATTAGATATTGAAAATGTAAGTTTTGAAATAATCGAAGCAAATGATTGTTTGCTGCAGCTTTATATTGACAGGGTTGTTCAAAGAAAATCCATAAAATGGGCACAGCCTGATTTTATAAAAAAACAATTAGAAATAGGATTTGGCGATTACCAAAAACTATTTTGGTCACAACTTTAAAAAAAGTAAACGAATAAAAAATAGAAGTAAACTAATGAATGCTACAGCTAAATTAAATGCCGTTTTAAAACATATTAAAGAAACTTTTGTTGGTAAAGATGAAATTATCGACCTTCTTGGGATTGGATTACTAGCAAGGGAAAATGCCTTTTTGCTTGGGCCTCCGGGAACGGCAAAAAGTGCTATTGTAAGATCATTGTCTAAAGGAATTGAAGGGGATAAAAATTTTGAATATCTATTGACCAGATTTACCGAACCAAACGAAATTTTTGGACCTTTTGATATTCGAAAGTTGAAAGAAGGGGAATTGATCACCAATACTGACGGAATGATGCCAGAAGCTTCGATGGTATTTCTTGATGAGATTTTTAATGCCAACTCGGCTATTTTGAATAGTTTGCTGATGGCACTTAACGAGAAAATCTTTCGTCGTGGTAAGGAAACTAAAAAATTGCCCGCATTAATGTTTGTTGGTGCAAGTAACCTTATGCCCGAAGATGAATCGCTAAATGCTTTGCTTGACCGTTTCCTAATTCGTATAAAATGTGATTATGTAGAGCCGGATTTGCTGCATCAGGTATTGCTGGCGGGATGGAAACTGGAAGGATCTGCTGTTGAGGAAGTGCCGACAATTTCTGCAGCCGAAGTTCAGGAACTGCAAAAACTCTGCCGTCAGGTAGATTTAACTGCAACTCGAAACGAATATGTAGATATTATTCACAGTCTTCGAAATACGGGAATTAAAGTATCTGACCGACGTGCGGTTAAACTTCAAAACCTTATTGCGGCAAGTGCCTTAATGTGTGGCAGAAAAGAATCAATTGTATCTGATTTCTGGGTTTTAAAATATATCTGGGACAACGAAGAACAGATTGAAATTCTGGAAGGGATTATTAATAAAATTATTGAAAAAGATAATTCGACAGAAGCACATCCGCAGGCTTTGTACAATAAAACACCAGATGCCGAAAGTGTGATGAAAGAAGTAAATTATCTAACCGAAAAATGGCAGGATGATTCGCTTTCTTTTGAAGAACAAAATGTAATAAAGGATAAACTGAGATACATTCAAACGCGTTGTGACTGGATTAAGGATTCAGAACAGAAAAAATATATACAGGAACATATAGAATCTTTGTGGCAGAAAATTCTACAAACTATTTAAAATGTATTTTTTAGAAATTAATAAAGAACATAAAGATTTTTTAGGATCAGTCCGGCATTGGGAAAACCTCAAAATCGCTTTTGAAACAAATACAATCTGGATTAAGGATTTCTCGGCTGAACAGATAAATTCAGCCGAGATCCTGCAGATTCCGTATATCAAAATATACGTGTTGAAGGAAAATTTGCTGTTTGAGAAGGGCAAACAACTTCCTTCTAAAAAACTGCCTTCTGGATTGTTGTGGACACCAATTTTGCGTGCTTTGTCGGTTTCATTACCAAAGTTCAATCACAACTTTTTTGGTATCAGCGATACGCTTCAAATAACTTTAAAACGTTCAGAAGATGCTAAAGAAGCTTATGCTTTGCTGGTAGATTATGAGGAATTGAAATCTTATATAGAATCGGCACCAAAATTTCGACTTGAACCATTACGATGGATTGTTATTGATAATAAAGCATTAATTATCGGAACTCCATTATTGCCTTTAAAAGGTAATACATATTGGTTTAAAGAAGGTTTTTTAATGCCTTCGGGCTATGATTTGGAATGGCATGTTTTAATAAAGACTTTGCAGGAAAAATTAAATCCTTTTCAGGAAAATCTAATACTGTGGAATAAGGATAACAGTTATTCTATAATTCCGAAAAATAATATTAAAGAACTATCAATTAGTTCATTTCGCTTAACTTTTTCATGAAATAAAAATGGAATTTCAAAGATATTTTCAATCGTTCACAGACTATTTTTGGGAATGGGATAATCAAATATTTTCTTCGGATAGTGTATTTGAAACCATCACAATTCCGAATGGACAGACTATCGGTTATGAGAAATTTGTCTTTGAAATTTTAGAATTTCTTTCGGAAAATAATTTCCCGCCATTCGGAACTCTTTTATTAGCTATTACGGCTACCAATCATGATAGCCAAGAAGCTATCGACAGGATTGATAGTTGGGCAAAAAGCATAGAAATTACCAAATCTTTTCCCGTAGAACATTCGTTTCGATTAGGTGCGAGTATTGGTTTTTTGCGACAACTTTCGGCTTTGCCAGAAGAATATAAAAGCGGCGAAAACAGGCTGAAAATGTTTCAGACCATTTTTGATGGATGTCACAACAGGATTTCATCTGAAAAAGCAAAAAAGATTCTGGATGAATACAAAGAGCACAGACATCATTTAGTAAGAGCAGGCGTAAAAGATCCTTTTAATGAAGCCAATTTCATAAAAGATTTTAGAACGCTGGCTTTACTAAAAACAAGATTTCCAACAGTTCAGTCAATTTTGTATGCTATGGAAAATCTTCCGCATGAAAATTTGAATGATAAGCTGAAAGAGGAAATTTTAGAAGAAAAAAATCCCTCTGATACTGCGAGTTTTGTAGATCAGCTTATAGAAGATAACAGGACATTTGAAGTAGGAAGTCTTATCAAACGATTGTGGTCAGGATTAAATATTCCGCTGCACCATAATCATCCGAGTGAACAGCCTTTGGGCGGAGTTTCGGATTTGACAAACAAAGGTGATTTTGATAAACTGGTGATTTCTGAATTTGCTTATGATGACGACATTTTTATGTCCAGAATTGCTAACAATGAAGCCCTTTATATTCAAAGAGAAGTACCGCCGCAGTCAGATAAGTTTGAACGCATTTTGTTAATCGACAGCTCGCTAAAAAACTGGGGAAATCCTAAGATTTTGTCCTTTGCTTCGGCGATTGCCATTGGAAGACATCCGAAGACTGATATCGCGTGCAGAGTTTTTATTCTTGATCAGGATTTTAAGGAAGTATCTTTAGAAAACATTCATGACGTAATTAATGCGCTGGGTAAACTTAGTGGTAAACTGGATTGTTCAGACGGACTTGAATCATTTTTTCTGCAAAATAAAATCAGCAGTAAGAATCAGGAAGTGTTTCTTTTTTCTTCAGAAGACAGTTTGAAACTCACTCGAATGCAAAACATCATAAGTAATTATTTTACAGAGATAAAGTATGTTTTTGAGATGGAGATGGAAGGTATCAGAGTGTATAAAAACCAGAACAAAGGCCGAAAAATGCTCCAGCATATTATAATGCCTTTAGATGAATTATGGCAAAAAGAAAAGCAGAATTTGCCTCGCAGAGTAAGCGATACAGAATTAAATGAGTTTCCAATTTTGTACCCGGTAGAAAGAGGTTATCAAAATATCTTTTATTATGATAAAGACTTTTATATCTATTTAAATGGAAATTTATTCTTGTTTGTCAGCAACAGTTTCGATAAAGGATTCAAAAAGATTGCTTCAAATCTTCCTTTTGACAAAGGAGAGCTGGCTATAAAAACCAATGCTAAAGGAGAACTATTCTTGTTATGTTATATCTGTGATTTGGTTCCTGAAATTAGTTTGTTTAATATCAACACACAGGAATTAAAAAGCAATTCGGTTTCTAATGAAGAAGTCGCTGGCTTGAAAATTACTCCATATGGATTTGACAAGGAATTTTATTTAACGGATGGTATATTGTATTGGCATGTTGATGATGATTTAAAATTAGTGCGTAAAAGCAGAGATTTGATAAAAGAAGCCTTTTTAACTTATATTGGAACACGTACTGCTTTCGTAAATGGTTTTATGCAAAGCAGATTTAAATACAGCACTATAAAAAGACTAAAAGGTTTATCTATTGTGGAGAATAGTATCGAAATTAACGGTTTTAATCTTGCGCATTTAGAGTTTTCTAAAAGTTATTATTCGACAATGGCCAGACAAAATGCGATACGATTTGATGAAAAAGTAAATCTTATTTTGAAAAACAGAGGTACATCAGTTTTGGATCTTGTTAAAACAATAAAGCTGCAGACAGGTAAATCTTTGGCTGAGAGTAAAACTATAGTAGATGGAGAATTTGGTGTTATTTTAAATGACGTAACAAGACAAGTGGCAGAAACATTAAAGAAAATGATTGAAGGTAACGGAGCAGTTTGTTATATACAAACCTTGTCTTTTGAGTCTAAAGATGGCAGTAAAGTAACTAATAAGGACGGAATTCTAATATTTGAAAGTAGTAAAGAGGGAATACCCACATTTTATATTCCTTTCATAATAAACGGAAGAACCATTATGGCGACAGAAAGTGAATATTCAGGAAATGATTATTTTATTTCAGATTCAGTTCTTGAAAGTATAAAAGAAAAAGAGTTTCTCGAAAAATATTTGGAGCCATTTATACAAAATGTAAAACAGCATGGAACTTAAACTTAGAATAAATTCTAAAAATACGTTTCCGAAAGGAGGGATTTTTATAAAAAGTGCATTGCCAAAAGTCTGGCTCCAGGAAATCCAGAATATCGAATTAGCGCTCCATTCGGTTAAAGCTTTTCCAGTTCCGGGAGTTAATGCAAACGAATTATTCGGATGCTTATTGGTTTTGGATCAGCGTTCGACTAAAATATATACTGTTGGAAAAAATAATTTCTGTCAATTGATAGAAAACAAATTGTTTATTCCAGAAAATACGATTGTGACTCCTCAGTTAACAAAAGAGGAGTGGCACAATCTGTTTTCAGAGAACTATCATTTCATGCATCCAGAAATTGGTTTGGTTGAATTAAAAGAAGAAGTTTCATGGATCAATTTACTCGAAGCTCCGGCTTTAAGAAATATTGACATAATACAACCTTCAAAAACAGTTCATATTCCGCAGTTTATTTCGTCAATGCGTTATGAAGCAGATACTGAAAAGATTCTAGAAGCAATTGAAAATCCATTTTCAGAAGAAGATGCGATAAAAGAATTGCCTTTTGATTTGCAGAAATTGATGAATGGAAATCAAAAAGAAATGGATAAGTTTTTGGAGTTCTTTGATAAAAATCCAGAATTGGCTTTAAAAATGGCTATTCCGCTAGATACTTTAGGAACCGCAAGAGGAGGTAATGACGGAAGGTTTTCTTTTGAAGGAATTGGCTCTGGTTCTGTGGGTGGTGATTCTTTTTCAAGAGGAAGTGGAAACACCATAAAAGAATCCAGCGATTCTGGATGTGGGCCTTTTATTATTATTTTGACGTTAGCGTTTGTATCGATGTTTTTGCTTAACATGAGAAGTTGTTCTTCTTTAAGCGGTAGTAATACCGGTATGAACCCTTTTGTGGCTTTAGTTGTGATCTTAGGTGCACTTGTGTTAATTATTGTCATGGCGGTAAAAGACAGTAGTTCCTCAGGTTCATCTGTGAGTTATTCACAACCGCAAAGATCATCAGGATCAGGAAGTTCAGCTTTAATTGATTCTGAAAGGTTTGCCCGCATACAAAGCCGTTATGAAAAACTAGCTCAGGAATTTGAAGACAGAAAAGATTATACTAAAGCAGCACATATTTATATGAAACTGCTTAAAAATCGTTATAAAGCAGCAGAGGTTCTTGAAAAAGGAGAATTGTATAGCGAAGCGGCAGCAATTCATTTAAAATATTTAAATAATAAGCCAAAAGCTGCTGAGTGTTACGAAAAAGGACATGTTTATAAACAGGCAATCGAATTGTACAGAGAACTTAACCAACATGAAAAAGTTGGTGATTTGTACACGATTTTAAAAGACAAAACAGAAGCTGATAAATACTATAACAGAGTAATAGAGGAATATAAAGGAAATGGACAATACGTAAAAGCATCGTTTATTTACAAGGATAAAATCAAGAATATAGACGAAGCACAAGAAGTACTTTTAACAGGTTGGAAAAATAAAAAAGATGCAGCCAATTGTTTGAACAACTATTTTGCAAATATCAAATCGACAAAGAAATTATCCGGAGCCATCACCTCAATTTATGATGCTGAGGTTACAACAGAAAATTCGGAGTTGTTTTTGCAGGTTATGAAACAGGAGTTCAAAAAGCATCAGGATTTAGAAGAACTCACTAAAAATATTGCCTACGAAATTGTAGCCGATAAGATTAGTACAAAACCAGAAATTGCTTCAGAATTAATTTCTTTTAATCCAAAGAATAAATCAATGATTAAAGATGTAATGAAGTATAAGCTTAAAAAGAAATAGAATTTCATACTGCATTAAAAAAGGCTGTCTTTATTAAGACAGCCTTTTTCTTTGGTTAAATTATTTTGATTAATTGTGATTATAGATTTTAGCGTAAAGATCTTTATAGATTTCTTTAATGATTTTACGTTTTAATTTTAGAGTAGGAGTAAGCTGTCCGCCATCAATAGACCAAACATCTGGAGTAAGCTCAAAACGTTTGATTTTTTCCCAATGTCCAAATTTCTCGTTGATGCCTTCCACTTCTTCATCAATACGTTTAATAACGTCTGCATTTGAAGCAATTTCTGCATTAGAATCTCCTACATCGATTTTATGGATTTTGGCCCATTCTTTTACAAATTCAAAATTTGGCTGAATAAAAGCTGCCGGCATTTTTTCACCTTCACCAACAACCATAATCTGCTCAATAAAACGAGATTGTTTCATGGCATTTTCAATAAGTTGAGGTGCAACATATTTACCGCCAGAAGTTTTAAACATTTCTTTTTTACGATCCGTAATTTTTAAGAAACCTTCGCTGTCAATTTCTCCAATATCTCCCGTATGGAAATATCCGTCTTGTAAAGCTTCGGCTGTTTTTTCAGGATCTTTAAAATAACCCAACATTACGTTTGGACCTTTACAAAGAATTTCTCCGTCTTGTGCAATTTTAACTTCAACGTTGCGAATTACTTTTCCAACAGTTCCAATTTTAAAACCTTTGTTTCTTTGATCGTTAACCGCAATTACCGGAGAAGTTTCAGATAAACCGTAACCTTCCATAACCGGAATTTCTGCAGCAGCAAAAACTCTTGTTAAACGCGGCTGTAAAGCAGCACTTCCAGAAACCATTAAATCTAAATTTCCACCCAAACCTTCTTTCCATTTACTGAAAATAAGTTTGCGGGCAATTTTTAATTGAAACTCATACCAAAAGCCATTTGCTCCGTATGGTTCGTATTTTAAACCTAAATCAATTGCCCAGAAAAATAATTTTTTCTTGATGCCGGTTAATTCAGTTCCTTTTGCATAAATTTTATCGTAAACTTTCTCTAAAAGCCTCGGAACAGCCGTAATAACGGTCGGGCGAACCTCTTTTAAGTTATCACTGATTTTATCAATCGATTCTCCAAAATAAACCGAAACACCATAATATTGATAAATGTATAATATCATTCTCTCAAAAATATGGCAGATTGGCAAGAAGCTCAAAGCTGAACTTTTTCCCGGATCAAACGGAATTCTTGGCGCACTGTCTAAAACATTAGAAACAATATTGTTGTGCGAAAGCATAACGCCTTTTGGTCTTCCCGTTGTTCCAGAAGTATAAATAATAGTAGCCAGATCATCCGTTTTTATGCTGTCTTTTCTGGCTTCAACTTCACTTTGGTTGCTTTCGTCTTCTCCGGCTAATAATAAATCAGACCAGTGTTTGCAACCCGGAATTTCATTAAAAGAATAAACCTCTTTTAAAGTTGGAACGTTAGCTCTAATCGCTTGTACTTTTTGATATACTTCATCATCAGAAACAAAGCAATAAATACTCCCGCTATGGTTTAAAATATATTCGTAATCTTCCTCAGCAATAGTTGGATAAATCGGGACATTTTGCGCACCAGTCTGCAAAATACCAATATCCATCACATTCCATTCGGTTCTGTTATTTGAAGTAATTAAGGCAATTTTATCGTCTTTTTGAACGCCCATACGCAATAATGCTCTTGAAACGGCATTAGCTTTTGCAATATATTCTGCGCTGGATGTTTTTTCCCAGACTCCATTTTTTTTAGTTGCAAGGGCAACCGGAAGGTTATAAGTTTCTTGTTGATAATAGGGAAAATCAAAAAGTCGTGTGATTGAAACCATGTTTAATATATTGAATTTTACTGCAAATTAAATAAAAATAAGGTACGATTTTTTATTTTATGGAATTTTATGGGAAAATTTATAGACACTATTAAAAATTTACGAAAACGTTTTCTTTTTTACAGCGAATATTCCCAAAAACCAAGAAAAATTTAATTTGCGAGGATGTTTTAAAAGACTATTGTACGTTATAATCTTCGTATTCTTTTACTCTTTCTCCCATTAAGAACATTTTTTTCTTAACAAAATGAATTGAGAATTGAGAATAGAACCATTCGTTGCCTTCAACTGGTCTGTACCAAAATGTGTACGACTTACTGTTGAAACCTTCTTTAAAAATAGGAGTTCCATCTTCATTACATTCAATTCCCCAATTGATCTTTTGCTTGCTTAAATCTTCGGCCTGAATAGTACCTGTTCCATCAGGATTTAAAATGGTAACTGGCTGTTTTAAACCAATAGGAGCGTAAGTTCCCTGAACAGGAAAGCCAATAGTGGTCGTGATATAACGCTCTTTTGAATTGTGGGTAATTACGTTTACTTCAGCTTGTGAGTATGATTTTGAGGCAACAAAAAATAACGTAATAAGTAATAAATGTGCGGCTTTCATTTCAATATAGGTTTAAAAGTGTTTTTCGGCGTTTATAAAAATCAGTGGCAGATTTTTATGTAGCGAATATAACTTAAATTTTGATTAAAACAGAAGAATTTGATTTAACTAAAAAATACCGTGTTTTTCCCCTTTTAAAAACAGTAGATTACCTTGATAATTTAGATTAGGCTTATTCTATTTTTATCCAAATTAATTGCGTAAGCCGAAAAGCATATAGAGTAGGCACTAATCAACCAAAATAATTATGGAAACTGCCTTCTATTTAGCAATGGGCTGGTGCGGTACCAAATATCCAGGCTGGTGGAAACGCTTTTGGAGAAGCCCTCCGCCGCCCCCGGATCCGGAACCGTGGTGGACTATTGTATTAATTGGAATCGGACTGGTTGCGGGAGCAGCCGGCGGCTTATTCTTTAGTAATGCAATTGCAGAAAATCAATTTTTTGCAGGCCAAAATGCAATTGCCTCAGGGCTATTTGCATTCGGAGCGGCCAATATCATAACCGGAATTGCATCAGCATTTAAAGACTAAAAAAAATGCCTCGATTTAGGGATAGCGTCGGGGTATTTTTGTTTTATTTAGAGACTAAAAAAAGCATTTTAAGATTATATAAAAATCGCACGAATTACAAGAATTATTTTTTTATAGCCACAGATTAAAAGGATTAAAATGATTTCTGTATGCAGAAAAAATCTGTGCTAATCTTTTTAATCTGTGGCAAAAAAAACGCCCGATAAAATTCGGGCGCTTTAATAAAAATATATTTCTTAGTTTTTCTCAATCCATTTTCTGGCATTAACAAAAGCTTCGTGCCAAGGCGAAACCTCGTCATTTCTGTCTTTTGGATAATGCGCCCAGTTCCATTGGAAAGTCGAACGCTCAATATGAGGCATCATAACCAAATGTCTTCCTGTTTTATCACACATCATTGCCGTGTTATAATCAGAACCGTTAGGGTTTGCTGGATATCCTTCGTAAGCATATTTAGAAACAATGTTGTATTGGTCTTCTGCATAAGGTAAATTGAATTTTCCTTCTCCGTGAGAAACCCAAACTCCTAAAGTACTTCCGGCCAAAGTCGATAACATAACTGAGTTATTTTCCTGAACTGTTACAGAAGTAAAGATACTTTCGTGTTTCTGGCTTTCGTTATGAAGCATTTTTCCGTGAACTTCATGCTCTGGATTAATAACTTCCAATTCCATAAACAACTGACATCCGTTACAGATTCCAACAGATAAAGTATCTTCTCTTTTAAAGAAATTATCCAAAGCTGTTTTTGCTTTTTCGTTATATAAGAAAGCTCCGGCCCAACCTTTAGCAGAACCTAAAACATCTGAGTTAGAGAATCCACCAACTGCACCAATAAACTGAATATCTTCAAGCGTTTCACGACCAGAAATTAAATCGGTCATGTGAACGTCTTTTACATCAAAACCTGCTAAGTACATAGCATTTGCCATTTCACGCTCAGAATTACTTCCTTTTTCACGAATAATAGCCGCTTTTGGTCTTGGTTTTGAAGCGTCGATTACTGGTTTTTTTCCTGTAAAGTGCGCTGGGAAAGTATATTGTAAAACCTGATTTTTATAGTTTTCGAAACGTGCCTGAGCTCTTCCGTTTTTAGATTGTTTTTGATCTAATAAATAAGAAGTTTCAAACCAAATATCTCTGTACTTCGCAATATCCAAATTGTAAATTCCAAATTCCAAACTTGGTACGCTTTGAACTGTACCTAATTTGAAGAACTCTATATTGTTTGCTTTCAATTTAGCTTCAACAGCTGCGTCAGATTTAGCCTGGAAAACAATTCCGATGTTTTCAGCGAAAAGGATTTTCAATAAATCTTTTTCCGCGAAAGCGCTGAAATCAATTTTAGCTCCAAGATTTACATCAGCAAAACACAATTCTAATAAAGTTGTGATTAAACCACCGCTTCCTATATCGTGTCCAGCTAGTATTTGGCTTTCGCCGATTAATTCCTGAATGGTATTAAAGGCATTTTTGAAGAAAGAAGCGTCTTTAATTGTAGACGTTTCGTTTCCAATTGTGTTTCTAATTTGTGCAAAAGAGGAACCTCCTAATTTGAAATCATCCTGAGACAAATTGATATAATAAATAGAATCTCCGTTTTTCTGTAAAACAGGTTCCACTACTTTTCTAATATCTATACAGTTTCCTCCAGCCGAAATAATAACCGTTCCCGGTGCAATTACTTCATCATTTGGATATTTTTGCTTCATCGAAAGTGAATCTTTTCCTGTCGGAATGTTGATTCCTAATTCGATTGCAAATTCTGAACAACCTTCAACAGCAGCATACAAACGAGCGTCTTCACCTTCGTTTTTACAAGCCCACATCCAGTTTGCAGATAATGAAATTCCTTTTAAACCATCTTTAATTGGTGCCCAAACAATGTTTGATAATGATTCTGCAATAGCATTTCTACTTCCTGCAACAGGATCAATCAAAGCAGCGATAGGAGCGTGCCCAATAGAAGTTGCGATTCCTTCTTTTCCTAAATAATCCAGAGCCATAACTCCAACATTGTTCAAAGGCAATTGCAATGGTCCTGCGTTTTGTTGTTTAGCTACTTTTCCACCAACACAACGGTCCACTTTGTTTGTTAACCAGTCTTTTGAAGCAACAGCCTCTAAACGTAAAACATCTTTTAAATAGGTTTCGAAATCTGCTTTGTCGTAAGCAACAGCAGCATATTTTCTGTCGATAGTTTTATCCGTCATAACCGTTTTTGGAGAACTTCCGAAGAAATCTTCTAAAGCATAATCCATCGGTTTTGAACCATTTGATTTAGATTCGAATGTAAAACGGTGATCTCCGGTTACATCTCCAACCTGATACATTGGCGAACGCTCTCTGTCGGCAATTCTTTGTAATGTATCAATATCTTTTTGACCAATAACCAATCCCATTCTTTCCTGAGATTCGTTACCAATAATTTCTTTTGCAGAAAGCGTTGGATCTCCAACCGGTAATTTGTCTAAATCGATTAAACCTCCAGTTTCTTCTACCAATTCAGAAAGACAGTTTAAGTGTCCTCCAGCTCCGTGATCATGAATAGAAACAATTGGATTATTGTCACTTTCTACCAAACCACGAATGGCGTTAGCAGCACGTTTTTGCATTTCAGGATTTGAACGCTGAATGGCATTTAATTCGATTCCTGAACCGAAAGCTCCAGTATCTGCAGAAGAGACCGCAGCACCACCCATTCCGATTCTATAATTTTCTCCTCCAAGAATTACGATTTTATCACCTTCTTGTGGTTTCTTTTTAATGGATTGATCTAATTTTCCGTAACCAATTCCTCCCGCTTGCATGATTACTTTATCGTAACCAATTTTACGGTCGTTTTCTGAATGTTCGAAAGTTAAAACTGAACCTGTAATTAACGGCTGACCAAATTTATTTCCGAAATCAGAAGCTCCGTTTGAAGCTTTGATTAAAATATCCATTGGTGTTTGGTACAACCATTTTCTTTCTTCAAGAGCGTTTTCCCATTTTCTGTCATTGTTCAAACGAGAATATGAAGTCATATAAACCGCAGTTCCAGCTAATGGCAATGAACCTTGACCTCCTGCTAAACGATCACGAATTTCTCCTCCAGAACCAGTTGCAGCTCCGTTGAAAGGCTCAACTGTTGTTGGGAAATTGTGTGTTTCTGCTTTTAAAGAGATAACAGAATCGAATTCTTTTATTTCGTAAAAATCAGGTTTGTCTGCCGATTTTGGTGCAAATTGCTGCACTTTTGGTCCTTTTACAAAAGCAACGTTGTCTTTGTAAGCAGACACTATATCGTTAGGATTTTCCTGAGATGTTTTTTTGATTAATTTGAAAAGAGAAGTTTCTTTTTCTTCACCGTCAATTACAAAAGTTCCGTTGAAAATCTTGTGACGACAGTGTTCTGAATTGGCTTGAGAGAAAGCGAAAATTTCAGAATCAGTTAACTTTCTTCCTAGTTTTGTTGCAAGATTGTTTAAGTAGTCTACTTCTTCTTCGCTTAAAGCTAAACCTTCAACTTTGTTGTAAGTCGCAATATCATCAATTTCCAGAATTGGTTCTGGCTGAATGTTGATAGTGAAAATTTCCTGATCTAATTCATTGAATTTTTGGAAAAGCATCGGATCAAAATCAGCAAAATTTTCCGTTGCCGGATGAAATTCTTCAATTCTGATAATGCCCGGAACACCCATATTTTGAGTGATTTCTACAGCATTTGTACTCCAAGGTGTGATCATAGTGGCGCGGGGACCAACAAAAAAACCCGTCAGTGCGGATTTTTCGATCTTGTTCGAGTCGGCAAAAAGCCAGTTTAATTTTGAAATGTCTTGAGCTGAAATTTCGTTTTGCGTTTGTACGGCAAAAACAGTTTTGCTTTGGTTTTCAAAGAAATGGATCATTGTGATGTGTAGTTTGTTGTATTGAGCTGCAAATTTAGTGTAAATAAATAGTAAGCACAAATTTGATAACAAACTCTTTTAAAAAAAATGAAGTTGCTTTGAAAAGGGATTGAATTTTAAGGATTTTGTATTTAATCTCGCAAAGACGCTAAGACGCAAAGTTTTTTTGTTTCACGCAGATTCAGCAGATTGTGCAGATTTTTTTTTGGTAGAGTTATTAATAAATCGGTGTCAATGTTTTGTAGAGGCGCACAGCAGTGCGTCTTCTTGTGTGTAATGTTTTCTCTCAAAAATGAGTGTATTTAATCTCCCGCAGGTCCAATTATTTGTAGAGGCGCACAGCAGTGCGTCTTCTCATATGCAAAGTTTTTTTGTTTCACGCAGATTCAGCAGATTGAGCAGATTTTTTTGGGTAGAGTTATCAATAAATCTGTGTCAATATTTATTAAATTTTTAATCTGCTTTATCCGCCAAATCTGAGTGAACAAAAATATTTAGTTGATTACTATCTTTTTAATTATAGTTTTTGAATCTCTTGTAATTTTAGCAATATAAATGCCGCTTGAAAGGTGACTTACTGAGATTACAGAATCTGTTGCGTTTTGTTTTTCAAAAACTTTTTGCCCTGAAAACGAAAGGATTTCTATCGAATAAGGAGAATCTGAATTGTCTAAAACAATATTAAAAATTTCGTCAGAAGGATTTGGGAAAACAACAATTTCATCTGAAAGTTCAACCACTTCTTCCTCAATTGGTTTCGCTATTTTGCTTGCCAAATTGTTACAAGTATCTTGTGTATATGAATCCCATTGCGAACTTAAATTGAATGTCGAGCTTGGAGAAGTTACCGTTGATTTTCTTCTTAAAGTAACATCTACAGCAAAATTAGCAGTTCCGCCATTAAAAGTTCCAATGATATCAATTAAAACTCCATTTTTAAATAAACCTACAGCGTCATTTCCGTTAAAAGTCAATTCAGTTGCCGTTGTTGAAATGTTGGCTGAACTTGGAGAAAAACAAGTTGAAGAGATAGAACTGTTTACAATTACAAATTTGCTTCCAGTTGTTAAAGTTCCGCTTAAAGCTAAACCTGTACTCCATGAACCAGCACCATTGGTTTGTTTTTTTATAGTGTAAGCAGACAAACTAACAGAACTTCCTGTGTTGTTTGCAATTTCTAAAGCTTTGTTATTTCCAGAACCTTCAATGTATTCAGAGAAAAGCAAATCGGTTGCAGTTCCTGTTCCGCTGCTGTTGGTAGTAATCGAAATGGTATTGCTTGACGCAGAAGCGTTTCCGGCTGCATCTTTTGCTTTTACATAAATAGAATAAGCTGTAGAAGCGGTTAAACCTGTAATAGTTGCGGTTGTACCCGAAACAGTGGTTTTGTAAGCGCTGTTCGCATAAACATCATAACCAGTTACGGCAACATTATCTGTAGAAGCTGTCCACGAAAGTGAAATTGAAGTTGCTGTTTTTGAAGTCGAAGCCAAACTTGTTGGAGTAGTTGGCGCCTGAGTATCTCCAGAAGGAGTCCCGCCCCAAATTTGATTCACATATTCCGGATGATCGATATATGGGTTTCTATTATTTTGACGTGCATAAATTGCATTATTTCTTGCAATTTCTCTCGCGCTTACAGGATCTTGTGCATTCCAAGCCAAAAGCAGATTTAAGAAAGCGGTTGTAAAAACTTTATTGCTTGAACCGTCAAACATTGCATAAGAATATCCGGCAACGGTATTTTCGTAGCGAGTTGCAAAATAAAAATACATTCTGGCAATATCTCCTTTAAAAGCATTGATAGGTTCAAAAACAGTTCCTGAATATCCAGAAACAGAACTTGATCCTAATTTACCTCCATTTTGAGAAGTATAAGTTGCAGAACTTACAGTTCCGTGCGGGTAGTTGGAACGCATACCGTTTACTTTTCCATCTGTTGGAGTTATAAAATGTGCATCGGCAACCATTGGTGACTGCTCATTAAAAACCGATTGTGGAATAATATGTTCTCTGTTGTAGCAATCTCCTTCAGCAGAATAATTCCCACAACGCTGCGTACTTCCTGTGCTGTAATTGTATGGATCTGTTCCTGATGGATTTTCAGAATACATGTCTAATACTGTTCCGTCATTTTCGTAAAAATTATCAACGTCTGATGTTTGGTACGTGGTATATAAACCAGCATATCCATTATCAGTATGACCTTTAATAATGTTGTACAATTGAGTTTTTAAAGTATAACCCGTTCCGGTTGCGGTGTTGTAATAACCAGAAGGAATTTGGGCAAAGCCAATTGTAACAGACAGCAATAACAGTAAAAAGTAATTTTTTCTCATAAAAATAGGGGTTTTAAGTTTGGTTGTAATACTTTTTAAAGTTCTGAATTTTAGAATTTTAAATAAGTATTGTAGCAAATCTATTACTTTTATGAATACGAAACGTTAAGCGATGTTTAATTTTGAGGTATATTTTCTTACGTGCTGTTTTTATTGCCATGAAGGAGCTAAGGCATGAAGTTTTATTTTTTTGAAGTAATTTTTTTAATTGCTTTTTTATAGTCTTTATCAAAGTTTTTGCCATGGTCGTCTTTTACTTTAATTCCGTAATCAAAGACTTTATTTTTTTTAATTCCGTAAAAAAATATCCAATCGTTACCAGAAACAATGTAGCTTTCAATAATGTTATATTTAGCATTGTATCTTGGGTTTCTAATTTCGTCAAAACCAATTACTCGCTTGAAATTATTTGTTTTTGAATTGTAGAGATATAGATTGTAAGTCCAATTACTTCGGACATCAGAAATGTTTTGAACCAAAACATCTTTTATTCCATCATTGTTAAAATCTTTGAATTCAATTTTTTGAACAAGGCTAAAAATAGAGTCTTTTACTAGAATTGAAGATTTATTATTTACTTTTTGACTAATCGTTAATATTGAATTTTTTTCACCATCGTAACCATCTGTTTCAGGGCCAAAATTCTTTAGTTTTATTGTAATTCCTTTGTTTTTATAAATAGAATCACACTTAATTGTTTGTGTATTCTGTGCAAACGTACAAATACAGCTTAAAAGAAAAATAATGGCTAAAGGACTTCTTTTCATTGAATGGCATTACATTTTTAAACTTTGAGATTTCGCAGTTTTGCGAACAAAATTCACACAGAACTTAAATTTCTTATATCACTTATATGGTAAAAAAACCTTCGCGTCTTAGTGCCTTCGTGGCAAAACGTCTATTTAGGAAAATCTTTACTTTGATAAGCACCCAAATCTGGAGGAGAAGTTCTTGTAGTTCCTAAAATGTCTAACGGAATTATATACGCCGGATTCCCTTTCGCGAAAGCGGCAGAAGTTTTATCAATATTCAGCTGATTTTTAGAAACATTATAAAACTTCGGATTTTCGTTTACAATAATATTGGTGTAATGTTCGGTATCTGTTTTAAATTGATAATCAGGATTTGTTGTGCTTCCAAATTTCAATAGACAGTTATTTAACTGATAAACAAAAGCAGCGCTTGTATTTTTCTGTAAATTGAACTCATTTGTACTGGAACCATAAATGATACAATTATTGAAAGTGGCTTGTGTCAACGGATTTGTTTCCGGCGTTGCTCCGGCTAAACTATTACTTAAGGTAACGGCAAAATGCGAACTGCTTTGCCAGTTGTTGTTAAAAGTACAATGTGTAAAGCTGTAATTTCCGCCGTAAACACAAGATAAACCTGCAATTCCGGCATAATTGATTACGATATTTTCACCGTTAATGTGAGCATTTTGGGCTAAAATTCCGTATTCGACACAATTGTAAATCTGTGTGTTTTTGATTTCAATTGTATTTAACGGATTTTTAAAATCTAAACCAACAACTGCATTTTTTAAAGTCAAATGATTGATCGAATGATTTGTGCTTCCGTTTGCAAAAAGAACAGATTTCCATTGTCCCGGAATATCAGAATAAAGAGATTCTAAACGATCGCCTTCAAAAATAACTTCGTTTTCAAGTTTCTCGGTTGTTGATGCAGTTCCATTAATTTGAAGAGTAGCTTTATCGCTAACATATAAACCAGAATTAGCGTGAAAATGAACTCTGGCTCCGGCTTGAAAAGTTACTGTTTTATTTTCAGGAACTCCTGCATAACCATAAATAACGTAAGGTTTTTGTTTAGTGAAAATCAATTCATTTCCGTTTTCAGGATCATTTTCATCCAAATAAAATCCGTCGACATCTTTGCCTTCAATTTGGATTTTTTCTTTCGTTCCGTCGGCATTTTGTTTTGGAAATAAAAATACCGCATCCTGAATTAAAGTTACCAAAGCTACTTCCTGAAGATTTGCACCGCTGTCAAACTGAATTTCATCGGTATATAAAAAATCAGTAGGATTAGCATCTGTAATATCTGCAGTTGTTTCTATAAAAATATACAAACTGTCTTTTGCTAAAAGCGTAACATCTTTAAAAATCTTTCCGTTGTTGCCACTCATTCCGTCAACCGTCATTCGGTATTTTGAATTTAAACCTTTTTTAAGCTGTACAACTGGAATCGAAATATCATTTTTACTTCGATTATAAACCTTAAGCTGATACGTGCTTGAACCAATGTTTTTAAAAACAGTATCTAAATAAACGGTGTCTTTTGAAAACTTTAAATCTCCGGTACTGGCAACGGTATCAAAATCAGTTCGGCAAGAACTAAAAGCTAGAATTATTCCGAAAATAAAGAGTACAAAGTATTGACGCATTTGAATATGTTTATTTTTTTTGCCACAGATTAAAAGGATTAAAATGATTTTCTGCGCAATGCATAAAAAAAAATAATCTGTGAAAATCTGTGAAATCTGTGGCATAAGAAAAAAACTTCTCAGCAACAGATCAGTATTAATGTTTTTGTAAAAATAGCAAAAAACTTACATGTTTGAAGTTGAATTTTAATTTTAGAATGGGATTTTCGAATTTGTATCTCATCTTTTCTTTAATTTTACGATTTTAAAGTCTATTTTAATGAATTATACAAAAGAACAAATTATAGCGTACTGCAATGAGTTTTCTAAAAACACTTTGATGGAAACGCTAAAAATAGAATATATCGACGCTGGAGAAGATTTTTTAACTGCAAAAATGCCTGTAAATCCAAGTGTTCACCAACCAATGGGACTACTTCATGGCGGAGCTTCTGTAGCTTTGGCAGAAAGTGTTGGAAGTGCTGCTTCGCACTTTTTTATTAATCCAAAAGAACAAGAAGTCCGCGGAATCGAAATCTCTGCAAATCATTTAAAAAGCATTCGCGAAGGCGTAGTTTTTGGTACAGCCAGAATTATTCATAAAGGAAGAAGCCTTCATCTTTGGGAAATTAAAATTACGGATGAAGCAGGGAATTTAATTTCGCTTTGTAAGCTTACAAATATTGTTTTAGACAAAAAGAAAATTTAAAAAATATCTTAATAATCTAACCTTTAAAGTTTAATGACCCAAAATTACCAGGCCCAGGTTTCTTCTACTTTCAAAAAGATGACCACAAAAGCGATTCTTTCTGTTTTGTTCTTTTTACTAGTTTATATCTTTTTAATTCTTTGCGGAATTGGTATTACAGTTTTGGCTGCTGTTGGCGGAATAGCAATTATAGCTGCTAAACCCATGTTTGTAACCATTATGATTGGAGCAGGATTATTGTGTATGGGAATACTGGTATTGATTTTTCTTTTTAAATTCATATTTGTAAAACATAAGGTCGACCGTTCTCATTTAATTGAAATAACCCGCGAAGAAGAACCAAGGTTATTTGCTTTTATTGATGAAATTGTCAATAAAGTCCAAACCGATTTTCCTAAAAAAGTTTATTTGTCTTCTGATGTAAATGCTTGTGTATTTTATGATTCTACTTTTTGGAGTATGTTTCTGCCAATTAAAAAGAATCTGCAAATAGGTGTTGGACTTGTAAATTCTGTTTCAGAGATAGAGCTTAAAGCAATTTTAGCGCACGAATTTGGGCATTTCTCTCAAAAAAGTATGAAAGTAGGCAGTTATGTTTATAATGTGAATCAAATTATCTATAACATGCTTTATGATAATGATTCCTATAATTCTATTGCTCAAAGCTGGGGCAGCGTTAATGGTTATTTTGCTTTTTTTACAGCACTTGCCGTTAAAATTGTTACCGGAATTCAATGGGTTTTGAGACAGGTTTATAATGTGGTTAATATTAGCTATCATGCATTATCAAGACAAATGGAATTTCATGCTGATGCTGTTGCGGCCAGTGTAACGGGATCTAAGCCATTGATTACTTCTTTATTAAGATTAGATTTGGCAGACCATTCTTTTAATACCGTATTAGATTATTATGGAAAGAAAATTCCAGATTCTATCGCTACAGAAAATGTATATTCACAGCAGTCGTTTGTAATGAATTTTATTGCAGCAAATAGTAATTTAGAAGTTGAAAATGATTTACCGCAATTAACTCCTGATTTTTTAAACAGATTTAATAAATCTAAACTGGTTATCGAAAATAAATGGGGAACGCATCCAAGTACTGAAGACAGAATTAAGGAATTAGAAAAATTGAATCTGGATGTTGTAAATGAGAGTAAGGCATTAGCGATTGGGTTGTTTCAAAACGGAATTGAATTACAAAGTAAGTTTACAAATAAGCTGTTTTCTTCGGTTACGTATTCGAGTGTGGTTGTTTTTCATCAAAATGAAGAATTTTTTAATGAATTCAAGAATGATTTTTTTGCTAATTCATTTAATGAAATTTATAATAAGTATTATGACAGCAAAAATCCGGAAGTTTTTGATTTAGATACAGCAGAAGAATCTTCAAAAAAAGAACTTAAAGATTTATTCAGCAATTCGGAAGTAGATTTAGTTTACAGTACAATTTCGCTTCAAAATGATATTCATACATTAAAGCAAATCGCAGAGGGCAATTTTAAAATAAAATCGTTTTCGTATGACGGACATAAAATTGCTGCTAAAAATGCACAGGAGTTAGTAAATGAACTGGAAGTTGATTTAAAGAAAGCTAAAGATGAAATTATTCAAAATGATAAACAAATCTATCTTCACTTTTTAGCGTTAGCAAACAATCAAAATAAACGGGAAGAATTCAAAAAACTTTACAAAGACCTTTTTGAACTAGATAAAAGCTATGATGAAAAGATCGATTTTTATATTAAAATGATGAATGCTTCTGAATTTATTTATAGAACATGTACGGTTGATGTAATTAAGCAGAATATGACTTTGTTGAAAAATGAAGAAGACAAATTTAAAAATCAAATTGAAAAGATCTTAGAAGATAATACGTATAGAAAAACCATAACAATTGAAATGAGAGTTGCTTTTAATAAGTATTTGTCTGAAGATTGGGTATATTTTAATGGAAATCAATACATGGAAGAACTATTGCAGATATTATCTGAATCGATTCATAATTATCAGATTGTTATATCAAAAACATTCTTTCAAACAAAAAAAGAACTTTTAGATTATCAAGTTCAACTATTAAATCATGAATAATTTTTTCTCAAAAACAAAACAACATTACAATCAAAATTTACCTTTTGTAATTTATTCTAAACCTAATACTTCAAGTGTTTTTGGGCTTTTGCAACAAAATGACAGTTTATATAAAATTACAGATTACAGCGAAAAAGGATTTGTTTTTGCTTCTTTTGATGAAAAACAACTCGTTTTAATTCCCGAAAATGAATCGGAAATTATTAGTGCTGACAAGGAAATTACTGTATTTGAAACTGTAGAAATAGATGATCAAAAATTTGATGCGGAAGCAAAAATTCAATATGAAGATTTAGTTTCAAAAGGAATTGAAGCAATTAAAAATGAAGAATTTAAAAAAGTAGTTTTATCAAGGAGCGAAAAAGTAAATTTATCTGAATTTGATTTTGTTCAGACTTTCCAACATTTGGTTCAATTGTATCCTGCGACTTTTTGTTATTGTTTTTTTCATCCTAAAATTGGACTTTGGATGGGAGCAACGCCCGAACAATTGCTAAAAGCCAACGGAAATATTTTTGAAACAACAGCTTTGGCGGGAACGCAAAAAGCAAATTTAGAAACCGAAATTCGCTGGGAACAAAAAGAAAAAGACGAACAGCAATATGTTACTGATTTTATTGTAAAACGTTTGCTAGAAGTTGCTAGTTCAGTTATAGTCACAGAGCCGTATAGTTTAAAAGCCGGATCAATCTGGCATATTAAAACAGACATTTCGGGAGTTTTAAACGAGAATTCAACGCTAGAAGAAGTTATTGATACGCTTCATCCAACGCCGGCAGTCTGCGGTCTGCCAAAGAAAAAAGCAAAAGCGTTTATTATAGAAAATGAAAACTACGACAGAACTTTTTATACTGGTTTTCTGGGTGAATTAAACAGCAGTTTTGCGGGCATTAAAACAAGTTCTGATTTATTCGTAAATTTGCGCAGCATGCAGATTCAGGATAAAACAGCGATTTTATATATGGGATGCGGCATTACAAAAGAAAGTATTCCCGAAAAAGAATGGGAGGAAAGCGTCAATAAATCAATGACGATGAAAAGAGTTTTGAAAAAATAGCTTAAAAAAGTTTCAGGTTTCATGTTTCAAGTTTCACGTTCTGTGTGCAACCTGAAACGTGAAACCTGAAACAAAACAAACAAAAAAACAAAAATGAAATTAGACATATTAGCCTTTGGCGCACATCCGGATGATGTAGAATTAGGTTGTGCCGGAACAATTTTAAAAGAAGTTTCCTTAGGGAAAAAAGTGGGTATTGTAGATTTAACGCGCGGCGAATTAGGAACACGCGGAACTGCTGAAACCAGAGATGAAGAGGCAAAAGCCGCAGCAAAGATTTTAGGCGTTTTGGTTCGTGAGAATTTAGGCTTACGCGATGGATTTTTTATGAATGATGAAAAACATCAATTAGAAGTTATTAAAATGATCCGAAAATACAAACCTGAAATAGTATTGTGCAACGCAGTTGACGATCGCCATATTGATCACGGAAAAGGAAGCAAACTAGTTTCTGATGCCTGCTTTTTATCTGGATTGTTAAAAATTGAAACTTCGATAGATGGAGAGAAACAAGATGCCTGGAGACCAAAAGTAGTGTACCATTATATTCAATGGAAAAATATTACTCCTGATTTTGTTGTAGATATTACTGGCTTTGAAGCCAAAAAGGTTGAGGCGATTTCTGCTTATAAAACACAATTTTACGATCCGAATTCAAAAGAACCTGCTACGCCAATTACAAGTAAAAACTTCTTTGAGAGCTTGAATTATCGTGCGCAAGACTTAGGAAGACTAGTTGGAAAAGATTTTGCAGAAGGTTTTACTGTTGAAAGATGTTTGGCAGTCAATAGCTTAGAAAATTTGATGTAAATTTTTCATTTTTTTCTTTGTAGAAGTAAACCTTTGTTATATATTTGCACTCGCTAAGCAAAAATGGTGGTTGTAGCTCAGTTGGTTAGAGTAGCGGTTTGTGGTGCCGCGGGTCGCCGGTTCGAACCCGGTCAGCCACCCAGAAATTTAAAGCCTTGAAGAAATTCAAGGCTTTTTTTGTGCTTATTTGTTTTTGAACCATATAAGTTATGTAAGGTCATTTTAGATTTACGTTTGAATGCTGTAACTAAAAAGTTTAAAAAGAGAATGACTTAATAATTCTTGTGTCTCAGATTTTATGATATTTCAAATATAGCCCGCGGTTTCAACCGCGAGGACGTTTAGGAAATGCGTATTATATATAATATGTGTTGTGAGATATTGCGTTTGTGATATACATTACGCTCCAGCGGTTAAAACCGCTGGCTATGTTTGATGCAGCTTATCTAAATTTCATCTAAAATGTTATTGTATTTCAAATATAGCCCGCGGTTTCAACCGCGAGGACGTTCAGGGTACGTATTGTGATATTCGTTGCTGTATTGAGGTGTGATATACGTTGCGTTCCAGCGGTTAAAACCGCTGTCTATGTTTCCTTATATGATCTACAATAATTATAAACATTAAAATAACCACAAAGCAATCTAAAATGACCTTACATAACTTATATGGTTTAAAATAACACAAAAAAAAAGCATGACGGTTAAATCATGCTTTTAGCGGTTATTATATTTGGCTTATTGTGTTTTTAAATTTCCTCAAAGGTAGTTCCTTGTTTAATATCTCCGGTTTTAAAACCTTTTTTAAACCAGTACATTCTTTGTTCTGATGTTCCGTGAGTAAAGGAATCCGGAACAATTTGTCCTTGCATTTTGCTTTGAATTGCATCGTCTCCAACTGCGTTTGCAGCACTTAATGCTTCTTCTATATCACCTTCATCTAAATTTTGCTGATTGTAATGTGCCCAGACTCCCGCATAAAAATCGGCTTGTAATTCCAGAGCTACAGAAAGTTTATTGGCTTCAGCCTGACTTTTACCTTCCTGATCCTGATGCATTTTTGCAGAAGTTCCTAATAAGGTCTGAATATGATGTCCAATTTCATGGGCAATAACATAAGCAATGGCAAAATCTCCGCCTTTAGCACCAAATTTTGTTTTAAGTTCCTCAAAGAAACCTAAATCCATGTAAACCTTTTGATCTGCCGGACAATAAAACGGTCCTGAAGCTGATGAAGCGCCTCCACAAGAAGTTTGAACAGAACCTCTAAAAAGCACCAATTTTGGATTTTTATAAGTCATTCCGTGTTCGGCAAATATTTTCCCCCAAATATCTTCGTTATCAGCTAAAATAACTCTCACGAAATCACCCATTTCTTCATCTGCTTTGCTTAATGGTGCAGCGGCTTCGGTTTGCGTTTGTCCGCCTTGCATTTGTTCTAAAACAGGTGTAATAAGTTTTGCGTTTTCACCGCCAAAAACATTCAACAGCAAAATAATGATACCAATAACTCCGCCTCCAACAGCGATTTTTCCGCCAGAGATTGATCTTCGGTCTTCTACATTATCACTTTGTCTTCTGCCTTGCCATTTCATAGTAAATTGTATTTAAGCTTTTTATGTTTTTTCTTGTACGAATTTATATAATTTTTGGGAATAACTTATGATTTGTGCCGATTTAGTTTTAATTATTTTAGCCATTTTACTAAAGTTTCTTCCACAGTGCCTTTCATAATTGGTTTTGAAATATAATCATCCATTCCGGCAGAAATACATTTGTTACGTTCTTCTTTTTCGGCGCCCGCAGTTACGGCAATGATCGGAATATCTTTGCCTGCAGTTGTATTTCGAATGGCTTTTGTTGTTTCATAACCGTTCATAATTGGCATTTGAATATCCATGAAAACAAGTGTTGGGTTAATGCTTTCAAATTGTTTTACGGCTTCATAACCATTTTCACATTCAAAAATAAAAGCATTCTGATACAGGTTTTTTACAATTGTTTTTAAAAGCAGCATGTTAACTTTATTGTCCTCAACAATTAAAAAACGTATGTTTTTGCTGTTTGCTTCATTATAATTTTCATCAGGAAGAGCCTGTAAGTTTTTTAATTCTGTGTTATATTTTTCGTTGATGCTTTGATTGCTGGTTTTTAAATTTAAATCGAAAAAGAAGTTGCTTCCTTCACCAATTTTACTTTCCAGTTGTAATCGGCTTTCCATTAAAGCTAAAAGCTGATTGGATATGGTTAAACCTAAACCTGTTCCGCCAAATTTTCTCGTTGTAGAACTATCTGCCTGCGAAAAAGCCTTAAAAATTTTCTTCTGATTTTTCTCCATAATCCCAATTCCCGTATCAATTACAGAAAAACGTATGGTCGAAAAGTTGTTTTTTGTTTTTGATAAAACAGAAACATTCAGTTTTATAGAGCCTTCATTGGTGAATTTTACCGCATTCGAAAGCAGATTAATCAGGATTTGTTTTATTCGAACAATATCTGTCCAAATATATTTAGGAACATCCTGATCGACATTGAGTTCTAATTGCAGATTTTTTTGATTGGATTCAAAAACAATTAAATCGAAAACCTGACCGAGTACTTTTTTAATATCATATAAATCAATAAAAAGCTCCAGTTTTCCGGCTTCAATTTTAGAAAAATCAAGAATATCATTTATGATTTCCAACAGCGAGTGTGCCGATTGATTAATGGTGGTCATGTATTTTTCCTGAATTTCTTCTAATTCAGTTTTCATCAATAAATGCGTAAAACCTATAATTCCGTTTAAAGGCGTTCTAATTTCATGCGACATATTGGCCAGAAAATCAGATTTTGATTTATTGGCTGCTTCTGCCAATTGTTTGGCTTTAATGGCGTCTTCGGTTTCTTTTTTATTGGTAATATCAAAGTAAATTCCACCCACAAATTCAATTTCGTCGCCTTTTTTAATAACATCACCAAATTCTTCAACCCAAATATATTCGCCTGTTTTTCTTTTGATTCGGTAAATATTATGCAAAGGAATTCCATTTTGAAGATTATCAATTTGATTATTAATAACTTCATCGCGGTCTTCATGATGAATAAGAGATAAAAACGAAAGATTATTTTCGATAAACTCCGCCTTAGAATATCCGGTTAAGTTTTGAATTTCGTCGTTTAGGAAAATCTTAGTCGAAAACGCATCAAACTTTGATAAATAAACGGTTCCGGGAATATTGTTGGCAATTAATTTGAATTTTTCCTCACTTTCAATAATCTTACTTTCGTTTCGGTTTCTTTCTAATGCAGATGAAATATTATTGGCCAAAACCTGAAAAATATAAATTTCCTCTTCAGACCATTTTCGCTCTTTGCTGCAATCATCAAAACCAATAAATCCGGTAAAAATATCGTTGATATACAACGGCAGAATTAAAATTGATTTTATCTCATTATTGATGAGTAATTGTTTGAAAAATTTATCTTCAAGCTTTCGCGTATAGGTATTTACAATTCGTTTGTTTTTTGCAGCATCAAAAATTTCTTGTAAATTTTCTTCTGTCATGTGGCGCAAAGGCGTGATTTGATGCGGAATTCCTTTTCGTGACCATTTGTATTTTTGGATAACAGTATTGGTGGTAAAATCTCTTTCATAATAAAACATATGATCTGCTTTTGAAGCTTTTCCAATCAAATCATACGTTTCCTGAAACATTTGTTCTGTCGATTTACTCAGCAAAAATTTCTCAGTACAAAGCGAAAGTGCCGATAATAACTGACTTTTAAATTCTAATCGGCGTTCTGTTTCCAAACGCATCTGCATGGAAATAGCCAGCGAAACAACATCAGAAATAGTTCTGGCATAATTGATATCTTCATTGTCCCAATCTCTTTGTTCGTCTGTACTTTCAAAACAAACAACACCAGCCAGTTGTCCGCTTAAAAAAATCGGAACATCCAGCATTGATTTAATTTTGTTTTTAGTGAAATAAAGCTTTTCAAATTCAGATGTTTCTAATTTATTAAAAACGTCAGGAGCATTTATAATCGCTTTGTTTTTTAAGGTTTCAAAATAGATTGGATACGATTCTTTGTTCAGAATATTTTTATCGTTTAAATTTTGATTATCAACGCTGTATAGGTTTTTGCAGGTTATCAAATCTCTGGAATATTTCCAAAAACTTACGCGATTTGCCTGGCTTACAGTCGAAGCTTCCTTTATAATATAATCGATAACCGTATTTAAGTTATTGTAAGTGCTAAAGTCGGTCGTTGATAATTTTTTGGTCGAATTATTGTAAGCTTCGATTTTTTCGAGACGTCTTTTTTTCTCGTTTTCGGCATTTTTAATTTCGGTAATATCTCTCGCAATTCCTGCAAAACCAATAGTTTGGTCTAAATCATTTTTGCGAATAATGATCTTTTGCGAAATCCATAATTCCTGTCCGTTTTTCTTTAAAATAGGAAGTTCAATTATGGGGAATTTATTTCCGTTACTTTCAAAATTTTCATAAAAATCAACCGCACTCATAGAATATTTTTCATGAATGAAGTTTGAATAATGTTTTTGAAGTATTTCATCTTCAGAATAACCTAAAAGCGAATACGCAAATTCATTTATAAAGGTAAAATAGCCGTCGGCATCAACTTCAAAAATAATATCTGTCGCCGTTTGAATTAAGTTTTTGTATTGATCCTGAACAATAATCTGCTCGGTAACATCCTGACCAATACTAATAATTAAATCCTCAGAGAATTTTTTATCTTTCCATTGTATGTATTTATATTCTCCGCTTTTTGTCTTTAATTTTCGGGTATAGATTTTATTTTCTTCGTGATGAATTATAGAAATGCTTTTATTGTATTCGTCTCCTTTTGTAAGTTTCCAGAAATTAAGTCCCATGACTTCTTCGGGCTGATAACCTAAAATTGAAGTTACGGTTTCGCTGCAAAACAAGATTTCACCTTTTTGATCTGTTGCAATTGTGAGTGAATTTCCTTTGTGTACAATTTCGTTTGCAAACCTGAAATTGTCCCGATTATTTTGTAAAACCGCATATTTTACCTGATTAATAATGAAAATCAGGATGCAGAAATTAATTAATAAAATAGAAGATTTTAAAGGAATTAATTGAAATGTAACGGTTGAAAAGAGAAATATAGAAACGAGAGCTACAAAAAACCAGTAAACTCTAATTGGCTTTAAAATGTTGTAGGAGAAGAAAAACGAGATTAAAAAAACGATTATCGGTACAACATCTTCTGCTAAAAAAACAATGTTGTAACAAACGTAACTAATGTAAATAAAGAAGCAAAAAATAAAAATATACTGAATTTTATCTCTCAGCCATTTTACTTTGTCGGTTATTACATAAGCAATAAGAACAGAAAAACCAATTGAAACGTTTACGACCAGTAAACTTTTTGGCCTGATTTTAAAAATTTCATTTATGATTTCGATTACAATAACGGCAATTCCAAAAAATAAGATATAAAGCTGATATTCCCTTCCTGCGGTTTCTGCTTCTTTCTTTTTTTCAATGAAATTTCCAATTTTTGCTTTGATGCGAAAAAATTGATAAACCAAAAGTCCCAAAAAGCCCAGCAAAGAAAAGCCGAGAACTATAAATTTGGGATTATTATAAAAAATAATGTCTGAATTGAAAACATACCAGTTTGTCATAATTGATTTCAGAGTATTACCAGAACAGGTAATACCTGAAACCAATAGATTGAAAAAACTATAGTTTTCTACCATAGATTTTGGGATATGTTTGGTTTAGTAAATAGCAATTTAAATTCTAATAATAGAGTTGGTTAAGCCCTTTGAAATTTACTAGAACTGTGTTTTTATTCAAAATCCGATTTTCCAATTGAATCAATAGAATCTGCTTGCTCTTCTTCGGTAAAAATTGAATAATAAGTAGCATAAGTTACTGATGTATTGAATATAACAGTAAAAATTACTCCGATGCAGCAGGCAACAAGACCCACTAATGAGCCAAGAAACCCTATGACAAACAGAGCGAAAATTATTAATGGATTTTTACTTACAATAACAATACTTGATTTAATGGCATCTATTGCTTTTAGATTTCCAAAAATCACTAAAGGAATTGCAAAATAAGTAAAAAACGAAATCATTATTGATATTCCGCCGCCTAAAAACATGATTCCGGTACTGTCTAAAGCATACGAAATTCCAGTACTTACAATGGCTAACAGAAATGCTAAAGAAAATAATTGAAAAAAGTACGGTGCTTTATAATAGGTAAAAATTGTTGAAACATTAAATTCTTCATCTTTATCTGCACAGTCTGCCATTTTAAGAAATCCGGCTCCAAGCGGTGCAAATATGGCGCTTACTACTGCAACAGCAACTGTTGAAAATAATTGTTCGATGTAGGTTAGTTTTTGATTTTCGAAGTTTTTAATAAAATCTTCTGATAGTGCTTGTATACCATAAACTACTGTGGCTAATCCCATGATTACTATAAAAGCAAGAATTGAAAACACAAGGATTATCAATCCTGAATACAAAGCTATCTTTTTGTAATTTTCAAAAGCGTATGTGAAAACAGTAGAAAAGTCTATTGAATAGCCATCTTTTTTGATGTCCTCAATTTGTTCAAGTGTAGATTTCATTTTAAAAGTAGAGTTGTTTTATATTCTTCGTTGTCATAAATTAGTTGACGTAAATATAATATTTTAAATCAATTCCGAATAAAAATCTACAAATATTACGAAATTGTTTCCCTAATTTAAAGCCAGTCTAAAATTCGTTTTATAGAAGCCAGTTTGTCTTTATAAGGAGCATAGCGCATTGGCAGATCCAGCCAGTTTGCCTTTTTAACTATTGCTTTATGATGTGAAAAAATATCAAAGCTCAATTTTCCGTGATAAGCGCCAATTCCGCTGTGTCCAACACCGCCAAAAGGAAGCCTTTTATTAGAAAAATGAACGACTGTATCGTTTATGCAACCGCCTCCAAAAGAGTAATTTGCAATTAATTTTTTAGCAAATGATTTATTTTCACTGAAAATATAAAAAGCGAGAGGTTTTTCGTACTTACTGATCACATTATGAAT
The DNA here is from genome assembly GCF_002482975.1 of Flavobacterium sp. UBA7680. Taxonomy (GTDB): domain Bacteria; phylum Bacteroidota; class Bacteroidia; order Flavobacteriales; family Flavobacteriaceae; genus Flavobacterium. The sequence goes on along the minus strand of NZ_DLHA01000028.1, from coordinate 89,075 downwards.
CTCAGCTTCGGTTTCATAAATTAAAATGGGTAAAATAGGACCAAAGATTTCTTCCTTCATTACAGCACTGTCCAGACTTGGTTCTTCAATTAAAGTGGGAGAAATATACAGTTTGTCAGCGTTTGTTTCTCCACCGAAAATTACCTTTTCTTTTTCAATCATTTGATCTAAACGCACCCAGTTTTTAGTATTTACGATTCTAGCAAAATCTGGCGATTTGTCTATTTTTTTACCGTATGCTTTTACAATTTCTTCCATTAAAAAGGTAATGAAATTGACTTTCATATTTTTTTGAATCAAAACATAATCCGGAGCAATGCAGGTTTGTCCCGCATTTATAAATTTTCCCCACACAATTCGTTTTGCTGCCAGTTTTAAATTGGCAGTTTCATCAATAACGCAGGGATTTTTTCCACCCAGTTCAAGAGTTACAGGAGTTAAGTTTTCGGCTGCGGCTTTTGCTACGATTTTTCCAACGGGAGCACTTCCGGTAAAGAAAATATAATCCCAGCGCTGCGCCAGTAATTTATTTGAAACCTCGACACCGCCTTCAAAAACTTCTACATGACTGATATGAAATGTTTTCTCAATAATTTTAGCAATAATTGAAGAAGTATGCGGAGTAAGTTCTGATGGTTTTAAAACAACTCTGTTTCCGGCGGCGACTGCAGAAATCAAAGGACATAAAGCCAATTGAAACGGATAATTCCACGGAGCAATTACGAGAACATTTCCGTAAGGTTCTTTATAAATATAATCTGAAGAAGGAAAATTAAGAATAGAAGGGAAGACACGTTTGGGTTTTGCCCAGGAATTAAGGTTTTTAATTGTATCTTTTAATTCCGAAATAACATAATTTGTCTCCGTTACAACAGCTTCGAATTCTGGTTTTTTAAAATCATCGTACAAAGCTTTTACAATTAAATCTTCGCTTTTTTGAATGTTATATAATAACTTTTTCAGCGTTTCTTTTCTGTAACCAATGTCGTTTTTGAATTCCATTTTATGATCAGCTTGTTTTTTAGGATATGCAAGTTAATCGATAAAATTTAAAAAATTAACAATTTAATCATAAAAATCAGACGGCATTCCAAATCGTTTCATCTGGAGTTGGCGCAATGATTGTAATGTTTTCTTTTGAAACAGGATGAACAAAAAACAGTTTTCTGGCATGAAGATGAATTCCGCCATCAGGATTGCTTCTGTCTGCTCCATATTTTAAATCGCCCTTTATTGGAGAACCAATTGCCGACAATTGCGCACGAATTTGATGATGACGCCCTGTATGAAGATTGATTTCCAGAGCCGTATAATTTTGAAGTTCTTTTATTATTTTATAATCCAGACTGGCTAGTTTACTGTCCGGAACTTCTTTTAAATGCGCTTTTGAAGTATTGTTTTTTTCGTTTCTTTTTAAATAATGAATCAATTTAGCAGTTGCTTCAATAGGTTTATTTTTTACAACAGCCCAATACGTTTTTTTAGTTTCACGATTACTGAACAATTCGTTCATTCGTGTTAACGCTTTACTGGTTCTCGCAAAAACCACAATTCCGGTTGTAGGACGATCTAAACGATGAATCACACCCAAAAAAACATCACCCGGTTTATTGTATTTGTCTTTTATGTATTCTTTTACTACATCAGATAAAGGTTTATCGCCCGTTTTATCACCTTGTACAATATCGCCAACGCGTTTGTTAACCACAATGATGTGATTGTCTTCATGCAAGATTTGGAGATTATTTTTATCCGAAAGAATTTTCATATTAGACGTATGGAATTGATTTTAGATTTTAGATTTCTGATTGTAGATTGGAAAAGTTTGGCTAAAGCCTTTTAGTAGGCTTAAAAATTAACCTCCAGCTAAAGCTGGAGGCAATTAAATTTTTGTGTTTTTTTAAACCTTTGAATCTTTGTCACTTTGAACCTTTGTACCAAAAAAAGCTTAGTACCTCAGAATCTTAGCAACTTAGAACCTTAAAAACTAATATTGTTCCCCAGCATTAGGAAAATCACTCGACTTAACATCGGCAGCATATTGACCAATTGCTTTTGTCATTAGTTCGTATAAATTTAAATAACGACGTAAGAAACGCGGGCTGAATTCATTGTTCATTCCTAACATATCGTGAATAACCAAAACTTGTCCGTCAACACCGCCTCCGGCACCAATTCCAATAACCGGAATCGAAATACTTTTAGCTACTTTTTCGGCTAAATCAGCAGGGATTTTTTCAAGAACAACACCAAAACAGCCTATTTTTTCAAGCATTTTAGCATCTTCAATTAATTTTTCAGCTTCTTCTTCTTCTTTTGCACGAACGCTGTACGTTCCGAATTTATAAATAGACTGAGGCGTTAAACCTAAATGCCCCATAACCGGAATTCCTGCGTTTAATATTTTTTTGATAGATTCTTTAATTTCTTTTCCACCTTCAAGTTTTACAGCATGTCCGCCGCTTTCTTTCATAATTCTGATAGCAGAACGCAAAGCTTCTTTAGGATCAGACTGGTAACTTCCAAAAGGTAAATCAACCACAACCAAACCTCTTTCTACAGCACGAACTACAGATGAAGCATGGTAAATCATTTGATCTAAAGTAATTGGCAGCGTCGTTTCGTGACCCGCCATAACATTTGATGCCGAATCTCCCACCAAAATAACATCGACTCCTGCGGTATCAACAATTTTAGCCATTGTATAATCATACGCGGTAAGCATAGAGATTTTTTCTCCGTTGCTTTTCATTTCAATTAATGACTTTGTTGTGATTCTTTTATAATCTTTTTTTGCTACTGACATTTTATATTTTTTTGAAGATGTAAAAGTATTGAATAATTATAACTTGAGAATCAGCAATAAAAGATTATTTCGACAGAAAAAGTTTTCCGTCTTTAAATTCTAATCTAAACTGATTGTCTTTCATTATGATAGAATATTTATGTGATGATTTTATCGAAGCTTCGATATAAGTTCCACATTTTTCAATGAAAGCTTTTTCGGACACTGAATTAAGTTGTTTTTATTTTTTTTGCCACAGATTAAAAGGATTTTCACAGATTTTTATTTTATGTAGATTTTAAAAAAAATAAGCAGATTTAATTTTAAATAAAATCTGCTTAAATCTGCAGAATCTGCGTGAAAAAATCATTTTAATCCTTTTAATCTGTGGCAAAAAATATATTTAGCAATCCGCCATGTTTACCGCAATGGCAAGTCCGCCTTCTGAGGTTTCTTTGTATTTAGAATTCATGTCTTTTGCCGTTTGCCACATTGTATTAATTACTTTGTCTAACGGAACTTTTGCATTTTTAGAATCGGTTTCAAGAGCCAATTCTGCTGCGTTTATGGCTTTTATAGCACCCATAGTATTTCTTTCGATACAAGGAATCTGAACCAAACCACCAATTGGGTCGCAGGTTAAACCTAAATGATGTTCCATTGCAATTTCTGCAGCCATTAAAACCTGAGCAGGAGTTCCGCCCATTAATTCGCAAAGAGCCGCCGCTGCCATTGATGACGAAACGCCAATCTCAGCCTGACAACCGCCCATAGCAGCAGAAATCGTAGAACCTTTTTTAAAGATACTTCCAATTTCTCCGGCAACCATCAAAAATTGTTTGATTTCTTTTTCGCCGGCATCATGATTTTCAATAACCAGATAATACATTAAAACTGCCGGAATAACGCCCGCACTTCCGTTTGTTGGCGCCGTAACAACTCTTCCTAACGAAGCATTTACTTCATTTACAGCCAATGCAAAACAGCTTACCCATTTTAAAATCTGACGAAATTTCACCTCCGTTTTTCTGATTTCTTCCAGCCAAGATTGCGGATCTTTATAATTTGATAAACCAATTAAATTTTGGTGCATATCAAAAGCGCGTCTGCGAACGTGTAATCCGCCCGGAAGGATTCCTCCGGTATGGCAGCCAATGTACATACATTCTAACATTGTATTCCAAATGCGCATTAACTCCGAATGAATTTCTTCCTCAGAACGCATTGATTTTTCGTTTTCGTAAACAATCTCAGAGATTGATTTGTTTTCAGAAACCGTATAATTTAAAAGCTCAACCGCATTTTGAATTGGAAACGGAAAAGCACATTTTATAACTTCTTTGATTTTAGCATTTTCGCGCTCTTCTTTTACCACGAATCCGCCGCCAATAGAATAAAAAGTAGATTCATATTCAGAATCGTCATTTTTATAAGCCGTGAATTTTAATCCATTGGCATGGAAAGGAAGAAAGTCTTTATTGAAAACAATATCCTGCAGAAAATAAAACGGAATTTTATATTCATTTGCGAGATTGATTTCGTTTGTATCTTCAATAGTTTTAATGATTCCGGCAATATTCTCAACCGGAATATATTCAGGATCCTGACCACTTAAACCAAGCATAACAGATAAATCAGTCGCGTGGCCTTTTCCGGTTAAGGAAAGAGAACCGTATAAATCGACTTTTACACGTTTAACCTGATCTAAAATTGAATCATTTTTTAACTCTTCTAAAAAACGTTCGGCGGCTCTCCACGGACCTAAAGTATGTGAGCTAGAAGGGCCAACGCCAATTTTAAGCATATCAAAAACAGAGATACATTCTTCCATTGTGCAATTTTTGTTAAGACAAAGATAATTGAATAATGCAATGATAGATTAATTTTGAATGTTAATCTTGCGTATTTGTTAAAAAAAATATTAAATTTTATCAATTTGACAACGAAATAAATTTAATTCCTTAATATGGGGTTTTCGTAAAATGTTCACCTTTTTTCGGTATTTTTGTAGAGATGCAACTATCAAAATCTGCTGTTTCTTTTAATTACCCAAAATTGAAAATTAACCGAAACTGTAGATGATTTCGTTTTAATTCTACCAATGTCTTTTTACGAAAATTTAAAATACCATAAAAAGATAAAATTATATTATGATAGAATTTTTCAAGCATTTTATACACGAATTTGAACTACCTCTCAGCAACCCAGTATTGATTTTCTCTTTAATACTTTTCATTATTCTGCTGTCACCCATTTTACTTAAAAAAATAAATATTCCGGGAATTATTGGTTTGATTATTTCTGGAGTTATCATTGGGCCGCACGGACTTAATATTTTGGCTAAAAACTCTGCTGTTGATTTATTTTCGACAATCGGGCTTTTGTACATTATGTTTATTGCGGGTTTGGAACTCGATATGAATGAGTTTAAAGCCAATCGAAACAAGAGTTTATTGTTCGGATTTTTCACGTTTATTCTGCCGCTTTCCATAGGTTTTCCGGTTTGTTTTTATTTACTGCAATACGATTTCAACGCCAGTTTTTTAACGGCTAGTATGTTTGCGACACATACTTTGGTAGCCTATCCAATTGTGAGTAAACTCGGAATTGCAAAAAATCAGGCTGTTGCTATTACCGTGGGAGGAACTATTTTAACAGATACCGCCGTTTTGATTATTCTGGCTGTAATTATGGGAAGTAGTCAGGGAAGTTTAAATCAGGCTTTTTGGATCAAATTAGGTATTTCATTGGCGATTTTCTCTGCCATTATGTTTTTATTGATTCCGAGAATTGCCAAATGGTTTTTCAAAAAACTGGAAAGTGAAAAACACGCCCATTATATTTTTGTTCTTTCTGTCGTTTTCTTTGCAGCCTTTTTGGCAGAAGTAGCAGGAGTAGAGCCTATTATTGGCGCGTTCGTTGCCGGTTTAGCCTTAAATCCTTTAATTCCGCAATCGTCGGCTTTAATGAACAGAATTGAATTTATTGGGAACTCCTTATTTATTCCGTTTTTCCTGATTTCTGTTGGAATGCTCGTTGATATCAGCGTAATTTTAAGCGGACCAACGGCTTTAATTGTTGCCGGAACTTTGAGTGTAGTGGCTATTTTTGGAAAATGGATTGCAGCCTTTTTTACGCAAGTCGTTTTTAAATACAGTAAAACCGAAAGACAGCTTATTTTTGGTTTGAGCAGCGCGCATGCCGCCGCAACTCTGGCTGTAATTTTAGTTGGTTTTAAGGCAAAAATTCTGGATGAAAATATCTTAAACGGAACTATTATTTTAATTCTGATTACTTGTATTGTGGCTTCTTTTGCAACCGAAAAAGCAGCTAAGAAAATAGCCATTTGCGAAGAAGAAATTTCACATACAGACGCAGATAAAGATCAAATTTTAGACGAGCATATTTTAATTCCGCTGGCAAAAACTTCGGCTGCAGCCAGTTTGCTGGATTTTGCACTTTTAATAAAAGATAAAAAATCATCAAATCCGATTACGCTTTTAACGATTGTACCAAATAACGATCAAGCCGAAAAGAACATTTTAAAATACCGAAAAGCGGTTGATAAGTTTGTAATTCAAGGTTCAGCATCTGAAGTGAAAATAAATACAATTGCAAGAATCGACCATAATCCGGCGAGTGGAATTGCCAGAACTTCTAAAGAAATAATGTCAGACATTGTGATTGTGGGCTGGCCAAAGAAAACAGGTTTCTTGGATAAAATTTTTGGGGAAAATGTAGATTCGATCATAAACAATGTTGACAAGAGTTTGTTTATTAGCAGATTTCAAAAAACATTTATTGAAGATAAAAGATTGGTGTTTATTTGTCCGCCGTTTTCAGAAAGAGGAATTGGATTCCATCTTTTATTACAGAAAATCTGCCGATTATCGCAAGAATTAAGTATTCCGATTGTAATTTATGCCGAATATAAAACGCATCAAACCATTCAGCAGATTGCAAATAATCTTCGACTGAATGCCAAATTAGGTTTTAAAAGTGTGATAGAATGGGATGATTTTGAATCGATTTCAGATGAGATTCGTGAAACGGATTTAATTGTTTTCAATTTATCGCGAAAAGGTTCTGTTTCATATCATTCTATTTTTGACAGACTGCCTCAAAAATTTGAAAAATTCTTCAACAATAATAACATCATTCTGGTTTATCCGCAAGACGATCGTAAAATCAGTTCTATGGATGCCTACGAAGATTTTACCGCATCACCGTTAACCAAAAGTTTAGAAGCAATCGAACAAATTGGACGCGGTTTAGGAAGTATTTTGAAGAAGGGTTAGATTTAAATAATTATAAGCCATTAAATGATACCAAAGTTTCCGTTAATTGTATTGACATTTTTAACTTTTGCAGCGACTGCACAAAACAAAATGAAAAAAGCCGAAGAACTTATTGATAAAGCAGACCCGGGCTGGACACTTGTAGAAGATTGGATTAAAACAGCAAAAAATAAGGTTGAGATTTTACCTGTTGATGCAGTAAAAGCAAAAGATGCTTTGTATAAAACTCAGGTTACAACCCGCTCGACAATGGGAGCGGTTATTTTTAATACTGGCGGAATTTTAGTTGATGATGGCTGGATTAGGATTTTGGGTTCCGGAAGTTTAAAATTTAATCGTTCCCTGCCAGATTGGAATAAAGGAAAATCATTTAATGAATTTGGAGAAACACCTGCTTTTTTATTAATTGCAGATGATGCAATTGGCGGTTTTTATTTTTTAAATGGAGGAGGATTAGGAACAGATGTAGGCAAAATTTATTATTTTTCTCCCGATAATCTGGAGTTTGAACCACTAGATATTACGTATTCTGAATTTTTAGGTTTTTGTTTTAGCAATGATTTAGATAAGTTTTACGAAGGCAACAGATGGAAGGACTGGAGAACAGAAGTCTCTAAATTAAAAGGCGACGAAGTATTCAATTTTTATCCATTTTTATGGACTGCTGAAGGAAACGATATTAATAAAAATACCCGAAAAATAATTCCAATTCAGGAACAATACAGTTTGAATTTAGATTTACGTAAACAGCTTGGGTTTGATAAATAAATATTCTAAAGTTTAGCTTTATTCTTTTAAAATTAATTACTAAATGAAAGAAAAACTATTTCTATGTTTTCTTCTAACATCATTTTTCTGTTTTTCTCAAGGTGGAAGAATAAATGGTAAATTGATTTTAAAAGATGTAGAAAACTATAAAAAAGTTTCTGAAAATACTTTTATCATTCTTAAAACAAGTAAAAGAATTGACAGTGTAAAAGTTGATAAAGATTTAAATTTCGTTTTTGAAAACTTAGAAGCTGGTCCAGTGCGGATATATCTTAATCCAAGGACTTATCCATTAAATAGATTTTACAAACATTCATTGAAAGAAAATGAGATTATAAATTTAGAAATTCCATATTGTTCCGTTTGTCCATATAATAAAGAGAATGACAATATATGTCCAGTTTGCCATAAAAATGATAATGTAATTCCAATTAAATACGGGCTAATTGCTAAAATTACATATGAAGACAAGAATGGTAATGAAACTGATAAAAATGGAAAAATAATTTCTAAAGAGGAAAAAGAAAAGATTACTTATAAACAAGGTGGTTGTGTAATTAGTGATTGTCACTCCAATTGGTTTTGTCAATTGGATCAAATAGATTTTTGAATTTAAAATAAAGCAATGATGAACCACAAAATAAAATCAATTCGACCATTTATTGGAGCAAAAGACTTTGACGTTTCGAGAAGTTTTTATCGTGATTTAGGATTTGAAGAAGTAGTTTTAGAATCTAATTTTTCTGTTTTTAAATCAGGAGAAACTGCCTTTTATCTACAAGATTATTATGATAAAAGCTGGATTGAAAACACGATGATTTTTCTTGAAGTTGATGATACTGATCGTTATTATAAGGAACTTTTAGCCTTAAATTTAACTGAAAAATATGGCGTAAAACTAACGCCAACACGCCATTTAGACTGGGGAAGTGAATGTTTTCTGCACGATCCGTCTGGGGTATTGTGGCATTTCGGAACATTTAAAAAATAAGTTTGCCACGACCCGAGCGATAGCGAACAGGCGAAGCAATTACACTAATTAAAAATAAAAATTCGTGGAAATTAGTGTAATTCGTGGCTATTTCAATTTGTTAGAAAATCTTCTAAGTGAATTGTGTTTTCTTCTCTCTGATACCAATCATTAAAAACTAATTCGAGTTTATCGGCTGTGAAATCTCCAAAATTATAATCTCGAAATTGCTCAACAACTTCAATTAATTTTTCAGGATTTTGAAGATTTTCTGTAAAACGCATTACTGTTGAATGCGCTGTAGCAATTGAATAACGACTATCAATACTTTGTTCCAAAGTTGAATTTCTAAAATTCTCCCGAAGTTTATTTCTTAAATTATTCAAAGTTTCATCAAAAGGAAATCCCTGAATCATAATAGCAGAATTTGAAGCTGTAACGCCGCGAAATTCAATTTTGATTTCGCCTAAATCTTCTAAACTTTTCTCGATAATCTTGATATAATCTTCAACATTAATTTTATCTAAACTAAAACCTTCATAACACGAAATAATCGACATTACCGTAATATGAATATCAGAATTAGGATAATAATATTGATTAGGTTCAACGGCTTTTAATTCATTTAAAAACAGCTGAATATTGCTTTTTATTTTTTCGCTGGGGCGGAGGAGAAGTGTAATACCAAATCGGGAATCTGAAGTATCATTTATTTTGGAATCTAAACTGTAATTTCCGCTTAAAATAGTTTCAGAAGATGTTTTATAAAGTTGATTGTAATGTTCTGCTAAATTCATTTCGGTTATTTCTTTTTCGCTTTCTCCAGATTTTGCTTTACTCTAAATTTCACAATTTTAGTAATTAAATCATATGGCATTTTTTCTTTTAAAGGAAACTGAACCGAACCTTTCCCAGATTTATACTTAGAAAGTTCTGCCGCAAAAGCTTCATGTCCGCTAGGTAAAGCATACAATCCTATATGATTTTTAAAAGCCGCAAAATAAACCACGATTCCGTTTTGGTCAAAAGCCGGCATCGAATAGCTGATTTTTTCCTTTGCATCCGGCGCTGCTTTCTGAATCGTCATTCTAACTTTCTCTAAAATTTCCTGAACATCATTGGGAAATGCGCCAATGTATTCGTCGATATTTTCGGGTTTCTTTGTATCCATGATTTTTAGTTTTTTTTGTTTCATGTTTCAAGTTTCAGGTTGCTGTAGAGAACTTGAAACTAAAGAAACTTGAAACATGAAACTTTTCTATGCCAGCCCTTTTGGGAATCTGTCCAAAACTAAATTTAACTGTAATTGATGTTCCAAAAATGCTTTTGCTCCGGCTAAAACTAACGTAAAACCTTCGGTAGAATTGCGAACCTGATCGATAATTTTATCTGAATCTCCTTTTAAACCTGAGTTTGTAATGCTCACGAAAGTTTCATTTTCGTTTAGCGGTGTAAAAATCCATTCAACTAAAGTCGTTTCATCAGGATTTCCCCATTCAATAACAATCTTTTTATTTTCCTGTAAAACCAATGTTTTAACCGAAAGTGAAAAACCATACATTTCCCAAGTCCATTCGGTTTTTTGGTTTTCTTCTAATCTTCCGGAACCTTTTGTAAACCAAAATTTACTGGTAATTTCCGGATCAATAAAAGCCTGAAAAACTTCTGAAACAGGTTTTCTAATCAGCATTTCGGCTTTTGCAAATTTGTTGTTTTCTGGTTTCATTTTCAACGTTAGATGTTATAAGTTAAATGTGAGAAGTTAGTTTAACTTCCTTCTTTTCTTGAAACCTCTAATTTATGAAATTGCTGTAGGAAAATGATAAAAATGAATTAAAATGTAAATCCAGTAATTAAATTAAGAGAATTTGTTTTCATAGATTCATCAGTTGGCATCGCAGGTTTAGCAATGTCAGTTAATCCTAAATTTTCTCGTAATTCAACATAAATAGAATGGTTATCATTTAACTTAAATTCTTTTCCAAAACCTGCTGAAATTCCAAAATCTATTGACTTTCTGTATTTGGTATCTTCAATATCTTCATCTGAGTCTTGTGGACGGGAAGTTTCATACTTCATTCCGGATTTAAGTAAATAGCCTAAATAAGGTCCACCATTTATATAAAAACTCTTATTGTGAGTGAAATTGAATTTTAGCATTATGGGAAGTGTAATATAATTTAGGTATGTAGTTCCTTTAAAATTATAAATCGCATCTGGTGAGATTACTGGTGATTCAGAATACCAATCTATTGTTGATCCTTTAGTAACTTGTGTTTTTCTGTCATAACTTAAATCAGCTCTTAAAGAGAGGCTTTCATTTAATTTATATTGAAGTGAAACTCCAAATAAATAGGAAAAACCAGGTTTTTCACCTGTGAAAGATTCATAACCTCTAAATTTTGAATAAGTTAGTCCGGCTTGCACTCCAAATTTAACTTTTGAATCCTGAGCAGTTGTTTTGAATGTAATTAAAGTAATGGCAAATAATAAAAAAGTAATTTTTTTCATGTTTTTGGTTAAATTTTTTGAGGGCGAATATATGTAATTAAGATTTAGTTTTTCTATCAATTCATTGCTCAGTATTTAAAAATGAAAAAAATCCACACAAGTTTTTACCTGTATGGATTTGATCGGTTAGATTTAAATCTAAAATCTAAAATCTAAAATAAATATATTATTCTCTAATTGTAGTTTTATCATGAAGCGCAATCTCAGCAATTTCGTCTTTACGTTTAAAACTCACACCTTGATGCTGCTGCATATATTTAATAAGATCGCTTGTAGCTTTAACCATTTGAGGTGTTCCGCCAATACGATCATGAAAACTAATTGACATTTGTCGGCGTTGTGTTTCGCTTTCGGCATATAATTGGTCAAATTCCAGTTTTGCCTGCTGCAAAAACTGATCTGCCGAAAAGTTTTTCCCTTCAATTAAAACAATATCATTGCATCTAATGGTATAAGGAACAACTGCAAAATCTTTATTTTTTACCTGAATGATAAAAGGTTCATCGCGGCTAAGATCATCAATATGATATTTGAATCCCAATTCCTGCAGAATCTCAAGTGTATTTTGCCCTCGGCGTAACCAGTTTGCATTGTAGCCAACCGGAGTAAAACCGGTAACTTTTTTTATGGCATCAACACCATCTTTTATGAACTTTTTTTCCTCGTCATAAGGCATTGTGTATTGTGTACTCCAGCTCATTCCATGCGCAGCCGCTTCGTGGCCTCTTTGTACAATTTCTTTGGCTAACTCAGGATTTTTTAAAACAGCGGTTCCAACCATGTGAGAAGTTACTTTTACACCTAGTTTATCCCAATTGTCGAGCATACGCGGAACACCTTCTTTATATCCGTATTCATACCAGGTTGCGGCAGGAAGATCAATAAAGCCTTTTTGTATATTTTGAGGAAATGGACTTTCGGCATTTTGAGGTTGTCCTCCGGCTTCAAACTGCATCGAAATCGAAACCACTAATCTTGAACCGTCTGCCCATTTTGTTTTTTGCGGAGAGAAAACAGGAGCATTTTTTGAAACTTCTGAAAAAGTTTCAATAGGATTTATCATTCCCACCATTCCGATTATTCCGGTTTGTTTAATAAAATTTCTTCTTGAACTCATACTATTTATTTTTTAATTAAGGTATCAATAGCCCAGCTATTATAAGCTGCAAAATGCAATAGCAGAGCAAAAAAAGCAATGTGAATTAATTGTGACGGAACGGCTTCCCAGTTCTCTATTAGAGATGTACCAAATAATAAGACAAGCATAACAACAGCTCCGGCAATTAAAGATGGTTTGGTAAATAAGCCTAATAAAAGTAAAAGACCAATGGTAAATTCGGCTATTGGTAAAATATAACTGAATGGTGTTACGAGGATTTTTGGCAGCATTGAATTTTCAAAAGTGCCCACCATCCAATTACTGAAAGTGGTAAGTTTTGGTAGACGAACTAATCCGTGGCCAAACATGCTGATTGCGATTGCAAGACGTAATAATAAAAAAGAGGTTGTTTCCATATTAAGTGATTTTATACTACAAAGTTGCGGATAACAGCTTTTTAAAATTTGTACAATCATTGGAATAATTTGTACTTTTGCAAGATGGAAATTAGAAATTTATACCATCCTTTTGAACTTCAGTTTTTAGAAGTTTTAGAATATGAAGCGAAAGAACGTAAAAATACTTTTTTTGAAATGGTTTTTGTTCTCGAAGGAAAAGGAACTCAAATTATAAACGATCATCGATGGCCTTACAGCAGCGATAAGTTTTTTTTGATCTTTCCGCAAGATACACATAGTTTTGAAGTTATAGAGAAAACAAAATTTTTCTTTATTCGGTTTCATGACAGTTATCTTAAAACACAAAGCAACGATTGGATTCAGAAACTTGAATTTATTTTTCACAATCACAACCACAGGCCAGGCTGTATTTTAAAAACAGTAACAGACAAACCTTTGGTCAGGGCGATGATTGAAGCACTTATCAGAGAAGAAAGTACAAATTTTCCGCAGCAACAGGAAGTTATTAAGCAAATTTTAAATACGATTATTACAATTGCGGCCAGAAACATTTCGCTTATTGCGCCTCTTAACCTTAACCAAACGAATGTGGTTCCGAGTTTGGATTTATTGAATTATGTGCATCAGAATATTTATCAGCCGGAACAATTAAAAGCGTCGAATATGGCGGCGGCATTTAATGTTTCGTCAACTTATATCAGCGAATATTTTAAAACCAAAACGGGGCAGAGTATTCAGGAATACACAATGGCCTATAAAGTAAAATTAATAGAAACCCGATTAAAGTTTACCAATATGCAGATCAACGAAATTGTGTACGAATTTGGTTTTAGCGATGCAAGTCACCTGAATCGCTTGTTTAAAAAACATACAGGCATGAATCCAAGTGACTATAAAAAGCTGTTTAAAAAAGTTTAATTGAAATGAGACAGTAATTAAACTTTATCTTTATTAATCCATTTTGTAACAGTAGGAGCAGTATAATTTTTCATTTGATGTAATAAATCATCAATATTATCGCTTACTAAAAGCATTTCCAGATATACATCTTTCATAAAACCTTTTTCGACCATGGTTTTGGATAAGGCGATTAAAGAATCATAAAAACCATTGATGTTTAAAATTGCGATTGGTTTTTTATGTAAGCCTAACTGCGACCAGGTAAGCATTTCAAAAAGTTCTTCTAAAGTTCCAAAACCACCCGAAAGTGCAATTACGCCATCACATAAATCATTCATTTTCATTTTTCTTTCATGCATGTTTTCAACCAAAATTAATTCGGTTAAACCTAAATGTGCTATTTCTTTTGATCTTAAAAAATTAGGAAGAACGCCAATTACAGTTCCGTTTTCGCTCAAAGCACCATCCGCAACAGCGCCCATTAAACCAACATTTGCTCCGCCATAAACTAAATCAATATTTTGTTTGGCTAAAGTTTTCCCTAATAATTCGGCTTGTTCTCTAAAAATTTCGTCGGTACCAAAACTTGATCCGCAGAAAACGCTTATTCTTTTCATGTTGTTAGTATGAATTAAAATTAAAAATTATGAATTAAAATATTTATAAACTGTTACTGCAAACTATCACTTTTTCAGTTCATATTCAAAGTGTGGTGATATATTGATGCCATTCATTGTAGTGAGCACTACATTTATTTTTTTTGCACCAAGTTTTAAAACGGCTTTTTGAGATCGAAAATTTTCTGCACCAATATGAAAAAAGATAGAATTTACATATTGAAAGGCATAATCGATTAACAGTTTTTTTGTTGATTTATTATAAGGTCCGCCCCAGTATTTTCTCGAAAGAAAAGTATAACCAATGGCAACGCTTGATTTCTCTGGATTGTAATCATAATAACGTGTGGTTCCCATAATTTCATTACTTTGTTTGTCTAAAATTAAAAAAGCACCTTTAGAATTTAATCCAGCATCAAAAAAAGTTTTAAAACCGTCTCTGTTACTTCTGTCTTTTGCAGGATGCTGTTCCCAAATTAAAGGATCTGAAGCGACTTTGTAAAGTTCTTCAAAATGATTTTCCTCAAGCGGAATTAATTTTACAATTTCGTCTTCTAAAAAATCGGGCTGTAAGTTGAAATTTGATAATGTCATTTTATAGCGTTTTTTTATTGTTTATTTTTTTTTGCCACTCCCGATAGCTATCGGGATAAAAGGATTAAAATGATTTTTTTTTGTCATTTCGAGGAACGAGAAATCGCACAAGTAATTCTGCAACGAGAATCGCCAATCTTTGTCGATTTTCGAGTGCGATTTCTCCTTTCAGTCGAAATGACAAAAAACCGTGTAAACCCTGTTTAAATCAGTAAAATCCGTGTGCCATCAATCCATCAATCCATCAAATCCGTCTAATCTGCACACAAGAAACATTCTCCATTTTAATTTCTTTTCCTGTTTTCTTCAATAATCCTGTCTTAGGATTTCTTCTAAAAACAATAATATTTCCGGTATTTACATTTGTGGCAACCAAGAATTTTCCGGTTTCATCGATTGCAAAAACTCTCGGATGTTTTCCCAAAGTCGATTGATAACCAATGTTTTTCAATAATCCATTTTCATCAATAGAAAAAATGGCAATGTTATTTTCTTTCCCGCGGTTTGTGGCGTACAGAAATTTTCCATCTGGCGAAATATGAATATCAGAACTTTCAAAACCATCTTTTATTTTATCAGAATGTGTTGCAATACGTTGAATTTTATTTAGAGTTCCATTTTCATACCTATAAACACTTATCTGTCCCGCCATTTCTTCAATACAATAACCAAATTTTTGATTCGGATGAAAAGTAAAATGTCTTGGCCCGGCTTCTAAATCAGTTTTTGTAAATGGAGTTTGAGCTTCGGTTAAAGGCTGTTTTTTATTTTCATCAAAAGCATAACTGCGAATTTTATCCGCGCCTAAATCGGGTAAAAATAAATAATCGAATTGAGGTGAAAATACGGCCGAATGAACGTGAGATCTCGTTTGTCTTTCCTTGTGCGTACTTCCATCTATATATTGAAAATTCTGTGCGATAGAATCAATTTTTCCGTTTTCCAGAATTGGGAAAACCGAAACACTTCCTTCTGTATAATTAGCATTTGCAATCCATTTTCCGCTTTTATGAACCGTAACATAAACTGGGTTTTCGCCGCCGCTTCTCTGGCTGTTTAAAAAAGTAAGACTTTTATTTTCGGGATTAAATTCAAAACTGCTTATACTTCCGGCATTTGGCGTTTTGGTATCCGTGCAGGCGTAAACATATTTTCCGTTTGGTGAAACGGTCAAATACGAAGGATTTATAATGTCTTTTGCTGAGGCTATTTTGGATAGTTTTCCGTTTAAAGTATCTAATTGATAAACCTGAATTGCTTCTGCACTTTTATCTCGATTGTATGATCCTAAAAACACATAAGTATTTTGAGAAAACATACTAAATGTTATCAAAAATAGAATCGTTAGGAAGTTTATTTTTTGTTTCAAGGTTTTGTTTTTTGAATGTTAATTTTATGAAATAAGCGGTAATCTAAAACCAAATACTGCGAGTTCTCCCTGCATGAAATCTAAATCTAAAGATCTTTTAAAACCTAGTTTTTCATACATTTCCCAAGCTGTTTTCATGGCAAGTGTCGAATGAATAATAAGTTGTTTCTGTTTGTTTTCAGTTGCTTTTTTGATGCATTCTAATGTCAGTAGTTTACCAATTCCTTTTCCGCGCGCATTATGGTCAACGCCCAATAATCGAAATCCGGCCGAGTTTTTTTCCTGAGTTGCAATTCCGCCAGAACCATAATACTGCATATCATTAAAGAAAACAACCGCTCCAAGAATAGTATTGTTTTCATCAACAGCGACTAAAAGTTCCGTTTCCTGATGATTGGTAAAATCACTAATATTAGCCAGCATTTTATAATAATTGGGTTGTTCGTTTTCTTTTGGAAAACCCTCTAATTGCGAATAAACGCGAATTAAAAGTTTCCCAATTTCCTCAAATTCTGAAGGGAAAGCGTTTCGGATTATATAGTTTGTATTCATGTTTTCAGTCTCGGTTTTCAGTTTTCAGTCTCAGTCTCAGTTTTCAGTCTTGTCAGGCTGAGCGAAGTCGAAGCCCCTTTGCGTGCCCTTCGACTTCGCTCAGGGTGACAAAAGAGTGTTTCAGGTTTCAAGTTTTCAATCTAAAATCTAAAATCTGCAATCTAAAATTATTTCACCCCTTTCCACCATTGCTTAAATTCCTGATTTTCATTTTTCAGTTCAACTAATTCTCCAATCATTGGTGTAATTAAAGGAACTGGATTTGCTGAATTTGCATTCAGTTCGGTTACTTTAATTAACGGTTCATCCCAGGAATGCAGCGATAAAGAAAACTTCGACGAATGGACCGGAAATGCTCTTTTTGCTTTTAGATCCTGAATCGCCTGTATAACATCTTCGGGCATATTATGAATGTATTTCCAGCTTTTATTGTATTGACCGTTATCGATTAAAGCAATATCAAAAGGGCCGAATTTCTCACCAATTTCTGCAAAATGTTGGTCGTAGCCGCTATCTCCACCCAAATACATTTTAAAGTCTTTGGCTTCTAAAACAAAAGAAGTCCAAAGTGTATTGCAGCGTTTAAAACTTCTGCCTGAAAAATGTCTTGACGGCGTTGTATAAAGTGTTAGATTTTCGTCTAATTCAATTTTTTCATGCCAGTCTTTTTCGATAATATTTTCTTTTGGAAATCCCCAAAACTCAAAATGTGAACCAACGCCAAGTGCTGTGATTACTTTTTTTGTTTTTGGTTTTAGTTGAAGAATTGTTTTATAATCTAAATGGTCATAATGATCGTGTGTAAGCAGCAAATAATCAATTTCGGGAAGATCATCAACGGTGTAAATATCTGTTCCTTTAAATGATTTTGTAGTGCCCGCAATAGGAGAGGCGTTACCGCTAAAAACAGGATCGATTAAAAATCGTTTTCCTTCAAGCTGAATATAATAAGACGAATGTCCAAACCAAACTAAAACATCCTGATCGAGAGGAATTTCATGCAAATTGGTTTTGATTGACGGAATTAAATCTGTTGGAATTTTTCGGTCTACTTTTTTGAAGAAAAATTCACTTAAAACGCTAAAATAAGTCGCGCCTTCAGCAAGATCCGGTGTAAAGTTTTGGTTTTCGAATTTTCCGTTTTTGTATTGAGGTGATTTTTCAATTAAAGCTAATCTTTCGCCGGAAGGCTTTTTTCCGAATTTTGGATGTTGTAAAAAGTTGTAAACGAGAAGAACTATTATTAATAATAGAATTAAGAATGTGATCATTTTTATTTTTGGGGATATAAATTTTGGACTTCTTCAATCGAAAGCGAAAGGATCTTTTTTAAGATTTCGATTTCGATATCAGCTAATTTCTTGATGTAAATACAGGCTTTTGATACTTTATATTTTCCCAGGTTTGAAAAAAGTTCTTCTCTCTTTTCTTCGGGTAAATAAAAATAAACTGTTGTTGCTGCTTTTCTGGGAGAAAAAGCGGCAAGAGGCGCATCGCCTTCGTGTCCCGTGGCATATTTGTAATGATAAGTTCCAAAACCAATAATGCTTGGTCCCCACATTTTAGGTTCAAAACCCGTGATTGATTTCATTATTTTTATCAGTTCAAAAGCGTCATTTCTTTTTGCTTCACTATCTACAGCATTTATAAAATCAAGAACACTGCTTTCTGTTTCTGCGGTTTTATTCTTTGCCATTGCCTTTTATTTTTGATGTACTAAATCGCTTTTCAGTAGAATATTTTTGATTTTAAATTCAGAAATATAAAACAAATCGCGGCTTTCGTTCATTTGATTTTCTAACACAATTAAGCTGACATCGCTTTCAGGAAAATACAAATTTACCGAAGAAAACCCGTCGCCTAAACCTGTATGCCCCACATATTTTACAGCTTCTTTCTCAATAATTTTAATTCCGTAACCATAGCCTTCATCTGCTTTTCCGAAGAAATTATGTTGTGCCAATATATTATATTTCAGCATTAATTGATAGGTTTCTGGTTTTAGGATTTTTCCTTTATGAAGATTATTATTCCAAACTGATAAATCATTTACGGTAGAAACAATTCCGTCTGCGCCTAAACTTTGCGGTGTAATTTGCGTAGTTTTTACAGCTTCAAACTTTCCATTGGAGTTAATATTTCCTGTAACTATATTTTGTGTTTTATCTTTAGCATAGCAAAATGTATTGTTCATTTTTAGTTTCTTAAAAAGAGTATTCGCCACTTCAGTATAACTTTTTTTGGTAGTAAATTCAACAATTTTTCCAGCAAGACTAAAACTTAAATTTCCGTAGCTAAATTGAGTTCCGGGTTTAAAAGCTAAAGGTTTTTGCAAATCGACAATTCCGTGTGTATGATTTAAAAGCTGATGAACCGTAACAGAATCTGCCCAAGGCTGCGTTAATTCCGGAAGATATTTTTTAATTGGCGATTGTAAATCGACTTTTCCTTTATCAACTTCCAATAAAAGTAAAACCGCAGCAACCTGCTTGCTGTTTGACATGATCTCGAATTGAGAGTTTATCGTTAAAGGTTTTTTAGTTTCAAAATTAGCAACACCTTTTACTTTTGAATATAAAGTTTTCCCGTTTTTAGAAATCAAAACAACACCATTAAAAACCGGAGAAGTGGTATGTTCAACCAAACTGTCAATTTTAGCGGTATAATCATCTTTCTTTTGTGCAGAAGAATTGCAGTATGACAAAAGAAAAGTCAAAAGTAATAAAGCAGGAATTTTGTATTTAATGTTCATTTTTTTAGTCTCGATTTTTTTTTAGTTTTCAGTCTCAGTCTCAGTTTTCAGTTTTCGACTCAGTTAATAATTAACAATTCACCATTAATTCAAAACATCCCATTCTCATTAACCATATCACCCGGAATTGGCTGTCCTAAATCCCAGAGTTCGATAATTTTGTCTGATTCGAATTTGAAAATATGAACTACAACAAATCCTAAATCGCTTGAATTTTGTTTTAAATGCGAATGTACAGCGACCAAATCATGATCGGCGATTATATGATGGATTTTAAAAATTTTATTTGGATTTGTTCTTGCCGATTCTTCCATTGCCAGCATCAAAGTCTGGGCATCTCCTTTAAAATGAATGTTATGATGTTTGAAATTTTTGCCCACATAAAGCCTAAAAGCTTCATGCGGATGTCCGCTTGCAGCAAGTTTTAAGAAGTTTTCTACGATTTCTTTCTTAGTCATAATCTAGAGGATTAAACAGCAAACTAAGTTATGAAAATTACGTTCTTAAAAAGCAAATAAAACGTATTATATTACTTGATTTCTATGACAGCATGAAATTAACAATAGCTTCAGCATGTATTTTTGTGGTATCAAATACAGGAACTGAAAAATGGGATTGATCGATAAGCATTGGAATTTCAGTACAGCCCAAAATAATGCCTTCGGCACCGCGCATAATTAATTCGTTTGTGATTTTAATATAGTTTTGTTTTGAATCCGGATTTATAATTCCTCTACCTAATTCTTCTTTCAAAACGTATTGTATGTAATCTCTAGTTTCTTGATTTTCAGGAACAAGAACATTTATTCCAAAACTTTTTAATTTGTCTTTATAAAAATCCATTTCCATTGTAAATGAAGTTCCCAGAAGCCCCACTGTAGAAAGTTTTTTTTGCGTAATTGCTTTTGATGTCTCGGTTCCTATGTGTATTAGAGGTAGTCCGGTTTCTTTCTCTAATTGATCTGCATAAAGATGTGCGGTATTAGCACATAATACTATAGCCTCAACATCGCTTTTTTTCAAACTTAAACATGCCTTTAGTAAAATATCAAACGAATTTTGCCATGTTTTTTCTTGGATATCGCCAAAGTTTACAGAGTAAATGAGACATTCCGCAAACTGCAGTCCGCCTAATTTTCTATTAACGCCTTCGTTGATTAGTTTATAGTAATCAATAGTCGATACCCAGCTGATACCGCCTACGAGACCAATTTTTTTCATTGTTTTATAAGATTATAAATCTTCAGGTTTTATCTGTGTTATATCGATGCCTAATTTTGTGAATTCTTTTTCACCTAAATCGGTAATATAAAAGTGTTTGTCGGCGGGATTTTTCCTGGCGATCCATCCTTTTTCAGCAAAAGTTACAGCGAGCAGTTGACCCAGTTTTCCGCCAATATGTTCGTAACACATTTTTGCCGGTTTTTGTTTGGGTAGTTTCTCGCTCATTTTATTCTTAATTACAATTTTCATTATAAAAAGCCGCAACTTGTTCTAAGCCGCTTCTCATTCTAAAATCTTTATTTTCAACTTTATCAGTGACTGCTTTACAATCTGAAAAATATTTTAAGACATTTTCCCTTAAAGTAGAGGACAAAGGATTGTAATTGCCTAATGCTGTCAGTTTTTCTTCAGAAGGTCTTTTAGCAAAATAATAGGTTGCGGTGTTATCTACTGACATTCCTATTCCCATGCCTATTCCTCCGCCGCTCATTCCTACATTCATTCCAGTACCCATTCCGGGATAACTGGAATAAGTACAATAAAGTTCTACATTATTTCCTGAAACTACTTCTAAAACAGCAACAAATTTGTCACTGTTTGTAGTTTGAAAAAATTTATAGACTTCTGTAAGAGTATCCGATTTTTTAATTTTTACGAGTTTGATTTGCGAAAAATCAATTTCACGTTTATCAGTTCCTGCGTAATTTTTATATTTAAAACTATCGAATTTTAATTTTCCGAAACCATTTAAAGAATCTCCAGATTTTAAAACTATTAATGAATGATTCATTTGAGCGTTTCCAATACTAATGGTTAGTATTGAAAAGAATAAAAGTAATCTTGAGATCATAAAATAACGGTGGTATTTAAGGTAATTTGCAGCCAAATTAGGCATTAGGATTGTTTTTTACAAACTAATCTCAAAGCCAAATAAGCAGTTGGAATATAAGCAAAAACCAAATCTACAAATGTAAACCACATTGGCGATGGCAGGGAACAAACGCTTACAATTCCGCCCAGTAAAAAGAAAGCTCCAATTACTAAGGACAATTTCTTTTTATGATTAACAGCGATTAAAGCCGTTGTAACTGCTCCTGCAAATGTTCCGATTGCGTGAGCCAGAAATGGAAAAATAAAATGCTGAACTTCAAATAAATGCATGGTTTTCTGCAAACCTTCCATCGTTGTATTGTCAACTCCATCTGGCGGTGGAATAATAGAGTTACTGATTAGAATAATACTCATATTCACAATACTTCCAATAATAATTCCGGCAATAACAGCCAAAGTATTCCTTAAAACGGGGTTCATAATTTTGATTTTATTGTTACGAATATAGGAAAATTATGCGTCTTTTGCCCGATTTTTTTTAATTGAAAGACTGCCTGAATTCTAAAGGCGAAACGTTTGTTTTTGTTTTGAATAATTTGCTGAAAGACTGCTGATGTTCAAAGCCTAATTCATAGGCAATTTCGCTTACAGATAAATTTGTGGTCGAAAGTTTTTCTTTTGCTTTTTCGATTAGTTTATCGTGAATATGCTGCTGTGTACTTTGTCCGGTAAGATGTTTTAGTAATCCGCTTAA
Source organism: Flavobacterium sp. UBA7680 (assembly GCF_002482975.1). Classification (GTDB taxonomy): domain Bacteria; phylum Bacteroidota; class Bacteroidia; order Flavobacteriales; family Flavobacteriaceae; genus Flavobacterium. The sequence goes on along the minus strand of NZ_DLHA01000028.1, from coordinate 66,632 downwards.
ATAATTGGGAGAAACGTTTAGATTTTCGGCAATAAACTGAACTGTTGGCAAACCTTTTTTTGATAAGGAATCATCATTAAAATGTTCTTCCAGCAATTTTTCTAAACGAGCCAGAATCTCATGATTACTTATTTTTCGGGTTATGAATTGACGGTTATAAAAACGTTCAGAATAGGTTAGAAGCAGTTCTATTTGTGCTATAATAACATCCTGACTGAATTTATCAATATTAGATTGGTATTCCTGCTGAATATTTTTCATGATATCGATAATCATTTTTTCTTCTTTATCAGAAAGATGGAGCGCTTCGTAAACCGAATATCCAAAATATTCGTATTGCTTCATTTTTTGCGCAAGCGGTGTATTCCATAAAAAATCCGGATGAACGAGTAAGGAATATCCTGTATGTTTCAATTCTGAATTTCCTTCAATAGAAAAAACCTGACCGGGCGCAATAAACAATAAAACGCCTTCTTTAAAATCATATTCCTGCTGTCCGTATCGCATTACGGCGTTTGCATTTCTTTTTAATGCAATGGAGTAAAAATCAAGAATAAGGCTTTTAGGTTCTTGTTCGTTTAGAAATTTTAAATCTTCAAAATTATATACGCTTACAAGCGGATGTTCAGGCTTTGGCAAATCTCTAAACTCATGAAATTCGCTGATACTTTTTATTCGATGTGGTTGTTGATTTGCCATAGCCTAAATTACCTATTTTTGATTATATATTGCTGCAAATTCTTTTGCATATTCTGCCAGCTTTGTTTTTCCTAAAACTGCCGGTTTGTTTTTATAATAATCTTCGCCCAATAAACCGCTATAAAGTGCAGCGTACATTTCGACCAAACCTGCTGCAATTTTTGGCTGCATTCCTACCGAAATTAATCCGTTTAGGACTTCTTCATCGCTTATAAACTGCCATTTTAAATCTGGTTTTCCAATTGCTGAACCCAAAATTTTAGCAGTTTCGTGGCCATTTAATTCTTCGCTTGCTACATAACGAACTTTTTTTCCGTCAAGCGGAGTTGTAAGCTCTTCGGCAATTGCTTCGGCAATATCATTTGGAGAAACCCACGGAACTAATTCATCGGCACCATAATTTGTTGAAATAAAACCCTGATTTTTAATCGCAGGAATGTAAGAGAGTAAATTGTAATAAAAGGAAGTTGGACGCATAAACGTAATGGAAACGTCTGAAAGCTGATTTAAAACGGCTTCGATTTCATTGTAACGCTGAATAATTCCTGATTTTTCTTTTAAATGTGCGCCAATACTGCTTAAGAAAACAACTCGTTTTACACCAGATTGTTTAATTGCTTGGGCATAAGCGTTTCCAATTTTGCGTGTAAAAGCATCTAAATCTAAATTTGGATCAAAATAATTAGCACGCGGAATCATGCAGTAAATGGCGTCTGCGCCTGTAAATGTTTGAGCCAAAAAATCTACATCTTCTACTGATCCAATGGCTGCTTTTGCGCCTAAGGTTTCGATTTCTTGTGTTCTTTCGTTACTGCTGGCAATTACGGTAACGGAATGTCCTTTTTGAATTAATTCTTTTGCCAAAGGCTTGCTGATGTTCCCTAGAGAACCTGTAATTATAATTTTCATAAGTTCTAAATTTTGATGTTACAAAGTTGCGTAACATCAAAAAGAGGAGTGTAGCCAAATCTACTATTGTTGTAGCTGAAAAAGTTGCTAAGGTTTTGCTTTTTTGCCCACGGGTTTTACGGATGAAACGGGTTTTCGCTGGTTGCTTTTTTTACATCGTTTTAATTTTTTTTGCCACAGATTAAAAGGGTTAAACAGATTTTTACAGCATATTTTTAAATCATTTTAATCCTTTTAATCTGTGGCATAAAAATAACCAGCGAAAAACCGTTTCATCCGTAAAATCCGTGGGCCAAATAAATCCCTTAATTTTGAGATAATTTCTTTTCGTTTTCGGTTTGGGGTTTTCCGGTTGCGTTTGGTTCTCCTTTTCCAGTTTCGATTAGTTTTTTAAGACTGTTTTGAATGTAGTTTGTCCAGGCATCACGGCAGATTTCGAAGCATTCGTATTCTGAAGTTAAGCCAAAATGGGTAAAACGAAGTTCTGTTTTTCCGTCTTTTTCTGTGATTTCAAAAGTTGGTTTTGTTCCTGTCCATTCGGTTTTGTCTTCGGTAAATTTGAAATAGTTTTCTTCAACCAGCCAGACAATTTTTTGATTCGGAATTACTTCTGTCAATTTAATTTTGCAACGGTGAATATCTTCATAATGATAATTAAATTCATCATTTTGTTTGGCTGTATTTCCTTCAATTTCTTCTGACCACCATCCGCGCACGTTTGTAACGGCATTAAAAACTTCCTCCGGAGATTGATTGACTAATATTGCTGTGGTAAAATCTGATGCACTCATTTTTATGGTTTTTAAGTTGTATATCAAATTTATTCTTTAAAAATCAATAAGTTAGGTTTTAATAAGACAATTGTGAGGTGTATTTCGGACAAGTTAAATTAACTAGGCAAAACATTAATAACGACTCTTTCTGGTGAAAGTGTTGAAATTTCTCTTTGGCATTTCCATTTCGAGCCGCTTTCAATTCCTTCTAAAGTATTTCCGTTTTCTATAATATCACCATATTCGAAAACATAATACACATAGTTCCAAAGAAGATTTGCTATATCATTGGCTTCAAATCCTGAGAATTGAATTTGAAAATCCGGAAGTCCAAAAGAGTGAAGCCCAACGCTGTCCATTATCAATTCATTATTTTCAGAATCGGATATATTGTATAATCTTATATTGCAAAGTACGTCGAGAATTGGTTTTTGCCCGCTTTCCCAATTTTCAATTAATTGAACCGGATCTACTATTTTTTCTCCATGAAAGGAATAAATTGCATTTGGCTGCGTTACTTTGGTTACTGCGGTTAAAAAAGTCATGTATAGATTTACTCTTTCCTTATGAGGTAAATTTCTTGACATAAAATCTGTAATTAAGATTTCATAATTACATTTTTCTACAATTTCATTTGCCTCACTCCAATGCCAGTTTTGCTGAAAAGCAACATCAGGAATTTCTACATCAAATTTATTATCATCAGGAACAGCAATTAAACATTGAGCAGGAAGTGTTGCATCTTCAAGTTCAATTTTAAATTCGGGAAATTGAAATATATAAGATTTATCCTGACTGATATTTTCAACATTATCAAAATGTTTTTTTAATTCGTCTAAAATTTTATCGGCATCTACTTTTGGTTGATCAATAAATAATAATTTGCAATTCAACATTTCTGGATAATTTTCCAGTCTTTCTTCTTTTGTATTTGCGGGTTTACTTTTTAGAAAATTGAATAATTTCATTTTATTAGTTAGTTTAAAAAATTAAAAAATGCTTTATTATCTCATGATATCCATTCTGCTTATTTTTTGATTTGTTATCTCAAAAATAACAACTTGCTCTTTTTTAGTATCATCGCCATTTCGACCAGAAACATATTCGTGGAGTATTACTTTATTATCAAAAAAGATGGATTTTATTATTTCGGCATTCAAATTTGGCGATTGTTTAAAAAGGTTGACAAACATTTCTTCGCATTCTTTTTTGCCGTTTATTACTAATGTAAGATCCTGAAAATTATAAACTTTAATATCATCACTGTACAAAGGCATCATTTGTTGTATGGATCTATTGTTAAAAGCAGACATTTGTATGTCCATTATTTCTTCTATTGTCATTATTTGGGATTGTTTTATAATATGAGTTTCTATTTTTTAGGCAATATAACTTTTAATTTTTTCAACGGCTTTTTGAATTTGTAAAAAATGATTTTCCATAACATTTTCCAACTCTAAAGTTCCGCCCAGAATCAGCATTTCTTTATTTTCAAAGCGTTTTCCCAAACGATCTTCGAGCATTATGGTTTCCATACTTTGCGCCATTTTAATTTCGGTTAAAAAAGTATTTGGATGTCCGGCGGTGCAGATTACAAGTCCAAACGGAATTATTTTCATTTTCGGGAAATCGTGGATTTGTCCGTAAGCATATCCAACCGAAAAAACGCGGTCGAACCAGCCTTTTAGTTTTGCGGGGCAATCGCTCCACCAAACGGGATATAGAAAAATAATACAATCGGCTTTTTCGATTTTTTGCTGTTCTGCTAAAACGTCTTTAGGAATGGGAAGATTGAGTTTTACAAATCCTTCTCTTTCATATTCTTCTTCAGACATATCGCTTTGAAAATTGGAAGCGTATAAATCTGAAACTTCAAAATTCCAGTTTTGTTTTGCTATAGCAGATTTTAATTGTTCTAAAACCTGAAATGTATAGGACTTTTTGCTCGGATGACTGTATACGATTAAGATATTCATTTTGATGGTTTTAGAAAGTTATTGAATCAAAAAAGAGAACCTAAAGTTCTCTTTAATACGAAATTACGAATAATATTCTAATACCTTATTCTTCGACAAACTCTAAAATATCTCCGGGCTGGCATTCCAGAACTTTGCAGATTGCTTCGAGTGTGCTAAAACGAACGGCTTTTGCTTTGCCCGTTTTTAATATGGAAAGATTAGATAAGGTCAAATCAACTTTTTCTGAAAGTTCATTTAATGACATTTTTCGTTTAGCCATCATTACGTCTAAATTTACTATAATTGGCATAACTTATATGGTTAATTCGCTTTCTTTTTGAAGTTCGATTCCTTTTGCAAAAAGCTGTGAGATAAAATATAAAATTCCGGCAAAAAATAAGAATGCATCTCCAAGTCCGATATGTTCAGTAAGATTTGGAAGCTGGATTCCTATTGCAGTAAATTTTTGAGAATAATTAACGGTTATGTTGCTAAATATGCCAACAAGTAAGGAGAATCCGCTCATTTTCTGGATTAGTTTTCCAATTGTTTCATGAAACGGACTGACAAAATTAATCTTCATGAAAATTTGAATTACAGAATAAAATACCAAAGCTTCTAAAATTGTAATTACCGTAATAGAGAAAACCATAATAGAGTAATCGACAACGTCGTACGCTTTTAACGGAGACAAATCTAAACCTAACTGCAGGTTTTTTGCTCCAACTTCGCTGATAAACATACTAACCCCGTAAGAGGCTAAAAGTGTTCCTGCTTTGACACAAAGCCCAATAAAAGCAATCCATGACATTACGTTTAGGAGCTTTAAAATGTAAGTTGATCTTGTTGACATAATATTTTGATTTAAAATAAGTATGCAACAAATATAGTAATTTATTGTTTATCGATAAAAATTTATTAAATATTAATTGTTAATTATTGATTATTAATTTTTAATTGTGAGTTTTGAATTATAAATTAAAACTTCAATGATAAATTAATTCATAACCCATAATTCATAACTATTTAATGCGTTCATATTCTGATGTTGAGCAGTCAACACATTCGTCTATTAAATAGAGTTTATTGTTGTGAAATTCAAATGATCTGTCCAAATAAAATTCTTGTGTAAAAGAATCGCTTTTATCAATAACGATCATTTTTCTGTCTCCTCCAAAAACAGATTTTTTTGTTGTTATAAAAAATTTCTGCTGCTGCGACAGATTTCCGTTTATATACGTTTTAATTGTAGAATTTGAGATCTCAATTACAACTTTTTGATCTGATGTTTCTGAACTTGTTGGGCCTCCAAATCCGCCAGAAGTGCGAATCCAGCTCCATTTGCCTTCTAAGCGGTTTTCGTCAGAACGATTATCATCATTATCATTACAGGAAGAGAATGCAATTAAAATAAGAAGAAGTAAGTATTTTTTCATCGGTTTAAATTTTAGGTTAGTTTATTTATAGATGAAAAAAAAGTTAAATGGTTGCTTTAAAGTGTTTTAAAAGTTTAAATTATTTCAAGCGAATTAAAACGCCTTTGCGTTTCACGATATTTTTATAATCCCATTGAATGTTTCTGGCTTTATCGAGCCATCTTTTTAAATCGTCAATATTGATTTGATCTGCGCTTGTATAACGCGCTTCGGCGGCTTTAAAGCTTCCTTCATTTTGAAGTCCGCTTTCATCAAAAGATTGTCCGCTCCAAAAAAGCAGTCTGACAGAATCTTTAAGTTTGCTATAACCTGCAACAGGATTTCCGTCTAAAAACCAAACCGGATGCCGATGCCAGATTTTGCTTTCGGCTTCTTGCAGGAAATCATTAATTTCAACACTTAAAATATCACATATTTTTTTGTCTTCAGCATTTTGAGAATCGTTGTATGCCTGGATTTCCTGATTCATGGTTTTGAATTTTAATTAATATCTTTTGAAAGCTCAAATAAAATGTAAGTTCCGTTTTCAGAACGCCCTTTTTCTTTTTCAATAAATCCTGTTTTGTTATAAAATTCAACGGCTTTGATGTTGTTTTCTAAGCATTTTAAAGTGAGCGGAAATTTAGTTTTTTGAATGGCTGCTTTCAATAATTCGGTTCCAATTTTCTGGCCTTGATATTCTTGGTCAACATATAGATGGTGAATGAAACTATTTGGCATCCAAATCGAAATAAAACCAACCGGAATTTCATTAATATGTGCCACTAAAATATATTCTCCCTGCGTATGTTTTTCAAAATCGTCTAATTTAAATTCTGATGTATCAAGCCACGAAAATGTTCTTTGTCTTTCTTTTAAAAATAGGATTTTTAAAGGTTCAAAATCACTTTTTGTAATTTCTGTTATTTTCATCAAATCGGGTTGTTGAATTTTGTTTTAAAAATAATCTTTTTTGTCTAAAATGATCAATTAAAAAACAATGTTCTTATGAAACCGGATTTGCGTTAGGGATGGAAGCGACATCCTTTTATGGTGGGGTTCACCATAAAAGATATAGTGTACAGCCCGGCCGTAGGAAACGCCCAAATTATTCTATTAATCTGTAATCCACTTTCCTTGCTCTTTGGCGATGTCAATTAACTTTTGTCCGTGTTCAGTCATTAAGTTTTCTTGAATCATGCGTTCGGCTCTTTCTATGTTAGGTTTACTCCATTTGCTGGTTTTTGGGTTGCGATGCGAAAAGGTAAGATAATAACTTTCGCCGTCGCGTTTTTTGCACAAACTGTCGATCCAGCCAAAACAAAGTGCTTCTTCTGTAGCTTCAATTAAATTTATGCTTTTGGTCTGGCTTTTTTTATGAAACAAAATCAGCCAGACTGATTTTTCATTTACACTATTTTCTGTCAGCCATTTGCGCCAGTCTGCTCTGGTTTCAGCATATACTGCTAATTTTCCGTCTTTTGTTTCCATAAATCTTATTTTTTAGTAAAGGTAAAATGGCATTGTGACAACGGTTTGTCAGTAGTAAAAATAATATTAAAATATTGATTATTTGATGTTTATGTTTTTAAATCAAGTATTGAAATGTTTGTTGAAAGTAACCGTGATATTGTTTACGAAATCTTTGGTATATTTTCCTGTTTCGTCTAAATCCGGATCGAGAATTGTAATTTCAAGTCCGCTTAGTTTTTTACTTTCAAATAAATAGGAGGTAAGTTCATTAAATTCATCATAGGTTAAACCGTCTGGTTTTCTGCTGTCTACGCACGGCATAATATCGTCGTTAAGAACATCAACATCGATATGAAGCCAAAAACCATCTAAGTTTTTGTTTTCAACTTCGGATAGAAATGCTTTTACGGCATTAACAATTCCTTGTTTTCGCAATTCCTGAAGACTTATATATGTTGCCGAAGATTTTCTGATTTCATTTTCGTATTCATCATCGTATTCGCGATTGCCTACACACCAAAGGTTTTCTTCTTTTATATAAGGTGATAAATTAAGAATATTGGTTAATTTTTGATGTCCGTTTCCGGTAACAATCGAAGCTGCCATGCCGCCAACACCGCCCGTTTCAGACAGAGAAACATCCATAAAATCGGTATGACCGTCGAGATAAAATAAGCCGTAATTTCCTTTTTGTTTTAAAGCCATTGCAGGACCTAAAAGAATACTGCAATCACCGCCCAAAATAAACGGAAATTTATTGGCACTCAATAAATTGTTCACTAAATAAGCTTGTTCTCTGGCGTAGGTAACTAATGAATCTGCGTTGAGAATATTGGTTTCGGGATCTTTTATATTGGAGTATTTTGGAGGATCGACTCTTATGATGTTTTTGGGATTAATTGATTTATGCAGATTATGTTTCCATAACCAATCCGGCAAACGATTTACGCCTGGTTCTTTTCCTGGTTTCGGTTCTTTTAGACCTAAATTAGAAGTGAATTCAACAATGCATATTTCTTTCATAGCGTTATTATTTACGGATAAAGTTATTAAAATTAATGCTGGTGTAAATTGTTTTTAACAGATGGAAATCAAAAAATCCGATTTGTTTTCACCAATCGGATTTTGATATTTTATGATTTTCTCGTTAAATCTGTAATTAACAACGGATTGTTTTCTTTTAATTTATGGACCAATTCTTCGACTGTTTCGGGGTTTTCTTTTATGGCTTCGTATTCGGCAGAAGTTATTCCGACTATTTGCAAAAACGAAAGTTCACCGTGCGGGGTTTGTTTCTTTTCAATTTCAGGATCGGCAACGATTACTAAAGCGGTAATATCCGTTTCGGTATCTAGTCTTATTGGACCGTTTGCGGGCATGTAATGAAATTCTTCAAACCAGTTGCCGCTGTCAAAAACATATTTTGCAATGTTTTGTAAAAGGGCAATTACCCAGCTTGGGTTTCCGTTGTCTTCTGCAAAAGGTTTAAGTCTAAAAGTGAGTTCAAATCCCCATTTGCTAAATTCGTCTTCGATTTTATTTTCGTCATAATACAATTCAGAAAATCCGTAAGTGACAAAGTGAAAATGATCTGTTTGTTTTTTGCTTTCGTAAATGCTTACGCCGTCCAGTGGATGTTCTCCCCCAAGCATATAACTTATGGCGGGAGCAAAATGTTTGGGTTCCTGATCTGGGTAAAGACGTTCGAATTCTTTATCGATTTCAAGCCATCCTACAGCATCATCTTCTGAAAATTGCTTTTTGTATTCTTCTAATGTCATAATTTTCTTTTTATGATTAAAACGAATACAATTTAAGATTTTTCGTTAAAAGAAGAAATTAATATGTTTTTAATTTATTCATAATTTGATCGACGGCAAGTTCTAAACCTTTGCCATAATCGCCTTTTTTAAATTCGGGCACGGCATAGGTTGTAATGATGCTTTGGGTGTCGTTATCGCTTAGTTTATAACGAATAAGGTCAATGCTTTGAACCTGAATTTGTCTTAATTCTTTACTTACTACAATTAAAATAGTGGGATCTAGTTTTGGATCTTTTGCCAGATATTTGTCTAAATCTAAAGCATAATCAGGGAAAGAGGTGTAAGGCTGTATTGTTGAAGTTGTTACGACTGTAATTTTGTACAGAAATTGTTTTTCAAATGCTTTCAGCGTATTGGTGAGGTTTGTAATTTGATCTGGTTTTAAGATTTTTTCGAAATCATTTACATAGTCATAAGGTCTTGAAAAAATGTTTTGTGAGTCAGAAACTGTAGTTTCTTTTTTTGTTTGAGAAAATAATATACTTGCTGGAAACAAGATTATTATAAGGAAGAATATTTTTTTCATCGCAGGCGAAGATTAGATTTGGTGCTGCAAAAATACCACATTATTGGTTTAGGATAAAAAGATAAATTGATATTTATGTAAAGAAAAAAACCGATCTGTTTTACAAATCGGTTTTTGAATGAAAATATTATAATATAGGGATTAAATGTTCCCAATTTAATTGTTTTGCAAAATCAAGTGCTGTTTTTCCGCTGGCAGTTTTAGCATTTTTATCTGCTCCTGATTCTAATAATACTTCTACAGAAGTAAGGTTTCCGGCAACGGCTTCTCTATGTAAAAAAGTATAACCTAATTCATCTTGTGCAGTCACTTCTTCCGGATTGTTTTTTACGAAATCAATAAGACTTTCTTTCATGTTTTTGCTCATAGGATGTTCTATAAGGTTCTCTGGTTTTTCTTTTTGTTCGTTAACAACTAAGATATCGTTGAAATCTCCAAAATCTAATCCCCATGCTTCGTCATGATCTTCTCTTTCGTCGTCGCTCATTTGGGAACGCATTGCCTGAATAGTAAATGCTCCATATGTTTTTCCTCCAATAGCAAATAACCAGTCACTGATTTGGTTGATTGGAATTTGTACTTCGTCTCCATTACTGACATTGGTTAATTCACTTGGCTGATTCACCAAAACGCCATAAATAGTTTCACCATCAAAATTCACATCGTTAATCCACATGTGTTCTACTACAGTTTCTCCGTCTATTTCCTGAGTAAAAGCCAGTTTTACACAAGCGACATCTAGTCCGGGAATTATTCTGCGGTATTCCCAGGATAATTCTCTCCAGAAATATTTAAAGGTTTCCTGCGCTTTTTTGAAAGCTTCGATCATTTTTGGATTTTCTCCATCGGCGAAAAAAATGGGTGTGTTTTCCATTGTATATATTTTTAAGACTTTTGAAATACAGTTAAATTTAAACGAATAAAAAACCGATTTGTTTTGGCAAATCGGTTTTTTTATCCTGAAAAGAAATCAATTTAGAAATTCACATCGTCTGCGATATTTCCGCCTTGTTCTGCAGCAAATTTTGCGGCATATTCTTTTTGTTTTGCTTGTTGATAATCATGGAATTCTGTGATATCTGCTGAATTCCAGTTTTGGTTTTGCTCTGTCATCCATTGCATTGCTACCGATTGGAAATCAGCAAGGTTGATTCCAAAAGTTTCTAAAATCCATTGTGCACCATCGATTCCGTATTCGTATGCAGCTTGTCTTGCTCCGGCTAATTCTTCGTAGAAATAACGATCTGTTCTGATTCTTTCTAAATTTGCTGCTCCTTCTTCTGAAATTTCAGCTTTTAGGTTTTCTAATTGTGGAACAGTTACGTTTTCAGCATAATATTGCCCGAATAAAGTTGTAACAGTAAACGAAGTATCTTCGCCCATACGCTGCGGCCAGATTGTGTTTAATTCTTCCCAAACTACAGATTCGAAGCCCATTGCTTTGCAAACTTCAAGATAATCAACTCCTGCACTAATTTTAAGACACATTGCTGTATAGGTTCTTAAATCTACACCGTGAACTGGCTCCAAAAACGGATTGTTTTCGTCTACTTTTACAAATCCTGAAGTTTGAACTCCGCTGTATTTTAAAGAATTTGCGTGCTCAAAACGAATCATTTGATCTGAGTCGCAATTGTTCCATTCTGTGTAAACGGTTCTTCTGTAATTGAAATATATGTTTTGAATGTCTTTTTCTTCAAGATTTTCTCCGCTTGCGCGTTCGTCTGCAATCCATGCTTCGGCTCTTTCTGCAACTTCGGCATCAAAATCTTCTACATCATAATGTGTTCCGTGTAAAGTTTCCGGATCGTATTCTACTTCCTGATATTCATTTTCGTAGTTATCTTCATAATTATCTTCATGACTTTCATTTGATGTTTGTGTCTGCTCGTAATTTTGATTTTCTTGTTTGTTGTCTCCAGTTAGAGCTCCAAAAAGTTTTTTAAACATTTGTTGATTTTTAAGGATTAATAATTATTAATTGGGTACTTGATTTTGATACATTTTTTCGTTGTGCTCTTTTAAAGCTGGCGTAATTTTATTCCATTCGTCATACATGGCGCGCAGATAAACCTGATATAATTTTGGAGCATTTTTAATTACAAATTGTCTTTGTTCTTCGAGATCGTCCATTTTTGCCTGAATTTCGCTCAATACTTTTTTATCTGATTCGTGAATTTTACTCAAACTTAATTCATGACGTTCGTGATACAATTCACGTTCTTTTTTATCTTCAGTTTCAAAAGCTTCGTATAAATGAGCGGTTCTTTGTTCAGCAAGACCTCGTGCAATGTTTTGTAAATTTCGGCCTTGTGTACTTGGCGCAAATGTATTTTGCGTTTGACAATACGGACATGAAATATAGGTTTCGATTAAAAATATTTTTTCGATTTCGATATTTCCGCCGCATTGTGTACAGCTGAATTTGTTTTTAATGGCTTCGTATTCGTCTAATATTTTTTTGTATTCGATTTCTAGATCGCGTTCCTGAGTTTTTTCGATCTGTTTTCTCCAATAATCAAATTTATCGTCAAAATCATTGTATCGATCTGAGCATGCGCTTCTAAAATCTGAAAGTAGATCGTGATGTTTATCTAAAACAGAAATCTGTGAATCGAGATCGTAATAAATACGGCTTATTTTTTCTTCGTATGTATCTCTGGCTTTTTCTCTAATATTGTTTAACTGACCATTTATACCGGAAAGTACTCTGTGAAAAGTTCTTTTATAAAGATCTTCATCTTCTTGTAAAAGCTGTTTTAATTCTGGAATTGAGGCCGTTGCCAGTTCTTCCATTTTTGCTTCGAGTTTTTCTAAAAAGGCAAACCATCTTTGTTGTGATTCCTGAAGTTCTGCGTACCAATCCGGAAATGTTTCTTTACTTCCTTCGTTTTTTTCTGGGTCTTTTGATTTATTAAATAGTCCGAACACGTTATATGATTTTAAATTGAATTATCTTCTTTTTTAATATAAACTCCGTCTGTTAGTTTTACGGTTATAAACTCAAATCCGCAATAAGCGCAATGCGTTACCCCGTCTTGTTTTGCTCTTCCGGCGCCGCAGTTTGGACAGTCTTTTGCATTCATTTTTGCGTCGTTGATTTCCATTTCGCCGCCGTAATTGGTTTGGTTTTGAGCTTTTTGTTTTAGTCTATCTAAAAACGAATTGACTTTTTTCTCTTCCATTATAATTGGCTTAATAATTCGGATTTTTTTGTTTTGAATTCGTCTTCGTCGATTAAACCGGCATCAAATAAAGATTTTAGCTTTTGAAGTTTAGAAGTTAAATCGTCTTTTACTTCTTCTTTTGGCGTTTCTTTATTTTGCTGTAATTGATTTAGCAGAATTCCCATGCTCAATGCGTTTTGGGTTGCATCGTGAAGCGCGGTTCCTTTATCGCCAATTGCAGTTGCGGTATTGAATTTGGTAAATTTATCCATATCGGTTACCATATTCATATTGGTGATTTTGTCGTAATGTGCCGTAACTTCTTCGGGTAATGTAACGCTGGTGATTACAAACTGTGTTAATTCAATCCCGAATTGAAGAAAATAAGGTTTAAGATACGGTTCGATTTTTTTGCCCAATTGCGTAATATTTCCGGCAATGTCGGTAACGGTGATGTTTTCGTTTGCTAGAACTTCTCCAAATTTTGGTGCAACGAAATCACGTAACTGATTTTGCAATTCAAAAATGGTAAGCTGCTGATACGTTCCGGCATATTGACGGAAGCACTTAGCAACGTCGACAATTTGAATGTCGAAACTTCCGAAAGCGCGAATTCTGATTTGCCCAAATTGTGGATCGTTTAGCAGAATAGGGGCGGGAGTTCCCCATTTATTATTGATGAATTGATGTGTGTTGAAAAAATAAACATCGACTTTAAACGGACTTTCAAAACCGTATTTCCAGCCTTTCAGCTTGCTTAAAATCGGAATGTTTTCTGTAGATAAAGTGTGAAGTCCCGGCGAATATACATCGGCAAGCTGACCTTCGTTTAAAAGCATTACGTGCTGACTTTCGCGAACGGTTAGTTTTGCTCCGTTTTTTATTTCTTTATCGTCATCATAAAATTTCCACATTAGTAAATTAGGGTCACTTGTTGTGGCTTCAATTATTTCTATAAAGGGTAATGTCATAAAATCTTATTTATAAAGAATAAAAATAAGAATTATAAGACGATAGTGAAATTTTTTAATGTGAAGTTTTTAACAAATTTTTCTTTATAAATTTTAAAGTTTATGTTTTTAATTAAAGGATTGTCATTTCGACCGAAGGGAGAAATCGCACTAGAAACTCTGCAAAGATTAGCGATTTTGTTTGAGGAGCTTCTTGTGAAGATTCCTCGTTCCTCGGAATGACAAAGATTGGCGATTTTGTTTGTGGAGTTTCTTTGTGGATATACGAGTGCGATTTCTCCCTTCGGTCGAAATGACAAAATAAAAATCCGATCTGTTTTCACAAATCGGATTTTTTTATAAATACAAATAATATATTGGTTGCTTTATTTGCCACAAGTTGAATTATATTCATTAACTACATCAATAACACTTTTATTTTTTGGCTTATATCTCTCATCTTTTGATTTTTTTATCAATTCAGGGCAATCCTGAAAAACATTTTCTATCATTGTTCTATAGGCATTCCCTTCTCCAATTGTTAACCCTAGCTCTGAACTTGTAAAATAGTTTGAGGCTTCTTCTCCTTTTTTCCAAACATAATAAAAAGTTGTTGTTCCAATATATCTTCCTTTTTGATTAGTTTGTTCTTTTTCTCCACTATAAAGTGATGCTTTTCCATTTGGGATACTAACAGGAGTTAACCATAAATATTTTATTTTCCCACTTGGTTTTAACGACATAAATTTTTTAGCAAAAAATGGAACGTAAATTTTTTCCTGACCTAATATTGTTACTTTTTCGATTTCATTATTTTTATATTTAAATTTTCCATTCGAAGTTTTTATGGCCAAGCTTTTAGGTGCAGAGCCGACATAATGTGAAGGATCGGTCATTAAACCTTCTACGGTAGTTCCATTTTTCAATTTGATTACTCCACTTAATTTTGGGTTTGTAGTGGCACAAGATAAAAACATTCCAGTTAAAATAATTAACGCGTATTTTTTCATTACTATTTATAAGTTTAAATTTAGGGTATAAAAGTACCATACCATCATTTTAGTAAAATGCACTACAAATTTTATTTGTAATAAAATACGGCTTAAATATTTTGCGATATAATTTAAAACTTATACTTTCATAGAATAGTTTGTTTTTTCATCAAAAAAAATCCGATCTGTTTTCACAAATCGGATTTTTAAATTGAAAATTATATATGACCGTAAAACGGTATATTTTTACAAGTGAATTACTTCGCCGTAGGCATCTGCAACAGCTTCCATAACTGCCTCGCTCATTGTTGGGTGAGGGTGGATAGATTTAAGGATTTCATGACCTGTAGTTTCTAGTTTACGAGCTACAACTGCTTCTGCAATCATGTCTGTAACACCAGCACCAATCATGTGGCATCCTAACCATTCTCCGTATTTAGCATCGAAAATTACTTTTACAAATCCGTCTGGAGTTCCGGCAGCTTTTGCTTTTCCTGAAGCAGAGAATGGGAATTTTCCAATTTTTAATTCGTAACCTTTTTCTTTTGCTTGTTTTTCAGTTAAACCTACAGAAGCGATTTCTGGAGTTGCGTAAGTACAACCCGGAACGTTTCCGTAATCGATTGGGTCTACGTGAAGTCCTTTAATTTTTTCTACACAGTTAATTCCTTCTGCAGAAGCTACGTGAGCTAAAGCCTGACCTGGAGTAACGTCTCCAATTGCGTAGTATCCCGGAATGTTAGTTTCGTTGTAAGCGTTTACTAAGATTTTATCTCTGTCAACAGCGATTCCAACTTCTTCTAAACCAATATTTTCAATGTTTGTTTTGATTCCAACTGCCGAAAGTACGATGTCAGCTTCAAGAACTTCTTCTCCTTTTGCAGTTTTAACAAATGCTTTTACTCCTGCACCAGTTGTGTCAATACGCTCAACAGATGAGTTAGTCATTACTTTAATTCCGGCTTTTTTCAAAGAACGCTCAAATTGTTTTGAGATATCTTCGTCTTCTACAGGAACTACGTTTGGCATAAATTCTACAATAGTAACATCAGTTCCCATTGAGTTGTAGAAATGAGCAAATTCAACTCCAATTGCTCCAGAACCTACAATAATCATAGATTTTGGCTGTGTTGGTAATGTCATTGCCTGACGGTAACCTATTACTTTTACACCATCTTGTGGTAAGTTTGGTAACTCACGAGAGCGAGCTCCAGTTGCGATGATGATGTGATCAGCGCTGTATTCAGTAACTTTATTATCTTTATCTGTAACGTCAAGTTTTTTTCCTGGTTTTAGTTTTCCAAAACCTTCGATAACGTCAATTTTGTTTTTTTTCATTAAGAATTGAACCCCTTTGCTCATTCCTTCTGCAACACCACGGCTGCGTTGAACAACAGCAGGAAAATCTTTATCGAATTCAGAAACTTTTAATCCGTAGTCAGAAGCGTGTTTTAAATAATCAAAAACCTGAGCTGATTTTAGTAATGCTTTTGTTGGGATACATCCCCAGTTTAAACATACACCACCAAGGTTTTCTTTTTCAACTACAGCTACTTTAAAGCCTAATTGTGAAGCTCTAATCGCTGTTACATATCCTCCAGGACCACTTCCTAAAACAATAACGTCGTATTTCATTTTTTGTGTTTTTAGTATTAACTATCGAAAATGAGGTTTATAGATTCCGAAACTCACTTGTCGATTTTCTTTTGTTATTTGTGCTTGCGAATTTAATGATTTATTTTAAAAAGAGTATCATGTAAAAAAGTAAAAAGGTAAAATGTGGAAAATTTGAAATATTGATTCATTTGTCACTCTGAGCGAAGTCGAAGCCCTGCTACTTGTAAAAAAGCTCTTCGACTTCGCTCAGAGTGACAGAAATTATTAAAAAAATAAAGCCACAGATTTTCAGGATTAAAAAGATTTTTAAAATCCGTTTAATCTCTGTAATCTGTGGCTTTATATTTTGTTGTCATGGAACTATGTGGAAGAGGTTTGCGTTGGCTTCGACTTCGCTCAGCTTGACAAAGACTTCGCTCAGCTTGACAAAGACTTCGCTCAGCCTGACAAAATAGTTGTAAATTATAAATGGTGAATTATTAATTAAGCATTCTCAGCCATTAACAATTCACCATTTACAATTAATAATTAAACTTTCACGTGTCCCCAGTTTTCGCCGCTGGCAATTCTGCGAATCTGCATTTCGCTTACGCCGAATTGTTTAGCAATCATTTTAAGACGTGTTTTTTGTTCTGGTCTTGCCAGTATTTTTTTGATTAACATGACTTTTGTGGTCGTTAATTTTCGTCCGTCGGCTTTTAAGTTGTGTTCGATCAGGTTTTTCTTTGCCTGAATCACTCGCGGACTTTTGCGGCTGTGCGCCATCATTTCTTGTTTTGTTGCCCAGCGTAAATTGCTGATATCGTCATTGCTTCGGTTGTAATCGAGATGCAGAACATAGGTTTGATCTTCTGATTGTTTTGGAAGAAAATATTGAGCAACTAATTTGTAGAGAAATAAATATTTGTTGATGATTTTGTCATCTTTTTTAACCTTAAATCTAAAAGTAGGATATCCATCGCTTAAACCGCCTTTAAGGATTCGGCCGTTTTCAATTTCATCTGTAAAGCTTATTAATCTTCCTCTGTTTGAAATTGCGTATTTAAGTTGTAATGATGCGTTTATTTCTATTTCTTTGAATTCTTCGTTAGGATAAAATCTGTTATGTGGCATTTTCTTTTTCATTTAAATTTTGTCTCTCAAAGATAAAGAATTCTAAAATGAAGAAAGTTATACTCTAAGTTACATAATATCAACTTTATGATTCTTATAACGCTATTTTAACTTTTTAGAATGATTTTGACACTTATTTGGTCAGTTTAAAACTTCAAATTGTGAATTATGCAGTTTTCAATTTTCCGCGAAAGCGTAAATTTTAATGTTTTTGCGATTCAAAAAAATGATCCGTTTTATTGATCGAGCCAGTTTTTGAAATTGTTTATTTCTTTTTTACTGATAATTATCGGATCGTTTTCGATAGGAGGAACGGTAAGAATGACTTCGATTTTTTGATGCGAATGTTTTACGACTTCTTTTATAATATTTCGGTGTACGATATATTTTCGGTTTATTTTAAAAAAGATAAACGGATCGAGGCTGTTTATAATATCTGTAATTGTGCTGTTGTACAAATAACTGTTTCCTGATTTTACATAGATAAATAAATGCTTTCCTGATGCGGCAAAATAGGTAATTTCAGATTCGTTTACTGAAATTAGTTTATAGCCGTGATTTACTAAAAAATGACGTTGTATTTTGTTTGTTTCAGGATTTTCAATGGCTACTAAAGATTGTAGCGTTGCATCGGCATTAAAACTGTCTTTTATTTTTTTGAATTTGGTTAGGGCTTCTAATAGTTCTTGTTCTTCAAAAGGTTTTAAAAGATAATCAATTGTAAAGTGTTTGAAAACCGAAATGGCATAAGAGTCATAAGCGGTAACAAAAATGACAGGGCAGGAGATTGTGGCTTTCTCAAATATTTCGAGACTTTTTCCGTCGCCCAAATGAATATCCATAAAAGCTAAGTCAACATTGTTTTGTTTAAAAAATTCGACTGCTTCCTTTACCGATTTTAAAACTGCGATTTCGGCAATCTGTAAAATGTCCTGCTGTTCTAAAATTGACTTTAGGTAAGTGGATGCAAGATATTCGTCTTCGACAATGGCAATTTTCATTTTCCTTTTGAGATAAAGTTAAAAAGTTTCATTTTTAAGTGAGAAGCTCTTAAATGATTTTGCAAATATAATTGTCTATAGTTTTTTTACAACAAGTTTTTATAGGAGTTTGCAGTTTTGTTGTTATTTAATCTTTTTTGTTATGTTTCAATTATTATTCGTGGTTTCAACGGCGGGTTAAGGATTGTGATTATATTGTGTTCCCGTGGTTGAAACCACGGGCTATGTTTATTAAGCATTGGTAAAAATTTGTGTTTTTATTTTAAATATAGCCTGTGGTTTCAACCACAGGAAACGAATCGTTATTGTGTAGTGCACCAACGTTTGAAAACGTTCCCGATGTTTTTGATATGAATAAATGCAAAAGAGGCCCAGCTGTAAAAACTGGACCTCTTTAAAAAAAAACAATAGGTATTTATAGATTGGGATTGTTTAATCTCGCGTCTGCCGGGTAAATAATGGTATATCGCGGATCGTTTTGTATCAATGTATAATTATCACCGTCAAAAGTGTGAACGATTTGTTTTTGAGATGTTCTTCTTAAATCAAACCAACGCTGTCCTTCAACAGCAAACTCACGGTGTCTTTCTTCATAAATGAAGTTTGTTAAATCTGCAGCATTCATTGCATTAACTTCAATTTCAAGTTGTATATAAGCAGCTGCTGTGTATCTGTTTTTGATAAAACTTAAAACAGTTGTTTTTGCATCAGCAATGTTGTTCAGTTTTAATGACGTTTCTGCTTTTGTTAAATACAACTCAGAAGTTCTGAAAGAACATTTTTGATCAATATTTCCACCTTTTTGAATTCTGTAACGGCTTCCGCTTGCTAAGAAATAAAGAGGAAAACGTAAATCAGTTGTTTTGCTGTAAGCACCAATTAAATCTGGTGAAGCATAAACGGCACCTTTTAAGTTGTTTATTAAACCATCTTCAAGAGCTAAAATAGATTCTTTTGAATCGTATTTTGTTGCGAATACAGGTGTAGCCTTTAAATCAACTAAAGCGTTGTTAATTGCTAACGCTTTATTTGCAGCGTCAAGCGATTTTTGCCATTGTTGTACATATAAATAAATACGGCTTTCTAAACTGTATAAAGCAACTTTAGAGAAACGGTAGTTTAAACCTTTTGTTTGAGAATCTTTGTTGATGAATTTTTCAGCTTCCTGAGTATCAGAAATAATTTGATTGTAAATTACTTCTACTGTCTGAGGTACGAAAGCTTGCTCTAAATCAATCTCTAACGCTAATGGAACTCCTTTGTCTGAACCTGCAGTTGCTGCATTGTAAGGTTTTCCAAAAAGGTTAATTAAATCAAAGTAAGCCATTGCTCTCAATGCATAAGCTTCTCCAACTAACTGGTTTCTTTCTGGAGTTACATCTAATTTTTTAGACGCTTCGTTAATGATTACGTTTGTATAAAAGATAGTTTTGTATAAATCTGCATATTGAAAAGTAGTTGTAATACGATCCGGATTTGCATCTTTCCAAATATAAATATCTCTGTAGTATGTTACGTCATCACTAAATTCATTCATCGTTAATTCGTCTGTACGAACTGCCGTTAATGATTTGTGTTCAGGATATACGTCGTATCCTTTTGTTAAAACTGCGCGGTACTGCTCTAATGTTTCTGGGATAACACGACCAACTGGTTGGATATCCAGATAGTCATCACAGCTTGTTACTGCAAGTGCTGCAGCAAAAAGTAGTATATATTTTGAGAATTTTTTCATCTTTATTTTTATTAGAAAGTTACATTACATCCTAAAGTGAATGACTTAGGAACTGGTTGTGCATAAATGTTTCCGAAAGTTTCCGGGTCAAAGTAACCTTTGTAATCAGAGCTGATTACGAATAAGTTTCTAGCTTCAACATTAAGTCTGATGCTTGAAATGTTAATTTGATCTGTAAATGCTTTAGGGAATGTATAACCTAAACGCAAACTGCTTAATCTCATATAACTCATTTCGCTAACCCATGTATCTAAATAATTGTAGGTTGGAATTTGATTTTGTCCAGAATACCATAGGTATGCCATATAAGAATCTCCTGTTCCTGAATCTTTACTAGTGATTCCTGGTAAATTAGAAGATGTATTAGTTGGTGACCATGCATCTAAAATATCTCTACTGTAATTTTGTCCTCTGTCTACGATTGTTCCGTTGTATGGAGGAGTTTTTGTAACAGTTTGTTTGATATTAAATGAAGCTGCAATTGTTAAATCAAAATTACTTACTTTAAAAGTATTGGTAATACCTCCTGTAAATTTAGGATCTCTGTCTCCTAAGTAAGTAAACAAGTCTCTAAATTCAGCAGCTGATAAGTTTGACTGCGCCAATTCTCCTGGGAAAATGTCAGCAAATGGATCATATAAACCAAAGAATGTCTGAGAGTTTACAGTTTCTCCTTTTTTATTGATAAATAAAGGATATCCGTTTTCGTCGATTCCGTTTGTTTTAAATCCAAATACCGCATTTACCGGACGACCTTCTCTATTAGGTAAGTAATCAGTATCACGTACTTCGATACGGTCTATGTTACTTTTGTTATGAGAAAAGTTAATACTTGTATTCCATTGAAAGTTTGGACGGTCGATATTTTTTGTAGACAAAGTAATTTCGTAACCTTTATTACTTACTTGTGCCCAGTTCATATTTGTATATTCAAAACCATTTTCTAATGGAAGTGCTCTTAAACCAATTAAGTCAGAACTTTTTCTTCCGTATAAATCAGTTACAAGGCTAATACGGTTGTTGAATAAACCTATATCAGCACCAACGTTTGTGTTAGTAGTTTTTTCCCAACGTAATTTTTCGTTTGGCGGGCTGTCAACTGTAATAATTGGCTCAGTTTGCCCTGGCAAAATAATAGTTGTTCCGTTAGTACCCATTACGTAAGGAGAAGTATTTTTATCAATGTTTCCTTGTAAACCGTAAGAAGCACGAAGTCTTAAGTTAGAAAGTGTTAAGTTGTCTTTTAAGAAATCTTCTTCAGACACTGCCCAAGATGCAGATGTTGACCAAAGTGGTAAATATTTGTATTTAGGATCTACACCAAATAAATCTGAACCATCGTATCTCACACTTCCAAATACACTATATTTTCTGTTGTAAGTATACGAAGCTGTAGCGAAGAAAGAAGCAAAAGCATTTTCATTTTCACTTTTAGCATATTGTTTATAATCAGATTCCTTAGCGAAACCAGCGTTAGGAAAAAGAATTGGTTGCGTAGTTAAATTTTTCTCATCAAAACCAAATCCTTTAGTTGAAACAGATGTTGTGTAGTTTCTTCTTAACTCATTACCAACCATTGCTTCGATTTCGTGTTTTTCAGCAATTTCAGTTTTGTAACTTACCATTGTTTTTAAGTTATACTGAAAAAAGTCTGTATTTGAGTTTTGAATAATTCCACCTTCCGGAAGGAAATAATTGTAAGCTCCGTTAGTAAAATAACGTGATTTTTCTTTTTGTTTTCTTGTGTAATAAGTTTCTTTTCCAGCAAATTTTTCGCTGGCAGTATTGTCTAATTGTAAACCTAATTGAGACGTTACTTTTAAGTCTTTAGTAACTTTATATTCAGCATCTAATAATGCTTTAATAGCTCTTGTTTTTAAATCGTAAGAAGTATTTGCTCTTTCTTCCAAGATATTAAAAGGAACATAACGACCAGAATAACCAGCGATATCCGGGTCATATTTGTAACTTCCATCTTCGTTGTATGGAGTTAAATATGGATTTACGTTTCTTGAGTAATTTGATGGGTTTGTAAACGCATCTGTATCTGTAAGGTAAGATGTAGTTTTGTTTTCAGAACCAAAAATTCCAACACCAACTTTAAATTTATCTGTTATTTGATAGTTGTTTTTTAATGTTAAGTTGTAACGTTTGAAACCAGTTCCAATAGTTGCTCCTTTTTCATCATAGTATCCTAAAGAGAAATAATAATCTGATTTTTCTCCACCACCAGATAAACTTAAACCGTGCTGCGTGTTGATAGCTGTTTGGTATAATAAGTTACCCCAGTTTGTGTTGTTTCCTCTTAAAGAATTGATAGATTGTTGCGTTGCAGGGCTTAAAGAAGAAAATCCTCCAGCTCTGTAAGCATCTAGTTCACCAGATCCGTTTAAGATACGAGAAATATCTCCACCAGTATCTCTGTAAGTTAAGTCTGCACGGCTTGCCATGTTAAGTTCTAAATCAATTTTCTCATTTGAGTTCATCAAGTTTAATTTAGAAAACTGAGGTCTTTGCGTGATAAATGTATTCGTATTGAAACTTACTACCATTTTACCAGCTCTACCTTTTTTAGTGGTTACAACGATTACACCATTTGCAGCACGCGCACCGTAAATAGCAGTTGCAGCAGCATCTTTTAAAATCGTGATATCTTTAATATCGTCTGGGTTTAAACCAGCAATAGAGTAGTTGCCTAGTACGTCGATATTGTCTTTGTCAAAGTTTTTAGGAACTTCATTTCCTTCTAAAGGTAGACCATCAAGTACCCATAAAGGATCTTGTGTACCATTAAGAGAAGCTGTACCCCTGATCCTGATTTTAGCAGGCGCTCCAGGTGCTCCAGATGGTGTGCTTACCGCAACCCCGGCAATTTGTCCTACCAATAATTGGTCAATACTAGAAACCCCTGTTTGCTGAATTGCAGACATGTCGATTTTAGAAACCGCAGCAGTAAGCTTTCTTTTCTCAATTTTTTGGTAACCTGTTACAACAACCTCCTGAAGTTTTGCAGTTTCAGATGTTAAGTTGATCGTATAATTTTTTTGAGGAGAAAGTTCAAGAGTATACGATTTGTATCCCATGAATGTAACTCTCAAAGAAGTAATGTTTTTAGAAATTTTCAATGTGAATTTACCGTCAAAATCAGTAGTAGTTCCGATTCCTTCACTTTGAATAATACCTGCCATAGCAGTTTTATTTGAGATCGAATTATTCTCAACAAAGATCGATGCACCAGGAATTGGCGACAAGTCAGCTTCATCTTGAATGATCCCCGTAATAGTTCGGGTTTCCTGCGCATATCCTGCGATGGCCAGGAACAGCAGTAGGGCATGTAGAATTTTTTTCATGTTTTGGGTTTGGGTTATGTATTAAAAGGTTGTATTGTTCAAAGCTTTGTCGATTCGTTGTATTAAATCGCGGTAATGATTTTGGGTCGATTCATCTCCGGTACTTCTTTTTGTTCTTAATAATTGAAGTACTTTTGTTAATTCCCCTTTTTTATCTGAGGTTACTTCTGTAACTCTTTTTAAGAAAGAATTATTAATGTTTCTCGCCATATGTGCATCATCTACAGAACATAAATGAGGCATTTGTAATGTTTCTTGTATTTCAACGGGTTTTTTAACATCTGTTTTTTCAAATAATTTATTTGTCGAAATAATTAAAACATCTACATAATTCTTTTGTGTCATACGCTCCAGAATAGTAAGTGATTTGTTTTGGATAGTTCCTGCAAATACATTCTGATGCATTTTTTTAAACAATTCATTTACGGTAAAAACCTTCTCGTTGGTTTTATTTCGCTGATATAATTCATTTTCTGTCATTCGAAGTAAACGGTCATCGCTGAATAAACTATATATAACATCGTATTGTAATGCTCTTGACATTGTATATGGCGTGTACTCATAAGGCCCAAAAGGAGAATCTTTCAGCGGATTTGTTTTGTCTAAAACGTCATTAAAAAACAACCACTGCGGAATTGTAATTACATTTTTTACTAAATAATCTACTGCTCTTTTTTGCATTGCTGCAGGAACCGGAACATAACTCTGTTTGTTATCGCCGTGAACCGTTGGGTTTAAGTAAACACCGCCAATATTGGTTAATACATGACCATTGTAGGTTTGCCATTGTCCTATAGCTCCAATATACAGTTTACCAGTTTCGTAGTAAGACTTATCTTTATCGTAGGACCAGTTTAAGATATTATCTACAACACGTTTTAAGTTTTTCAATCCGTACTCGCTTGCTTTTACAGCATCGTTTCCTAAATCTTCAGACTGTGAACGAGGATCGATTTGAGAGCCTTGCTCACCGTAAAAATAAATTGGGTCGTTTTGATGTTTTGTAATAGCTTCGTTTAGTCTTGCCGTTTCATTTTCGTTTGGACCGTACCATCTGTAACCCCATTCGATAGCGTATTTATCGTACTCACCAATTTTTGGGGTAATTACAGTTACGTTATCTTCCGGTTGTGCTACATAATTGTATCTGGCATAATCCATGATAGAAGGAGCAGTGCCGCCCATTTTTGCCGTGAATTCTTTTGAACGTAAAGACTCAACATCATAAGCGAACGAAGCGCCCATATTGTGTTTTAATCCAAATGTATGTCCAACTTCGTGAGACGATACAAAACGAATTGCTTCTCCCATGTGTTCCTCACTAAATACATTTCCTCTTGCTTTCGGGTCGATTGCTCCCGTTTGAATACGCATCCAGCTTTGAAGCGAAGTCATAACATTGTGCCACCATATAATGTCGGCTTCAATAATTTCTCCGCTTCTTGGGTCAACAACCGAAGGGCCCATAGCATTGGATTGTGGTGATGCCGCATAGGTAATAACCGAATAACGAACATCATCAATGTCAAAATCTAAATCTTTTTCAGTAGGTTCTTTTGCAATAATTGCATTTTTAAATCCCGCTTTTTCAAAAGCAACCTGCCAATCGTGTACGCCTTCAATAATATATTTTCTCCACTGTTTTGGGGTCGATGGATCAATATAATACACGATTGGTTTTTTAGGTTCTACTAATTCACCTTTCAAATATCGTTCTTCATCTTCTTTCTTAGGTTCTAAACGCCAGCGGGTAATCAATTCTTTTTCAAGCATTGCCTGCTGTGCATCGGCAAAATACCAATGCTTTTCAGAGAAGTAACCAATTCTGTTATCAGAAAAACGAGGTTTCATTGGAGTTTTATCCAATAAAATAATATTACTTGTAACACCAAGCGTAATTGGTAATGACGCTGTGCCTTCGACAAAAGAAGTTGAAAGCTGTGATTTTATTACAATATTTTTTGGGAAAGCTTTTAAACTTTCTATATATGATAAATCAGATTTTACAGAACCTCCAATACCAGTGTTACTCAAAACATCATTGAAACTTTTTTGTTTTCCGTCAAAAATCTTATTTACTTTAATTACTACAGCGCTCGAATCGTTGTTTTTGGTTTCAATATCAAAAACTTCAATAATAGATTCAGAGAAATTGTCAATTACAGATGCTGTAATGGCATCTTCTTTTGGTGAAGAAACTTTAGGAACATATGTTTTTACCCAAACTTTCTTTGCAATTGTATCTTTATAAAAAGAAATGATTTTGTTTTCATAATTCATTCCTTTATTTAAACCAGCTTCGTTAATCTGAAAAGGAACTTGTGATAATTTGTTTACAATCAGAAATTCTCTTTTAAACAAACTATCCTGAATTTCAAAATAAACATCAGTCTTAACCTGAATGATATTGAACAGTCCTTTTTTAAGTGTGCCCTTTTTTATAAGGTCACTATATTTTTTTCCTTTTTTGGAGTCAGTAGAATCTTTTACAACTTCAGTCTCTGTTTCTTTTTTCTTTTTCTTTTGCGAAAGAACTGTAACAGGAATGAATAATAATAAAATTAATAAGCAAAGTAATTTTACATTATGTAGGAATGCCTTTTCCCTCATTTTGGTGTTAAGTTTAAGTTAATTTTCATCGAAACTATTCGAATTTAGTTCAGAAAAAAAACAAAACGGAGTGAATGGCTTTTTTTTAGGAGTGAATGGATATTAAAGGTAAAATACAAACGAAATTGCCGTCTTTTTCTGAGGTTTTTAAATTGGTTCTGGAATAGAAAGTATAGATGCTCGACAGGTATTTTAGACCAAAATTAGTGCTGGGTTCACTGTGAGCCTTTTTTTGAAGATTATTACTAATAATTACCTGATCTTTTTGAATCAGGATTTCTGTAGTCAACGGATTTTCGACCGTTGCCATATTATGCTTAATAGCATTTTCGACCACTACCTGAAATGCCAGATAGGGTATAAATTTTTCTAAAGCTTCTTCGTCTTCGATTTTTATCGAAAAGAACAATTCTTCCTTAAAACGGGTTTGCTGTAAAAAGATATATTTTTCAATAAACAATAATTCATCTTTAAGTGAAACGACATTTTTTTCTGGCGGATCTATCAAATAGCGATAAATACGAGAAAGATTCAGCGTAAATTTCTGCGCCGTTTTTACATCGCTTCCCACTAACATATATAAGGAGTTAAGCGAATTGAATAAAAAATGCGGATTTATCTGCTCTTTTAAATGCTGGAGCTGAATCAGGGCTTTTTCTTTTACAATTTTTTCATTCTCAACCAGAAGTCGGTTTTTTTCTTTAATTGCGATTCCTTTTTCTCTATAGGCGCGTCTGTTTGCATACGAGAATAAATAGAAAATAAGCAAAAGCATAACCGTTGTTATAGAATATATCCATGTTGAATATTTTTTAACCAAAAAAACATTTTCATTCTCAATCATTTTCGGAAAACTAATGCAGATATACCAAGGCAGATTTTTAACATCTAATCTTGTCGTAAAACTGATAACATCCAGTTTTAAAAATTCAGACATCGTAATTTTTTTAGTGTAATCCAATTTTAAAAAATCAGATGCCGAAGTTTTGGTGGGATCTTTTTTATAAGTAAAAACCGTATCTGATGGCTGAATAGCCGAAAAATCGTAAATATTTCTTCCTATAAAAGTAGAGTCAGGGTGATAAACGCATCTTCCTGCGTTGTCAAATACAAAAGCATAATTAGAAGCCGCTTTGTCAACAGTCGCAAAATTATCATGCAATTTTTTTAAGTTGATGTCATAACCACAACGAACCGTTGTATGATTTTTGGAGATGATTTTAAAGTAAACTCTCCAAACCCATTCTTTTCCTTGTTTAAAGACGGTGTTGCTGCGCGTAGTGTTTTGGTTTTTAGAAATAAAATAGGCAACGTCTTTTTTTATTTCATCAGAAACAGAATCGTTTCCAAATTCTATTTTTTC
Source organism: Flavobacterium sp. UBA7680 (assembly GCF_002482975.1). GTDB lineage: Bacteria > Bacteroidota > Bacteroidia > Flavobacteriales > Flavobacteriaceae > Flavobacterium. The sequence continues at coordinate 39,158 of NZ_DLHA01000028.1, read as the reverse complement.
ATCATTAATCTGAAACCAGTTATCAACTATCATTAAATTGATTGACTGAACAGACGACAGTACTTTTATATTAGCAGATAAATTAGATTTACTGCTGATTTTTAAAGCATGTTTGATTCTGTTTTCCTGTTCCAGAAATCTCGAAAATTCCCGCGACATTAATTCATGTTTTTTAATGAAGTTCAATCGCGCCTCACTTTCATTCGCTTTTTGTGTAACATCAGTAATCAAATTACTTAACATGTAAACAGAAGAAACGATAATAAGAATAGACACAATGACGTAAATTACGAAAGCACGTCGGGATGTTATTTTTTTTAATCTAAATCTCAAAAGGCATTTATAATTTAAGTTTAATTCGCAACCGAAAATTGAGAATCGTATAAGTTTTTATAATAACCATCAGTTTTTGTTAATAGTTCCTGATGTGTTCCTTGTTCCACAATTAAACCTTTATCCATAACTACGATTTTATCAGCATTTACAATTGTTGCCAATCGATGCGCAATAATTATCGAAGTTCTTCCTTTTGTAATCGTTTCTGTCGCACGCTGAATTAATTCTTCAGAATACGTATCAATTGACGAAGTTGCTTCATCCAAAATTAAAATACTCGGATTGCTTACATACGAACGCAAAAATGCAATTAACTGTCTTTGTCCTGATGAAAGCATAACGCCGCGTTCTTTCACATCAAAATCATAATTATCGGGCAGACTCATAATAAAGTCATGAACGCCAATTTTCTTTGCAGCATCTAAAACCTTCTCGCGGGTAATTTCTGGATTATGAAGCGTAATATTATTGTAAATCGTATCGGCAAACAAAAATACATCTTGCAGAACAACCGCAATTTGTTTTCTTAAAGAAGCCAAAGTATAGTCTTCGATATTTTGTCCGTCAATGCAAATCGTTCCGCTGTTGATTTCGTAAAAGCGATTCAGTAAATTGATAATCGTAGATTTTCCAGCTCCCGTAGAACCTACAATTGCAACAGTTTGTCCGCGATCTACAGATAAATCAATTCCTTTTATTACTTCTTCTTCGGGAATATAACTAAAACGAACTTGTTTAAACTCGATGCTTCCGTTAAAAACCGGAGCTTCAATTTTTCCTGTATCCTGAATATGATCTTCGGTATCGATAATATCAAAAACACGATTGGCAGCAATCATTCCCAACTGCATCTCGTTGAATTTATCTGCAATTTGACGAAGCGGATTAAAAAGCATTCCGATGAACATCGTATACGAAAACAAATCTCCAAACGTGGTAAAGTTATCTCCGTTTAAAATTTTGAACCCGCCAATAACAACCACTAAACCTAAAGTAATTGAAGAAATAATATCGGCAATAGGGAAGAAGATTGAGTTGTATAAAATCGTTTTAATCCACGCAACGCGATGTTTGTCATTAATAACCCTGAAATTTTCGGCTTCGATTTTTTCACGATTAAAAAGCTGAACGATTTTCATTCCCGTAACACGTTCCTGAACAAAGGAGTTCATATTCGCAATCTGCGTTCTTACTTCTTCAAAAGCAACCTGCATTTTACGTTGAAAAATTCGGGTAATGTAAACTAGAATTGGCATGGCAACGACAACAATCCAAGTCAGTTTCCAGTTCATGTAAAACATAAAAATCAAAACCACGAGCATTTTCATCAAGTCACTTATAATCATAAACAATCCCTGACTGAAAATACGTGCGATTGATTCAATATCTGAAACAGATCTGGTAACCAATTGTCCAACCGGAACCAAATCAAAATATTTCATTCTAAAGCTTAAAATATGTTTGAAAAGTTTGTTCCGAATATCTTTTACAATATCCTGCCCAAGCCAATTCGCCCAATACACAAAATAGAACTGAGAGAAAACTTCCATCAGCAAAACACCTCCCATTAAAATAATGTATAATAGTAAACCTTCTTTGTCGTGCGTCTTGATATAGCCGTCGACCGTTTGCTTTAATAAGTAAGGTCTAAGTGCCGCAAATATGGAGAGCGAAACCGCAAAAATAATAACGCCGTAATAACGCCACTTATAAGGTTTCGTATATTTTAAAATTCGTTTAAATAAACCAGTATCAAATGCTTTTGCTTTCATTTATTTTTTAAGCTTTAAGCTTTAGGCAATAAGCTTTAGGCACAAAGTTTAAAACTTATAGCCTAAAGCCTACAGCTTAAAGCTATAGATAGTCGTAATATATTTTGGTTAAATACAAACCATGCGCCGGGACTGAAAATCCGGCTTTTTCCCTGTTTTTGCTGGCAATAATATTTTCAAAATCAGCCAGCGTAATTTTGTGTAATCCTATATTAATCAAAGTTCCCACAATCGCCCGAACCATATTTCGTAAAAAACGATTCGCCGAAATTGTAAAAACCAGTTTGTTGTTTTCATTTTTCCAATACGCCTCAAAAATCGTGCAGTCAAAAGTATTAACATCTGTATTCACTTTCGAAAAACACTGAAAATCGGTATGGTTTAATAAAATTTTTGCTGCTTCGTTCATTAAATCAATATCTAACTTTTGATTTACATACCAGCTCAATTCCTCTAAAAACGGATTTTTTACTGTATTAATATGATATTCGTAGGTTCTTTTTGTAGCGTCAAATCGGCAATGCGCATCGTCGTGAACGGGAATAAGATTATAAACCGCAATATCTTTTGGTAAATACGAATTCAGCTTGTGCACCAAAACCGGAATGTCAATTGATTTTTCTAAATCAAAATGTCCGTACATTTCCTCAGCATGAACACCAGTATCTGTTCTTCCGGCACCCATAACATTTATCTCCGAATTTAATAAAACCGAAAGCGCTTTATTTAAAGTTTCCTGAACTGATGAAGCGTTGGGCTGAAACTGCCAGCCATGATAATGAGTTCCGTTATAAGCAAAATGAATAAAATATCTCATTGTGAGGTGCAGAGGTTTTGAGGTGCAAAGGTACAAAGGTTTTTTTGAAGATGCTAAGATTCTGAGTTGCTAAGGTTCTAAGATTTTTTATACGTCAGTATTGTGTAGAGACGCACAGCAGTGCGTCTAACGCCAGATTGGTTTTAAAAAAGGTTCAAAGTTTTTTTATCCTCAATTAATGTGTAGAGACGCACAGCTGTGCGTCTAACGCTAGATTGGAAAAATTGCACATTATATATAGGTATAATATTTCTGATATATTTTAAAATCGATAAATATCCATTTCAATAAAATCTAAAAACAAAACTTAGAGCCTTAGCTTCTCAGAATCTCACAACCTCCCCAAAAAACTGTTAACTCCCAAAATGCAAATCATAGTTTGCTCAGCTAAAAATCGTGTCAGAAATTGACAATTCCAACGATATAATTAAAATCATTTTTTAACATTTTTGGTCAGAAAATTCCAAATGTTAATTTTTAAAATTTTTCATTTTAACACTTCATATTTCTCCTATGTTTGCACAACTAAATATCAAAAACTATGAATGAAATTACTTCTTATTGGTGGATACTTTTAATATTATTCGCCATTGTTTTTTACAAATTTATTTTACGTGTTTTCTTCGGAATGGTAATTGTTCCAGAAGATAAAATTGGTTTAGTTACCAAAAAATTCGTTTTGTTTGGCACTGACAAATCATTACCAGATGGCCGAATTATCGCTACAAAAGGCGAAGCCGGTTATCAGGCAAAAACATTGGCTCCGGGTTTATATTGGGGAATGTGGATTTGGCAGTATTCAATCGACATGACTAGTTTCACAATAATTCCGGAAGGAAAAATTGGACTGGTTTTAAGTAAAGATGGAAAAGAAATTCCAACCGGAAGAATCTTGGCCAGAAGAGTAGATAGTGATAATTTTCAGGATGCAACTGCGTTTTTAGACAATGGAGGTCAAAAAGGACGTCAGACAGCTTTTATCACAACGGGTTCTTACCGTATTAACACATTTTTGTTTGAGATTGTAATTACAGATCAAATTAAAATTTTTGAAAACATGATTGGTATTGTAACCGCTCTGGACGGTGAACCAATTCCGCAGGGACAAATTGCGGGTAAATTTGTTAACGATCATAATAACTTTCAGGATTTTGATAAGTTTTTGGAACATGGCGGAAATCGTGGTTTACAGCCTCAGGTTATGTTAGCCGGTTCTTACTATATCAATACATGGGGAGTTTTAATTGAGCAGAACCCAATGACAGATGTGCCAATTGGTTATGTTGGAGTTGTGATTTCTTATATTGGAGAAGACGGACAAGACGTAACCGGAGATACTTTTAAACACGGAAACATTGTTTCAAAAGGACAGCGCGGTGTTTGGATGGAGCCTTTTGGACCTGGAAAATATGCGTTGAATAAATACACAACAAAATTAGAAGCGGTTCCAACAACAAACTTAGTTTTAAACTGGGCAAACGCACGAAGCGAATCGCATGATTTAGATAAAAATCTTTCTACAATTACGGTTCGTTCAAAAGACGGTTTCCCATTCAATCTTGACGTTGCGCAGATTATTCACGTACCGGCAGCAGAAGCTCCAAAAGTAATTGCACGTTTCGGAAGTATGAATAACTTAGTTTCTCAGGTTTTAGAACCTACGATTGGTAACTATTTCAGAAACTCGGCTCAGGACAGCGATGTGATTTCGTTCCTGACAACCAGAAAAGAACGTCAGGAATCGGCTAAAAATCATATTAAGTTAGTACTTGATGAATATAACGTAAATGCAGTTGATACCTTGATTGGAGATATTGTTCCGCCAGATTCATTAATGAAAACTTTAACCGACAGAAAACTGGCTGAAGAAGAGCAAAAAACATATCAAACCCAAAGAATGGCGCAAGAACAACGTCAGGGAATGGAGAAAGAAACGGCGATTGCAGATATGCAGAAAGAAATTGTACGTGCTTCGCAAAGTGTGGAAATCGCTCAGCGAACTGCAGATGCTACCGTTAAGAAAGCGGAAGGGGATGCAACGAGTTTAAAACTGAATGTAAACGCAGAAGCAGAAGCTACAAAAATGCGTGCCAATGCAGAAGCCGAAGCAACAAAAGCAAGAGCAGGAGCACAGGCAGAAGCAACTAAATTGAATGCTAGTGCCGAAGCCGAAAGAATCTCAAAAACCGGTCTTGCAGAAGCTGAAAAGATTATGGCAATTGGTAAATCGACTGCTGAGGCATATCAACTTCAGGTTACCGCAATGGGTGGCGATAACTTTACGAGATATAAAGTAACCGAGGAAATTGGTAAAGGGAACATCAAAGTAATTCCAGATGTTTTAATTACTGGTAATGGCGGTTCTGATGGTTCTATCAGCGGTTTATTAGGATTAAAATTAATGGAAATGATGGATACAAAAGATTCTAAGGATTTGAAAGAAGTTAAAAATCAAAATCCGAAGAAATAAAAACAATACAACAGACCTGACAGGTTTTTAAAACCTGTCAGGTCTAAACCAAACGTAAATAAAAATCCGATCTGTTTTGTTTTTGCAGATCGGATTTTTTGTATTTATAAAGAAATGAAAACATAACGAAAGACGCACTGCTGTGCGCCTCTACAGAAAAAACCTTTGTATCTTTGTTTCTTTGAACCTTTGTCCCTTAAAAAAAGAATGAAAAAAATCCTCCTGCTTTCCGATACTCACTCTCATATTGATGATGTTATTTTAAAATATGTTGCACAAGCAGATGAAGTTTGGCATGCTGGAGATATTGGTGATTTGCATGTTACAGATACCATAAAAAAGCTAAAACCACTTCGCTGTGTTTACGGAAATATTGACGATGCGCAGGCAAGATTAGAATTTCCGCTTCATAACAGATTTTTATGCGAAAATGTTTCGGTTTGGATTACGCACATTGGAGGTTATCCGGGAAAATACAATCCGAGTATTAGAGAAGAAATGGCTTCGAATCCGCCAAAATTATTTATCTGCGGGCATTCGCATATTTTAAAAGTGATGTTCGATAAAAAGAACAATTTACTGCACATGAATCCCGGTGCGGCAGGAAAAAGCGGATTTCATCAAATGCGAACTATGCTTCGTTTTGTTATTGATGATGATAAAATAAAGGATTTGGAAATTATAGAGATTGGAAAAAAATAAGACTTTATGAAATTGGAACTTTTATTTTAATAGAGGTTCCTGTGTTTTCATCTGCTCTCGAAATAATAGAAAAACTTCCTTTTAATTTTTTTATTCTCACCCGAATTCGGTTTAAACCAAAACCTTCAATTTCATTTAATTTTTCGGCACTAAAACCTATTCCATTATCATGAATAATAATGATTAACTGATTGTTGTTTTCATGTATTGAAATTTGGGCTTTTTGCGCTTCGCTGTGTTTTATAATATTGTTGAATAATTCAGAAACAATGAAATACAGTTTGGTTTCAAATTTTTCAGAATATCGTGTATCTGTTGCAACAGAACTTGTGAACTCAAAGTGAATACTGGAATTGGAGTTTCTTTCGCATAAATCTTCTAAAGCATAAATTAATCCAAAACGAACTAAAAGAGTTGGCACAAGATCATGTGAAATATCGCGCAGCAAATCGTGGGTTTCTGATAAAATAGCTTTTGCCTTTTGAATTTCTTCAGATTGTATATTGTTTTTAGCGGTAAAAACATTCAGATGTAATCCTGCAGAAGAGAGAAGCGAATTGATATTATCATGTAAAAATGCTGCAATCTTTTTTTGTTCCGTTTCCTGACTGTCAATCCCTGCATTTATTACATTTAAAAGGATTTTTTGCTTGGTGTCTTTTCGCTTAATTTTTTGCTTTAGTTTATTGTTTTGATAAACGAGATAGAAAAGAAAAAATAAAATAACGATTAGAACAATAAATAGGCTTACGACTTTTTTGTTTCGTAACTGTTCTCTTTTTGATTGTTCTAAAACCTCTTTTTTCGCTGGTTTTACAATAGAAATAGTAGATTCTTTTAGTGTTTTATTTTGCTGACCCAAAGCCTTGTCTCCGATAGAGATAAGTATAATAAGCGATATTAAAATTCTAATAAAAAACATATTTCGGTATATTATTCTCTTGATTTTTAATTTATGGGTTTATTAAGTTGTTTTTTAAAGCATATTTTACAAGCCCAATTGTGTTTTTTATGTTGAGTTTTTTCATAATATTCTTGCGATGGGTTTCAACTGTATTTATACTAATAAAAAGTTGTTCGCTTATTTCTTTTCCACTGTATTCTAAGCAGATTAGTGTTATGATTTCCATTTCCCTCGGACTTAAAATGGGATTTTCGGTATAAACATTATTGCTTAATTTGGGGTTGTTTTGAGAAAACATGCTAAAGATTTTTTCCCTCACCGCATCAGAATAATATTCCTGATCCTGATATACGGCATCGATAGCTTCAATGATATTTTCGCCTGCGCATTTTTTGGTTAAATTGCCTTTGGCGCCCAGTTTCATTACTTCTTTAATGATTTTTAGATCATCATAACTCGATAAAATTATGACTTTACACGGAAATCCTTTTTGACTGAACTCTTTCAAAACTTCGATTCCGTCTTTTTGCGGCATGCTGATATCCAAAACTAAAATATCAGCCTGATCCTGAATTACATCATCATATATAGCGATACCGTTCAATGAACTGCCCACAATTTCAAAATTTGGAACCGTCTGCAGTAAATTGGTGAGTCCATCAATAAGTACCTGATGATCATCAGCAAGGTGTATTTTTATTTTATCTGCCATAAATAATTTTGAACAAAAAGCAAATTTATGAATAAATTATCTTACAAAATTGATTTTTGAAAATGATTTCAGATTTCTCACTTTACAGTAAAAATTAAGCACAAAAAAACCCGAATGTAAATTCGGGTTCTCTTCGCACAAAAAAATTAAGTTTATAGGTTTATCTCAAACGATCTACAGATTTTACAAGATCTTCGTCCTTCTTGATGGCCTTATTAGCAAGAACTAATAACACGATAGCAACAATAGGAAGAAACATCCCAATACCTTTCTCTGATACAATTGTTGTTGTATCTCCAGATAAATTTAGAGAGCGGTAAACAAATAATCCTAATAAAATTAAATTTAATATTATGTTCAGTCGGTTCATCACAAACTGATTTTGTCTCTTTTTGTATGATATAATACTAACAATCGTAAGCATTGTGTTTAAGCCTAGTAAAATTGTGTAAAACTGGTCTTGCATAAAATAGAAAGCTTTTCCAGTATTTAATGTCCAAAGCGGCATAAAAAACATTAAAACCCCTGTAACAACAAAGGTAAGAATTAGATATACGGTTTGAATTCTTTGTATCATGATCTAAAATTGTTTTACAAAAATATATTTTCTTTTTTTAAAATACTATTGTATGATTAAATATTATTCGTATTATTGCATCATAATACCGTAAGCACTTCATACTGCGGGCAATTGAAAAAAAATATCTACCTATTCTTTTTACAGTATTTCCTTTAAAATAATTAAACTCATAGAACAATTCATGTTTGATATTTCTGCATTAAAAGAAATGAAGCTTTCTGAGCTTCAAGAAATAGCTAAATTAGCTAAAACTATAAAGATTAATGGCGTTAAAAAAGACAATCTGATTACTCAGATATTAGCGCACCAGGAGGCGGCATCGGCACCGCCAGCAGAAACTATTGCAGAAAAGGAAGCAAACAATGACAAGCCAAAAAGAGCACGAATTGCTCCGGTAAAGAAAACAGTCAGTAAAAATGCTCCGGTTCTAGAATTTGATACTATAGAGGAAGCTCCAAAGGAAATTGAAACTCCTGCGGCTGTAGAAGAAAAGCAGACAGCTCAAGCTGAAGAAGCTGTCGAAACTAAAACTCCAGAGAAAAAAGGACCTAAAATTGTAAAATTCAATAAGTCAGCTTATGAAAAAAAAGTCGCTCTGCAAAAGGAAAAAGAAGCTGAAAAAGAAGTAGTTTCTACTGAAGAAGCTCCAGAAAATGATACAACAGCGCCAGTTGCTGAAAAAACTGAAAATACTGCCCCGGTTAAAAAGATTAATCCTAATCAGAATAAAAACCAAAATGCTAACCAGAATCCGAATCAAAACCAAAACCCAAACCAAAATGGGAACGGAAACGGAAATAATGGGAATCATCAAAACCAAAGCAATAAAAATAAAAAGAACAATAATTTCAGAGATTCAGATTTTGAATTCGACGGAATTATCGAAAGTGAAGGTGTTCTTGAAATGATGCCTGATGGTTACGGATTTTTGCGTTCTTCTGATTATAATTATTTAGCTTCACCGGATGATATTTATTTATCAACTTCACAAATCAGATTATTTGGTTTAAAAACCGGAGATACCGTAAAAGGTGTGGTTCGTCCTCCAAAAGAAGGCGAGAAATTTTTCCCACTTGTTCGTGTATTAAAAATCAACGGACATGATCCTCAGGTTGTTCGTGACAGAGTTTCTTTTGAACACCTGACTCCAGTTTTTCCTTCTGAAAAATTCAAATTAGCCGAAAAAGGCAGTTCTATATCAACCCGTATTATCGATTTGTTTTCTCCTATTGGAAAAGGACAGCGTGGAATGATCGTTGCACAGCCAAAAACGGGTAAAACAATGCTTTTAAAAGACATTGCCAATGCAATTGCGGCTAACCATCCAGAAGTTTATTTGATCGTTCTTTTGATCGATGAGCGTCCTGAAGAGGTTACCGATATGCAGAGAAGTGTTCGTGGAGAAGTTATTGCGTCAACTTTTGACAGAGAACCGCAGGAACACGTGAAAATTGCCAATATCGTGCTTGAAAAAGCAAAACGTTTGGTTGAATGCGGACACGATGTTGTTATTCTTTTAGATTCGATTACACGTTTAGCAAGAGCTTACAATACAGTGCAGCCAGCATCTGGAAAAGTGTTAAGTGGTGGTGTTGATGCTAATGCATTACAAAAACCAAAACGTTTCTTTGGAGCGGCTAGAAATGTTGAAAACGGAGGTTCGTTAAGTATCATTGCAACTGCATTGACAGAAACAGGTTCTAAAATGGATGAGGTGATTTTTGAAGAATTTAAAGGAACAGGTAACATGGAACTTCAGTTAGATCGTAAAATTGCGAACAAACGTATTTTCCCTGCAATCGATCTTACTTCTTCAAGTACACGTCGCGATGACTTATTACTTGACGAGAAAACATTACAAAGAATGTGGATCATGCGTAAATATCTATCTGATATGAACCCAGTAGAATCTATGGATTTTGTAAACGACCGTTTCAAGAAAACAAAAAATAATGAAGAGTTTTTGATTTCTATGAATGACTAAGGAAAAAGTTGCTAAGGTTCTGAGATGCTAAGATTCTAAGTTTTTCTTTGACTTTAGTTCACAATATAAAAAAGGGATGAGTTTATTAAACTCATCCCTTTTTGTTTTTATCTTAGAAACTCAGCAACTTAGAATCTTTAAAAAAATCTTAGAATCTTAGCATCTCAGAACCTTAGCAACTTATTTAATCGGTTTATCAACCACCGGTCTATTCTCTCTATTCGCTAATTCCCAAGCCAGTACGAAAGCCAGTTTTGTTCTTTTGGTTAAAGCATCGTATTCGATTTTTTGAGGTTCGTCGCCTTTTCCGTGGTAATCTTCGTGAACTCCGTTGAAGAAGAAAATTGCCGGAATACCGTGTTTAGCGAAGTTATAGTGGTCAGAACGCTCGTAAAAATGATTTGGATCTGCTGGATCATTAAATTTAAAATCTAAGTCCATTTTGATGTATTTTTCATTTTGAGCCACAACCGCATTGTGTAAGTCAGATGATAATCTGTCAGCACCAATTACATACACATAATTGTTTGTGTTAGCATGTTCAACATCGCGGCGTCCGATCATATCAATGTTGATATCTGAAATCGTGTTTGCAATAGGAAACAAAGGATTTTCAGAATAAAAACGAGATCCGTGTAAACCGTGCTCTTCACCAGTTACGTGTAAAAACAAGATAGAACGTTTTGGTCCGTGGCCTTGTTTTTTAGCTTTCGCGAAAGCTTTAGCCATTTCGATAACAGCAACAGTTCCAGAACCATCGTCATCAGCTCCGTTATAAACTTCACCATCTTTAATACCTACGTGATCGTAGTGAGCTGAAATTACCAAAACTTCATCTGGTTTTTCAGAACCTTCGATGTAAGCCCAAATATTTTCAGAATCAGGTAAATTTTGATTACGTTTTGCATTTAAATACGATGCAGGAATATGCTGGTAATAATCAGATGCGCCTTTTGGAAATGATACACCGCTTTTTTTGTATTGCTCAATCATGTAAAGACCCGCTTTTTTCTGTCCTGGTGATCCGGTTTCACGACCTTGCATTTCATCAGAAGCAACTGTATAAAGCATTTTTTTAAGGTCTTTCTCAGAGATAAGTTTCACGTATTTCGTTGGATCTGAATTATCCTTCGAAGCAACAGACTGCGCATTTTTACATGAAAACGCCGAAGCAATTAATAATAGAATTACAATTTTTTTCATTATAGTATATTAGTGTAAATTGATAAATGTGTATAAAACATAAAATGTTAGTAAAAATAGAATAAAAAAGAAATTAATAAAGAATAATATTACGCTTTTAACAAACGATACGATTCTGCTTTCTCCATAAAAACGATGGTGCGCCGGATAAAAATAGTAACACATCCATATTGAACCAACAGTGTTAGTTATATCCGAAATGAAACTAATTGGACTGTCTTCGCCAAATAATCCGATGACCCTCTGTATGATAAACATAATGAGGAAAATAAGCAGTAAAAAAGAGAAATAATGCAGGGTAAAAATTCCGTGATCAAAATAATACCATTTCTTTTTGTTATGGAAAATCCAGAGAAAGAAAGCAAAAAACGGCATTATTATAAATAGGATTTTAGGAATATTGTGAAAAAACGATTCGATAAATTTTTCTACAATTTCTCTTTTAGTATTATTTTCAGTAACATGAACTGTCTTTTCGTAAACCCAATATTGTAATTCTGAGAGTTTTTCATCTTCTTTACCATACTTTTGAATCGAATCGATTTGTTTCATCGATTTTAATTCAAAATGTGTTTTGTAGGCACTTTTTGTTCCCTTTTTATCCTGATTAATGAGTTTTGTAGAAATTTCTTTTTCACCCGTACTAATTTGTTCTCCTACTTTACTTGGAAATATGGCAATTAAAAGAAAAGTAATAAAACTGATAAAAATATAAAGACGAACCGGTGCCAGATAAGACAATCTTTTTCCTGAAAGATATTCTTTTGTCAGCGTTGCGGGCTTGAAAAGAAGGTTGCGTATTGTTTTCCAAAAAGCATTTTCATAATGCGTTAAATCTTCAAAGAAGTGAATAAACAAATGGTGGAATGTTTTTCTGGAATCTGAATTTTCCTGTCCGCAGTTTGGACAAAATTTTTGCTCAACAACATGCCTGCAGTTTAAACAGGTTTTGTCTTCTCTAATTTTGTTATGTGACATTGGTTATTTTTGGTTGATTTTATTTTGGTTATTGGTTTGCCCACGGATTATACGGGTTAAACGAGTTTGCACTGGTTTTTTTTTCACAAATTATAATTTAAAAAATCAGTGCAAACTCGTTTAATCAGTGTCATCCGTGGTCCATAAAATGTATTATTTTTTAAGAACTTCGTTTAAAAAAAGCTGTAAATGCTCAAAAGATCTTTTTGCTGCAACGGCATTATAAGCAGCACCTTTTGAATTATCATTTCCGGCTTCTGGATTTGTAAAAGAGTGTACCGAATTTGCATAATAAATCATTTCCCAGTCGGCTTTCGCATCACGCATTTCTTGTTGAAATGATGCAATTTCTTCTTTTGGAACAAACGGATCATCAGCTCCGTGACAAATTAAAACTTTAACTGAAGTTGGTTCTGTTTTTCTTGCAGCATCTTTACCTAAACCGCCGTGAAAAGAGGCAATTCCTTTTACATTAAGATGTCCACGAACTGCTTCAAGAACTCCAGTTCCTCCAAAACAATAACCAATAGCAACAATATTATCAGCATTTGCTCCAGACTTTACTAATTCCTGCAAAGCTGCATTGATTCGTTTTTGATAAGCTTCAGGATTATTTTTGTAAAATCCCGCTTGTTTTCCTGCTTCAGAAGTGTTTGTTGGATAATTTCCTTCGCCATAAATATCTGCGATAAAAACATTGTAGCCTAGTTTTGATAACTCTGCAGCAATTCCTTTTGATGCATTATCAATTCCTAACCAAGCTGGTAAAAGCAAGATTCCGGGATTGTTAGCGCTCTTTTTAGCAGATTTTATAAACAGACCATTTAATGCCTGACTTCCTTCAGCATATTTTACGGGTTTTAATTGTGCATTCATAGTAGTTGAAAACAATATTGCAGCAAAAATAAGGGTAGCTAATTTTTTCATTTTTTTACAATTTTTAACAAATATCAGAAATATTATGTTACAAAAAAACCTCGGAAGCTATTTCACGAGGTTTATTTAACATATTTCTTCGAACAAAATTACTTTCCGGGATGATAAGTTCGTTCAGCATTTTTAAGAACGTCTTCTTTATAAAATAAAACATCTTTAAATTGTCCGTTTTTATACATTTCTGCCTGATCTGTAAAATGTTTAGAATTAGCGTCGCCGCTGTTCCCGCCAGCCAATAATGATTTTGCTTTTATTTTTGATCCAAATTCAACAGCGCACACAAAACTGTTTCCATTGTAACCGTATCGTTTTTTAGAATTATTTTGATAATTGGCTTTAAAAGAAGGTAAACTTCCCCAAGAACCGGGGCCAAAACCAATTGGTAAACTCGGTTTATTATCATCGTATTTTAAATCAATTTCGCCGCTTGAACGCTGAAAACGATTGACTTCGCCCCAAGCAGTTTTCCAAGTTCCCCATTTTGAGTTCAATTCTTTTATAACCGCTTGCAGCTGCGTAATCATTTGCGATGCAACGGCATTTTTTGCAAAGTTTTTAGTGTTTTCAACCTGATCTAATTCTCCTTCATCGATATAAGCTTTCTGAATAATCGGGTCTAATTTATAAGCCCATTCAACAGCTAAAGTTGTGGCGACGGAATTTTCTTTAGCATAATAATCCCAGTTTTTTAGAATTGAAATAGGTTCTGCTAATTCTGAATATTCAACAGATTCCGGTTTTATATTTTTCTCGAATACATCAATTAGACTCGGAATTAATATTTCAAAAATGGATAATTTAGTGTCATAACCATTGGCAATAACTTTGTCTAAAGTATATTTTTCGTTATTACTGAAAATTCTAACAGCATTTACACCTCTAAAATTTTCTCCATCCGGCGCCATATATGGAATATAATTTTCTTTTTTCGGACTATTATTTCCTGCAACAGAAAACGGAGTTGAATTACAATTTTGAAGCCAGCCATTTGTTGGGTTATACAAATGAACAGTTTCATTTACATCATGCAACCCTTTCCATTGTGTTGAAGAAATCGAACCATCAACGACTTTTGCCCAATTTAAATTTTTATCCCGAATTGGAATAAAATTGCCATGCCAATACGCAATATTTCCTTTGCTGTCGGCATAAACCGTATTGTTAGAAGTATTGGCTTTTAAATCCATTGCTTTTTTATAATCCTCAAAATTGGCCGATTTTGTTCGAATCCAGCTCTGAATCAAACTTGTCATGGAACGATTATTCGATTTTAAACTAATCCATTTTCCGTCGCGCTTGGCCATAATTGGGCCGTTATTTGTAGCGTAGGTTTTGAATTTCTTCGGAATTAGTTTTCCTTTTTCAAGATATTTTATCGTGATTTCTTTTTCAATAACAGGCAAAAGTTTAGAATCGAATTCGTAGAATAGTTTACCGTTTTTATTTGTGATTTTTTCGGCGTACATATCGGCAACATCAACATTTGAAGAAGTATGCATCCAGCCGCAATTTTCATTAAAACCCTGATAAATAAAAAACTGACCCCAGGTTACAGCACCATAAACATTTAAACCTTCTTCGCTTGAAATCTGCACTTCGGGCCTGAAATAAAATGTTGTATGCGGATTAATATATAAAATCGAATTTCCGCTTTCTGTTTTTGATGGAGCAAAGGCAAAACCGTTTGAGCCTGTTTGAACATATTTTTCTCTTTCAACATACGCTACTTTATCATTATTTCCAGAGTAAAAAGCTTTTAATTCTCCGGTAGAAAGATCTGCGGTACTTATTGCACCAATACTTCCGTCAGTCCAAAGCAGCGGAAACCACGGTTCGAAATGCGTTAAAAGTACTGGTTTTACTTCCGGATGTTTATAGAGATAAAAGTTGATCGCATCGGCATAACTGTTTAAAAGTTTTTTAAGCCAGTCCGGTGCTTTTTTATAATCTGCTTTTGCTTCGTCAACATCAATTAAAAGTTTAATTTCTAAATCATTATATAAAACAGATTCGCCTTTAATTTCAGAAAGACGCCCCAGTTTTTCGATATAATTCATTTCGATTCTTTTAAAATCATCTTCGCATTGCGCATACAATAATCCAAAAACAGCGTCAGCATCGGTTTTTCCATAAACGTGCGGAATTCCCCAATTATCGCGGATTATAGTAACTTTTTCAGCCAGTTTTTCTAATCGGTTGCTTTCTTTTGTACTGATTTTTTGTGCCGAAAGCTGAAAACTAAAGCAGATTAAAAAAGTTGTTTTTAAGATTTTAGAATACTGAAACATGTTTATTTGATATTAAATTTTTGCCCGGCAGTATAAATGCTCATTTCTAATTTTTCAATTGAAATGAGATTGTCTTTTTTAGCTTTTACAATGCCTTTTGGATTCTTGAAAACAATCACTTCACTTTCTCCGGCAACTTCAACTTTATTATTTCTCACAATAATTGCGGTTGCTTCGTCAATTCCAATTCCGGTTAAATTAGGAAATTCAATTAATGCAGAAAGTAAACGGTTGTAACGGTTTCTCTTTAAAAAATGCTGATCGATAACGACCGTTTTCAATAAACCCAAACCTTCATCAGTTTCAAGATTATCGTATTTAATAACAGAAAAAGTTCCTGTATACTCTTTTTGTAATTTTTGGTTTCCGGTTATCATTTTTTCAGACATTACGGCTGCTCCGGCGCTTGTTCCAGAAATTGTGCTTCCGTTTTCGTAGGCTTTTAAAATTGCTGTTTTTATTGGAGTATTATGAACGACTTTCATAAAACGGGTTTGATCGCCGCCGCTTATAAAAATCAGTTTAGCATTTTGAACAGAATCAGTCAGGGTTTTATTTTGTGACGTTTCTTTAGTGAAATTCAACATCACAATTGGGTTTGATGTCAGCTTTACCATTTGTGTTTTAAAAAATATAAACGAACTGTCCGGTTCTTCGCTTGACATGGGCAAAACCACGATATAATCTTTTTTGCCCAGTTCTGCTACACTTAAAACCTGTTTCATTAAATCATCAGAACGATCGCCGCCACCAATAATAAATAATTTTCCTTTTGGATTTTGTGCCTGAACAAAACAGCTCGTTAATAGCAAAGAAAGAATTGTAAACGATTTGATAAGTAGCTTATTTTTCATGGTTTATCCTGGTTTAGTTTGGCTGGTTTTCTATAAATTTTAAAAGAGAATTGTTGACAATAAATAATACATCCTGTATTTTATCTAAATCTACTTTTGAATCAATATCGCGCGGTGTATGATAATCTTCGTGAAAACCGCTAAAGAAAGTCATTATCGGAATTCCTTTTGCAGTAAACGATGCATAATCACTTCCAGAATGTCCGTTGGTTTCCCATAAATCCAATGTAAATGGATTTTGAAGTTTAGCGTTACTTTCGCTGGCAATTTTCTTTAAATAATCTGTTTCTTTTTCGGTTCCGATGCTGAGAATTCTACGTGCTTTATCTTCTGGAGCACTTCTCGAAATCATATCCATATTAATGCACAGAAGGATTTTTTGATCTTTTAAATTTAAATTCTGAACAAAATATTCACTTCCTAAAAGTCCCATTTCTTCGGCAGTCCAAGCCGCGAAAAGGATGTTATATTTTGGTTGTATTTTAGATTCTGACCAGTTTTTTGCCAAAGCGAGCATTCCAGAAGTTCCAGATGCATTATCGTCTGCGCCATAATAAATAGAGTCATTTTTAATTCCCAAATGATCATAATGCGCGCCAACGATAATCGTTTTTGTTGTGTCTTTTCCTGGAATAACTCCTAAAATATTTCCAACATAAGATGGTTCATGTTTTAATTCTATTGAAAAATTGATTTTTATTTTTTCTAATGAAGTAGAAGTAAGGTCATTTTTTAATGGAATACGGATTTTTGAAAAAAGATTTTCTGCTGTTGCTTTACGAATTCTAAAAACCGGAATCGATTCTGATTTTGAGTTTTCTAAAGAATGGAAAACCTCATTTTCTTTGTTTTCAGGTTTAAAATTTTCTTTTTCAATGATAATTAAAGCAGTCGCACCTTTACTAACCGCGGTTTTTAGTTTGGTTTCTTCCAAATCATTTTCTTCGGGAAATATCTTTTTGAATTTTTTATAAGTTGTAGAAGTGCTGTCCTGATCGCTTGGAAATCCACTTAAAACTATAACAACTTTATTTTTTACATCTACGTTTCTGTAATCGTCGTAGTTTTCTTTTAACAAATCTAAACCGTAAGATGCAAAAACTACTTCAATTTGTTTTTTTTGAATGGAATTTACAATCGGAGTAACTTCAAAATCTTTTCCTGAAGAAAGGGAAATAGTTTTATGATTTCTTTTTTTAAACTGTAAAGTCGTTTTTTTTACAAAATGTTCTTCGATTTCAAATACTTGAAAATAGTCTTGAGCCTTGTTATAAGGTTTTAGTTTGTAAGACTTCATTTTAGTTGCGATATAGTCGCCTGCTAAAATGCCTCCTCTTTGATTTGCTTTTCGACCTTGCATCGAATCTGAGGCTAAAATATTTAATGTTTGAGAAAAATCACTTTTTACAGGATTTGAAACCGTCGTTTGCGAAACAAGTATTGATTTACAAAAGAATAATGTAAAAAAGATTAGTATTCGTAAACGCATATTTCACCAGATAAGTTAATTATAAAATGATATTTCTTTTAAAAGCGCAGCCTAATTCAATAATAGAATCTGTTTTTGCGATTCCAGGAATATTGTCGATTTTTTCGTAAAGGATTCTTCGCATATGTTCGTGGTTTTTTGCTACAATTTTGATGTAAAGTGTAAAAGATCCCGTTACATAATAACATTCTGTAATTTCGGGAATATTTTTTAATTCTTCGATAATTCTATCCGAATCAGAATCTTTGTTTAAAGTAATTCCGGTAAAAGACGCCCAGTCAAATCCAATTTTTTTCTCCTGAATAATGGGTTTTATACCGCCAATTATTCCTTGTTCCATTAATCGGTTAATGCGTTGATGCACCATTGTATTTGATATTTTCAAATTGGCCGCAATGGCAGAAAAAGCCATTCTTCCGTCTTTTTCTAATTCTTTAATTATGTTGATATCAAATTCGTCTAAATTATCCATTTTGTAATGTAAATTTTATTTTTTCAAATATTGTTTTTGAAAATAAATATGTGTTATCATATGTCCCTATGGGACATTTTAACGTGATTAAATTATTTTTTTTCTACCGATCTGTAACTCCTCGGAGTTAAGTTGCTAAATGTTTTATTTTTTAAATATTTTGTTTGAAATAAATTCGTTTTTTATTGTATAGTCCCTATGGGACATTTTAACGTTGTCTTATTCTTTGATTTCTACCGATATCTAACTCCTAACGGAGTTGTGCTGCTAAACGTTTATTTTCAAAATATTTTGTTTGAAATAAATCTGTTTTATATAGTCCCTACGGGACATTTTAACGTGATCAAATTGTTTTTTCTACCGATATTTAACTCCTAACGGAGTTGCGTTGCTATTGATTTTATTTCTAATAATCATATCATGGATTATTGATGATATTACCGTTTCATGATATTTATCCATTATTTCAAAAATATCTCGTAGAGATAAAATATCGGTAGCATTAAATATAGCGCCCCAACAAATTGTCCCGTAGGGACTACACTATATAACCATAAAAGTAGCCATTTTTTTTAATAAAAGATTATAAAGTCAAAATTTCTAAAAATTAAATTTGATTCTAAATTGTTTTAAAAGCATATATTTTGACTTTATAATCGTTAATACAAAGTCAAAATGCACTTTTTAAGCTTGTAGATTTGAAAAATTTATTACTTTTGCTTTTTTAAAATTAAATATCATGACACATACAGAAAACACCCTTTCGTCAAAATCAGAAATTTTGATTGAAAAAGAGAATAAATACGGTGCTCATAATTATCATCCGCTTCCTGTGGTTTTAGAAAGAGGAGAAGGAGTTTATGTATGGGATGTTGACGGGAAAAAATACTACGATTTTTTATCGGCTTATTCTGCAGTAAACCAAGGACACTGCCATCCTAAAATTGTAAAAGCAATGGTTGATCAGGCGCAGACTTTAACGCTGACTTCTCGTGCTTTTTACAATGATAAATTAGGAAATTACGAAGAATACATCACGAAGTATTTTGGTTTTGATAAAGTACTGCCAATGAATACTGGTGCAGAAGCAGTTGAAACTGCTTTGAAAGTGTGCAGAAAATGGGCGTATGAAGTAAAAGGTATTCCTGAAAATCAGGCGCAGGTTATTGTTTGCGAGAATAATTTTCACGGAAGAACTACTACAATCATTTCATTTTCGAATGATGAAACGGCTCGTAAAAACTTTGGACCGTTTACAGATGGATTTATAAAAATTGAATACGATAATCTTGAAGCTCTTGAAAAAGCTTTGGAATCATCAAAAAATATAGCGGGATTTTTAGTGGAACCAATTCAGGGTGAAGCTGGAGTTTATGTTCCGTCAGAAGGATATTTGGCGAAAGCAAAAGCATTGTGTGAGAAACATAATGTTTTATTTATTGCTGATGAAGTTCAAACCGGAATTGCACGTACGGGAAAATTATTAGCAGTTCACCATGAAAATGTGCAGCCGGATATTTTAATTTTAGGAAAAGCAATTTCTGGCGGTGTTTATCCGGTTTCGGCAGTTTTGTGTAACAACGAAATCATGAATGTCATTAAACCAGGTCAACACGGATCTACTTTTGGTGGAAATCCTGTTGCGGCAGCAGTTGCCATTGCAGCTCTTGAAGTGGTAAAAGATGAAAAACTGGCTGAAAACGCAGAACGTTTAGGCGTTATTTTAAGAAAAGGTTTAAACGAAATTGCTGAGAGAAATAACTTAATTACACTTGTTCGCGGTAAAGGTCTTTTGAATGCGATTGTGATTAACAGCGGTGAAGATTCTGATTTGGCTTGGGAAATCTGCCTGAAATTTAGAGACAACGGATTATTGGCAAAACCTACACACGGAAACAAAATTAGATTTGCTCCGCCATTAGTTATGACAGAAGATCAAATTAAAGAATGTCTTGAAATCATTGAGAAATCTTTGAATGAATTTAAATTATAAAAGGTTACAATTTATTAATTAAGGAAGCTGCATTTATAATGCAGCTTTTTTATGAGATTAAAATTATATAACAAATGACAATAATTATATAATTTATAAATCAAGTTACTGAGTAGTTTTGGGGTGTAGATTTTACACGTCTTTTTAATATAACAAAAATGCGGGTTAAAGCTTAGTGTGATTTGATAAAAAATACCTTTTTAAATATTACTTAGAATCTGTTATTAAAATGAAAAAGCCATTCTGTGGGGAGAATGGCTTTTTTTATTTTATATATGATTATTAAATTCTATAACCCGGATTTTGAGTGATTTTTTTGTTAGCATCTGTTTCTTTTAACGGAATTGGGAATACTAATTTATCAGCATCATAAGTTAATAATAACGGATCTCCATCTGGAGTTTCAGTTAAAATGGAACGTTTAGTTCTTTTAATGTCGTGAATTAAAAATCCTTCCATTCCAAGTTCTAATTCTCTTTCTAATAAAATATCATCGATTGTAACCGTAGCTAAATCATCAGCATGAGCTCTTTCTCTGATAATATTGATATCATCAACAGGAGCGTTTCCAATTGCAGTTCCTTCTTCAAAATTTCCTTCTGCTCTAATTAAATACATTTCGGCCAGACGAATAATTCCAACATTGGCAAACTGATCAGTAAATTTAGAAGTTAAAATTCTACCGTTATCTTCGTTTTCGTAGATAAACTCTGCTCTGTCATCAGGATCACTAAATTTTTCCAAATAAGCATCACGAATAGAAAAATCTCCACCGCGTCCTCCGTTACCTTCAGAAGCATAAAAAGTTACTGCATCATTTACACCCGTTTGTTTGGTGATTTGAATTGAGAAAACATCTTCTGCCTGATCTGTGTCATGATTAAAAGCAGCTCCATAGTTTTGAGATAATGCATGTCCGCTGTTTTCAATAACGTCATTTGCCGCATCTCTGGCTAAAGCGTATCTGCCTTGCTGTAAATACACTCTTGCTAATAAAGCTTGTGCAGCATATTTATCGGCATAAAAACCATTGTCTTCAGGTAAGTTTGTGTAGGCAAGATTTAAGCCGTCAATTATAACCTGATAAACTTCTTCAACCGTACTTCTTTCTTTTGAAAGATCTACACTAAAATCGTAAATCGCATTGGGTCTAATTACAACTCCAAGTTGATTATTTGTCTGACCCGTTTCGTATGGTTTTGCGAAAAAACGAACCAAATCAAAATAAGCCAATGATCTTAAAAAGTTTGCTTCGCCAATCATTACAGCCTGTCTGTCCGGATCTTTTACTTTGTCGATATTTTCGATAACCGTATTTGATGCGTTTATAATCTCATACAATCTTGCATAAGTTCCTTCGATAATGACGTTATCAGACAACATGTTTTTATTATACATCTGTCTTAATTCGCCAAAAGTACCGCGCCATCTTAAATCTGTTGTACTTAAAACTCCTGTTACACCAAGTAAGTCTGCGTAAAGTAAAACTCTTCCGCCATAAGCGTTTCCGTTTGCTGCCAGCGCATAAGTTCCGGTAAGTACGTTTGTTACTCCGGTTTCTGTACTTAATGTTGTGTTAGCGTCTTCTCTCTGTTTAGGTTCTATGTCTAATTCATTTTCGCAGCTTGTAAAAAGCGCAGCGAAAAATATAAATAGGATTAGTTTATTTGCTTTCATCTTTTTCTTTTTAAAAATTAAAGTTTACACCAATTGCAGTTGTTCTCGCCGGAGGTGCTGAATAAAAATCTTCTCCAATTCCGCTGTCATCTCTTCTTGCTTCAGGATCATTTCCTTCGTAGTTTGTAAAGGTTAATAAGTTCACGGCAGTAAAATAAATTCTTAAACTGCTCATCCCTAAATCTTTCAAAACATCTTTAGGAAGTGTATATCCTAAAGTTAAATTTCTTAAACGAACAAAATCGGCTTTGTCAAGGTAACGAGAAGAATCTTGTGTACCGTTTGAACCTCCAAATCTGGCTTGAGGAACATCTGTAATATCACCAGGATTTTGCCATCTGTTTAACTGATCTGCTGTTTGGTTGTCAAAATAATCAGCCGCAGTTGATTGATAAATCCCTGCTGAATTATAAATACTCGCGCCCCATTCACCCTGAAACGTAAAGGTAAAATCAAAACCTTTGTAAAGAATAGTGTTTGTTAAACCAGACATTAAAGTAGGGAAAGGGTTTCCGGCAATAATACGTTCTGCTTCACTATAATTTCTTGTTGTAGTACGGTCAAGTGTACCGTCGGCTTTTTTAGTGTTTTTATAAAATAAAGCATCTCCATTGTCAGGATCAACACCTGCATATTCAACTAAATAGAAAGAGGAAATGTTTTCTCCAACTCTGTTTATATTGTATCCAACTATAATGTCTCTGTTATCGTTTGGAAGCGATTTTACCTTTGATTCATTTGTTGTCAAATTAAAACTCGTATTCCATTTAAAGTTTTCGGTATCAATATTTTTAGTGTTGATAGTAAGCTCAAAACCATTACTTCTTATTTTTCCAATATTTTTATTGATAGAAGCAGCTCCAGAACTTATTGGTAACGGAACTTCAAATAATAACCCGTCAGTATCTTTTTGGTAATAATCTGCTTCAATAGAAAATCGGTCTATAAAACCAATTTCAAAACCAAAATCTGTTTGAGCTGATTTTTCCCAAGTTAAATCATCATTTCCAGGCTGATCAAATGTAAGACCTGATTTTAAGTTATAAGGATTTGGTCTGTAAAGCTGACGAGAAGCAAAATTCCCGATTTCAGCATTTCCTAATTTACCCCAGCTTCCTTTTATTTTTAAGTTTGAAATAGCTTTACTGTCCTTCAAAAATTCTTCTTGTGAAATAACCCATCCGGCAGAGAATGCAGGGAAAACGCCAAATCGTTCATTTTTTCCAAAACGAGAAGAACCATCACGACGAATACTGGCTTTTAAAAGATATTTATTCTGGAAAGAATAATTCAATCTTCCAAATTGAGAAACGAAAGCATAATCCGTTTCGCTTCCGTGACCTTCATTTACTTCGGCACCACCGTCAACCGTTTGAAAATCATCGCTAGAGAAATAAATACTATTTACATCCTGATATCTTCTGTTGTATTTGTTGAATTCCATACCAGCTACAACGTTAAAAGTATGTTTTTCTGCAAATGTTTTATCAAATGTAAAATAGTTACTCGAAACATAATTTTCTGTATTTACAGAAGTTGCAAATACGGCTCCGTCTGTTGCCATAAAAGGAGCGTTTTTACCTTGCCAGTAATCTTCTGTCTGAGATAAAAGATCGTATGAGAAATCAGAATTAAACTTTAAAGAAGAAAGTATTCTAAATTCAGCAAAAAGTTTACCTGTAAGTCTTCGCATAATCGTTTTCCAAAACGTATTATCTTTTGCTAAAAGGTAGTTTGAATATTCAGTATTTGGGTTGGCGCTTCCATCTTCTAATCTTGCTGGCGAAATTGGTGCCTGAGCAACTGATTGAAGTGGAGAAGAAAATGAGTTATCATCCTGAACCCTGTGAATTAAAGATCTTGAAAAACCCAGGTTCATTCCCAATGTTAAACGATCTGTAACTTTATGCGATACGTTTGTTCTGGCCGTAAATCTTTCTAACGTATTACTGTCCACAATACCAGTTGTGTTGTTGTAAGCCCCAGAAAAGAAATACTTTGTTTTTTCATCTCCTCCAGAAGCAGAAAAATCAGCATCTGTAGTATAACCTGTTTTTAAAGCAATATCCTGCCAGTTTGTATCGACTGCACCATTTCTCCAGTCTGTTCCCTGAGATAGGTATTCTAACTCATCTTCAACAGATTCTAAGTCGTTAACGTTTCTTCCGGCTTCCTGCAATAATTCAACATATTGTTTTGCATTCAGCCATTTTCTTTTATGTGTAGCTTCACTAACTCCTTGCGAAAGATTTACGGTGAAAGTACCTTTTCCTTCACGCCCTTTTTTAGTTGTAATTAAAACAACTCCGTTTGCTCCACGAGCACCGTAAATTGCTGCAGAAGACGCATCTTTTAATACATCTATCGATTCAATTTCATTGGTACTTAAAGTCAATAATGGGTTTGTTGGTGCACCGTTGCTCGATTCATCATCATTAATTAACGGAATTCCGTCAAGAACATACAAAGGCTGTGTTCCCGCACTAATACTCGCCGCACCACGCACACGAATATTAATACCTCCGTCAACCTTACCGTTTGTCTGCGTAATTTGAACCCCGGCCAGTTTACCAACCAAAGCATTCTGTACGTTTGAAACCGGAATCTGCTGAATATCTTTTGCTGTTACACGAGCGATATTATCGGTTAAGTTTCTTTTAGATTGTGTTCCGTAACCTACAACCACCACAGTTTCAAGTTCATTTTGAACTTCATCCAGTTGTATTGTAACATTATTAGAAGCAGGAACTTCTACGGTTTTATAACTTACATAGCTTACAACCAATATTTCGCCTTTTTTAGCAGCGATTTTAAATAGACCGTCAAAATCAGTTTGAGCACTGATATTTTTTCCCTGTACTACAATATTTGCTCCGGGAATTGGCAGTCCTTTTTTATCAGTTACTTTTCCGGAAATAGATTCTTGTGCTGCAGCTATTTGTACAAATAGTAAAAACAACCACAAGCAGTGTTTTAATTTAATTTTCATATTCATTTCGTTTAAATTAGTCTCTCAAATATCCTAATTTAATGTTAATTTTTAATGATAATTTAACATTAAAAATAACAATTATAACCAGTTTTGTGATATTGATAACTTTTCTATACGTGTTTGTTGGTTTTTGATGAAAATTGTTTGATTTTTTGATAAAAATGTAAGGCAGAATATTTTCGTTAAAAAAAATGCTGTTTTTTTAGCGCCAAAAAACGTAGTTTTAATAAAAAAAGCGACTGTTATAAAACAATCGCTTTCAGGGTATAATTACTTAAAATATCAAAAAAAGCAATTATCTTTTTTGAGAGAATGTATCAAATACATTCTCTCTATTTTTTTAGAATCTAACTTTTTTAAGCTCCCAAACGGTTTTAATAAAAGTATCGACATCTTCGGTTGTATTATAAAATGCTAATGAAGGACGAACAGTTGTTTCAACTCCCATTCTGCGTAAAATAGGCTGTGCACAATGATGTCCGGTTCTTACCGCAACGCCTTTTTTGTTTAAAGCCTGTCCAACCTGATCGTTTGAATAGCCTTGTAAATTAAAAGACAATACACTGGCTTTATCTTTTGCAGTTCCAATCAATCGTACACCCGGAATTTCTTTTAAAAGTCTTGTCGCATATTCTAATAAATAATGCTCGTATTGACCAATAGCTTCAATTCCTAATTTGGTTACATAATCGATTGCTGCGCCAAGACCAATGGCGTCGGCAATGTTTCCGGTTCCGGCTTCAAAACGATTCGGAGCTTTGTGGTATTTTATTTCCTCAAAAGTTACGTCCTGAATCATGTTTCCGCCAGATTGATAAGGCTGCATTTCGTTAAGTAAATCTTCTTTTCCGTATAAAGCTCCAATTCCCGTTGGACCAAATAATTTATGTCCTGAGAAAACCAGCCAATCCGGATTTAAATGCTGTACATCAACTTTCATATGTGAAACAGATTGTGCGCCGTCGATTAAAACTTTTGCTCCGGCAGCGTGTGCCATTTCAACTATTTTTTTCGCCGGAGTTACCGTTCCTAATGCATTTGAAACTTGTGTAAAAGAAACCAAACGTGTTTTAGAATTCAGCAGTTTTGCATATTCATCAAGCAGAATCTGACCATCGTCATCAACAGGAATTACTCTTAATTTCAAACCTTTTTTATCTGCAAGCCTTTTCCACGGAACAATATTCGCATGATGCTCCAGATTACTCACAATAATTTCATCTCCCGAATTTAAATTCTGTTCGCCCCAAGTTGAAGCCACCAGATTTATTCCTTCGGTTGCGCCTCTCACAAAAACAATTTCGTTTACAGAAGAAGCATTCAAAAAAGCTTTTACTTTTTCTCGAGCGGCTTCATAAGCGTCTGATGCACGAGCTGCCAATTCATGTGCCGCACGGTGAATATTTGAGTTTTCATGTTCGTAGAAATACGCAATTCTATCAATTACCGATTGTGGTTTCTGAGTTGTTGCCGCATTATCAAACCAAACTAATGGTTTTCCGTTTACGGTTTCTCTTAGAATTGGAAAATCCTTTTTTACTAAAGCGGCATCAAAATGATGTCCTTTAAAAAGATTAATTTCTTTATGTTCGAATGAATTTCCAACAATGATATCCGTACTTCTTTTATCAAAAGCAAAAGGATTCTGATCTAAAAAATAGTATGAATTTGTTGTTTCATTTCCGTTTAACGGAAAACCTTCACGTTTCTTAAACTGTGTATCAACAGTTGCCAAAGCAGCTTGTAATTCAATCTCAAAAGAAGAATTCTCTGTTTGAAATGGCAGATATTGATGGTTCAAAGAAAACCCCGAAAAAAGACTTTCTTCATTCAGCTGCGGCGCATTTCCATTTTTTAAATTAACATCATGAAATCCGGTGTGTGGATCATTGATATTTAAATCATGGTTTTCCTGAACTCCTGAAGATGAATTTCTGTTTTGCGGATCAAATCCTGCCCCGGCATTTGGGTACAAAGCTGAAGCTCCATTTCCGTAATTTATTACAGATGGAGAAGCTCCAAATCCGCTAAATGCAGGCGGAGCTGGCGGCGTACTCGACGGACTTGCCACAGGAAGCTGACCAAACTGATCAACGTTTCCGGCGTGCAAAATCGTTTCTGCAATCTTTGTCGCGCGCGGGTGTTCGGCTTTATCCGGACTTAATGAGATTTCTTTTGGAAATTCATTCGGTAAAGCTTTAAACAACTCGTTTGCTAAATTTTGCAAATCGTCGATGTTTGGTAAACCGTTGCTGTTAATATTTGTACTCATGATACTTTCCTATTTCAACATCTTCTAAAACAGCAATAGCATCATCTACCAAAATAGCCAAAGAACAATAAAGAGATACTAAATAAGAAGCAATGGCTCTTTCGTTAATTCCCATAAAACGAACTGATAATCCAGGAGATTGTTCGCCTTGTAAACCTGGCTGAATTAATCCGATAACACCTTGACGGCTTTCACCTGTTCTTAAAAGAATAATTTTTGATTTTCCTTTTACGATTGGTAATTTATCCGAAGGAATAAGCGGAATTCCTCTCCATGTTAAAAATTGTGATCCAAATAAAGAAGTTGTCGGCGGCGGAACTCCTCGACGTGTACATTCGCGTCCAAAAGCTGCAATTGCTAATGGATGCAAAAGGAAAAATCCAGGTTCTTTCCACACTTTTGTCAACAATTCATCTAAATCGTCTGGAGTTGGTGCTCCCGTTCTTGTTTTTATAATTTGAGACGGCGCAACGTTGCTTAATAATCCATAATCTTTATTATTGATTAATTCGCTTTCCTGACGCTCTTTAATTGTTTCGATAGCTAAACGAAGCTGTTCTGAAATCTGGTTGTATGGTTTGCTGTATAAATCAGAAACACGAGTATGTACATCAACAATTGTTTGTACAGCAGCCAGATTGTATTCTCTAGGATTATCGATATAATCTACGAAAGTGTTTGGTAAAACTCTTTCATCACGTGCCGAACAATCTACTTCGATGTGGTTGGCATTTTTTACTTTATTCAAACGAAATACACCCGATTCTACCGGAACCCAATGTAGTAAATGCGTTAACCATCGTGGAGTAATGGTTCCAATTTGAGGAACGGTACGAGTTGCAATTGCTAATTGTCTTGCAGCAACATCGCCTAATGCGGTCTGTTGTTTTTCTAATTCTGCCATAGTTTTAAGGTTTTTCGGTTAATTATTTATTTTAATCAATTCTAAGATTCAATTCTTAAAATTACGGGTTTTATTTTATTGTAAGATTTTGATTCGTTGTTTTTTAGGAGAAAAAATCGAATAATTCTTCTACAGAAAGATAACGCTCTCCGGTATCATAATTAAAAGTCAGGATTACGGCATCTTCGGGAATATTTTTTAATTTTTTAGAAACCGCTGCCAATGCTGCTCCAGTCGAAATTCCTCCAAAAATTCCTTCTTCTTTCGTTAATTTTTTTGCAAATGAAAAAGCATCATTTTTTTCAATAGTCACAATTTCATCTATATATTCTCTGTTAAAAACTTCGGGAATAAATCCGGCACCAATTCCCTGCAAAGGATGAGGAGCAGGAATTCCTCCGCTTAAAACTGTTGAAAGTGCAGGCTCAACCGCAATAGTTTTTAAATTAGGAAAATGCTGTTTTAATATTTTAGAAACTCCGGTAATATGTCCGCCCGTTCCAACGCCGGTAATTAGATAATCAATTCCGTCTGGGAAATCGGCTAAAATTTCCTGTGCTGTCGTTCTTTCGTGAACGGCAACATTTGCAGGATTTGTAAATTGCGAAGGCAGAAAAGAGTTTTTAATTGTTGCTGCCAATTCATTTGCTTTTTCAACCGCTCCCGAAGTTCCTTTTTCTCTCGGTGTCAAAACATATTCAGCGCCGTAAGCTTCAATGATTTTTCTGCGTTCTACGCTCATCGATTCCGGCATTACAATAATTACTTTGTAACCTTTTACGGCTGCCACCAGTGAAAGTCCGATTCCGGTATTTCCAGATGTTGGTTCAATAATAATAGAATCGGGATTTAAAAGTCCTTTTGCTTCAGCATCTTCAATCATTGCCAGTGCAATTCTGTCTTTGATACTCGATCCCGGATTTGCTTTTTCTAATTTAATCCATACCTCGTGGGTTTTAAAAAGCTTGTTGAGCTTAATGTGCGGCGTATTGCCAATGGTTTCTAAAATGTTCTGATATTTCATGTGTTTGATATTTTTATGCTTCAATGTATTGAGTAATTTCTAACACAGGCTTTTGTTGCTCAGAACTTTGTCAAAGTTTTGAACTTTGACAAAGTTTACAAGACGGTTTATGTGTTAAAAACATTCACTCAATTTTAAATCGAATAAAAAATGGGTTCGGGAAAAGGATTATTGTCCTTAACCTTCATCTCATTTTTATGGTAAACAACCGAATTGGAAGGTATTGTATACGTCAGCCACACATTTCCTCCAATAATTGAATCTCTGCCTACAGTTGTTTGTCCGCCAAGAATTGTGCTGTTGGCGTAAATAATAACATTATCTTCAATTGTAGGATGCCTTTTGATAAAAGCTTCCTCTTTTTTAACGCTCAAAGCACCAAGCGTAACGCCTTGATAAATTTGAACATTATTGCCAATAACAGTAGTTTCGCCAATTACGATTCCCGTGCCGTGATCAATCGCAAAATCATTTCCAATTTTGGCTCCGGGATGAATTTCTATGCTCGTTTTAATATGCGCATATTCTGAAATTGTTCTGGCTAATAATTTTAAATCCTGCTTCCAAAGCTGATGAGAAAATCGGTAAACGGCAATAGCGAAAAAACCTGGATACGAATATAATACTTCTTCTAAAGTTTTGGCTGCAGGATCTTTTGCAAAAATGGTTTGAGCATCATTCAATGCTTTTTTATGTAAATAAGGCAGAGCCTCAAAAAAGGTTTCCGTCTGCTGTTTGGTGTTTTGATTTTTAGGAGCAAAGTCTAAAACCAGCTCGTCAAATTGTTTTTCTAATCCATCAAATTTGTTTTCAATAATCGCCACAATACCGTAGGATTTCGAAGTATTCGAAAATAAAATCGAAAACAATTCATCTATAAACTGATGTATTAATTTCTTTTCAGGAAGTATTAATAATTCCTGATGCTGTCTTGCAATTTCCTGATAAAATGAATTCATATCGATTTGATTTTATGATTAGAAAATAATTTTATTTTTAAACACATTTTATTTTTTAAACTCATAGAGACATAGAATTTATTGCGGATAAAGGCGTTTCACTTGCATTAACAAACATAGCTATGTGTGATAACCTGTTATCTTTTAAATCTTTTTTCAGTTTTATAAAAAATCTATGTTTCTATGTGTTTAAATATTTTTCGAGTTTAACTAATTTTATTTTTTCAACGCCGCACCGCCCGGCATTGTTTCTGGTTTTAGTTTGAATTTGCTGTATTCAACCACTCCGGTTTTGTCTGCCCATTCAAAATAAGAAGCCGAAAGTTTGTTTACAATTCCCGGATTTTGTTGTGCAACATTTGTCGTTTCACCTCGATCCGTTTCAAGATCATACAATTCCCATTCGTAAGAAGGATAAATCGAAACCAATTTCCATTTTCCATCGCGAACGGCTCTGTTTCCAGCTCTTTCCCAAAATAATGGTGCGCCTCTATCGACCTGTGAAACATTATTAAATAAAACAGGCAACAAACTTTTTCCAACCAAAGCGTTTGTCGTCACACCATTATATTCTTTTGGGTAATCTATTCCGGCTAATTCGTAGAAAGTAGGAGCAAGGTCAATAATATGTCCGGTTCCTTTTTCGATTCTGCCCGCTTTTATTTTGGATGGAAACCAAGCAATAAACGGAGAGCTAAAACCGCCTTCGTGCATATTATTTTTATATTGCTGAAGTGGAGTATTCGATAAATAAGCCCAGTTTTGCTCCTGATAATCAAACGAACCCGAAGTTCCAACTGGTCCGTCATTTCGAACCAAACCTCTTCCAAGCGGGTTATAGGTATTGAATCCGCCTTGAGCTCCATTATCTGAAATAAAAACAATCAGCGTGTTTTTGTCTTTTTTAAGTGCTTTTAATTTGTCCAGAACTTTGCCAACGTTTTGATCCATATTGTCGACCATTGCGGCATATACTTCCATTTTAGCTTTCCAGAATTGTTTTTCGTCGTAGCTTAACTTATTCCATTCCGGAACTTCAGGATCTCTTGGCGATATAGTTTGATCGGCAGGTAAAATCCCGCTGGCTTTTAGTTTCTGGATTCTCTTTTCTCTTAAAACATCCCAGCCTTCATCAAATTTCCCTCTGTATTTAGCAATATCAACAGGTTTTGCCTGTAGCGGCCAGTGTGGCGCAGTAAAAGCGAGATATAAAAAGAAAGGTTTATTTTCTTTGTTTTGCTCGTCTAAGAATGTTACAGCATTATTCCCAATTTCATCTGTAAAATAATACGAATCATCTTTTGGGTGTAGTTCTTCGTTATTACGAATTAGTTTTACCGGATAAGGCGTTTTCCCGAAAGGAAGCGGTTTTGTATCAAAATAATTCGAAGCTCCTTTTAAGATTCCGTAAAACTTATCAAAACCTCTTTGGTTTGGCCATTGCGCCTGATCTTCTGATCCTACATGCCATTTTCCTGATAAAAGGGTGCTGTAACCGCCAGAACGGAAAACTTCTCCTAAAGTCAAAGATTCTTTGTTTAAATAACCCTGATAAGCCGGTAAACCTAAATTGACATCAAAAAAGCCAACTCCGGCTTTATGCTGATATTGTCCCGTTAGGAGGGAAGCGCGTGTTGGCGCACAAATCGAGTTATTGTAAAATTCGCGTAAGCGTAAACCTTCTGTAGCTAACTTATCGAGATTTGGTGTTTTAATTTCTGAACCATAATTTCCTAAATCTGAATAACCCATATCGTCAACCAAAATCAAAATAATATTGGGTTTTGATTCTGTTTGAGCCTGTAACTCGTGAGAAGTTACAACTCCGGTTAAGAGAATAGAAAAAAGAAGTTTTGTAATTTTTGTATTCATTGCAATGTCTTTTGTTGTTTGTTTTCTTGTTTTTGTAAGTGATAAATGTTCTTTAAATCAGGTCATTTCTGTTGCCGCAGAAATGACCCTTGGTAATCAAAAAGAATGTTAGTTTGTCGTCTCCATTTTCATTTTTGATTTAGTATAACATGATATCTTCTGAGGCAAAAGCATCAAAGGAATATTTCAATAAATTTGGGAATATACACAGTCCGATTTATAGTTTCCGGTTTTAATTTTAAACCGATTCAAAACGAACGAATAAGGAGGAATTAACAACAGCTGCACATATAACAAGAGGTGTTATAAGTGTGTTTTTTACGAAGAATGTGATACGTATTATGTACTGATGTTTTCAAAATGTAAGTTTTTAATTTTAAACTCTACTAATTCTATAGACAAAGTTAAATTTAATATTGTAATATCCAAATTAATCTTTGCTTTTTTTGAAAAAAAGATGTGATATAATAGGGGGTAGGTGTGTTTTAAGAATTTAATTTGTTGATTTTTAAGTGATTGATTAAAGATAGGAAAACTCAAAGTTTGTCATTTCGAGGAACGAGAAATCGCACAAGTAGCTCTACAAAGATTGTCGATTTTCTTTGCGGAATTTCTAGTGCGATTTCTCGTTCCTCGAAATGACAAGTGTTATCGCCACGAATTTCGACAAATCGATTCGTGAAAATTCGTGAAATTCGTGGCAAAAAAAATTAACTAAAAAGCAAAAACGCAATAATCAACGTAACAATTACATTGAATAATTGTGCAATTAAAAAGGCATACAATGGCTTACGGCTGTTATTGCTCAATAAATCTTTAAAATTAGTTTCTAAACCTATACTTGTAAAAGCCAAAGCAAACCAAATTCCTTGCAGGTTTTTTAAACTGTCTTTTACGCCGTCTCTGGTTTCGGGTGTAATTAAAAATGAAAAGATTAAAGAAGCACCAATAAAACCAATTACAAATTTCGGAAAACGTTCCCAAATCACTTTTAGAGTTGGTTTTGATTCGACAGCTTCTGAAGTAGTATTATGCGAATACGTCCAATAAACAGAAATCGCAAAAGCAGCTAATCCTAATAAAACATTCTGAGAGAATTTTACAATCGTACTTATTTTTAAAGCTGTTTCACCAACTAAAGTTCCAGACGCTACAACGGCGCCGGAAGTGTCGATACTTCCGCCAAGCCAGGCTCCGGTTACTTCTTCGGGGAAATTGAAATATTTGGCAATTATAGGCATGAAAATCATCATGGGAATTGCGGTTACCAAAACAATCGAAATGACATACGATAATTTCTTTGAATCGCCTTTTATGGCGCCCGAAGTGGCGATGGCAGCCGAAACACCGCAAATAGAAACGGCACTCGAAATCATCATCGTTAATTCATCATCTACTTTTAATTTTCGGCAAAGCCAAAAGGCAAAATACCAGACGGATATCACAACAACCAATGCCTGAATTAAGCCTAATGAGCCTGCCTTTAATATATCTGAAAAAATTACTCCGGTTCCCAATAAAACCAATCCAATTTTTACAAAGACTTCTGTAGAAAGTGATGAACGAAACCATTCCGGAAGTTTAAAGAAATTGCCAATTGCTAAACCAATTATCAAACTGAAAATTACGGCTTCTAAATTGATGGATTTTATGGCTGAATTTCCTGCGAGAATAAGTGCAATCAAAGTTAAAAGATACACTATTGGAAAAGTAAATAGAAAATATTTTACGGATCTTCCAATTAAAAATGCTCCAATTGTACCAATTGAAATGAGATATAAAAACTGAATTAAAAGTATTTTAAGGTTTGCGAAATCAAATACTTTCGTAAATAAATCAGAAGTGTTTGACCAGCCGAAAACAGGAACTTCGGGAAGAAATATAAAAAGGGAAATTCCGATGATTATAAATCCTAAAATTACGACTGTCCAGTCTTCGTGTATGTTAAATTGTTTGGGTTGAGTTGACATTTGTTTTTGATTTGATTATTCTAAGAATTATTGATTCTAAGATTTTATTTCAATTGCCTCCAGCTTGAGCTGGATTTAACAGATTTGTAGATTAAAAAAGGTTTTAATTGCCTCCGGCTTCAGCTGGAGGTAACTGATTTGCAAATAGAAAAAGGCTTTAGCCGAATAAAAAGTTTGGCTAAAGCCTTCTGCACTTTAACTCTAAACCTCCAGCTAAAGCTGGAGGCAATTTATTATTTATTTCCTGCAAGGTTTTTAAAACCTTGTAGGTATTAGTTATTAATATAGTATTTAAAATGAAAGACCTACAAGGTTTTGGAAACCTTGCAGGACTGTTGTAATTGTTACAAATCAACAAAGTATTTTTGTTTACCAAAGTCGAATTCATAATAAGTCAAATTAGGCCAAAGTGGTTTGATTAAACCTTTTTCCCAAGTTTGTAAAGCGGTTTGTAACTCTTTTACTTTTTCAGGATTTTTTGCCGCCAGATCTGTAGTTTCAGATTTGTCTTTTGATAAATCATACAACCATTTTTCATGCGTTTTTCCACTGATGATTAATTTCCAGTCGCCACTTCGAATTGCTTTTGCGTCGCCAGAACGCCAGTACAAATCTTTGTGGGCTTCTTTATTGCTGTTTACAACATCTACTAAATCAACTCCGTCATAAACACGGTCTTTTGGTAAACCAGAATGTGTAACGGCTGCAATTGTGCTAAAAATATCCAAAGAACTTACGGGAGTTTTGTAAACAGTATGCGGTTTGATTTTTCCCTTCCACGAAAGTGCAAACGGAACATTTATACCGCCTTCAAAATGAGAAAATTTCCCACCTTTAAGCGGTGCGTTTGTTGTTGCAAAAGTATAATCGGC
Source organism: Flavobacterium sp. UBA7680 (assembly GCF_002482975.1). Classification (GTDB taxonomy): domain Bacteria; phylum Bacteroidota; class Bacteroidia; order Flavobacteriales; family Flavobacteriaceae; genus Flavobacterium. The sequence continues at coordinate 4,126 of NZ_DLHA01000028.1, read as the reverse complement.
ACCACCGTTGTCGCTGATAAAAAAGATTAAGGTATTTTCTTCTAAACCTTCTTTTTTTACTTTTTCTCTAATTCTTCCAACAGCGTCGTCAAGTGCGCTGATCATGGCAAAGTAAACACGTTTGTTTTCGTCTTTTACATTCGGGAAACGATCGTAATATTTTTTGCGAACCTGAAATGGCGTATGAGGCGCATTAAACGGAACATACAATAAAAACGGTTTGTTTTTATTTTTGTCAATAAAAGCTTCAGCTTCATCTGCGAAAGTTTCGGTTAAGTATTTTTTATCTTTTATGATAGTGGTATCGCGGCGAATTTGTCCAATTCCAACGCGTCCGTTGCCCCAAATCATTTTATCGGTAAAATCTTTATGATGATGATTGATGATATCCGGATTATCATCTTCGGGTGTGTAAAGCGAAAATGCCTGATAAAATCCGTAATGATAATCGAAACCTCTGTCTAAAGGAAAAAATCCTTTGTTGTGTCCCAAATGCCATTTCCCGATAATTGCCGTATTGTAACCTTGTTTTTTAGCCAAATCGGCAAATGTAATTTCAGATTTTGGTAAACCCTGCGTCGCTATAGAAGCTTCGTTTGGATAATTTATTTTATCATTTAATCGCCAGCTGTTCGTGTTGATTAAATATTTAAAAGCATAATATTCTAAATTGTTTTTTGGATAACGATCTCCCGGCTGATATTCATGCCCGAAACGTTCCTGATAACGTCCAGTTAATAATCCGGCGCGCGAAGGCGAACAAATTGAAGCAGAAACATATCCATCTGTAAAAGTTACTCCAGAAGCTGCAAGTGAATCAATTTGAGGTGTGGGAGTCGATTTTCCTCCGTAAAGTGAAATATCATATTTGCCTAAATCATCTGCAACGAGAATAATAATGTTTGGTTTTTTTTCTGAAGTTGTATCTTTTTGAGACAGAAATGCTGTTTTTCCTTCGGCTAGTTTTTCATCGGCTTTTATTAATGTTCCGTCTGTATTTATGGGCCATAATAAGAATGCTGCTATGATAAGAAGGATTATTAAAATGGGTAGAATTATTTTGGTTATTTTTTTATAGTTTGCCATTATAGTTAGTTATATTTTGGTTTTGCGTTGTTTAATTTTTTCATGTACAGTTTGTCAGGCTGAGTGAAGTCGAAGCCCATACAAGTAGCTCCGTCACGAAAATTCAATCTTTGTAGAGTTTCTAACGCGGGCTTCGACTTCGCTCAGCCCGACATTCGACTTCGCTCAGCCTGACAAGATTGTAGCGAACTTTGTCAAAGTTTAAAACTTTGACAAAGCTTTACATGTATGTTTATTTCGAAGCCAAAGCCACATCTACATCATTTTTCAAATCGCCCAAACCGTCTTTTTTGAAGATTATTTTACCATTTTGATATAAAATTAAAGTAGGGAAGACCTTTACGGTTTTTAAGTCTGCGATTACTTGCGGACTGGTTTCTAACTCGATTTCTACAATTTTTAAATTTTCACCGTATTGTGCTCTAATGGTTTCCAAAACTGGTTTTACTTTTATACAAGCACCACAATATTTAGAACCAATATCAACCAAAACAGTTTTATTATCAGCAATGATTTTGTTGTATTCGGCTAAAGTCAGTTTGCTTTTAGAGTTAGCATAAAAAGGTTTTCCGTTTCCAATCCAGTTCGCAATTCCGCCTTCTAAACTGTAGGCTTCTTTAAACCCTTTTTTTAATAAATCGTCTGCCAGCCAAACGCTTCGCCCGGCTCCAATTGAGTAAGTGAAAACAGGTCTTGATTTGTCTAATTTTGCAACTTGTTCGGCATAATCTTTTGACTCTAAATTGAAGTTTACTGAGCCATTAATATGGTTTAAGGCAAATTCTTCAGGACCGCGTGCATCAATTATCTGAGGCTTTTTTTCAGCCTGAATTTTATTGTAATAAACATCTAATGAAACGGTATTTGAACTTTTATTTTGAGAAAAACCTACTATTGTAAACAGCAGGATTAGTGTAATAATATTTATTTTATTTTTCATAACAGTATAGTTTTGATAAAAGCTGGCAGTGTATTCAAGATTAATTTGAATACACTGCCGTACTTTATATTTTTTATTGCTTTTTAAGATTAAGCCTGCTCTAAAACCGGAGTTTGTTCAACAGTTTCTGCTGCTTTTTCTACAGGTTTGGCTTTTAGAGGAAATGCCAATACGCCTTCGGCAAGAGAACTTCCTTCTTTTTTAGATTTGAATATCGGCCACAAAAATTGTGCGTACCATTCTTCTTGTTTGTATGATTTTGTTCCGTAAGATTCCGGGAATTTACGAGTGATTAATCCAGTCCCGAAAATCATGTCCCAAATGAAAAACATGTTTCCGAAGTTTCCTTTAAAATGTCCAACACCGTCACCGCTTGTATCTGCGTGGTGTGCGTGGTGTGTTGCCGGAGTAGAAATTAATCTTTCTAAAACCCATGCAATTGGATGTAAAACTCTGTATTTGTAAAATGGTTTGTCCCATGCAATGCTTGAATGCGCGCCTAAAGTGATGAAACTTTTAATTACCAAAACAAATAAAGCCGGTAATCCTAAACCTAAATAGGTTAAAGTTGCAGTTAAATAAATTTGAGAAAAGAAAACCGTATAAATAAAGTTTTGTCTTGAAGCCATCGCCATTCCCATATATGGAGCAGAGTGGTGTGTTCTGTGAAAACGCCATAAAAATGGTACTTGATGGTGTAATCTGTGGTACCAATATTGGGTTAAATCATCGGCAATTGCGATTAGGAAAAATCCTCCCCAAAACGGAACCCATGAAAGTGTGTTTGCTAAATTTGGTAATAAATAAGGTAAAGCTGTTAAGCTGAAAAATGCAATTACAGGAGGTAAAAGTAATTTTGGAGCCAAGAAACAAACGATATCTACTTTACGTTCTTCGCCTGTCCATTCGTCATCATATAAACCTGCCGCAAATTCTATAATTCCCAAAACCACCATAAAAACGGTTAATCCCCAAGTACGGATGTTTTCGAATGCCGGTTTTGCGAATTCTAAAAATGAAGGAAGTGCAATATGCGATTCGCTTACCGCTCCGCCTGTTAATTTAAAATACAGGAAAATTGCCACTACAGGCAAACTGTAAATTAATAAACTGATACTTAAATCTCTTGTTAGTTTTTCTTTTTGAACTATTGCCATGATTTCTTATTTTAAAAATTGATTAATTAATGCTAATCCTCCGGCTAAAATTACCAGCGGAACTAAAAATACAATTGCCCCAACGACAATCTTTTTTCCTATGATTTCATAATCTACTCGTTTCATATCTTTTTGAATTTTAATATGTTAATGTAAAAATAAATAATTTAACTTCTAATTCTATGGATGTAGTAGAGTTTTATTTTTTATTTTTTCACTAATTTGTTAGAATCTTCTGTTTTTTATTGAAAAACCTACAAGGTTTTGCAAACCTTGCAGGTTATGTAAATGATTATTTTGCAGTTTCTGTATCTGCAGGTTTAGTTACTTGTTTTACTAAATCCTGTAACGTTTTACCTTTGTCAGCTCCAGTATTGTGGATTCTTCTGTTGTAAACATCCTGCCAGTCGATCAATGGGTAAACATTGTTTTCTTTTGCCTGCTCATCAAATAATTTTTGAAGTTCAGCTAACTTTTCAGGGTATTTTTTAGCCAGATTGTTGCGTTCGTTAAAATCTTCGTTTAAGTTGTATAATTCCCAAACATCAGTATCAAAATTGCTTGCAACAGGTTTTTCGTTTTTACCTAAAGATTGTTTTACAGCAAATGAATCTGGTAAATGTGCCGCAGCCGCTTTCCATCCATCTTTATAAATAGCTCTGTTTCCAAAGATATAGTAATATTGAACTTTGTGTAAAGATTCTGCTTTTGGATTGTCTAAAGAAGCCTGGAATGATGAACCCTGAATAATATCTTGTTTAATTCCTTTGATATATTCCGGAGCTTTAATTCCTGCAATTTCTAAAGTTGTTGGCAGTAAATCGGTTACGTGGCTGTATTGATTTCTGATTCCGCCTTTGTCTTTAATTCCATTTGGATAAAAAACAATTAACGGGTTACGAGTTCCTCCTTCAGAATGTGCATCTTGTTTCCAGTTTTTAAA
>NZ_DLHA01000046.1 GCF_002482975.1 Flavobacterium sp. UBA7680 | reverse complement strand
GGCATTTTCAATTTTGGCAATAGGCTTTGTCTGGCCGTATCCCCAGATAATGGAAACAGGTGTGCCGCTTTCAAGTGTATATTGAATGATGTTTCCTTTAGTGTCATACTGGTCAAAGGTGATTTTTTTATCTGCAGTAACTATAGCAGGGACTCCTTTATTGGCATACACATATTTAGGCAGTAATAAATTGTTTGTATTTATACTTTTCTCGTAACCGGTTTTCTGCTCAGACAGTTTTACGGTATTTCTATAAGTCTGTGTATCCAAAGGTGCTTCAACCATATTGGCCGTTATTAAATCAGTTACAGCTGGTTCAGCTGCCATTTCTGTGTCAGGAGGGTAAAAATACTTTGTTTCAATAGTTTCGGCTTTTGAACTTGTAGTTACCTGAGAGGTCATTTGAGTATGTTTAGGGCTGTTGTAGTTATAATTAGTAAGAGCTTCTACAGGGTTTAAACCATTTATATCATATTGTATTTCTTTGGTTGATTTTAGGTAATGCCAAAAACCAAAGTTTGAATATGATACGATACTAAGATTATTAATATTTTCAATATTTGAAATAGTTTTTGGAAGTGTTGCTCCATAGCAGGGATGTGTGATATATATAGTTGTGTTGTTATTGCCCGGGGCAATACAATCATCATCTCTTTTGACACCACCAATTAAATTATTTACTAGACTTCCTGCTTTTTCATGTTTATGATTTGCTAAACAGGTTCTAAATTCAGTTCTTTTTGTCAGATCTGCTTGTGTACACTGATAGTTTACAGGTGCTGAAAGAATTTTTTCGTAATTTTTTCTTGCGCTGTAAGAGACAGCTTCTTTTCTGTAAGTTGCTTTTTCTTCATATTCGTTAATAACTTCTTTAATAGTTTTAAGATCTTTATTAAAGAAAACGGTTCTTTTTAATGAGCCATTATCCCATCCAGTATTAGATAAAGTAACACTTCGAATATCATAATTTCCAATTACATAACCTGTACCCTGATCGCGATGCACAATAAATTCATGTTCTTCCCCTCCGTTTAAAAAGGCATCTGATCCATATGAAATAGTCACATAATTATAAAATGCATTTGAACTTCCGGTATCAAATAAAGAAGCTAAACTGCTTGAAGATAAATTTAAATAGGTTGCTGTGCTTGTTACTCCTTGAACACCAGCACCTCCTTCTAAAAGTCTATCTACTCTGTAACGATCAATATAGTAAGGTTCCTGGCCTTTGTTTCCTGTTGATTTGGTCAGATCATCTTTTTTAGCATAAAAAAACCTTTTGATTACGGGAGCAGATGATGCAGAAGAATAGTCAGAGGTGCGCTGCACCCTTATACCTCCTGTAATAACATTGGCAGGTACTGTGGTAGTCCCTCCCGGCAAGTAATTGTAGGTTAATTTAGTTGAGGTACAATACCAATCGGAACTCAAACTAATACGATAAGTCTGATTTGCTGATGCATTGAAATAGAAAATTTTAGCTGAAGAATCAGTATTAGGTGTTATTGTATAAAAGCCATTACTGATAGGAGCACTATTGTCTGTTCTGTAAAGGGTTTCGTATCTGCTTGCTGTAGTATTATAAACACTTATAGTTCCTTTGTTTTTACCAATGTTCAACTCTGGATCTGAACAATAGAAACCTGTATTGGCTATAATTTGTACTTTTTGTGATGTCGCTCCATTTGTGTAGATTGTCTGTGATGAAGCATCCTTTATTTCTTCTGTAGTCACAGCACTTATAGATTGGTAAACTCTGGCAGGTTCCACAGTTATCTGACCATAATAGTCATTTGGTTCATAATCAAATGTAGTATATCCTTTTGTTGGATAGGTAATTTTCGTAAGCAGACCAATTTGTGCAAAATTTCCATCAGGTTCTTTATTGGCGCCATTATAATTTACCGATTCCAATTCATAAGCGCTAACATAAGGTACAATATTAGTATTGCTTTTACCATTATAATAGCCCCAATGGTCCTGACTTAAAGATAACCTTGCCGGGAAACTGTTTCTGCTATTGTATTCAAACTGATAGTTTTGGTTGATGTCCTTAAACTGAATTTTATCCAGAAATACCCTGCTATTAGGTGTTGTAGTATAAGTAAAATTAATACGGTCAATTTCTGCGGCATTTTTATCTTTTATAGTAATTTGAGATATTTTGTTATTACCGGTTGTTACATCTGCGCTGGAAGCAGAAAGATAGGTAAATGCAACTTCTCCATAAAAAGGGTTTGTGCTTTTTATTGACTTTATTGCTTTGCCTGCTAAGCTTATGGTATGGTCATACATTGGGCTTAAACCACCTGTATACTGCTCAAGGTTACCAGCAGCATCATATTGAATGCGCGGGTAAAGCATTCTGTAAGTTTGTGATTTTGAAGCGGTATAAGAAGTCCCGGAAGCATCATAAGTAAATTGAATTTCATCGCCTTTAGGATGTACGATCCTGCTTAAATACCATGATGAAACGGTTATGTTAGGAATAGAATGGCCTCCCCCTACAACTCTTTGTGTAGAAGTTTCCTTGTCTTCGAAATAGTACTTCACTCCATCAGGAGCAGTAACAATAAAATTAAATCCGTTAGGTGAGTTGGTATATTGAATCTGAAATTCCTGAGCAGGTATTAAAATTATACCTCCTTCATTATCAAAAACAAATTTACCGGAATATTTACCAAAGTTAAAACTAAAAAGGTCAGCTTCAGTATCAACATCATTTCCCCCAATGTATTGATAAAAATCTAAAGCGGGAGGGGAATAGCGTCCCATTGATTCTGTTATTGATATTGGAATAGGATATTCTCCTCTGTCTTCATCAGGTTTGTCCCTGACGATTCTTGTAATGACACCGCCAAAACTAAGATTCCAGCTTTGTCCTACATTTGAAGAAATCTCATCTACCTTTATGCCATTAGAACTGTAAAACATACTAATGGGAACTTCCAGATTCGCTGTTTTATAGGTATAAAGAGGAATATTGATGTTTTGGGATCCTGTAAATAGCCCAACAGGAGTATTCCCGTAAGTACCCAATGAGTAAGCCGTAGGGGAAGGAGGGATGATATTAGGGATATATCTACTTGGATCATTTTCAGCAATTTGTGCCTTTAAAGAAATTGTCATGAAAGACATGATAAGACACAACAATACAGCAATAGGGTTTTTAAAATGATTTTTTGGAATAAAAAACGATCTTAAAAAACGTAACGGAAATGATTTTTTCATTGGCTTTGATTAGAATATTTTAAATAAAATTGGTGTGCAAATCTAAGCAGTTGGTATGGTATATCTCTAAGGGTTTATACGTTTTTGTTGATTCTTTTTCACATTCTGAACAAAACATCAGAAAAATATCACGCATAACAAAACATCTTAAAATAATGTAGCATGCGGGATATATAATTCTGTAAGGAATGGTGTAAAACCATTTAAAAAGGTTATCCGAGAAAAAACTGGAAGATTTGTTTTTTTGTATTAATGTGGAAATTGAAATTTTCTAACAAGATTATTCAGTGTTCTTGTAAAAAACGAAGTAAATATATAGTAAAACATTTAAAATAAAAACATTTTTAAAGATTTTTCTTTCTTTTTGTAAAAACAAATCAATTTATTAAAAAGAAGGTTAGGTTTATAGTGTCAAAAAGTAGTTTATTTATAAAAATAAGATAAATCAGGAATTAGGCTGTTTATTATTAAACAGGGCTGAATAATAAGTTTTTTATTCAGTAGGCTATTGAATTATTACCTAAAATTGTTTTTAATCCTTAATAAACCAATTTATTTGTGAATTTATAACGTTTTCGTTCTTTTTGTTGTCTCTTTTTTAGTTTATTCGAATTTATTAGTACTTTAAAAGTCCTATATTTGTTTTTCTTTCTAAAAAAACTAAAAAAATATCAAATGAAAACTTTAAACGATTTCGACTTTAAAAATAAAAAAGCAATTATCCGTGTAGACTTTAACGTGCCTTTGGATGAGAATTTTAATGTAACTGATACGACACGTATTGAAGCGGCAAAGCCAACTATCGATACTATTTTAGCTCAAGGCGGAAGTGTAATCTTAATGTCGCATTTAGGAAGACCAAAAGGAGCTGAAGAAAAATACTCTTTAAAACATATTTTAAAAACAGCTTCAGAAATTTTAGGAGTACAAGTTAAGTTTGCTGAAAACTGCGTTGGAGAACCAGCTCAAACAGCTGCTAAAAACCTACAGCCTGGAGAAGTTTTATTACTTGAAAATTTACGTTTTCACGCAGAAGAAGAAGCTGGAGATGTTGCTTTCGCAAAAGAATTAGCTTCACTTGGAGATATTTATGTAAACGACGCTTTTGGAACTGCACACAGAGCGCACGCTTCAACAACAATTATTGCACAATTTTTTCCAAACGATAAAACATTTGGAACTTTATTGGCAAAAGAAATTGACAGTTTAAACAAAGTACTTAAAAATAGCGAAAAACCAGTAACAGCAGTTTTAGGAGGTTCTAAAGTTTCTTCTAAAATCACCGTTATCGAAAATATCTTAGACAAAGTTGACCACATGATTATTGGCGGCGGTATGACTTTTACATTTGTTAAAGCGCAAGGCGGAAAAATTGGAGAATCAATCTGCGAAGATGATAAACTAGATTTAGCACTTGAAATCTTAAGATTAGCAAAAGAAAAAAATGTTCAGATTCATATTCCTGTTGATGTAATTGCTGCAGACGATTTCTCAAATACAGCAAATACACAAGTTGTAGACGTAACTGCAATTCCTGACGGATGGCAAGGTCTTGACGCAGGTCCAAAATCATTAGAAAACTTCAAAAAAGTAATTTTAGAATCAAAAACTATTTTATGGAATGGTCCATTAGGGGTTTTTGAAATGGAAACATTCTCTAAAGGAACAATTGCTTTAGGAGATTTTATTGCAGAATCAACAGAAAAAGGAGCATTTTCTCTAGTTGGAGGAGGAGATTCTGTTGCAGCCGTAAAACAATTCGGTTTCGAAGACAAAATGAGCTATGTTTCTACTGGTGGAGGCGCAATGCTAGAAATGTTAGAAGGAAGAGTTTTACCTGGAATTGCTGCAATTTTAGACTAAAAAATCACAATTAACATTTTTTTGCGTATATTTAAGCCTTAAACTTTTTAAGTTTGCAAAAATAATGATTCTATAAATGGTTGATTTATAGAATTTTAAAAAAATGTTATATGATTGTAAAGAAAATATCATTAGCGGTAACCGTTTTGTTTTCTCTATCGATGTTCGCGCAGGAAACTGCCGAAGTCTCGAAGGAAATTAAACCCGAAGTAAAGCTGTCCTATTTAGATTCTATTAAAAGCACATTCAAAAAAGATGATCTGGCAACAAAAGTTGACAGCCTTTGGATGAATGAGTTAGTAAGTTTAGACATCTACGATGATTTGACAAAAGACATTCAAACCATTAATAAGGACGTTACTGTAGATGAGGAACTGCCAACAGAACTGCTTAAGCAGCGTTTGGCGGCAATGAATGCCAAATCTCCTTTTGAAATTGAATACAATCAAGGATTAGAAAACATAATAAAGTCATTTCTTAAGAATCGTAAAAAATCGTTTTCTCGATTAATGGCTTTATCAGAATACTACTTTCCAATATTCGAGGAAACATTCGCAAAAGAAAAAGTTCCATTGGAAATAAAATATTTAGCCGTTGTAGAATCTGCTTTAAACCCTAAAGCAGTTTCTCAAATGGGCGCTACCGGACTTTGGCAGTTTATGTACGGAACCGGAAAACAATACGCTTTAAAAATCGATTCTTATATCGATGAAAGAAGTGATCCTCTTAAAGCTACAGCAGCCTGTTCCAATTACATGACAAAAATGTTCAATGTGTTTAATGACTGGGAACTTGTTTTAGCTTCTTATAATTCAGGTCCTGGAAACGTAACAAAAGCAATTCGTCGTTCTGGCGGAAAAACAGGTTACTGGGATATTCGCAATTACCTTCCAAAAGAAACTCAAGGTTATGTTCCGGCATTTTATGCTACAATGTATCTTTTTGAATATCATAAAGAACACGGAATCAACCCAGAAAGAGCTGTTATTAAAAACTTTGAAACAGATACAGTGGCGGTAAAAAATCAAATGTCTTTCAAACAAATTGCCGATTTGTTAGATATGCCGCAATCACAACTTCAACTTTTAAATCCATCGTATAAATTAAATGTTGTACCGGCTTATCAAGGGGAGCAAAATTTCCTTCGTTTGCCAAAAGATAAAATTGCAACTTTTGTTTCAAACGAAGATAAAATTTACGCTTACGTAAAACACGAATCAGAAAACAGAACTATTCCAACTCGTTTAGCAATGAAAATTGCTCCAAAAGGAAAACCTGTTAGAGACACTAAATCTCTGGAAGTATCTAAAGATAAAGAGATTCAGTTTTATAAAGTCCAAAAAGGAGATAACTTAGGCGCTATTGCAGATAAATACAATGTGAATATTTCAGATTTAAAAAAATGGAATAATCTTAAATCAAATGCAATTGCGTTAGGAAAATCTTTAAAAATTAAATCAGATGTTGATACTTCTGCTAAAATTATTAAAGAGCCAAAAGTAGTACCAGCTGTAGAGAAAAATACAGAAGAAGCTGTTGCTTCTGCAGAAGATAATGATAAAGTTTCAATACAAACTGTAGAGTACGTTGTATTGGCCGGAGACAATTTAGGAAGCATTGCTAAAAAATTCGGTACGACTATTGCGGACTTAAAAGAGTTAAATGATCTTAGCTCTAATAATATTGGTTTAGGAAAAACATTAGTAGTTTCTAAAATAGTTACAGAGATCCACGAGCCGGTTTCTACTGCTATTGCATCTACTTCTGTTGATTCTTTCAAAAAGAAAGCACCTTCAGCAAAAAATGTTGGCGAAGATTATTACGTTAAAAAAGGTGATTCTTTATACAGTATTTCTAAAAAATATCCTGGAGTAACAATTTCAGATATTAAAAAATGGAATGGTATTAAAGATGAAGATATAAAACCCGGAATGAAGCTTAAAATAAACGGATAATAAAAAATCTTATTTAAATTTGGGTTTTATTTCATAAATTAAGAAAATGAATAAAACCCATTTTTTATTTATAATACTTCCGTTTCTATTGATTTCTTGTTTAAAAACAGATAAACAAGAAGAACCTGTTTCCGGAAAAACAAATACAATTTCCATCATCATCGACGATCAGTTATGGTATGGAGAAGTTGGCGACAGTATCCGAAATAAATTTGCATCGCCAGTTCTGGGTTTAACTCAGGAAGAACCGCTATTTACAATCAATCAATATCCTGCCAAACTTCTCGAAGGATTTGTAACCGACAGCCGAAGCATTATCGTTGTTAAAAAATCAGCTGTAGATAAGTTTGAAATAACCCACAATAAATCACTGCCGCACAACACTTTTCGTATTTACGGAAAATCTGTTGATGACATAATCTGCAGTATCGAATTGAATTCGGCACAAATCATCAAAATGATTCGAGATGCTGAAATCAAAAAAATTCAGGAAGACAACAGTGCTTCACTTTTAAATCCTGCTATTATAAAAAACAAATTCCATATTGATATCCAGATTCCAACAGGATATGAATATATGCTTCACAAAAAGAATTTTATCTGGCTTAAAAAAGATATCATAAGTGGAAACACCAGTTTATTGATATACCAAATTCCGCTGCACAATTTCAAAACCCGTGGAAATGTAGTGGGTAATATCATTAAAATGCGCGACTCAATTGGTTACTACATCAAAGGAAGAGAACCAAAAACCCGAATGATTACCGGAGAAGCTTACGCACCTTATTTTTCGAATACAGCATTAGACGGAAAAGAAGCTTTTGAAACCAAAGGAACATGGGAACTAAAAAATGATTTCATGGCCGGACCTTTCATTAACTACGCAATCGTAGATCCTGTTTATAACCGAATCCTGGTTATCGAAGGATTTTGCTATTCACCCTCAAACCAAGAACGTGACTTAATGTTCGATCTCGAAGCCATCATAAAATCTGTGAAAATAGATAAGCGTTGATTTGTTTCAAGTTTTAAGTTTCAGGTTTCAAGTTTTCTAAACGAATATTAAACCATATAAGTTATATAAGATAATTTAAGTCAGGTTCTTAAAAAATAACTTTGCGTTTCTTTGCGTAACCTTAGCGAACTTTGTGGTAAAAACCACACAGCATAACTTGAAACTCTGAAACCTGAAACTTGAAACAAATTCCGTTATTATTTTTCTTATTTTTGTTTGTAACAAACATAAAAACAAAGACTTATGAAAAAGGTAACCACAACATTAGTAATTATTGCATTATGTTTTATCTCTTGTAAAAAAGAAGTAAAAGAGGAAGTTGTCACGGCAAAAGATTTAGACAGTATCAAAACTGAAGAACCTGCAGCCGAAGTACCAGTAGATTCTGCGGCACAAATGAAAGCCTGGCAGGAGTATGCAACTCCGGGCGCACCGCACAAATTAATGACAGACGAAGTTGGAACATGGAATTGCGAGATGACGTTTTGGTATGAACCAAATGGAAAACCAGAAAAATCAACTTCAGTTGCCACTATCAAAATGATTTTAGGCGGACGTTATCAGGAAGGTAATTATGTCGGAAAAATTATGGGAGCACCATTTGAAGGAAAAAGCACATTAGCCTATAACAACGCAAGTAAAGAATATACCACAACTTTTATCGACAATATGGGAACCGGAATGATGGTTGCCACGGGAAAATATGACGAAGGGAAAAAAAGTATGGAATTTAAAGGGGAAGTAGTAAATCCGGTAACAGGAAAGAAAGCACCTTACAGAGAAATCTATACAATCGTAGATGCCACAACCCGTAAAATGGAAATGTTCGATGTCAAAGAAGGCTCAGAATATAAAAGCATGGAAATTGTCATGAAGAAAAAATGATAAAGTAAAGTAGTTCTTTCTCCTGCAAGGTTTCCAAAACCTTGTAGGTGTAATTGACAAAGTAAAAAATAGATAATAAAGATTAAATACCTACAAGGTTTTGGAAACCTTGCAGGAAGAGCAAAGTATCTTTTTAGTAAATCCCGATTATAGTTTTATAATCGGGATTTCTATTTGATAATATTTGACGTAATTTTGTTTTTAGGATTATTAAAATTAAAAGAGATATACAAAATGGAATTAAAATGGAAAATAAAGCCATTTGAGGCATTAACTGTAAATGAACTATACGATTTACTTAAACTAAGAAGTGAAATCTTTGTAGTAGAGCAAAACTGCGTTTATTTAGACATTGACGGCAAAGACAAGAAAGCGTTACATCTAATTGGAGAATATGACGGTAAAGTTGTAGCCTATTCTCGTTTATTCGATGCCGGAATTAGTTTCGACAATGCCTCAATAGGAAGAGTAATCGTTGATGCCAATTATCGTGATAAAAAGTGGGGACACGATTTAATGCGTGAAGCAATTGCCGCAATAAAATCTAATTTTGGAAAAGATCAAATTACAATTGGAGCACAATTATACTTAAAGAAATTTTACGAAAGTCATGGTTTTGTCCAATCAAGTGAAATGTATCTTGAAGATGATATCGAACATATCGAAATGATTCGCGGATAAGCACAAAAAACAATAACGCTACAATGTTGCAATATGAATTATTGCCCTTTTTACTAATTTGTAATTATCTTTAAAAGAAATAATTAACAACTTATTTTAGAGTAAAACTTTAAGTAAAAAAACTTTGTGCCTTAGCGCCTTTGTGGCAAAAAAATCAAATCTTAGTAATCAAAAACTCAACGCGGCGATCATAATTATCGCCTCTTTTTAGAGGGAATTTGTTTCCGCAGCCTTGATAACGCATTCTGTTTTTAGAAACTTTCTTAGAACTTAAATAGTAAAAAACTGTTTTGGCCCGGTTCCAGGAAAGTTTCCTTTCTTTAGTGTCTTTGTCGATTGCGTCACTGTAAATTTGTGGTGTGCAGCAAACGTGGCCTCTAATTTCGAACTGTATGTTTTTTTGTTTTTGAAGTATAACAGAAATCTTATCCAATTCCTTTTTAGAATTATTAGTCAGTCGGGCACTTCCCATATCAAACAATATGTTTTCAAGATATATTTTATCGCCAACTTTTAATTTATCTTTAAAAGAAGAATAAACTTCTTTTCCAAAACTGTTTCGTTTTACCACAATCAAATCAACCCGCCGATTGCGTAAACGTGTTTCGTATAAATTCTCAACAGTATCAGGCCGAACCACAACACGGCCTTTGCCTTCAAGAATAACAATTTTACTTTCTTTAAAACCAAAGGAAAGCAATAAGTTTTGAATGGTATTAACCCTGTCATGAGACAATTTAAAATTGTAATCATCAGTGCCGCGGTCGTCGCAGTAACCGTAGATTTGTATAGATTCAACTTTCGCGGTGTCTATTGATTTGATAAAATTATTTACAACTCTGCTTTGCGGTTCGGTAAGATCATACTTGTCGAAATCAAAATAAACTGTTTCGATTGGTTTCTGCTGTGCCGATAGATTGTAAATAATAAACAAAAACAGGACCCGGGAAAGTTTCATTGTTTCTACATTTTTAAAATCGTTTTATATTCAGTTTGATTATTTAATACGTTTACTGCTCTTTTAATCTCTGAATTGTTTTTAATATAAAACTGATACAAACCTTCTTGGTATTGGTATCTTTTGATAAGCTCTTCCTGAATTAAACCTCTAATTTCTTTTTGGTTTTTATCCAGCAAAGTATTTTCACTTCTCTCTAATGCGGCTAATAATTGTTGATATTCCGGAGCAATCGTTTCGTCAATTTTTTCAGTCTTGGCTGCAGCCAAAGTATTTTTCAAGGCAACTTCTGTTTCCGTATCAAAACTAATTTTGTTTGTTTTCAAATATTGTTTGAAACTAGCATAATCAGTATCTGAAACCACAGGGATTTTATCGCCCAAATTTGGATTTTTATAATAGTAAGTAGTGGCGTAATCAAATATTCCGTCATTTTTCAAAAGAGCGCTTGTAATAGGGCTCATTTTAGCTTCATCTAATTCAATGTCCGGTAAAACCCCACCTCCGTCATAAACAGTTCTTCCTTTTCTGGTTTTAAAAGCATTGAAATTTTTAGAATCTGTTTTTTGGGCAACACCGTTTTTATCCTTATGTGCATAATCAAGTGCTTGTATACAACGTCCGGATGGAGTGTAGTAACGTGAAATTGTAACTTTCAGCTGCGTTCCGTAAGTCAGGTCAACAGAACGCTGAACTAAACCTTTTCCAAAACTTCTGCTTCCTAAAATTACAGCACGATCTAAATCCTGCAAAGCTCCGGAAACAATTTCTGATGCCGATGCACTTCTTCCGTTAACCAAAATAGCAAGTGGAATCTCTGTATCAATAGGTTCTTTAGTCGTTTTATACGTATTGTTATGTTTTTCGATTCTTGATTTAGTCGTTACAATAACTTCATTCTTCGGAACAAATAAATTACAGATATCAATCGCTTCATTCAAAAGTCCGCCCGGGTTTCCTCTTAAATCCAAAACAATCTGTTTTGCGCCATCAGCTTTCAGTTTTTCCAAAGCATCTTTAACTTCGGCGGAAGCCTTTCTGCTAAAGTGTGCCAAAACGATATAGCCCGTTTTCTCATCAATCTTTCCATAAAACGGAACCGATTTAATATCCACTTCATCCAAAACCAATTCAGTCGTAAAGGTTTTTCCCTGACGAAGGTATTTTATAGCAATTTTAGTGTTTTTAGTTCCTTTCAATAATTGCGAAGCATCATCTTTAAAATCAGCAATCAAAACATCACCAATCTGGATGATTTCGTCACCCGCTTTTAGTCCCGCTTTATCTGCAGGATAATTTTTATACGGTTCGCGTACAATCAAACGGTCTTTTTTGCGTGCAATCATAGCGCCAATTCCGGTATATTCTCCCGTATTGTTGATTTTGAAATTAACAACATCCTGCTCGTTAAAGTAAACTGTGTATGGATCTAAACTTCCCAACATGCTTTTAATGGCTTTATCCATTAAATCACCCGGATTTGTTTCGTCTACATAATTCGTGTTTACGGCTTTAAACAACGTTGTGAAGATTTCAATTTGTTTCGCAATTTCAAAAAAATCCTCTTTGAAACTGGTTCCAATAAATAATAATCCTGCCGCAACAGTTGGTATGATAAATCTCTTCTTGAAATAAGGATACATGACTATGGTTTTTTTCTTTTAATTCTCTTTCTAATAAAATAGGCTAATACAACAATTATAATAATAAACGGCCAAATGCTGATAATTGATATAAAGAAACTTGACAAACTAAAAAACCCTGATTTAATAGCAGTCCAGACTTTTGATCCGTATGACAATTGCACGGCTTCTTGTTCCGGCAGGTTTTTAAAAAACTCAATTGTAACTGTACTTTCAGAAACTCTGCTTTCTAAATATTTTAACTGGCCTTCTTTGGCTTCAATTTCTTCGCGGATAATCGAAATCTGTTTTTCGATTTCTAAGATTTCACTAATTTTAGTGGCTTTTTGTAATATTTGAAGATAACGTTCTTCAAGTTTTCTTTTATTTTTTAATCTTGTCGTTAAGTCGATATATTGTTCGGTAACATCTTCGGCCGTAATTTCTTTTCTCTCAAAATAAGAAACGCCTTTTGAAATTGTATTGATAAAATTGTCAAAATTCTGACTTGGAACTCTAATCGTTATATTTCGATAAAGCGTGCCATAGTCTTTTCCTTCAGAATCACTTTGAACTTTTCCCTGGCTTTGTTTAACCGCTGTTTGAATCTGTTTGTATGTTTCTTCTAAATCATTGGTTTCAAATCGAAGCGATGCTTGTTTTATGATTTTTTGTTCAATTTTAGGCGAAGGAGCTTCTAGATTTTTATCTTGATCTTTTTGAATATATTCGCTTTTACTTGCTGGCGGCGGTGGTGATATTTTTATGGCACTTATTGAAGCTTCATTAGGAGCTTCATTTTTACTACATCCCGAAAGAACACAAAAAATTACAGATAAAAAGAAAATGTATCGCATAAAATTTCAATTTAGTGCTAAAACTACAATTTTTTTATAATTTTTTATCTGATTTAGAGTACAAAGTTGACTTTGAAGCTTTATAAATCCTTTTTGATTTCAGAATCGGGAGTTTTGTTTAACTGCTGTATAAATTTATCAAACAATTGAATCGTTTTGGTATTGATTTCTTCGTAAGATAATCTGTCTTTTGTCTGGTAAAAAAGCATGAAAGAATACGGCTGATTTAAATGATCCAAAAGCAAATGTTTGTTGAGTCTGTAGGTTTCTCTGAGCACTCTTTTGAAATAATTCCTGTCAACGGCTTTTTTAAAGTATTTCTTAGAAACCGAAACACCCACTTTTGTATTACCCTGATATGCAGCTTCTGCCTGACGGTAAACCAAACGAAGCGGATATTTTGAAACCGATTTCCCTTCAGAAAAAAGTAATCCAATCGTGGTTTTGCTCTTTAAGCGTTCATTTTTAGGGTAGGTAAAGTTCATTTAATTCAGAAAAAATTTGCAATTTTAAGGGCAAAGGTACAATTAAACCATAAAAACGGTTATTGTTTTCAATTTTTCTACCGCTAAAAATATATTTACTACTTTTGACCTCAAATTTTTTCAAGCATGCAAAAGATAATCTCATATCCAATCTCCGTAATTTTTTATTTATGTTTTGGATTGTGTTTGGCTGTTTTTCACCCAATACAATGGATTTGCCTTAATCTTTTTGGTTATCAGGCTCACAAAAAAAGTGTTGATTATTTAAATTTCTGTCTTTTAAGCTGTACACGTTTAGCAGGTACAACTTATAAAGTTACAGGCGTAGATACAATTCCGAAAGGAGTTCCAATTATTTTTGTGGCCAATCATCAAAGTATGTACGATATCGTGACAATGATTTGGTACTTTAGACGTTTTCATTGTAAATTTGTAAGTAAGAAGGAGTTAGGAAGCGGAATTCCGAGTGTATCTTTTAATTTACGCCACGGAGGTTCTGTTTTAATTGACCGTAAAGACCCTAAACAAGCGATTCCAGTAATCAAAGGCTTGTCTGAATATATAGAAAAAAACACTAGATCTGCTGTAATCTTCCCGGAAGGAACCCGCAGTAAAACGGGAAAACCTAAAGAATTTGCCCAAAGCGGTTTAAAAATTCTATGCAAATATGCACCATCTGCATACGTTGTTCCGGTAAGTATTAATAATTCATGGAAGATGGTTCGTTACGGTATGTTTCCGGTTGGTTTAGGAAACCACTTAACTTTTACGGCACACAAAGCAATGGCAGTAAAAGATTATGATTTTGCCGAATTAATGGCATTAACAGAAAAAGCGGTTGTTGAAGGAGTAAACGAGTATAAACAGGATTAAGTTTTAGTCCGAGCTAAAATATAAATCCCAAATTTAAAATAAGTAATGTCTATAAAAAACATTAGATTAGAAGTGATGCAGTTTTTGGAAAAAAACGTTGACAGCTTCGTTGAACAGTATTTAATTCCGGTGGAAAAAATTTGGCAGCCGTCAGATTTCCTGCCTAATTCTGAAGGAGATAATTTCTTTGAGGAGGTAAAGGAACTACGTGAAATTGCTAAAGAATTGCCATACGATTTCTGGGTAACGCTTGTTGGTGATACCATTACCGAAGAAGCGCTTCCAACATACGAGTCATGGTTGATGGATGTAGAAGGAGTAGATCAGGTGGAGAACGGCGGTAATGGCTGGTCGAAATGGATCAGACAATGGACTGGAGAAGAAAACCGTCACGGAGATCTTTTAAATAAATACTTGTATTTGTCTGGTCGTGTTAATATGCGTGAAATCGAAATGACAACACAGCATTTAATCAACGACGGTTTTGATATTGGAACTGGAACTGATCCGTACAAAAACTTTGTATACACTAGTTTTCAAGAATTAGCAACTTATGTTTCACACAATAGAGTAGCGCAGATCGCGAAAAAATTTGGTGATAATAAATTGTCTAAAATGTGTAAAATGATTGCAGGTGACGAAATGCGTCATCACCATGCATACAGCGAATTTGTAACCAGAATTTTTCAGGTTGATCCAAGTGAAATGATGTTGGCGTTTCAATACATGATGAAACAAAAAATCGTTATGCCGGCTCATTTCCTAAGAGAATCAGGTCAAAAGATAAGCACTGCTTTTGAACAGTTTTCTGATTCTGCACAACGTATTGGAGTTTACACAGCAAATGACTACGTTGATATTATGCAGAAACTAATCAACAAATGGGAAATCGATAAAATCACGAACTTAACAGATGAAGCTGAAAAAGCACGTGATTACTTAATGAAATTACCAGCTCGTATGGCGAGAATCTCAGAAAGAATTGTAATTCCACAAGAATCACACATCTTTAAATGGGTTGAACCTGCGAGATTGTAAAAATTTTAGATTGCAGATTTCTGATTTTAGATTTAAAATTGATTTTTTGCAATTGATATTGATATTGAAAATATTGTTGATTGTTAAAGTTTAAAACCTTTAATAATCAACATTTTTTATTTAAACCATAAAAAACACCAGCGCAAATCCGTTGAATCAGTAAAATCCGCGGGCCATTTCACCACAAACCAAAATACAATATGAGTAATCCTGAACTTATAAATAAAACCATAGCATTTGTAAAAGAAAAATTAAACGATGCCGAAGGCGGTCACGACTGGTTTCACATCGAACGAGTTTATAAAAACGCACTTTTAATTGCAAAAGATACCGATTGTGATAAAACAGTTGTAGAATTAGGAGCACTGCTTCATGATATAGCCGATAGTAAATTTCACGACGGAGACGAAACAATTGGGCCAAAAACAGCCCGTTTGTTTTTAGAATCACATAACGTTTCAGAGGATATTATTCAGCATGTGGTAAACATCATCGAAAACATCTCTTATAAAGGCGGAAATTTTGAAAAGAAGTTTTCTTCTGTAGAATTAGATATTGTTCAGGATGCCGATCGTTTAGATGCGATTGGAGCGATTGGAGTAGCAAGAGCGTTCAATTACGGTGGATTTAAAAACAGAGCCTTATATAATCCTGAAATTGCTCCGGTAACGAATATGACCAAAGAAGAATATAAAAAGAACAATGCACCAACGATAAATCACTTTTACGAAAAGCTTTTGCTGCTAAAAGACAAAATGAATACAGAAAAAGGAAAACAAATTGCTGCCGAAAGACATCGTTTTATGGAAACATTTCTATCTCAGTTTTATGCTGAATGGGAAGGAGTGAAGTAAGTATACAGTTTTCAGTCTGAGTTTTCAGTTATAAAAAATGGCTTCAAAATTTTGAAGCCGTTTTTTATTTAAAAGTCTAACGATCTAAGCTAGTCTGTCAATCTAAGCTAGTCTAGCAATCTAAGTAAGTCTAACAATCTAAGTAAGTCTATAATTAAAGCGAATTAATAAACGCGAGTAAATCATCACGTTCTGCTTTTGTTAGTTTTTTGTATTTGTCTTTTGCTTTTTGAGCCTCGCCGCCGTGCCATAAAATAGCTTCTTCAACATTTCTGGCTCTTCCGTCGTGCATTAAATTTGTGTGTCCGTTTACCAATTGAATTAAACCAATTCCCCATAAAGGCTGCGTTCTCCATTCAGAACCAGTTGCTTTAAAATCATTGGCATTATCAGATAATTGTTCTCCCATATCATGCAGAAGCAAATCTGTATACGGACGAATAGTTTGATTTCGAAGTGCCACAACAGTATGAGTATTTCCAGTTTGGATTTTTGGAATATGGCAGCTTGTACATTGTATGGTTTCAAAAGTCTTTTTACCTCTTAAAACATTTTGATCTGTATAATTTCTTCTTGCCGGAACCGCTAATGTCTGCGAATACAAAGCCATTCGGTTTAAATTAACTTCAGAAATTTCGGGAGTTCCGCCATTTGGAATTGTACTTAAATCAACACCTGTTGGACCGCTTTCATTAGGAAATAAACTTGAGGTAATTCCCATATCGCCAGATAAAGCGCTCGCCACTTGCTGACGAATATTCGGCTGATTGGATTTCCAACCAAAACGACCTAACTTCGTTGAGTTCGTTGCAAAATCATGAACGTAATTGGGTCTTCCGGAAATACCGTCATTATTAGCGTCATTTTCATCGGCGAAAGCCAAAATAGTAGCTTCAGGAATCGCTTCCAATAATCCCAATCCAATAATTTGGTTGGCAACTCTCGGCGAAATCTGAATATTTGCTAAAGGGCCATAACCTAAATTTGTAACTGTATAAGTCGGTTTTCTTAAAACTACTACAGTTTCATCTGCTAAAGTTTCCTGAATTTGCTGATAACTAATCGTAAACTGACCTTCGGGAGTTTGGCCTAAAATAGAATTATCCTGTAACTGACCTCCATAAACAGGATCAGGAAAACCAACTCCGTTAGCATCTTGTCCGCCAATGGTAAAACGCAAAAGAAGACCTTTTCCTAATTCACCATCAAATTCCGGAGCTCTTCCGCGTCCATCTTTAAAATGACAGCTTGCACAAGACACAGCATTAAAAAACGGACCCAAACCATCTCTGGCTGTTGTTGAAGATGGAGCTGATATCCAGCTTTGTCTAAAAAAAGAATTTCCTACTCCAAAATCAGTCTGCTCATCAAAAGTAAGTTTTGATGCCGAAAAACCAAACGCTTCCTCACTAACATTAAACACAGTAGTTTCACCTCCGGAAAACTGTTCGCCTTCTTCAGCAGTTAAGGGAATATATTTTTCGTCATTATTATCGCTATCGCTGCAATTAGTAAAGCTAAGACAAAGAATAACAAGTAGAAACGGAATAAAATTCTTCATGGTATTATGCTAAAAAAGTGCTCCTGCAAAGGAACACTTTTTGGTTTAAATTTTTTCTTATTTTTTGCTTAACTGTTTACGTTAACCCCAATTTTTGTAGCACCAGCTAATAAGTTTGCTCCAAAGTTAAGTAATTGTGTAACAGCTGCTTTTACTTTTGCACCTTCTGTTGAGTCCGGCCCTCCTGAAATAGCTAAATCAAACGGAGTTAGGATTGCAGCAACCTTTGTTGTAGACGCAGTTAATGAAGCTTGAGTATCATTGTACGCCGCTGTATCTGCCTGCTTTACTAAATCTTCTAAAGATGCACCATCGATAGAACCGTATTTTCCTTGGTAAACATTAATAACACCTTGCAAGTTTAAAGCAATATCACGGTGAGTGTTATCACTAAAACAAGAATGCTCGTCTTCCTGGTCAGCATTTTCAAGAGCCACTTCCATACGCTCAAT
The DNA here is from genome assembly GCF_002482975.1 of Flavobacterium sp. UBA7680. Lineage (GTDB taxonomy): Bacteria > Bacteroidota > Bacteroidia > Flavobacteriales > Flavobacteriaceae > Flavobacterium. The sequence continues at coordinate 14,445 of NZ_DLHA01000046.1, read as the reverse complement.
TGGTAATTCAGCAGTAACAAGAGTAGTGATTCCTAAGTAAATATTTTTGATAGCTTCATTTTCAGGCAAAGCCAAAAACTTAGTTCTGTAAACACCGCTTGGTTTCCATTGCTGAACTAAATAATCTAAATTATCAGTCAATAAATCAGCGCAAACATTTAAATAAGCCGCTCTACGAGTTTGGTTTGAAGCTGTACCAGCAGCTACATAATCCGTATAAGGTCTTTGTCCCGGTTTGTTTGCAGATGGAGCAGTTAAATCTTGTCCCCATAATAAAAACTCAATTGCGTGATATCCAACACTAATGTTTTTTTCACCGCCATCCTCGTTTAAACTTTGCAATAAAGCTTTGTCAATTGTAGGATAATCATCTTCATCATTAATAATTCCTGCACCTGGAGCACCATCAACATAATCAATAAAGTTTTCGTCTAATGGCCAGGCATTCAATAAACCTTCAGGTCCGTCATCGTCACCATCAATTGGTCCATTTGCAAAACGGAAAGCCTCTGTCGTTCCGTAGCTTTCTCTTGAAGTTTTCCACGCTGTTTTAGCAGCTGTAAAATTAGCATCAGTAGGAGTAGTGGTAAAAGTTTTAAGAGCAGTTTCTAAAAGTACGGCATCATCATAAGCCTTTTTGTAATTAGCATATACAAGGTTTGCATAATTTTCAATTACCTCTTTTTTAGTAACAACAGTAGGAGTAGTGTCGTCTTTGTCGTCATTACTGCTGCAAGCAAAAAAAGTCAATCCTGCAAATAGAGCAAAAGCAACTTTTGGATATAAGTTTTTCATATCTTGGTTTATTTAGAATGATTAAATTTAAAACAAAAGTAAGTATTTCTCACATCCACGCAAATTTAATTTAGAATAAATATGCTTAAGTATGATTCGCTTTTGTATTTTTGTCAAAATTTGCATCAAAATGAAAAAAACAATTTTCTTTTTAAGTTTATTAGCAACTATAATTGCTTGTTCATCAGGAGATAATAATGGCGGAGATGATTCTGGTGGAAAGAATTTCGACAGAACTGCACTTTTAACCAACTGGGCAGATAATATTATTATTCCGAGTTACGAAAACTATCAAACAAAGATCAATACTTTGTCTACAGATGCGACAGCTTTTACTGCAGCACCAACCGAAGCCGGTTTACAAAAACTAAGATCAAGTTGGTACGAAGCTTACAAAGCATACCAATATGTTGGAATTTACGGTTTCGGAAAAGCGTTGGACATCAACTTTAAAGAAATTGCAAATACCTATCCAACAAGTAAAACCGGAATTGAAGACAATATTACTTCTGGAACTTACAATCTAAGTCTTCAGGCGCAATATGCAAAACAAGGTTTACCGGCTTTAGATTATTTGTTAAATGGATTAGGTGCCAATGATACAGAAATAACAGCATTTTATACTACAAATGCAAAAGCAGCCAACTACAAAAAATACGTTACAGATGTAACCGCAAAACTAAAAACTACAATTGACGCTGTTGTTACAGACTGGAAAACGGGAGGATATAGAAATGCTTATATCGCCAACACCGGAACTTCTGTAAGCGGTGCCGTAAATGTAACAACAAACAATTTTGTAAAGAATCTTGAAAAAGACATCAGAACTGTAAAGCTTGGTATTCCGGCTGGTTTGTTCTCAAACGGAGTAAAATATCCTGAAAAAACAGAAGGTTTGTACAAAGGAAATGCTTCAAGAGAATTATTAAACCTTTCGATAAAAGCATCTCAGGATTTCTTTAACGGAAAACACTTTACATCTACAACAAACGGAGAAAGTTTAAAAACCTATTTAGATTTTGTAAATGCAGTGCGCGACGGTAAAAAATTAAGTGAATTAATCAATACGCAATACGCTGCAGTATTTACCGCAAATGATAATTTGAATGTAAGTCTGGCAGATCAAATAAATGCTGATAATACTAAAGTCATTTCAGCTTATGATGTCTTGCAGAAAAATGTAATTTATACAAAACTTGATATGATGCAGGCCTTAAACATAACAATTGATTATGTTGATGGTGATGGCGACTAACAATGAAAAACAGCATTAAAAAATATCTTGAAACAAATAATCATGCCGCAACGCTAGCCTTTTTTAGGCTGGCGTTTGGTTTAATGATGAGTCTCAGTTTGGTTCGTTTTTTAAGTTACAATTGGGTAAATAAGTTTTATATCGAGCCCATTTTTCATTTTACGTATTATGGCTTCGAATTCGTGAAGCCTTTCGGGACGCCCACTTACCTACTATTTGTACTTGCTTTATTATCTTCAATTGGTATTGCTGCAGGTTATCGTTACAAAGTTGCATCAACGATTTTCTTCTTAAGTTTTACCTATATCGAGCTAATGGATAAGACTACTTATCTTAACCATTATTACTTCATTTCTATCATCAGTTTTGTGTTGATTTTTTTACCGGCCAATGCATATTTTTCTCTTGATGCCTATCGAAATCCTAAAATTGCATTTCAAAAAATTCCACGTTGGACAACCGACATTTTGAAACTTCTTTTAGGAATAGTTTACTTTTATGCGGGTCTTGCAAAACTAAATTCAGATTGGCTTTTCAAAGCAATGCCATTAAAAATTTGGCTTCCCACAAATCATAATCTTCCTTTTATTGGAAGTTTATTAAACCAAAACTGGGTTCATTTTGCTTTTAGCTGGAGCGGAATGATTTACGATTTGAGTATTCCGTTTTTATTGCTTTACAAACGAACCAGAATATTTGCCTTTGTACTTGTAGTAGTTTTTCACGTTTTAACTAAGATTTTATTCCCAATTGGCGTTTTTCCGTATGTTATGATTATCAGTTCGCTTTTGTTTTTTGGAAGTGACTTTCATAAAAAATGCCTTCAATATATTGCCCGAATACTTTTAATCAAATTTGAAGTATTTGAAAACGGAAAAGAAAAAGTAGCAGCATTCAATACTTTTTACAAAGCCAAGATTGCAGTTCTTTCTACTTTTCTACTTTTTCAATTGACATTCCCATTTCGATATTTATTATATCCAGGAGAATTATTCTGGACAGAAGAAGGTTTCCGGTTCTCTTGGCGTGTGATGTTAATGGAAAAAGCAGGCTACACACAATTTACAGTTAAAGACAGCAAAACAAAACAAGAAATAAAAGTAAACAACGGGCACTTTTTAACTGCTTTTCAGGAAAAGCAAATGGCATTTCAACCCGATTTTATTTTAGAATATGCCCATTTTTTACACGATTATTATCAAAAACAAGGAATTCAGGATCCGGAAGTTTACGTAGAAAGTTACGTCGCACTAAACGGAAGACTGAGCAAACCTTATATTGACCAAAACATAAACCTAGCCAAAGAAAATGAATCATTTCAACACAAAACCTGGATTTTGCCTTTCAACGATGAAATTAAAGGATTTTAGCTTTATTTTATTTTTACTGTTTTCCATAAATGCCATTTCTCAAACTCACATTTCTGGAGTTGTGAGAGGAGAATCAGGCGAAAAATTATCCTTTGTTGAGGTCTACAATAAATCCAACGGAAATAAAACCAATACAGACAAAGAAGGAAATTTTGATATCGTTGTTCCAGATTCAGGAACCTATACTTTTATTTTTTATAAAGACAATTATTCTGTTTTAGAACAGGAAGTTACGGCGCCAAGTTCTGATTTGACGATAACTCTAATCAAAATTACCAATCTTTCTGAAGTTGTAGTTAAAAACGAAAGAGAGAAAGTTTTTGCACTTCATAAATTAAAAGACATTGAAGAAACAGCTATTTATGCCGGAAAAAAGACTGAAGTAATTCAATTAGATAAACTTACAGCCAATAAAGCCACAAACAATCCGCGTCAAATTTATGGTCAGATTGTAGGTTTAACCATTAATGAAAATTCTGACGGAGGTTTGCAATTGAGTATTGGCGGCCGCGGTCTTGATCCAAACCGAAGCGCCAATTTCAATACACGCCAAAACGGTTATGATATTAGTGCCGATGTTTTGGGTTACCCCGAAAGTTATTACGCAACGGCAACAGAAGCTCTTGAAGAAATTCAGATCGTTCGCGGTGCAGCATCTTTGCAATACGGAACGCAGTTTGGCGGATTAATCAACTTTAAAATCAAAAGTCCGAGTAAAAAACCAATCGAGTTTGTGACCCGAAATACAATTGGTTCGTATGGCTTATATACCAATTTTACAAGTTTAAGCGGTACAAAAGGGAAATTTAGTTACTACACCTTTTTCAATTATAAAAAGGGAGACGGTTTCCGTCCTAATTCAGATTTCAGCAGCAAGAACTATTTTGTAAATCTGAATTATCAATTTACAGAGAAAACCTCGCTGCATTTTGACTATACTTATTTTAATTATTTAGCGCAGCAGGCGGGAGGTTTAACTGATCAAATGTTTAATGAAGATCCTACACAAAGCAACAGAACAAGAAACTGGTTTGCTGTAAACTGGAATTTATTTGCGTTGAGGTTAAAACATCATTTTGATAACGATGCCGATTTTTCTTTACAGTTATTTGGTTTAGATGCGAGCAGAAAAACAGTTGGTTTTAGACCAAATCGTGTTGAGCTGCCAGATAATGGTGGCGTTCGTGATTTAATTCTGGGTGATTTTGTCAATTGGGGAGCAGAAGCACGTTATTTAAAGAAATACAATTTTAACGGAAATTCGAATGCCTTTTTAATTGGTGCCAAATATTATCAGGCAGAAAATACAGGAACTCAAGGCCCGGGAAGTTCAGGAAGTGATGCCAATTTTAATCTGGCTACAGACGAATTTCCGCAAGCACCAAATCAATCCGATTATAAATATCCAAATTTAAACTTTTCTATTTTTGGAGAAAATATCTTCAAACTGTCGGATAAATTCTCGATTACACCCGGATTTCGATATGAAAACATCAAAACACAGGCAAACGGATCATACAGAAAAATTAATCTTGACGGTGCCGGAAATGTTATTTTAGATGAAACGGTTGAAGAAAGTAATGTTAGAAAACGTGATTTCTTTTTGTTCGGCGTTGGACTAAGCTTTAAACCAAAAAGCGGAGTTGAGTTTTACGGAAACATTTCGCAAAATTATCGTTCCATAACTTTTAATGACTTGAGAACCGTTTATTCTAGTTATGCGATATCAGATGATATTACAGATGAAAAAGGTTTTACATCTGATATCGGAATTCGTGGAGATATTAATGATAAAGTCCGATTTGATTCGAGTATTTATGCCTTGTATTACAATGATAAAATTGGTGATTACTGGACACAAAGCGGCGGAAAACCAATTCTTTTAAGAGATAATATTGGAACGGCAATTACATACGGTTTTGAAACCATGATCGATTGGAGTTTAAACAAAACTTTTTTTGATCAAAATGAAGACTTCATTTGGAATGTTTTTTCAAACGTTGCCATTACCGATTCTGATTATTTAAAATCGGAAGATGTTAATGTTGAAGGGAACAAAGTCGAGTTTGTTCCACTTTTCAATATTAAAACTGGTACAGGAGTTGGCTACAAAAACTTTATGTCGAGTGTACAGCTTACGTATGTTTCATCGCAATTTACCGATGCAACCAATCAGGACGTGGGCGCAAATGCTATTAGTAACGGAATTTCGGGTAAAATCCCAAGTTATTATGTCGCCGATTTCTCATCATCTTATAAATGGAGAAACTGGAAACTGGAAGCGGGCGTGACCAACTTTACCGATAATAAATATTTTACACGCCGCGCATCGGGTTATCCGGGTCCTGGAATTATTCCGTCAGACACCAGAACTTTTTATGCTACGTTAGAGTTTAGATTTTAAAAGGCACATTATTCCGAAAGCACACAGGAATCCAAAAGAAAACCATAATAATCTGGTAACTCTATTGTCTCTTACAATTTCATTTTTTTCGAACTTTGTCATTTGATTTGAATTTTATGCTGCAAAATTAATTTGTGCTGTATTGAGAACTAAGCCATAAAAGTTTTTTAAACATCAAAAAAGGGTATTTAACTCATTCATAGATTTTTAGATAATAAAAAAGCTTCACAAAGAATTTAAAATCTCTGTGAAGCTTTGTGTTTATTTTAGTGAAACTCTGCGAAATAAGAAAACCTTAGAAGCTTAGAATCTCAGCACCTCAGTAACTTAAATCACGAACATCCGCAATTGCCATCACCACAGTTTTTTTTCTTTTTAGATTTCCAAAAGAATTTTCTAATCAAAAAGCCAACGGCGATAAATAATATGACAAAGGCTATAATTTCTTGGATCATAACATTTTACTTTAAAAATTGATAGGCTAAAAGCGCAGTAATATAAGCAAGCCCGGTCATAAAGAAAAGCTGCATTACAGGCCACTTCCATGAATTTGTTTCTTTTTTTGTAATCGCTAATGTACTGGCGCACTGCATTGCAAAAGCGTAAAACAATAACAACGAGATTCCAGAAGCAAAATTAAATATTTTTTCTCCCGTTTCAGGATTTACCTCTTTCTGCATTTTACTTTTAATTGTCGATTCGTTATCGCTGTCTCCAACACTGTAAATAGTAGCCAGCGTTCCAACCAAAACTTCACGGGCTGCAAACGAACTGATAATCGCAATCCCGATTTTCCAATCGTAACCAAGTGGAGAAATTACAGGCTCAATAGCTTTACCCATAATCCCGATATAGGAATTCTCTATTTTTTGAGAAGCCACTTCATTTTCAAACTGAACTTCATTTAAAGTTGTGTTGGCAAATTTTTCTTTTACGATAGTTTCCGCATCATTAAATTCCTTTCCAGGCCCAAAAGAAGCTAAAAACCATAAAATAACAGATATTGCCAAGATGATTTTACCTGCACCTAAAACAAAAGCTTTGGTTTTTTCGACAACGTTGATTCCAACATTCTTGAAAAGCGGTAATTTATAACTTGGCATTTCAACAACGAAATACGTTTTTGAATCCAGTTTTAAAACTTTATTTAAAATATAAGCCGAAATGATTGCCGTTACAAATCCCAATAGATACAATAACATCAACGACATACCTTGCAGATTTAAAAATCCGAGAACTCTTTTATTCGGAATCACTAATGAAATCATAATCGCATAAACGGGTAATCTTGCAGAACAAGTCGTGAATGGCGTTACTAAGATCGTAATAAGGCGTTCTTTCCAGTTTTCAATATTTCGTGTCGCCATAATAGCCGGAATCGCACACGCAGTTCCTGAAATTAAAGGCACAACACTTTTTCCCGAAAGCCCAAATTTGCGCATTATTTTATCCATCAGGAAAACAACACGGCTCATATAACCGCTTTCTTCGAGAATTGAAATGAACAAAAACAAGAAAGCAATCTGTGGAATAAAAATAATAACACCGCCAATTCCCGGTATAATTCCCTGCGAAAGTAAATCGGTCAAAATACCGCTTGGTAATTCTTTTGCAACCCAGCTGCTAAACGAAGCAAAAGTCGCGTCAATAAAATCCATCGGAATGGTTGACCAGCTGAAAATAGATTGGAAAATGATAAATAAGATTCCAAGGAAAATAGCATAACCCCAAAACTTGTGCGTTAAAACACGATCCAGTCTGGCTCTGAAATCTGTCGCAGCTTCAGTATCAATTTTTAAACCTTCTTTTAAAACATCATTTATAAATTGATAACGTTTTATCGTTTCTTTTTGCTGTAAACGCTTTAATTCAGAATGCGATTTGGTAAAAGTACTTCTGATTTCATTTCTATCTAAATTCAAAAAGTTCACATCCTGCGTGATCACCAACCATAATTTGTATAATAATTGGTTAGGAAAAGCATGTTGTAATTTTTGAAAATATTCCTCGTCAATAACCGAAGCATTCATGCAAGGTTCATTTGGGATCGTTTTATAAGAAACAATAAGTTCTTTTAATTCCTCAATTCCCAAACCTTTTCGCGAACTTACTAAAGCAATTTTCGTTTTTAGCTTTTCTTCAAGATACGGAATATCTAGAGTTATCCCTTTGCTTTCCATACGATCAGACATATTGATGACTAAAATCGTCGGAATTTCAAGGTCTTTTATTTGAGTGTAAATCAGTAGATTTCGTTTCAGATTTTCAACATCTGTAACCACTACCGCTACATCCGGATATAATTTATCGTTTTTGTTTAATAACAGTTCAATTACCACACTTTCATCCATAGAACTTGCGTTAAGACTATAAGTTCCCGGTAAGTCAAGAATATTGGCTTTGATGTTATGAGGTAATTTACAGAAACCTATTTTTTTCTCAACCGTAATTCCGGGATAATTCCCCACTTGTTGATTTAGTCCTGTAAGCTGATTAAAAACGGAAGTTTTTCCTGTATTTGGATTCCCAATAAGGGCAACATTGATATTTTGAATGCTCATTACAAATTGGTTTTGATAAGTTCAACTTCAATTTCACGAGCAGTTTCAACACGAATGGCTACGTGTGAACCATTTATATCTAAGTATAATGGATCTCCAAAGGGAGCAATTTGAAGCAATTCGACTAAGTTGCCTGGTAAACAACCCATTTCTAATAATTTTAGAGGAATAAGATCGATATCAAAATCTTTGATAATGGCTTTCTCGCCTTTTTTTAGAGTGTGGATAGTATTTTGCAAAGCTTATTTAGATTGAATTTAGATTGCAAAAGTAGGCAATTATTCTTTATTTCAAGGCATTTAACACTTTTGTAAATGCTAAATGTTTCTAAAAATAAGGGATTTTACTCCTGACACAAGAAATTGATGTCCTCTAAAAGGCGTTTAATTTCCTCTTTATTCGTTCCGTCGTAAAAACCACGAACACGTCTTTTTTGATCCACCAAAACAAAATTCTCTGTATGTACCATATCATACAATTGATCTGGTCTTCCTAATTTTACAGCCAGATACGATTTTCTGGCCATAGTGTAGATTTCTTTTTTATCTCCCGTAACCAGATTCCATTTACTATCTACAACATTATGTTTTATAGCGTAAGCTTTTAAAACCGGAATGCTGTCAACTTCAGGAAAAACGGTATGAGAAAGCAACATTACTTTAGGATTATTTAAAATTGCTTTTTGAACATCTTCTAAATTCGTCGTCATTTTTGGGCAAATAGACCCGCAAGTCGTGAAGAAAAAGTCAGCAACATAAATTTTTCCTTCGTAATTTTTTTGAGTAATCGTATCTCCGTTCTGGTTTACAAATTTAAAATCAGCAATCGTATGGTATTTACTTTTGTATTGCACCGTACTATCAACCAATTCAGGATTTACATCAGCGGGATTAAATATAGGTAATGTTTTTTGTGGCTTTAAAGCCGAATAAAATAAGGATATAGTGACAGCCGAAAAAACGAATAAAACAATAAAGAATTTGCGGTATTTATAAAGAAACGATTTCATAAAAATAATTTGCCGCAAAAATACAAAAAGCACTTTTTAAAAAGCTAATTGCGTGTTGTTTTTAACAGAAGAACCACAGTTTAAAAGAGCTTTCTTACGACAGGATTGCGGAATGGCACACGGATGACACGGATTCGCTAGCGCGAAAGCACTGATTAGAGCGGATTTTTTTGCTATTAATCTCGCAAAGTCGCGGAGTCGCAATTTTTTATACCCAAGTTTGTCATCCTGAGCGAAGTCGAAGGACCACAAAACAGATCCCCAATTTATTAAAGTTTTATAATAAATAGATCCGTGTAAATCTGCGTTTTCGCGCTAGCGAATCCGTGTCATCCGTGTGCCATCTCGCAACACTTTAAATTTTGTTCTTTCTAATCGATTTATTCACCAAATACAATCCCATTAAAGTGACAAAAACACCAACAGCAATTGCCGGAGTCAGTATTTCTCCAAAAAGAATAACTCCTAAAATAATAGCCACAATTGGATTCATATAAGCATAAATACCCGTAATTTCTGTGGGAAGATGTTGCAGCATATAAATAAAAGCAACAAAAGTTAGAATAGAACCAATGACAATCAAATAAGATATCGCCCACCATGATACTAACGGAATTTCTTTTAATGAAATATTCATTCCAAAAGCCTCGGTGATTCCAAAAAGTAAAAAGCTCGAAATCAACATTTGCAGTCCTAAACTAAAATACGGATTAAAACTCGCTGCTTTTTTCTTGGTATGTAAAATCCCAAAAGCCCACGTAATCGTTGATGCAACAGATAAGAAAATTCCAAATTGAAAATCAGGTTTTAGAAAATCTCCTAAATGATCCATGAAAATAATGCAAATTCCGCCAAAACAAATTAATAAACCCGTAATCGCCAGTTTAGCAATTCGCTGCCCCTGAAAAAAACAAATTACAACAATCCAGATTGGGAAAATAGCAGCAATAATAGCGGCCAAACCACTGCTAATATATTGAACGCCCCAAGTACTTAAACCGTTACTACAGGCAAAATTTAAAATGGCCAAAATAAAAATTGTAGTCCATTGTTTGCCTTTTGGCCAAGGCTCCTTTTTTAGTATAAAATAACCAACATATAGAATCCCGCCAACAAACTGGCGTATAGTAGCCAATTGCAAAGCAGGCATGTATTTTACACCCTCTTTTGAGGCCAGCCAAGTGGTGCCCCAAAAGAAACTCACCCAAAACAGCGCCAATATAGGTAAACCAATAGCATCTATTTTTCCGGAAACTGCATTCTGTATTTTTGCTCTCACTTTTATTCAAATTATTTGTAACAAATATTCCAAAAAGTATTCTAATATTCAGTTAGAAACCCGTGATTTATACATGAAAATATTTGATGATATCTATTAAAATTTAAGGATAATGCATTTTTTTGCGATTATTTCAATAATTTTAACATAGCGTTTCAGATATTAGGAATACGTTTGTATAAAGACCAAAAACTTAGATATAAATGAAAAAACAACTTAGCAGACCTTTGTTCTGCGCCTTTTTTGCGGCAGTTTCATTTACAGCTGTTCAAGCTCAAAATGCAACTTCGAAAGAACCAGGTATCAATGTTTCGTACATGAATACCAAAATTAGTCCAAGTCAGGACTTTTTTCAATACGTAAATGGAACCTGGCTTAATCAAACTGAAATTCCAAGTGATCGTACGACATGGGGAAGTTTTAATGAATTGATTAAGAAAACAGACAAAGATGCAATGTCTATCCTGAAAGAAGCATCAAAAAATCCAAAGTACAAATCCGACACAGATCAAGGGAAAGCCGTTAATTTATTCTCTACTATTTTAGATACAGTAGGAAGAAATAAAGCCGGAATTGCACCTTTGCAACCTTACTTTAAAAAGATTGATGCTATTAAAAATGTGGCTGATTTACAAAAGTATTTGGTTGAGGTTGAACCGGAAGGTACAGCTGCTTTTTTCGGAATCTATATTGGTGCCGATGAAAAAAACAGTTCTAAAAACTCTGTAACTCTTGGTGTAAGTCAGTTAGGTTTACCAGACAAAGATTACTACACATCTGAAGATAAAGATTCTAAAGAAAAAAGAGCAAAATACGAACTTCATGTAGCGAAGATGATGCAGTTTATTGGAGAATCTCCAGAAAAAGCAAAACAAAGTGCAGCTGCAATTTTAGCTTTAGAAACAGAATTATCTAAACCTCGATTAGATCGTGTAGAGAGTAGAGACAGTCGTTTGCAATACAACCCAATGACAATTGCAGAACTTCAAAAAATAACACCGGCTATTAAGTGGGATGCTTATTTTACAGGTCTTGGTTTGGCAAAATTAGATACAGTAGTGGTAATGGAGCCAAAGTATATGAAAGCTTTGCAAACTGTTTTTACTCAAAATAAAGTAGCGCAGTGGAAAGAATACTTAAAATGGGATTTATTAAATACCGTTGCTACAAAATTATCAACAGATATCGAAACTGCTAATTTTAATTTTTACAGCAAAACTTTAAGAGGAGCTATAAAACAATTACCACGCGAAGAAAAAGCATTACAAGTTGTAAATACAACAGTTGGTGAGGCGCTTGGTAAATTATACGTAGAAAAAGTATTTCCTGCAGAAGCAAAAGCAAAAGCAGTAGATATGATTCATAATATTATTTTGGCGTACCAAAACCGTATTAATAATTTAACCTGGATGTCTGCTGCAACTAAAGTTAAAGCAATCGAAAAGTTAAATAAGATTACGATAAAAGTAGGTTATCCGGACAAATGGAAAGACTACTCAGCACTTCAAATTAAAAGCGTTGCCGAAGGCGGAAGTTATTTTGATAACGCCCGTAGCTTAAGCAAATGGAATTTCAAAAAAGGAATTGAAAAACTACACAAGCCGGTTGATAAAACAGAGTGGGGAATGTCTCCACAAACTGTAAATGCTTATTACAACCCATCTTATAACGAAATTGTATTCCCGGCAGCAATTTTACAGCCGCCTTTCTACAATTATCAAGCTGATGAAGCGGTAAATTATGGTGGAATCGGAGCTGTTATTGGTCATGAAATTTCTCATGGTTTTGATGATTCAGGAGCACGTTACAATGCCGAAGGAAATTTAGTAGACTGGTGGACACCAGAAGATTTAAAACAATTTACAGCATTGGGTAAAGCTTTGGCAGATCAATATAGTGCTTTAGAGCCATTACCTGGAATTCACGTAGACGGTAATTTTACTTTAGGAGAAAATATTGGAGATTTAGGTGGTATCAATGCAGCTTATGATGGTTTGCAATTGTACTTAAAATCACATCCAAATCCTGGATTAATTGATGGATTCACTCCACAACAACGTTTCTTTATTTCTTGGGCAACCGTATGGAGAACTAAAACGAGAGACGAAGCAATTAAAAATCAGGTAAAAACAGATCCGCATTCACCTGGTATGTACAGAGCTTACGTTCCGCTTCAAAATGTTGATGCTTTTTATGATGCTTTCGGTATCAAAAAAGGAGACAAAATGTATGTTGATCCAGATAAGAGAGTTAAAATCTGGTAATCTATAAAAATTAAAAAAACGACGCTTTATTAGCGTCGTTTTTTGTTTAAGTTATTCTTTGAAAAAGTGAACTTTTAAAAATTTTAGAAGACAATTTGGGTTAAAATAGACGTTTTAATTGTATCGTAATTTCCCGAATCAATTATTGATAAAATTTAACATAGATTTCAAAATAATAACAATATGTTTGTATATATACTAATACTATAAATAAAAATGATAAAACAGCTTAACAAATCTGTGTTTTGTGCATTTTCAGCAATGCTATGCTGCGTAACTATCGAGGCGCAAAATGCAAAACCAAAAGAACCGGGTATCAACCTTTCTAATATGGATACAAAAGTAAGTCCTGGTCAGGATTTCTTTCGTTACGTAAACGGAGCCTGGTTAGATAAAACTGAAATTCCAAGTGACAGAAACTCATGGGGAAGTTTTAATGAATTACGTCAAAAGACAGATAACGATGCACTTGCAATTTTAAAAGAGGCATCAAAAGATCCTAAGTACAAATCGAATACAGATCAGGGTAAAGCAATTGCTTTGTTCAATACGATTATGGATACGGTTGGCCGTAACAAAAACGGTATCAAACCACTTCAGCCTTATTTAAAGAAAATCGATGCGATTAAAAACGTAACTGATTTGCAAAATTTCTTTATCGAAATGCAACCTCAGGGCGGAATTGGTTTCTTCTCTGTTTACGTTGGTGCTGATGCAAAAAACAGTAATAAAAACTCAGTGAACTTAAGCCCGGGTGGTTTAGGATTATCTGATAAAGATTACTACAATGCAGATGATAAAGATTCGAAAGAAAAACGTGAAAAATACGAAGTACACGTAGCAAGAATGTTGCAATATCTTGGAGAATCTCCTGCAAAAGCAAAAGAAAGTGCAAAACAAATCCTGGCTTTAGAAGTTGAATTGTCTGCTCCGAGATTAGATCGTGTTGAGCGTAGAGATCGTAGAAAACAATACAATCCAACTGCGGTTGCTGATTTAAAAAAGAATACGCCTTCAATTCAATGGGATAAATATTTCGCAGGAATTGGTATGACAAAACTGGATACAGTAAATGTAGCTCAGCCACGTTATATGATTGCTTTAGAAAAAACATTAACAGAGAAAAAAGTAGAAGCCTGGAAAGAATACCTTAAATGGACTTTATTAAACAGAACAGCTTCAACTTTAACAACTGATATTGAAAATGCTAATTTCGATTTCTACGGAAAAACATTAACAGGAGCGTTAAAACAACGTCCTCGTGAAGAAGTAGCTTTACAAGTAATCAACGGTGCAACCGGAGAAGCTTTAGGGAAACTTTACGTTGAGAAATTATTTCCTGCTGAAGCAAAAGACAAAGCAAAGAATATGATTGCGAATGTAATGTTAGCATACGAAAACAGAATCAATGCATTGCCTTGGATGTCTGCAGAAACTAAGACAAAAGCAATCGAAAAATTAAAGAAACTGACCATTAAAATTGGATATCCTGATAAATGGAAAGATTA
>NZ_DLHA01000020.1 GCF_002482975.1 Flavobacterium sp. UBA7680 | reverse complement strand
GAGCCCCAGTCGGGTCACAAAAAGGTCGAGTATTAATTTACTTGACCTTTTTTGCATTTAGGCCATGTGGAGAAACGGTAGACTCGCCATCTTGAGGGGGTGGTGCTCGCAAGGGCGTGAGGGTTCAAATCCCTCCATGGTCACTGAAAAGCGGAAATCTTTATTTAAAAGGTTTCCCCTTTTTTTATTTTTTCAAATAACCAATTCATATAATTATCCAGATATTGCTTTAAAAATCATTTATATTTACAAAACTGTAATCTTGAAGACAATAATAATTAGTCGTAGAAATAAATTTATGAAGCAAAAAATTTCACTATCCATTTTAACTATTTTCATTTTATACTCTTGTCAAAAAAATAATGACGCACAATTAAGTAAAGATATAATTGGCGAATGGACTTACATCAAAACAGAAGATCAAAGAAGACCCCAAAAAAACGATGATATTAAACTCCCACCACCTCCACCTTTTGGCAGACACATACCTGGATATATTTTTTCAGAAAATAACTTATGTGAAAACAAATCCGGTTATTTTAAAAGAATCGAGGCAGTTGAAAGGGAAAATAGAAAGACTTTTTTCTTAGGGACTGAAACTAAATACAAAATCGAAAACGATAGTTTAAAAATTTTAGATTTAGCAACCAAGACTTGGGAAAATCAAAAAATAACTTCAATTATTGGAGACACATTAACAACAGAAATTAGTGACAGTATATTTGCAAAATATGCAAGAACAAAATATAAAATAGACCCAAATGAAAACTATGATAAAATTATAGTTTCTTCTTCCGGTTGTTATGGTTCTTGTCCCGTATTAAACATAAGCATTGATAATAATGGCAATGTTATTTATTATGGTCAGGAATATAATACTAAAAATGGAATTTTTAAATCCAAGATTACCAAAAACGAATATCAAAAAATTCAAACTAATTTTAAAAAAGCTGATATAAAAAATCTCGAAGACAATTATTCTGCAAATCATACTGATGACGAAACTGTCACTATTTCATTTATTAAAAATAATAAAATAGTAAAATCTATTAGTGATTATGGAAGAGAATCTCCATCAGCGTTAATTTGGGCTTATGTGCCTGTTAGATATTTGTATCAACAAATAAAGCTGATTCCTTTAAAGGTCGAAAAACCTTTATTATCAATATGGAGTATTGGCTTTACAAAAGGAAATCAAATTTGTGTCCTTACAAAATCTGAGAGTTTTTATCTTTTAACTGAAATATTAAAAGGCAAAGAAACAGCTTATAAATTTGAAAGCAGATACCAAATTGAATTTTGGAACGATGATCAGAACAAAAAAGAAATAATCAATACTGACGGGAGATATTTTAAATGCAGAGACAAAATTATTGATATAGGATACAATTTTTTGACTGTAAATAACCTGTCTGAGAAATTTAGACAGAAAGACAAGTATGATTGATAAAAGTTTCATCAATACAAATTTATACATAACTTAAAATTTATCGAGTAACAAATAGATGAATACAATAAGAGCAATACAAGATCAAAGCGATTACGAAGATTATTGGGACTTTCTCAACTATCAAATTGACGGTTATTGGCTAGATGAAAAACTTGATGAGCTTTATCCTAATAATTTGTACAAAGGACTAATTCCCACTCTAGTGCATTGGATGGAAAGAGAAGATGAAAAAGAAGTTGCTTGGAAAAGAATTCTGCCAAACAAAAATGAAACGTCTATTTGTCCAATTTTAATGTGTCCTGATGACAATGACTTTTCATGTACTTTAATTGTTGCCGAAATTAGAAATTGTGGAGACTTAATTCAATGGAAACAAATTGGGCTTGACAAAACAAAAGAATGGGATGCTGAAAAAACAGGTTCAACTGTAGAATGGTTTGATAAATTAGATGAATTCAATTTTTCCAGACACGAATATTTAACAATGGTAGAAAAATTTAGAGTAAGATTAAGCATTGACAAAATACGAATTGAAGAAAAATAAATCAAAACAATTGAATCATTTATTCAAACCCATTTGCTTTTCTCCCCAAATCCTCATCTGATTGATAAAAGGAATTAATTCTTGTCCATTTTCAATAAGAGTATATTCAACACGAGGCGGAACTTCGGGATAAACCTTTCTTGAAATCAGCTCATCAGCTTCTAACTCTTTGAGTGTTTGAGTAAGCATTTTTGGTGTTATGCCTTCAACAGCTTTTTTTAATTCACCATATCTCATCAAACCATCTTTTAAATACCACAAAATTCTTCCTTTGTATTTCCCTCCTATTCTTTGAAAAGCATAATCAACCGGGCAATATACTTTTATATTTTTTTTCTCCATTATAATTTATTTATAAAACACTAATAATCAACAATAGTATACTTTTAGATCCTAAAGAACTAAAATGTACGTACTTGCGATAAAGATATTAAATTACTTTATTTGTTAAGGCGTTTAAAACAAAATGAATATAAAAAGTCAGCATCATTTATGTTATTCATTATAATTTCTCACGAACTGATACTAATACATATAAATAAAACACTATGAGTAATTTAGCCCAACAAGATTCAGAAAACATAAGAGTATTAGAAATCCGGAATTATTTATTAAAACCAAATTTAACGGATAAGTTCCGCGATTATTTTCATTCGAAATTTGTTGCTCCAATGAATGAATTAGGCGGCTACACGCTGGGAGAATTCAAAATTAATAATATAAACGACCGATTTGTTTGGTTTCGTGGTTTTACTGATATGAAAACCAGATTAGATTTTCTAAATGATTTTTATATCAATAGCACAACTTGGAAAGAATATGGCAAAGGCGCGAACGAGATGATGATAAACTCTGATAATGTTTATTTGTTACGACCGTTAAAAAAAGAAATTAATAGCGAATTACTAAAAACGGATAAAACATTTAGTGTTGTAGACTTTTATATTTGTAATAATACACTTGAAAAGGTTATTAACTTATTTGATACTGCTTATATTCCTTTTCTTAAAAATTTAAAAATAGAAGATGTAACGCTTTGGGTAAGCGAAATGACTGAAAATGATTTTCCAAGATTGCCTGTTTTTCAAGATAAAAATCTTTTAGTGAGTATTACGCATTATAAGGATGAAAATGAATTTCATACCAAACAAAAGGAAATTGATTCAATGCCGACTGATTTAAAAAATTCAATGCAGGAATTAATAACCATACAGAATCAATTAGTGCTTTTGAATTTAAACCGCTAGAGCCTAATAAACCTCTATAAACCGAAGTTTATTTATTTCAAGATTTCTTTTACTTTTCACAAGATATTTTTTTATTAAAGCATTTCAAGCTAAATTAGTTGATTTTTCTTATGAAAATAAAGATCTATGATTAAGATAAACTATAAAATCCAATTTGTTTTATTCGTTATATGTTTATTCTTTATAGGATTAGGCATATTTGAAGTATCAAATGAAGGATTGAAAACTGGAACTGATCTTTTTTGGCAAATTTCTCACTTTGTTCCATTCGTTATGGGGGCAATAATTTTTGGTTTTAATTTATATTCTAAACGAATTGAAAAATTCAAAATTTAATAAAAAAGCCTCTCAAAGTAATCAAACTTTGAAAGGCTCTTAAATCAGAATAAAATTGTAACCTAAATTTATTCCTTAATTATTTTTTCTACAGAGATTCCTTTTTCAGACGTTATTCTAATAAAATACAATCCGTTTGATTTATTCGATAGATTAATTTTCGAACTGTTTTTATTCTCAATTACAGACTGAAGTATTCTTCCTTGCACATCAAACAATTCAATTCTTTTTATTGTATTATCACAATCAATAAACACCTCTCCTTTTGTTGGATTTGGATATATATTTATAGTGCTGTCTTTTTCAAAATCTTTATTTCCTAATGATTTAAAAATGGTTTCGGCCGTATTTGTATCAACTGCTTCATTATAATCAAAATAAATACTGGCATCTTGTCCAACCTCATCTCCAGACTGAAGTGAAGGCAGTGTTTTTATCTTAAATAAAATATTTCCATGACCTCCAACTGGCGGCGCTTTCGAGGTACTCAATTTAATTTTTGCAAAAATAAATTCGGCTGTATTTCCTTTGATGATAACATGTACTGCATGCGAAGCATCTAATAACTGAAGCGAATTAATATCATATTTACTTTCATCGATAACAACCTTTACAACCACATTTTCGGCTTCAGCGGTACCTGTATTTTCAAAATTAATCCCATAATGTAAATAATTCCCAATTGTTGAAGGAGAAACGCTCTCACCTTCTAAACAAGTAATATCATTTGGATCAAATGAACCCACTATTTCCTGATTAAAAACAAATTGATTATCTGCCGGATTACTGTCTCCCGCAATTGGATTTATTGAAGCAGTAAAGTTTAAAATATCTCCCAAATTTGCCGGCGGAACCTGTACCGGAGTATTCACATTTAATCCCAGATAAATTCTTCTGCTTTCAAACGGAAGCAAGTTAGCGTAATTCCATCCAATATTACCCGGAGTTTGAACGTTTGGTGCCAGCGTTGCTATTCCATAATGCAATATATTTTGATTGTAGGTAAAATTAGCTGTACCATTTAGAGTTTGATTTCCTTTATTTCGTATCAAAATCTCATACCAAGCCATAAATCCGGGTTTTGCAGGATATATAGGCGCAATAACGATTTCTGCATCGCTGTTTGTTCCTAATGCGCTTACACAGAAATTTTGCTGCGCGGTGTTATTGTTGTTATCTGCAAATGAAACAACTGGTGTTGTTGGCGAAACAGAAAAGAAAGCAGGATTTTCAACCGCTGTTGTTATATTAAAATTTCCGGCATCGGTAAAGAAAGTATATTTCCCGCTCAAATCTGTAAAAGTCGAACTTAGAGAAGAACCATCATTTAAATTCACTTTTACGTTAGCTTGTTTAGAATCGGCAGCATCACAGCCGTTATTGTCAACATTAAAAGCAATTGTTCCGGTTATGGTATTGTAGTTTCCGCCTGGAATAAAACTGCAATACGAGTTTACCACAACTGCCGGTAAACCAATACCAACCAAATAACTTTTTGTATCAGCTACATTTGCATCATCCTGACAAACAAAAATTAAATTTGAATTTCCGCTATTAAAATAGAAATCTTCATCACGTCCGTTTTTTGCAAATACCATTTTTAGATTCGGGTTATCGTTTGCTGTTAAAGATTGAAATGCTGAAAAATTCGAAACATCAATATTTTGTAATCCTGTTTTAGTAATATTTAAAACCGTAATATTTGGCGAATCAGAAAAATCAGCTGTCGCTAAAGGCATATCAGAATAAAATACATTTATCAATGCACTGCAATTTGTTAAATCAACTGAATTGATGTTATTATAACTGCAGTTTAAAAGTTTTAAATTAGTCAATCCAGATAGATTCAACGAAGTCAAGGGTGCTTTTTGAACATTTGTCCCCAAAAGTACAAGTGTTTCAAGCGCACTACATCCCTGAACATTTATTGAATTCAATGCTTCACTGGTATTACTAATAACTTTAAGAGCATTACAATTTGAAAAGTCGGCGGTTACTAACGGAACATTCTGAATGCTTAAAATATTCAACTTCGTGCATCCTGAAAGATTTAGATTTGCTGTTGGATTAATATCCAATTCTAAAATTTCCAAATTTGTATTTCCCGAAAGATCAACCGAAGGAATTTGATTAGAAACCAAAAAAACATTTTTTAAATTCACAGTACCTGTCAAATTCAAATTCGAAATAGAATTTGTGTTTGCTCTAAGTTGAGTAAGATTTGGAGACGAACTCAAATCTAAAGCCGTTAATTGATTTTTAGAACACTCAATAGTCAAAAGTGCCGAGCATCCTGTGAGATTTAAATTTGTCAATGTATTGTTAAACACATTTAATCCCTGTAACGAACTGCAGCCAGATAAATTTAAAGTAGTCAGCAGATTATCCTGAATTAGAAGATTTTGTAAACTGGAGCAATCCGAAAAATCAGCTGTTTTCAATAGCTGATTAGAAGGAAAAGTAGACTGCGGAAAATTAAGCAGCGTACATCCCGAAGCATTTATATCTTCTAAAGTTGGATTATCTGTTATTAAAAAAGTAGTCAATTTTGTTAATCCCGAAACATTTAATGTTGTTAGTTTATTATTTACGGCATTAAAATATTCTAAATTTGGGCAGCCTGTTAAATCAAGTTCAGTTAAAACATTATCTTCTAAATACAATTGGTTCAAAGCTGAAAGACCGCTGAAATTTAATGCAGAAAAAACCGGATTTTGCTGCGCCACGATATTAGTAAGACTCAAGCAATTTGAAATAGTCAACGAAGTCATCAACGGATTTTCCATAAAAGTAACTCCTGTTAATCCGTTCATTCCTGAAACCGTTGCAGAAGCCAAGGTTGGACTTTTTATATAAATCGTTTTTAGGTTTGGCATACCGCTTAAATTAATCGAAGTTGTGCTGATACCGTTAAAACCTAATTCTGTCACATTCGTGAATCCTTCAATTCCTTGAATATTAGTCACAGCATAAGCATTGGTTCCTTCTATCCAAAGTTTATCGATTAAAGCCGCTTCTGAAACCTGAATCTGATTATCAAAATTAGTATCGATTCTTGTAACAGCAACGCCGCCAGAATAAGCTGTAAAATTTGCCGCACCGCCATTTACAAGCATGTTTTTAAATGTTGGATCGGTAAAATTTAAAATCTGTGCTTTTAGTATTACTGTGAAGAACAGTAAAAATAGGAGTAATTTTTTTCTCATAATTAGTGATATTTTGGTTTTTGGGGAAATCGTTAAAGAGCATTTATTAATTCCTGTAGTTTTTCTTTCTTGCTCTGTGCAATCGGAATATTCGAATTATCAGCCATAATCACATAACCGCCATCTGTTTTGATATAAGATTTCAGATAAGACAGGTTGATTAAATGCGATTGATGAATGCGCTCAAAACCATGTTCTGAAAGTAATTCTTCGTATTCTTTAAGCGTTTTAGAAATTAATATGGGTTTGTGATTTTTAATAAAAAACTGCGTGTAATTAATTTTTGCTTCACAACGAATGATATCCGAAACTTCAAACAAATGAATTCCATCGCTGGTAGAAAGTGCTATACGTTTAAAATTGTCCACTTTTTTTCGGATGTTTTCCAGCAGTAAATCAATGTTTTCGAATGAATTGTTTTTTCCAACAGCTTCTTTAATTTTTGCCATTGTATCTTGCAATTCTTCCGGATCAACAGGTTTTAAGATAAAATCAAGAGCACTAAATTTAAATGCTTTTACAGCGTATTGTTCATGCGCAGTGATAAATACGACGTGAGCATTTAGTTTTCCGTTTACTTTATTTAATCTTTCGAGAATATCAAAACCAGTTCCGTCGGTTAAATGAATATCCAGAAAAATAACCTGAGGCCTTAATTTTTCAATAACGGCAATTCCGGTTTTTACACTTTCGGCTTCGCCAATAATTAAAATATCATTTGTATAACGTTCTAAAAGCGCTTTTAAACCCGTTCTCAAATGTTTGTCGTCCTCTATTAATACTGCTGTTATCATTTATTAAAAAATTAAGGTATGTATTGAACAGGCAGACGCAGAACGACTTTTGTTCCTGTTTTTTTATTTTCTGATTGTAATTCGGTAATTTCTATTTGAGCCGATTTGGAGGTTATGGATTCCATGATTTCCAAACGCTTTTTTGTAATCCCCAAAGCCATTGACTTATGGGCTGTAACCGAGTTTTCTTTTAAATGTTTCGATTCAGATAAACCAATTCCATCATCCTTAATCGTGCAGATCAACTGTTCTTTTTCAACATCAAAATCAACTTCAATTTTTCCGGTTCCATCTTTAGGAACAATTCCGTGAAGAATCGCATTTTCTACAAATGGCTGAATCAACAAAGGCGGTAATCCCATATTAAATTCGACTCTTTCGCTTGATCTTATTTCAAACTCAAATTTGTCATGAAAGCGGAGTTTTTCTAATTCCAGATAATTCTGAAGGCTTTCAATTTCTTTATCAATCGGGATTAATGAACCTTTTGAATATTCGAGTGTAAGGCGCATTAATTTGGAGAATTTAGACAAATATTTCAATGCCGAATCAGTTCCATTCTGAACAATAAAACTCGAAATCGAACTCAAACAATTAAATACAAAATGCGGATTCATTTGTAAATGCAGTGCTTTTTGTTCGTACTCTGCCACTTCTTTTTTCAAAGTCAGCTGACGTTTAACCTGCATCCTATTATAAATCACCAATATCAAAGCAATTAAAAGTAAAGCACCTAAAATGGAGAAAATAACAAATTGAATCTGTCTTTTATTCTTTTCAGACAATAAAGCTTCCTTTTTTCTGTATTCGTAATTAACTTCTGCCAATGCAAATTTTTGACTGGTAGTTTCATTAATAATACTGTCTCGCGCTTGTACATAATTTTTATAATGTTCTAATGCCGCTTTTGGATCATTTAAAGCTTCGTACAATTCGCTTAACAATTTTTCAGAATGATAGGTTTGATCCAGAACACCTATTTCTTTTGCATAAGCAAGAGATTTCTCTGCAAAAGGCATTGCTTCTTTATATTTCTTTTGATCTTGAAGTAAACCTGCGATATTGTATAAAGAAAGTGAAGCCCCGAATTTATTCTGTAATTCTTCATATAAATTCAATGACTTCGTATAATAGTCATTGGCCAATTTTAAATCGTTTTCTTTCCTGTAATAATCGCCTAAATAATTACACAAAAGTGCATATCCTCTTGTATTGTCTGTATTCTCAAAAAGCCTTTTAGCTTTGTTATAATACTGAATCGCATTTTTATTTTGACCCGTTTCAAAATAAATCGCACCAATATTGGTTAGTGTAACGGCTGCATTTTTTTCTCCAGTTTCAGTTTGAATTTTAGAAGCTTTCTTTAAGTATTCTAGTGCTTTTGGATAATTTAACTGCGATTTATAAATAATCCCGATATTATTAAGTGCTTTAGAAACATTGGCTTGTTCGTCAATTTCCTGATATAACTGCAGTGCTTCTTCGTAATTTTTTAATGCCAAAATTTGATTGCTCTGTTCCGAGTAAACCACGCCAGAACTCGCATAAGCACGCGCCAGACCGCTTTTTACTTTTTTACTGGAATCTTCTTTTAAAAGCTTTCTAAATTCTAATTGAGCAGTTTGAAAATATTTTAAAGCATTTGGGTAATTTCCTAAAATGATTGAGGCATTTCCTTTGTTGACATAAGCTGTAGCAAGTCCAAAAGTAAAATCAGATTTCAAACTTAAACTTGCAGCTTTTTGAGCATAAAACAAGGTTGAATCAGGATTGATTTCTTTATACAAATCGGCTATTTTATTATACTCATTGACTTTTGAAGTATCAATTTTAGTATAAATAAGCACTCTTTTCAAACTATCAATCTTAGCATTTTGAGCGTTCGACACCTGCCCTGTAAGAATGAAGAAAAAGAAAATTATTAGACGTAATTTTTGATTCACTATTTTTTATTTTGCTTGTTGTTAGACAAATGTATGATATGTTTTTTAGTAACAGAACATGAATTATTATTTCTCAGGTTTCACTTATTATTTGCTTTTTTTCATCTATTTCAAAATATACATCAGTATCAAAATTTCAAAAAGCACATCATTCTTTAAGATATATCTTATATTATAATTTATATCTTTTTATAAGTTAAATATTACATTTTAACAATTAAAATATAAGGTAATTATTATATTAGCTGCTAATCAAATTAATTAATACCTTTTTATGAAAACAAAATTTTTAAAATTAGCAGGAGTATTTTGCGCCTTATTGTTGATTCATTCTTGCCAAAAAGATGAACTTCCGTTAAATGCAAAAAATGACAGTACTTTAATTGAAGAAGAAAGAGCAACAGGGTATATTCCGTCTACTCCTGAGCAGCTGGCACAGCTTAGAACTTTAAAAACATCTTCGCTTACCAGAAAAGAAGCTATTCCTGCGCGTTATGAGCTGCCAGAACTGCCCGCTGCTCTTAACCAAGGCTCAAAGGGTTCCTGTGTTCCTTATTCAATCGCCCATGCTATTACTTTATTAAAAAGTGAGTCAAAAAGATTAGCCAACGGAAGCCCCGACTTTAGTGTTTATCCTAGTGGAGATTACATATACGAAAAGTATAAAGTTGACATGAACAATTGTGGTAACGGTGTTTATTTTTGGGAAGCCTTAGACGCTGTAAAAACAGAAGGAACACCTAGTTATACAGATATGGGATTCGTAAGCTGCGGCGTTCTTCCTAATACATCTCAACAAAATAATGCACCAAAAAACAGAATATTTGATTATGCTGTAATAAGAACACCAGATGGCTTTAGAGGCACAATAGAAGATATGAAAAGACAAATAGCAAATGGAAATCCAGTCTTAATTGGAATGGAGGTCGATAGAGATTTTACTTCCCGTTCTATTCGATTATGGGACAAAAATAACTCTGCATTTTATGGAAACCATGCCGTTGTTTTAACTGGTTACGATGATGAAAAACAAGCCTTTAGACTTCTTAATTCTTGGGGATCAGACTGGGGCGAAAATGGATATATCTGGGCTACTTACAGCAAAATAGATGAAGCTATGCATGGTGATGTGTATGTATTACAAAAAGATAATCCATTGACATACAAAAGCACTATCGAACCTAATATTATCCTAATCAAGGACATAAGTAATTCTGCAGATAATATAAAATTTAAATTTGCAAATGGTCAATCAATTCCTTTTATTAACAATGGTGAATTTAACTGGAATAATGATTTAATAAAGCCTAATTATGAGCTATATAACAACCCAGTATTAGATCTAAGTTATTTCTTACCTTCTAATAATGAAGGAATTGATTTAGAAGGGGATTTAACTTTTGAGGTAAGAGTAAGAATAGAATCAAGTAAAAACAATTCTTATCCTTTAAATACCGAAAAAGGAATTGAATTACGATTATGGAATGGAGGACTTGGAGGTCCAAGTAAATATATGAGTTGCATTGTTCCAATGGAAGGTCTTAACAAACCTGCTGTATTTACAAACACTTTAGGTGAAATTTATCGTTATTCAGCAGATCCCTATGTAAATGATTATAGGGCTACCAATAATTCTTTTGAAAGAGACAGGACTATAAGATTCCATCTTAAAAATGGTCAATTCATTTTGAGTACTCCTGGTTTAAAAATGCCATCAGGAATAAGTAGATTAAAAACTTTTTATATACATAACGTAGGTACTATGGGTGCTATTACTGATATTAGAATGTATAAAAACGGTAAGCTAATGGGTATCGATAATTTTGATACAAAAACACCTTGGCTTCAATGGTATGAATAATATCTTAAACTATAATTATAAAAGGCACAAAGATTTCTTTGTGCTTTTTTATTTTAAGCGTAATTGTGTTCAAATTCTAAATCGGAAATTTTAAATATATCATTTTCAAACTTTTTTGTAAATTCATCATAAATTACAGACTAAATTTCTCCAAAATTATTCACTAAAAGATAAACGTATGGCAAGAATACATTTATTTGAATTTGAAGATCAAAAATGGTTTCCTGTTTTTTTAAGAAACTACATAACCGACTTTTTGCAATTCCTGTCGAACAAAACCGGAATGTACAAACCTGTTGTTCCTCTACTTGTAAATATTTTAAAAGCCAACAATACAACAACAATTATTGACCTTGCTTCTGGCGGTGGCGGCGGACTCATTTGGTTAAATGGTGAATTAAAAAAAGAAATCCCAAATTTAAAAATCATTCTAACCGATTATTACCCAAATATTCCAGCTTTTGAATACACTAAAAAACAAGCTGATAATTTTGAATATATAAGTCATTCTGTCGATGCACGAAATGTTCCTGCAGAATTAAACGGACTGAGAACTCAATTCCTTTCCTTACATCATTTTAAACCAAACGATGCCAAACAGATTTTGCAAAATGCAATAGATTCTAAATCTCCAATTGCAATTTTTGAAGTTCAGGAAAGAAGCTTTGCCAGTATCGCAGCCATGATTTTTTCTCCCATAAGTGTTTTATTGACTACGCTATTTATAAGGCCTTTTAAAATTGGCCGAATTATTTTTACGTACTTCATTCCTATAATTCCTCTTTTCGTTTTATGGGATGGCATTGTTTCCTCTCTAAGAACCTATTCTGTCGAAGAAATGAACGATCTTATAAAAGACCTACATAATACAAAATCTTACAACTGGCAGATTAACCGTATAAAATCTGGTCCTGGAGTTGTACTGTATTTAATAGGAACAGAGAAAAAATAAGTATTATCCAAAATACAACTCACAATTCACAACTCACAATTCATAATTCATAATTCATAATTAGTAATTATTTTACAAAAGAATTCTTTCACAAAAACAAAACTTTGCTAAATTCGTTTGAAGAATAATTAACCTGCTAATCCCAAATTAGTTTTATGAAAAACCTACTATTATTATCATTTATTATGATAAGCTTTTCGTCGTGGTCACAAACCGCAGAAATTTATTTTAATAAAGCTTTTAACAAAGCTGCAACTGGAAATTACAAAAGCGCAATTGTTGATTACACAAAAGCCATTCGCAAAAATTCTAAATTTGTTGAAGCGTATCAAAATCGTGGCGTTGCAAAATACCAATTGAATGATTTACAAGGCGCAATGGCCGACTTTAGCAAAACAATTGAACTTGACGATATGAATGCCGATGCTTTTACGGGCCGTGCAAACGTAAACTTCAAACTTTCAAAATTCCACGAAGCTATCCAAGACTGTACATCTTCTCTTGGATTAAACCCAAGAGATTATGTTGCTTACAATTTACGAGGTTTAGCTTACAATAAAATTGGAGACAAGGCAAATTCCTGCAAAGATTTCCTAAAAGCAATCGAATTAGGAAGCCAAAGTGCTATAAAAAACAAAAGCACTTTTTGTAAATAATAAATCAAATTTGTGTTAACAAAAAGTAATCTGCAAAAGAATGGCTTTGCAGATTACTTTTTATATCTAATTCATAAAAAAATAGTGCCCATTTTTTAATAATCTGGTTAGTTGTTACATTTGTTACAAAACTAACCTAACCATGATAAAACACTACTTTTCAAAAACTTACACAACTTATACCTTTTTTATATTAGTTTTTCTTTTTACAGCCAATGTAAAATCACAAACCTTTACAGACAGTAATTTACCCATTGTCATTATCAATACTGATATTGATCCCAATACAAATCAGCCAATAGAAATTCCGGATGATCCAAAAGTTTTGGCATCGATGAAAATTATTAAAAGACCAGACGGAACTAGAAATTATTTAACCGACAGCAATACTGCCGCCTATTTAAATTATAACGGAAGAATTGGCATCGAGCTGAGAGGATCGTCTTCACAGTCTCTTCCTAAAAAACCGTACGGATTTACAACTTTAAAAGCCAATAATACCAGCAATAACAATGTAAGTTTACTGGGAATGCCGGTTGAAAATGACTGGATTTTAAATTCATTAGCTTTTGACCCTTCTTGTATTCGCGATTATATTTCGTATAATTTATCCCGACAAATTGGCGATTATGCCACCAGAACCGTTTATTGCGAAGTTGTCATTAACAATGAATACAAAGGATTGTATATTTTACAGGAAAAAGTAAAATCGAACGTTAACAGAGTAAATGTCATTAAAATGGCTGATACTGATAATACACTTCCAAATGTGAGCGGAGGTTATATTACAAAAGCCGATAAAACAACAGGCGGAGATCCTGTTGCCTGGACAATGTCTTCGTATACTGGTTCTTCTGTCGATTTTATTCATGAATTGCCAAAACCGGAGAACGTTACTATTGAGCAAAATGATTATATTAAAAACCAGTTTAAAAATCTGGAAATTACAACCACCGCACATAATATTGATTTAGCAACAGGATATTCATCGATTATTGATGTTCCCTCTTTTGTTGATTATATGATTTTGGCCGAATTAGCTTCAAATGTCGACAGTTATCAATACAGCACTTATTTTCATAAAGACAAACAAGGAAAACTGCGTGCCGGCCCTATTTGGGATTTTAACCTAACATACGGAAATGACTTATTTAGCTGGGGATTTGACAGAAGTAAATACGATGTTTGGCAATTTTCAAACGGAGATAATGAAGGTGCCAGATTTTGGCAGGATTTATTTAATGACACTACTTTTAAATGCTATTTCACTAAAAGATGGAATGAACTTACACTGCAAGGAAAGCCTTTAAACTACAACAGCCTTACCCAGTTTATAGACGAAACTGTAAATTATATCAGCGAAGCAAAAGCAAGAGAAAATCAAAAATGGGGAACAATTCCAAACGATGCACTTGAAATTAGCAATCTAAAATCATTTTTATCCAATAGAATTTCATGGATAACAGGCCAATTAGGAAGTTTTAGCACCTGCAGTAATATTGAAACACCTTCGCTTGTTATCACAAAAATAAATTACAATCCCGGAGTTTCGGCCACTTTTCCAACCAGCAATGATCTGGAATTTATAGAAATTAAAAATACAGGAAACACCACCGTTAATTTAACTGGTATTTATTTAAGCGAATTGGGGCTTTCGTATCAATTTCCTGCCAATTCAACATTAGCGGCAAATCAGGGTATTTATATTACAAGCAATAAAACCACTTTTGAATCTAAATACGGAGTAACCTCTTTTGGGCAATTCTCACGCAACTTATCCAATACCTCACAAAAAATAATTTTAGCAGATGGTTTTGGAAACACAATCGATTCTGTTGAATATACAAATGTATCTCCGTGGCCAAATGCAGATGGAAACGGAAGTTATTTACAACTTTCAAGCACAGAACTTGACAATGCGCTGGCTTCGAGCTGGATTGCAACATCAGATAATAATTTATCTATTCCTGAAAGTGTTGAATTGAAAAATGCGGTTTTATATCCAAATCCGGTAAAAAACACATTAACCATTCAGGCGAGCAAACCAATTTTAAATTACAAAGTGTATGATGTGCTGGGACGTTTGTTGTATGAATCTAAACAAGATTCTAATACAATAAAATCAGATTGGAGTTTGTATCCAAAAGGAATTTACTATATTTCGATTTCCAATGAAAATGGATACAGCACCAAAAAGGTAATCAAACAATAACAGTAAAAACTGCATGTCACTTTTAAGAAAAATAAATAACCTTCAAACAGATAAAAATTCAGGATTTGGCACGAATGCCGGAAGCTACGGCGGAAGATTTGTAAATAAAAACGGAACTCCAAATATCGAAAAAAGAGGTATGAACCTGCTTCGAAGAATAAGCTGGTATCATACCATGATCGATATGCCCAACTGGAAATTCATGCTCATTTTATTCTCTTTCTATATTATAATCAATTTTATTTTTGCGGTTGTTTATTACGCCATCGGGATTGAACATCTGGACGGAATTTCACCATCCGGAAGTCTTTTAACACAGTTTGGACAGGCTTATTTTTTTAGTGCACAGACTTTTACAACCGTTGGTTACGGACATATCAGCCCAACCGGATTCCTTACAAGTGCTTTATCTGCAGCCGAGGCTTTAATTGGTTTGCTCAGTTTTGCCATTGCAACGGGTTTATTCTTTGGAAGATTCAGCAAACCAACTGCTTTTTTAAAATTTTCGCACAATGCTTTAATTTCTCCTTACGGAGAAGGCAAAGGTTTAATGATACGACTTGTTCCTTTTAAAAACACCAATTTTACAGATGCAATAGCAAAAGTGACTTTAGGAATGAGCGTTGAAGAAAATGGACAAAGAGTAAATAAATTCTATAGTCTTAACCTCGAAATAGATCGTATAAATGCGCTTTCGCTAAGCTGGACATTAGTTCATCCCATTGATGAAAACAGCCCATTGTACACTTTTACCGAAGAAGATTTTAAAAACACACACGGCGAGATTTTAGTTTTTATCACCACTTTTGATGATATGTTTAGTAATACCGTGGCAGCCAGAACTTCGTATACTTTTAGCGAAATCATTTACGGTGCAAAATTCAAAATTATGTACAACCGAAGCAAAGACGGCTCTAAAACTATTTTACATTTAGACAAATTAGATCAGTTTGATACTACAAACTTCTCATAAAGAATCATTTTTCTCAAGTTTTTAAGGTTTTTTGAGATTTTATTTTACTTTTGTTTACATAATCGTATCAAATGGTAAACAATATAAAAACTGTTTTCAGTATAAAAGATCTTGAGAATTTATCCGGAATAAAAGCACACACGATTCGCATTTGGGAAAAAAGATATAACATTTTGGAGCCAATGCGTACTGATACCAATATCAGACTTTATAATCTGCAAAACCTTCAGAAACTTCTAAACATCACATTATTACACGAATACGGTTATAAAATTTCTAAAATAGCAACTTACCCGGAAGAAAAAATTCCGCAGTTGGTACGTGAAATTATTTCGAAGAAAAACTCTCAAAATTACGCCATTACCTCTTTTAAAATGGCGATGATGAATTTTGATCAGGAACTGTTTTTCAATACGTTTGACTGGCTTATTTCTGAAAAAACGTTCAAAGAAGTTTTTAAAGAACATTTTTTACCCTTATTAAAAGAATTGGGATTATTGTGGCAGTCGGAAACGATTACGCCTGCAAATGAACATTTTATGAGTCATTTGATCAAACAGAAAATCTTAATTTATACCGAAAGCCTTCAGATTCAAAAACCAACAAAAACAGACAGAATCTTTGTTCTTTCCCTTCCATTAAATGAAATTCATCAAATAGGATTACTTTATCTTCAATATGAAATTTTATCTAAAGGCTACAAAACCATTTATTTAGGTGAAAGTATGCCAATTGAAAACCTGCAGGATTTAACCAAGCATTTTGAAAACATTACTTTTGTATCTTTCATGACAATCCAGCCGGATCGAGGCGTTATTAACCAATATGTCAAGTCAATGGGGCAAAAACTGCTGCAAAAAAATAATGAAATCTGGCTTATGGGTAAAATGGTCGAACATATTGATCAAAAAAACCTGCCGGATAGAATCCGTATTTTTGATTCGATGGAAGAAACAATGGAAACAATTTAATATTTTGTTCAAAGTTTTTGTATATTTATTAAACAAAAATGACAAAAACTATTGCAATTATAGGTTCGGGCTTTTCTTCGTTAGCCGCATCATGTTACTTGGCACAACAAGGAAACAAGGTCACTATTTATGAAAAAAATCCAACGATTGGAGGCCGCGCAAGACAATTCAAAAAAGAGGGTTTCACATTCGATATGGGTCCAAGCTGGTATTGGATGCCAGATGTTTTTGAACGTTTTTTTAATGACTTCAATAAAAAACCATCCGATTATTACGAGCTTATAAAACTAAATCCTGCCTATCGTGTTTATTTTGGAATAAATGATTTTATCAGCATTTATGATAATTTGGAAGACATTAAAGCCACATTTGAAGAAATTGAAAAAGGAAGCGGTAAACAACTGGAAACCTTTATCAATCAAGCCAAAAGCAATTATGATATTGCTATAAAAGATTTGGTTTATCGTCCCGGAGTTTCTCCTTTAGAATTAATTACAAAAGAAAGCGCGTTAAAACTCAATCAGTTTTTTAGCAATGTGAGTTCTGATATTCGCAGGAAATTTAAAAATGAAAGACTGATTCAAATTCTTGAATTTCCTGTTTTATTCCTCGGAGCAAAGCCAACCAAAACGCCTTCATTTTACAATTTTATGAATTATGCCGATTTCGGACTCGGAACCTGGCATCCTAAAACCGGAATGTTTGATGTTATTCGAGGAATTGAAAAATTAGCTGTAGAACTTGGCGTTACTATCAAAACAAATTCTCCTATTGAAAAAATAATCGTTGAAAATAAAACCGCGACAGGAATTGTTATCAACGGCGAAATTATAAATGCTGATATAATTTTAAGCGGTGCAGATTATCAACATACCGAAACTTTACTGGAAAAAAAACATCAGGTTTATTCTCAAAAATACTGGGAAAGCCGGATCTTTGCACCGTCTTCTCTCCTGTTTTTTGTAGGCTTCAATAAGAAGATTGACAACATTTCGCATCATGCTTTATTTTTTGATGTCGATTTTAATCAGCATGCGGCAGATATTTATGATAATCCAAAATGGCCGGAAGCTCCGTTATTTTATGCCAACTTTCCGTCTAAAACAGATCAAACCGCTGCGCCCGACGGAATGGAAACCGGATTTTTCCTGATTCCGCTGGCACCCGGAATTGAAGATAACGAAACACTAAGAGAAACATATTTTGAAAAGATAATTACTCGTTTCGAGCTGCTTACGCAACAAGAAATCAGAAATAGCATTATATTTAAGGAATCATTCTGTAAAAACGATTTTGAAGCAGATTATAACGCCTACAAAGGAAATGCTTACGGAATGGCCAACACATTATTGCAAACGGCATTTTTGCGTCCAAAACTAAAAAGCAAAAAAGTACGTAACTTATATTTCACAGGACAATTGACTGTTCCCGGGCCAGGTGTTCCTCCTGCATTAATTTCAGGAAAACTAGCCGCTGAATTAATTCAAAAATCTTTAAGATCTTAAAAATGAAATCACTATTCGACGCCGTTTCTTTTAAATGCAGCAAATTAGTTACCAAAAACTACAGTTCCTCTTTTTCACTTGCCGTAAAAATGCTGTCACCAAGCATTCGCGATGCCATTTACAGCATTTATGGATTTGTTCGTTTTGCTGATGAAATTGTAGATTCTTTTCATGATTTTGAAAAAGAATATCTTATCGACGATTTCGAAAAAGAGTATTACAAAGCAATGGAATTAGGAATCAGCCTAAATCCTATTTTAAATTCTTTTCAGCATACGGTGAAAGAATATAATATTACCGACGATCTGGTTCAGGCATTTTTAAAAAGCATGAAACTCGACCTTATAAAATCAACTTACAACACACAAGCAGAATATGCAGATTACATTTACGGTTCTGCCGATGTTGTGGGTTTAATGTGTTTAAAGGTTTTTGTATCGGGAAAAGAACATAAATACGAGCAGTTAAAAAGCGAAGCCATGCGATTAGGATCGGCATTTCAGAAAGTGAATTTTTTGAGAGATTTAAAAGATGACAATACCATCTTAAACCGAACTTATTTTCCGGGCGTTAACCTCAACAATTTCAACGAAGATTCAAAAGCGCAGATCATCAAAGAAATCGAAGAAGATTTTCGTGTTGCTTATCAGGGAATTGTAAAACTGCCAATTGAAGCTAAATTTGGAGTTTATACCGCTTATGTTTATTACAGAAAACTGCTTAAAAAACTAAAAAATACGCCGTCTCATGAAATTGGAAATTCAAGAATCCGGGTTTCAAATTATACAAAAGCCGGGCTTTTAGCGCAGTCGTTTGTGACGTATAAATTGAAATTAGTATGATTTTTCAAGCTATGCTTGCGGTTAAGCCAACAGTTTGTCATCCTGAGCGAAGTCGAAGGAACGCGAGAAGCTCTACAAAGATTGTCACTTTAGATTGCGGAGCTGCTTACGGTCCTTCGACTTCGCTCAGGATGACAAAAATGAGAGAACTCACAATAACAAAAAAATAATCTTTAGAGTCAATATTTTATAAACTAAAGCTAAACTCTACAGATTTTAAATCATAATTTTAATAACAACATTTATAAAATGATTTCTTTTTTAATCTTTTTAGGCGTTTTTCTGTTTATGGAATGTGTTACCTGGCTTACGCACAAATATGTAATGCACGGTTTTATGTGGTATTTTCATGCCGATCATCATCAGCCAAAATACGAGCATACTTTTGAGCGCAATGATATTTTCTTTGTCATTTTTGCGACGCCGAGTATTCTTTTATTTTATTTTGGAGTTCAGGGCGGGTTCAATTATTTGTTTTTTATTGCCTGCGGTATTACGCTTTACGGAGCTTGTTATTTTTTAATTCACGATGTATTAATTCATCAGCGATTTAAATGGTTCAAAAACACCAAAAACAAATACCTCATCGGACTCCGAAAGGCGCATAAAATACACCACAAACACCTAAATAAAGAAAAAGGAGAATGTTTCGGAATGTTGTTTGTACCCTTAAAATATTATAAAATGTAGTTTATTTGGGCGTTCCCAAAGATACATTTGTAACAATTGATTTAGTTAGAAGATGAAATTATACAAGATAGCAACCGTACAATATGTAAACGCCAAGGTCGAAGACTGCTGGGATTTTTTCTCCAGTCCAAAAAACCTACAGACGATTACACTCGACAATATGAATTTTGAAATCAAGGATTTTGACGAAAAGCGAATGTATCACGGACAAATTATAACGTATACTTTGCGACCGCTTTTAGGAATCAAAATTTCGTGGGTTACCGAAATCACAGCTTGCAAAGAAAATAATTATTTTATCGATGTTCAGCGTTTTGGTCCTTATAAATTATGGCATCACAAACACTTTTTTGAACGAACAATCGACGGCGGAACCAAAATGACAGACATTGTTCATTATGCGCTCCCACTCGGAATATTAGGAAGAATTATGAATCGGTTGGTGGTGAAGAACAAACTAAAAACGATTTTTGATTTCCGTTATAACAAAATCGAGGAATTGTTTAATTCAAAATCACAGCCAAGGATTATTCAGATTAATGCCGAACAAAAAAGCATATAAATATTTATTTTAAACACATAGAAACTTAGTTTATATTGCTTAGAAAAGGCGTTTCACTTGCATAAACAAACATAGCTATGTGTGAGAAACTAGTTTCTTTCCATATTCTTTCACAAGAAAAATAAAACCTATGTTTCTATGTGTTTAAAAAACCACACACAATACAAAATATTCGTCAAGCGAAAATTATAAAATGACAAAACAAAAAGTTTCCTTTTTCTGGTTCAGACGTGATTTGCGTTTAGAAGACAATACCGGATTATTTCACGCCTTACAATCCAATTTTCCTGTAATTCCATTATTTATTTTTGATGATGATATTCTGGATAATCTTCCAAAAAACGATGCCAGAGTAAGCTTCATTTACGATTCACTTCAAAAAATAAATACTGAATTAAATACTTTTGAGTCTTCGATTTTAATCAAAAAAGGAAAAACAAAAGACGTATGGAAATCGCTTCTGGAAGAATTCGACATTCAAAACGTATTCTTCAACAAAGATTATGAGCCTTTTGCTATTGAACGTGATACTGCAATTTGTTCCTTATTAAAAGAAAATAATATCGAATGTTTCTCTTTTAAAGATCACGTTATTTTCGAAGAAAAAGAAATCACAAAAGCCGACGGACTTCCGTACACAGTTTATACGCCTTATAAAAATAAATGGTTGGAGAAATATCATTTTTCAGGATCAGCTCCAGAATATGATTCTGTTTCATTTCAATCTAATTTTGCAAAAAATCAATTTACATTTCCTGAATTAGCAGCAATTGGTTTTGAAAGAAGTACGATAAAAGTTCAGCCACACAACTTAACACAAATTGCCAATTATAAAGAAACAAGAGATTTTCCGGCTCTTGACAGTACATCTTATCTTTCGCCGCATTTACGTTTCGGAACCGTGAGTATTCGGAAATTAGTAAACTGGGCAAATCGAAAAAATCAGACTTTTTTAAGCGAATTGATTTGGAGAGAATTTTTTATCCAGATTCTGTTCAGTTTTCCCAATTGTGTCAATCATAATTTCAAATCAGCTTACGACGGAATTCAATGGAGAAATAATGAAGAAGATTTCAAACGCTGGTGTTCCGGAACAACCGGATATCCTATGGTCGATGCCGGAATGCGTCAGTTAAACGAAACGGGTTATATGCACAATCGCGTTCGTATGGTTGTGGCTAGTTTTTTATGCAAACATTTATTGATTAACTGGCAGTGGGGCGAAGCTTATTTTGCCGAAAAACTACTGGATTTCGAACTCGCTTCAAATGTAGGAAACTGGCAGTGGGCTGCGGGAACAGGCTGCGATGCCGCACCTTATTTCAGAGTTTTTAATCCTGAAATCCAACAAAAGAAATTTGACGAAAAAGGAGAATACATCCGCAAATGGATTCCTGAGTTTGATTTTGGTTATAACGAACCTATGGTTGATCATGCCTTTGCGAGAGATCGCGCGATTGCGACATATAAAGCGGGGATTTTGAAATAAGTTTTTTTTGTTTCAGGTTTCAAGTTTCAAGTTACATCCAGTGTGTCCTCCTGAGCGAAGTCGAAGGATCGCATGCTTTATCCATACTGTGTGTCCTTACTTTGCAGTCCTTCGACTTCGCTCAGGAAGACAACAATTGTTTTCAATCTAATAACCTGAAACTTGAAACCTGAAACAAAAGAAACAATTCTTAATACTTCAAATAATTATCAACCACAATTTTCGCTTTCAAATCGAACATTAAATTATAAAGTCCGAAGAAAGTACGGTTCATGTAAATAAAGTGCTTAGAACCACGATTTCCGTTCATTTTTTTAAGATTCGTATCGTTTGAGAAACGTTCGCCTAATTTAGCAATGCTTTCAAAGAAAGTTTCATCGGCAAAATCAAAAGTTTCGTTTTGAAAAGGTTTGGTAAAAAGTGATAATAAATCATGAAACATTTCGGTGAAATATTCCACTTCTGAAGGTGAATCATCTGGACGCAGAATTTCTAATTCGAATAATTTCTCATTAAAAAGTTTTTCATCTGTAATTACATTTTTATTGATTAACTCAAAATATGGCGTGTAAAAATCCTCAGGAATTTGTTTCATACAGCCAAAATCCAAAGCAATTAATTGGTTTTCATCATTAACCAAAAAGTTTCCCGGATGCGGATCTGCGTGTACTTTTCGCAAAACGTGAATTTGGTACATGTAAAAGTCCCAAAGCGCCTGCCCTATTTTATCGCCAACTTCCTGATCTGTATTTTTAGCCGTAAATTCAGAAAGATGAATCCCTGTCATCCAATCCATTGTAATGATTTTCTCTGATGAAAATTCCGGATAGTAATTTGGGAAAATGATGTTTTCAATTTTATTACAGGCTTGTACAACTTCCTGACTTTGTTTTAATTCTAACAAATAGTTCGTTTCTTCAATAAGTTTGTCTTCGACTTCTTTAAAATATTTATCAGAATCTTTTCCCTGCAGATTAAACATTCTGATTGCAATAGGTTTTACCAAAGCTAAATCTGAAGAAATACTGTTGGCAACGCCCGGATATTGAATTTTAACTGCCAGTTTTTTATCATCTTTCTTGGCTAAATGAACCTGACCAATACTTGCTGCGTTTACTGAATTTGCATTGAACTCGTCAAAAATTTCATAAGGTGTTTTCCCAAAATTAGTTTTGAACGTTTTTAAAACCAAAGGCGCAGAAAGCGGCGGAACTGAAAATTGTGACAAAGAGAATTTTTCCACATAAGCCTGAGGCAAAAAGTTTTTGTCCATGCTTAGCATTTGCGCGACTTTCAAGGCGCTTCCTTTTAAACTTTTAAGTCCGTCATAAATATCTTCGGCGTTATTTTCGTTTAGTTTGTCACGAGTTAAATCTGGGTTTACTACTTTTTCGGCGTAGTGTTTAATATAATTTACTCCGATTTTGGCGCCGGTTTGAACTAGTTTTCCGGCTCTTTCTATTTTTGAAGTTGGGATATAATCAATCGTTTTCATTGTTTGCTGTATATTTTTTCTTTGAATAGAAATTTTCCAAAATCTATTAAATGATTCATTGGCGCAACATTCATTAACTCAAATGATGCATTAACTGATTTTTCGATAAAAATGTCTGTTTTTTCAAAAGCAGCAGATTCATCTTCCATCCAGAATTTAATGGTCAGCATTAACTGTAACCATGCCGATTCCTGAATGGCTTTTTCCTGATATTTCTGCAGTTTTTCTAATTCTAATCTATAATCATCAGTCAGAATTTCTGCAACATATTCTTTAAAACTGTTTCTAAGTGTAGTTAACTGAACCAGGTTTTTAAGCGGATTTCTATCAACTTTAAGCGATTGTAAAACGTAACTTCTGTTTGCGGTTAAGATTTCGAAGAAGGTAAAATAGAAACTCAGCATTTTATTCTTCATGTCATATTCCTGATATTCTTCGTTTTTGTGAAGTAAGCTGACTGTGTTTTCAAAAAACAGTCGGAATATTTCTTTTTCTAAACCTTCTAATGTTCCAAAAAAGGAATAAAACTCAGCTTCAGTAAAATCATTTTCTTTGGTAAAATGATAAACTGATTTTGGTTTTTGGCCTTTTTCTAAAACTTCTTCCATGTATTTTGAAACGATATCATCTTTGGTAATTACCTTCTTTTTAGTCGTCATTTTATTTAAAATTTAGAATTTGCCATAAAGGTAAACATTGTTTAAGTACCTTTACTCATCATTAATCAGCAAGCACTGTTAAATATATTATAAACTATTATGGCTCAAAATGTTCTATTAACCGGCGGAAGCGGATTCATTGGAAAGCATTTAACAAATGTTCTTATTGAAGCTGGATATTCTGTGTCTGTTTTGAGTCGTTCTAATAAAGAAAACACTGCTGAAATCACCTATTATAAATGGGATTTGAACAAAAATTATATAGATGAAAATGCCGTCCTAAATGCTGATTTCATAATTCATCTTGCGGGCGAAGGAATCGTTGAAAAGAGATGGACAGAAAAGAGAAAAAAAGCAATTCTGGAAAGCCGCATAAAACCCATTGATTTGATTTTTTCGGTTTTAGAAAAAAACAATAAAAAACTTGATGCTTTTATTTCGGCTTCGGGAGTTGGTATTTACGGCGCTGTTACCAGTCACAAAGTTTGTACAGAAGAAACGCCTGCGGCAAATGATTTTTTAGGGACAACCTGCCAAATTTGGGAAAATGCAGCTGATAAAATTGAATCGTTAGGAATTCGGACTGTAAAAATCAGGACTGCCATTGTTTTGGGAAAAGATGAAGGGTTTCTAAAAAAAGTCAATCCTAATTTTAAAGCCGGTTTTGGTGCAGTTTTAGGTTCAGGAAAACAATATTTACCGTGGATTCATATCGAGGATTTATCTCAAATTTATTGCAAAGCAGTTACAGATAACCAAATGCATGGCCCGTATAATGCAGCCGTGACAGATAACACTACAAATTCGAGGTTTTCTAAAATATTAGCAACATTATACGGATATGCGATCTGGCTTCCTAAAATCCCTCCTTTTATTCTTAAAGTTGTTTTAGGAGAAATGAGTGAAGCTGTCTTAACAGGGCAAAGGGTGTCATCAGAAAAAATACAAAAAACCGGATTTGAATTTCAGTTTACCGATTTAGAAAAAGCGCTTATAGCAAGCATTCATTAAAATCATTTCAAAGTTAGATACTTCATATCTTCACTTTTCACAACTCCAAGTAAATTAGTATTGGCCGTTTGTGAAATTTTGCTGGCAACAACGCTCGGTATTTCTATATTAAAATCTGAAACTGAAATGGGGTAATTACACGAAATTTGTATTCCGTCCGGAACTCTTTTTATCAAAGCTTTCATTTCAATGATTTTCGATTTTCCGTGAAGGTAAAGTTTTCCCTTTACGTCATATTCCTTTTCAATTTCATCAACGTTTTTTAAATCAAATTTTTGAACTTTTCCTTTAAAAACTGCTTTTGGATAACGATGGCTTTCAATATAATTTTCATTAAAATGTTCTTCCATTAAATCCATTTTAAAACGAAAATCTTTGATTACAACAGTACAGATTAAAGTACTTGTTTCTGGTTCTAGAATAATAGTTCCGAGTTTATTTACTGCTTTTACTTCTTCAAAAAAAGGAACAGAAGCTTCAAAATTTACAACTGCCGTAGTGGTTTTAAATTTGTCTTGGGCAAGTAATGAAAATGCAGTAAAAAATAAAATAAGCAATGTAGTTCTTTTCATAATCGTCATCAATTAAACAATTATGTCATTCTATTTCTAAGAAGAATTTTACAAGTTCAAAAATAGAACGGCAGTACTCCGTGAAAAAATTCGTAACCTAATGTTTATACTTAAAGTTACGAAATTTAGAGATGCGGAGTTCTTGAACTAGTGCTAAATATTTGTGAATATTTTGGTGTACGAAATGGTGGATATAAAATGTGAAATGTAATTTATTTGAGGTGAAATCAAATGTCCCTACGGGACAAATATTGGGGTCGAAAATGTTATTTTTTCTACCGACGAGATATCTCTACGAGATATTTTTTTTGACAGCGAAATAATAAATGCCATATAGTCCCTACGGGACAAAAATGGGATAGACAATTTATTTTTTTTCTACCGATATGTAATCTCTACGAGATATTCTTTTGTGAATATTCTATTTGAACAAAATTCGTTTTTGAAAATTTTAATTTTTTCTACCGATATGTAATTCCTAACGGAATATCTCGTAGAGATTACATATCGGTAGAAAAAAACAATGAATAGCCCCAAAATGTCCCGTAGGGACTATACTGCTATTATTAATGACATTTTATCCATGCATTGGCGTACAAATCTCCAATAAAAAACCATCTGTATCTCTTACATACGCCACAATTTGTCCCCACGGCTTTTTCTTTGGTTCTGTAACTAAAACCGCTCCAAACGAAGTTGCTTTTTGAACAAGATCTCCAACATCTTCTGTAATAAAACCCAATTCTATTGCAAAAGGTTTATCTTCTAAACTGCTTTCAATAAAACCTTCGCTTAAATTATGCGATGCTAACTTTTTTGATGCAAACGAAATGGTGGTTTCTCCGGTATTTAATTCTCCATAATCATTATCCGGGCTTATAAATTTTCTTGCAAATCCAAATACATTCTCATAAAACTCTATTGATTTTTCTACGTCTTCAACGTACAAAATTGTATATCCAAACTTTACCATGATTTCTTTATTTAAATGTGTATCAAATAAAGATAGGGAAATTTAGCTGATTTCTAAAAGTACATTGTATTTATCTAAGCTTGCTAAGTCTTCGATTGAGTTTATATTGGCAACTTTTTCGTGTTCTTCAACTTCTTTTCTAACTTCAATATGTTTGATTGCTTTTCTAAAACGTCTAACTTCATCGAGATTAGATAAAATAAGTCCGGGAACGGGAACGCTTTTTCCTTCTTTATCTTTGGCAACCATTGTAAAATAAGATGAATTACAATGTTTGATTACTCCGGTTTGAATATTTTCTGCTTCAACACGAATACCCACAATCATCGAACTTCTTCCAACATAATTTACAGAAGCTTTCATGGTTACTAATTCTCCCACCTCTATTGGCTTAAGAAAGTTTACTGTATCAACAGATGCCGTGACGCAATAGTTTCCGCTAAATTTTGAAGCCGAAGCAAATGCAATCTGATCTAAAAGCTGTAAAATATATCCCCCGTGAATTTTACCGCTAAAGTTAGTATGCGACGGAAGCATTAATTCTGAAATGCTGATTTTTGATGAAGAAACGGGTTTAAAATCTGTAGTCATGTTTTTTGTTTTTGGAAATTTCTATAGTTATTATCTTAAACACATAGAAACATAGTTTTTAAATGTCGTTAAAGGCGTTTCACTTGCATTAAAAAACATAGCTATGTGTTAGAAACTAGTTTCTTTTAATTCTTTCACAGAAAAATAAAATCTATGTTTCTATGTGTTTAAATATTTTCTTGATTCAATAATTCGGTTTCATCCGTATTTAAAGCTCTGTTGATGATATTTTCGGGAAGTGATTTCTTGGCTTTTGCACCCATCTTTTTCAATTTTTCTACACTCGAAATCAAGTTTCCTTTGCCATCAACAAGCTTATTCATGGCGCTTTCATATTCTGTTTTGGTATCTTTAATTTTGTTTCCAATTCGAACTAAATCGGTAACAAAACCTTCAAATTTATCGTATAAAGCCCCGGCTTGTCTGGCAATTTCAAAAGCATTTTCCTGTTGCTTTTGATTTGCCCACATACTATCAATTGTTCTTAAAGTTGCCAATAATGTACTTGGCGTAACAATTACAATATTTCTGTCGAAGGCTTTATTGTATAAAGTAGAATCTTCGTTCAACGCAATCGCAAAAGCGGGTTCTATCGGAATAAAAAGCAAAACAAAATCCGGGCTTTCTATTTGATATAAATCGTGATAATTTTTATTTCCGAGTTGTTCAACGTGACGTTTAATGGACGAAACATGTTCTTTAAGCCAATCTATTTTTAGTAAATCAGATTCTTCGTTTACCCATTTTTCGTAAGCTACTAAAGAAACTTTAGAATCGACAATCATTTTCTTTCCGTCTGGAAGATTGATTACAACATCTGGGAAAACTCGGTTTCCTTCGGCATTTACAAAACTTTGCTGCACTTCGTATTCTCTTCCTTTTTCTAAACCAGATTTTTCTAGAACACGTTCTAAAACAAGTTCGCCCCAATTTCCCTGCATTTTGCTGTCGCCTTTTAATGCTTTGGTCAAGTTTAAGGTTTCTTTGCTCATTTGAGCGTTCATCTCACTTAAACCGATAATCTGCTGACGCAATGCCGCATGATAATCGATACTTTCTTTATGGGTTTGATCTACTTTTTGTTCAAATACATGAATTTTATCCTGAAGCGGCAGCAGAATGTTTTTCATATTTTCACTATTCTGTTCTGTAAATTTTGCCGATTTTTCTTCAAGGATTTTATTGGCAAGGTTTTCAAATTCTTTGGTAAATTTTTCCTGAAGTTCGTTTATTTCACTTTTTTGTTCTTTATGGCGTTCCCATAGATTCTCAAAATCAACTTCTTTTTTAGAAAGCTGAATGGCCAGACTGTCTTTTTCTGTTCTAATGCTTTCTTTTTCAGAATTGGTTAAATGAAGTTGTTTCTGAAAATTATTTCTTTCTGTTTCAAATTGCTCTTTCTGTAATTGAAACTGATTTGTATTTGCATTAAGTCTTTCTTCTAAACTTACTTTTTCTGCCTGAAATCTAGCCGAAAACAACATTTTTCCTAAGTATATACCCAAAAACAGAGCAATTACAAAAGCCAATAAAAGTGGAAGAAATTCTATCATATCTAAGTTTATTTTAAGTAAAAGTACGCAATAATACGTAGTTCGTGGTTTTAAAAATTAAAATATCACGAATTAGTATGGGGTCTAAATTAAACAAACAATCTAAATAAGATTTACGGAAATCCTTTAAAAAAATAATTTTTCACGCAACCATTTTAAAGCAGCTTCATCTACATTATATAACCTATTAAAAAATAATCATGAAAAAATTAATGTTGAGCTTATTTATCGCTTTTGGATTTAGCGCCTGCTCTCTTAGTAATGACGACCTGAATGTTGACTGTGGAACTAATGTAGATTTACCTTTTTCGGGCTTCCCTGTTTTATGCAATTATAGTGTAAAAACTTTACCTAATAATCCAAGTGCGCTTATTATAACTTCGCAGGAAAAAATGGACGCTTATTTTACAAAACATGCCAATACCTGTACAGTTGCAAGTGATCCAAACATTAATTTTAGTGATAACTATATGATTGCACTTTTTGCAGGTGTAAAACCTACAAATGGTTACGCTATAAAAATTACTTCTATTGTACAAAATAACTGCGAAATCATTGTCAATTTCTACGAAAAAGGACCTCAAACGGGAGAAACTTTAACGCAGACTCCAACTTACCCAACAGATTTCATCCTGATCCCAAAAACAGCAAAAGCTATTTTGTTTAACAGAACAAACGAAAGTCCTGATAATATCGTGATTGGAAGTTTTGGAACTACAAATGACTTTTTTCAGATCAATGATTACAATATTTTAAAATTCCTGGGCGTAACTACCGGAAACTATGAGTTTGAGCAATATAAATATAATGCTAAAACGGTAAGAAGTGAATATACTACATTGTCAAAAACTATCCCTACAGAAATTACAGCAATTAAAGGTCAGACAAAAACCTATGGTACACCAGGTGCTCAGGGTGGCGTTTATTTTGAGCTTCGTCAGGGAATTACAGTAACTAAAATTACTATTGACAATAATGATACTCCAGATATGAGCAGTGAAATAAAAGCTTTCAGAATGGCGCTTAAGGCAAAAATCAACAGCTTAAAATAATACTCATTGAGTAACGTCTGTATCTTTTGCAACCCAACAAAAGATACAGATATACTTGATAATCAAAAACTAACACAAAATACCACTAGTTCTAACTATTTACAAAATGTAGTTTTGTAAGCTTTTAAGAACTATTTTTGCAAAACCAAATTAATCCATTTTTTGAAAGACGATTTAGAGAAATATATTAAGCTTTGCATGAAAAATGACAGAGGAGGACAACTGAAAATATATCAGTTGTTCTCTCCTGTTTTATATGGTATTTGCCTAAAGTATATGAAAAACGAAGACGATGCGAAGGATGTTTTCCAAGAGGCATTTG
Source organism: Flavobacterium sp. UBA7680 (assembly GCF_002482975.1). Taxonomy (GTDB): domain Bacteria; phylum Bacteroidota; class Bacteroidia; order Flavobacteriales; family Flavobacteriaceae; genus Flavobacterium. Next base: position 23,784 of record NZ_DLHA01000020.1, on the reverse strand, counting down.
TAATTGTTTTTCAAAAAATCGGCCAATATAAATTTGAAGGAAGTTTTGAAGGCTGGCTAAAACGGATTTTCATTAATAAACTGATTGAGACTTTAAATAAGAAGAAAAAAGAGAGTTTCTTTCTTGATGTTTTTGATCCCGATACTGATTTTGTAGAAGAAGAGGAACTGGACATTATCCCAATAGAACAAGAAAAACTGTTAGAATATATTAGAGATTTACCGGATCAATATCGAACGGTTTTTAACCTCTATGTTTTTGAAAAGATGAAACACAAAGAGATTGCCGAATTACTAAAAATCTCTGAAGGAACATCAAAATCAAATTTAAATAGAGCTAAGCATATTTTACAAAAAAGAATACTGAGCATAAAAAATTTTAAGATAGCATGAAGAAGCAAAAAATAGAAGATATTTTTTCATCAATGGAAGACTTTTCGAGTGTTCCGCCTCCTGAATTGTGGGGGCAGATTGAAGAAAAACTCGACAAACCTAAAAAGAAGAAGAGAGCAATTCTTTGGTGGTCGGCGGCTGCATGCTTATTATTAGGTTTACTGCTCCCATCTGTATTGCATTTTAGTTCTGATAATTCGGGAATTAAAATCATACAAAACAATTCTATTGATAATAATGTTGTTCTGGATCAAAAAAATAAGGACACAGAAAGAAGTATTCCAAATAAAGAAAATATCCTTGAAAAAGAATCTAATAATAATCGAGTTTCGTCATCAGAAAAAACAACTAATCAATCAGACCAAAATCAATTAAATCAAAATTCAAAAACAGTTAAAGCTCAAACAGGTTCTCAAAACAAAACAAATAATAACAGCTTTGAACCAAAAGTAAATGTCGAAAGAAATAATGCCGTAGCCGAAAAATCATTTGTTCCAGCTAGAGAAAATGGGTTAAATGCAGATTCTAAAAGTCAAATTTCTAACAATAAAAAAGAAAATATAAATCGCGCTGTCGCCGAAAAATCATTTGTTTCAGCTGGAGAAAATGGATTTAATGTGGCATCTAAAAATCAACTTTCGACCACTAAAAAGGAGAATTCAAATAAGGCTGTTGCCGAGAAATCATTTGCCCCAAACAAATCGGATTCTTTTAATTTTGGTTCGAAAAGTCAGTCAGACATTGAAAAAAGAAATGCTGATAAGATTTTAGCAGAGAAGAAATTTGCTCCGGCAAAAACAAATAATTTTAATGCTGTTTCAGGAAATCAATTACCGAATTCAATTTTTGAGGATCTTTCTTCCTCAAAAAACAAAAATGTACTTGCACTTAATGCTTCAAATTCTGCTGCAAAGAGAAATCCAAATGCTTTAAGTCTTTCGTTGAATAAAGAGAAAGAAAACATTCAAAAAACGACTGCTGACAAAAGTATTGCAAGTGTTCAAAATGGTAATTCGAAAAACAATACTGCTCTTACCAATTCAAATGTTTTGAGTAAAAAAGATTCTGTACAGTTAGCTGAACTTCAAAATTTAGAAAAAGGAATCGCAGCTGTTACTCCGGAAGAGGAGAAAAAGAAAAAAGAAGACAAAGTATTATCTAAATCAGAAAAATGGGCTTTACAGCTTTTTGCCGGTGTTGCCAATTCTGAAAATTATAAAAACAATAAAACTTTAGGAAACGTAAACGATTCGAAACAAAGTAATTCGTACGGTGTAAAAACACAGTACAAAATCAATAAAAAATGGGCCGTTGCTTCTGGTTTTAAAATCAATGAACTGGGACAAAGTGTAGCAAATGTTTCCTATTTAAGCACAAGAAACCAAGCTCTTTTTAGCTCAAGCGATTATTTTGTAAAAAATGAAAGTGTTCCTCAAATTGCAAGTGATACACGTTATGTTTTGGTTTCAAACAGTACAAAGGATGTTTTGAAAAGTGAAAATATTGAAACCGGAAATTTAGATCAAAATTTGCGATACATCGAAATGCCTTTAGAAGTTTCGTATTCTGTTTTTAATAAAAACAGAACAAACATTAATCTAAACACAGGCGGATTTGTTGGTAAACTGATTTCGAATAGTGTTGCCATCGATGGAAATTCTATGGGTGAAAATGTAAATGCAAACGATTATGTTTATGGTACAACTTTGAGCAGTACGGTACAATATAGAGTTTATAAAAAAACAAACGTTTTTGTTGAACCTGCCGTTAATTATTATGCAAATCCTTTAAGCAATCAATCTTTTAATCAATTTCAATGGGGATTGAATTTTGGATTAAATGTTAACTTTTAATATCTATAGTTTATTGTTTTTAATTCCAATAGATATAACAAAAAGGCAGTTCAATTGAACTGCCTTTTTTATTGAATAATGTTTGATTTATTGTAATTTTCAGAAAAAATAAAACAATAAATGACCTTTAAAAACAACTGGAATGATCTAAAATTTATTCCAAAGAATTTACAAGTTGCAAAAGAATTGATTTATGACATTTGCGATTTCGAATGTTCTGAACCTCAACCTGAAAAAGAAAGTCAGGAATATGACGCTTTTGATTTTAAAATCGGCGAAAGCCAGATTAAATTTAGATCGGCTAAAATTACGCCAACCAAAACGGGTCAGTTTGTAACTTTATGGAAACGAAATAAAGCTGGAATTATTGAACCTTTTGATTATTCTGATGCAATAGATTTTGTGATTGTAAGTGTTCAAAAAGAAAATCTTTTAGGTCAGTTTATTTTTCCGAAAGAGACTTTGCTTAAAAAAGGAATTTTCACAACTCAAACAAAAGAAGGAATAAGAGCCACGAGAGTTTATCCACCTTGGGATGAAACAACAAGTAAACAAGCGCAAAAAACACAGCAATGGCAATTGGACTATTTTTTGTCCGTTTCTGATCCAATAGATATAAATCGGGCTAAGTTTTTACTGGGCAAATAAATAGAAACAAAAAGGCAGTTCAATTGAACTGCCTTTTTTTATGAATTAATCTCTAAGATTATTTTTTCAGGATTTTTTCTTTATAAATTACTTTATTGTTTTCTGATAATGTATAAATGTAAAGTCCCGGATATAAATTACGAACTGACATTACTGTATTTGAAAGTTCCTGACTGCTTTTAATTTCAATAGAATTTCCTAATACACGACCGTTTATATCGTAAAGTCTTAGTTTAAGATTTCTGTTTTCGCTTGTTTTTACTGCAAAATTTAAATCATCAACTGCCGGATTTGGATATGCTCTTACAAAAAATCCATTTTTAGTTCCAAAATCAGGAGTAGATAAAACATCTTGTTTTAATTCAAAACGAGCAATTACAGGTCCGTGATCTGATGTTGTTGTGGTGTAATTTGGAATATCATTACGAGGATCGTAAACCGCAATTGAATTAGGAATATATTCATCGCTTAATTCTGTAGAAATTATAATGTGATCTAAAAATCCGCCTGAACTTAAAAAACTGTAAGCACCAGCCTGACTAATTCCTAAAGTAAGTGCATTGTAGTTATTAGGATCTGTAACAAAGTTTTCATAAGAAGAAGGATTTGGTGTAATAACAGATGCTTTTACGTCATCGTTATAATCTCCTAAAATGATCAAATTAGAATTTGAATAATGCGCATCTAAACTATCTTTTAAAACTTGAGCATCATATTTACGCATGTTGTAACGTGAAATATCGCTTCCGCTGTTGGCGCGTGCGTGAAGATCTACAAGATTAATTTCTTTTGTAAATCCGCCCATATTAGTTTCGATTGTTACTAAATATGGCAAACGTCCAGAAGAGAAAAAGCTTGAACCATTTCCGCCCGGATAATTCGGTAACGTTTTTGTTCCGGCACGAACTTCATCATAAAACTCTTTAAACATAACACGAGTCTTTTTTACAGTTGTTGTCTGCGTGTTGTAAAGTACTACTAGTTTTTGCGGAGGGAAATTTGGATCTGGTGCCTGAAAAGAATACGACCATGATGTCGAAGTTGTTTTGCCGAATGTTTTTCCGTTGATGTTTATTTTTTGAATTAAAGCATCAATCGAAGGATCATCAGAAACTTCCTGAACTACATAAACGTCTGCATTTAGTTTGTTCATTACTTTGGCAACATTATCAATTTGTAAAGCATCATCTGTTGGACCAAATTCTACTCCGTCAGTTCCTTTTACATCTGTTCCAAAAAATTCTAAATTGTACGTTACCACATCAAATGTATCTGCTTTTGGTAAAGAAGAACCTGTCAATAAACCAATTTGTTTGTTTAATCCAGTTCCGGTTACTGTCAATTGTCCAGATATTAAAAGCTCTTTTGTAGTAGGTACAAATCTTGCATAAAGTGTTTTTCCAGCTGCAGCATCGGCAGTTGTAACTACAATGCTGGATTGAAATGAAATATTATCCAATGATAATTCAAAAGATGCCGGAGCTGTAATCGTAATATCGTTATGACCTTCTGCTTTAAGAATAAAAGACTGGCTTGCAGAAACGGTATTTTGTGCAACATCTCCAAAGTCCAAAACAGGATTTGAATCTACATAACCTGATTCACTTGTAATAGCAACATCGTCTAATGACCATTCGGCTGCAAAATTAGTTCCGCCAGCTGTAGTTTCATAAACCCAGGCTAAATACGTATGGCTTGATATATAATCGTTTAATTTAATGTACTGTGATTTGGTGTAAGTTCCTGTAACAGTTGGAAAATTACCTTGTAATTCTGTCCAGGTTGCTGTTTCCGGATTACTTTTTCCATCATAATCCGTAGATACCACTAATTTTAAACTTGTTCCAGCATAAAATTTACGCGAGTAAAAAGATAATAATGCAAATTGTCCAAAAGTATCTAAATGTAATTTTGGTGAAATCAACCAGTCTTTGCTCGCTCCGGTATCTGAAAATCCGTTCATTAAAACGGCGCCAGTTCCTGAATTTACATTTCTTGCCACAGTTGTTGGCGACCATTTGTTTATCGTTCCGGCAACGTTATACTGTGTCCATCCGCTGTTAGATAAAACATTAGGATCATTAAATCCTTGTATGTATGGATTAATTCCTACTCCTGTCAGCGTAACAATTTTTGTTGCGGCTCCATTTGATTCATGCGTTATTTCACCAGTAAAACTGCTGATGGCATTTGGTTTAAATTTTACATAAACAGTTGGAGTTGCATTTGAAGCAAAATCAGCCACTGTAAATGTCAATGTCGATGCAAAAGTGCTGTTATCTTTAGAAATAGTAAAATTTGCTGTTGAAGTTAAAACAACATTATCTGTAAGATTTAAACCTTGAAGCTGGTACGTAAAAATATCTGAATCAAAATTTGTTTCAGAAAAACCTAAATTCAAAGAAACAACTGATGGTGTTAAATTAGGAAGCGCAACACTTGAAGTTGCTGCATCAATTCTATTTACTGTTGACTCAATATTTCCATAAGGATCTTCGGAAATAGAAAAAACAGAATATGCGGTACTTAAACTTAATCCTGTAAAACTTTTTACATATTCCTGAGATGCATTTGTAATATCTAAAAATCCAGATTGTAAGGCTGCTGTTCCTGCTGCATCCTGTCCTGCTTTTATCTGGGCAATTGTAGGTTCTGCACTTCCGCCCGGTAATAATACATAATACGTTTTTGCAGGCTCGTCTACTTTATTAATAAAATCAAAGCTTTGTGCTAAAATGTTATCTGCTTTTGGATAACCTGCAGCATTTACCGGAGCTGCAACATCGCTTTTAATATCGATATTATCAATTGCAAATGACGGACGCGAACCTGATCCTGAAACTTGTCTTGAAATCCATCTAATTTGAACTATTGGCTGATTGTCGCACTCAGCCGGTAAAGTTACTTTTATGGTTCTCAAGTTTTGAGGAGTTGTAATGGCAGTTGTCTGCTTTACATCATTATTTTGGTAAACAGTTGATAATACAGAAATAAAAGGCGCACTTGTACCTACTCTATATTGCAAAACCATTTCATTTATACGAGTACTGCTTGCAGCGACATCATAAGGGTTACGAATTGTCATGGCATCATATTGTACTTGTATTGCTGTTTCTCCCGTAGCATCAAAAGCAAAACCAATTGCAAGGTCTAATGAACCTGTATTTAAAAAGCCAATTTTGCCATCATAATTATGAAAATTACCGCTGTTAGTTACCGCAGTACTATTAGCTACTAAAGGTCTGTCTGCCACTAATACTGCATTTGTATTAAAAGCAGATCCGGGAACTGTACTTGCTGTCCATCCTTGAAATCCAGCAGGATATGCTGTAATACTTGGAGCAATAGAAAAATTTTGCTGGTATGGCAAATCCTGAGGAGTTGGAAAGGTTTGCGCAACCAGACTTAGTGAACAACAAAAAAAACTTAAAAAGGCCACGAGATGGCGAATTGAGTAAATGTTTTTCATAAATTTTAATAATAGGGGTTTAGAAATCAAAGTTATACTGTTTAAAGTTAAGGGAATATTGTAAAAACATAAATTAATTGTAAGTTTTTACATAAATATTTATCAACAGTAAGTCTAATTTTGTATTCTAAAATTTTTCTGATTTAGGCAGAATGCGTTTTCGCACTATTTTTTAATAATTATGAAATCTCGAAACAGCGTTTTATTTTTTATAAGAAAAAACTTCATTTTAAATTATTTTGCAATAAAAAAAGCTGTTCTAAACAGAACAGCTTTTTCTTAAATTATTCATCTTCGTCTAATTTCATATTCCCCCGATCTTCATGATTATCCGGATGTGAGTTTGGATAGCGGTTTGGTTCAACATCAGAATTTCTGTCTTTATTCTCTACCGTCTTTTTTGCTTCTTCATCACTTGAAACACCGCGATTTGCATTTGGATTATCTGGATTTACATCGTCTTTTACTTTTTGAATATCTTCATTTTCATTTCTGGCTCTGTCTACCACTTTTTTATTTCCGTTTTTATCTGCTACTACTTCTTTTTTCAGGTTGGCATCATCAGCTTTTCCGTCGTGTGAAATATTTTTTCCTTTCGTTTCGTCTATATCCTTTTGTACTCCATTTATCTTTTTAGAGCCTAAATTATTAGTTTCCATATCTTTATTATTTTGAGTTTCTATATTAATATTACGAATTCTAAATTTTAAAAGAAAGTGGTTTAACATTGCTTTTAGTTTATTAACCGATTATTTCTAATGAAGAAAAAACAAGGTTATCTTTGCAAAAAATAAAACATGCACCGACACTTCATTCTTTTTAAACCTTACGGCTACTTAAGTCAATTTATTTATGAATTGAAAAGAAAGAAAAAGCTTTTGGGCGAACTTCATGATTTTCCCGAAGGCACAATGGCAATTGGTCGATTAGATGAAGATTCCGAAGGTTTGCTTTTGCTAACAACTGACGGAAAAGTAAGCGAGCAGATAAGAAGTAAAAAAGTCGACAAAGAATATTATGTTCAGGTTGACGGCATAATTACGCCCGAAGCAATTGAAAAATTGCAAAAAGGTGTTGAAATAGGTTTTGAAGGCGGAAAATATAAAACAAAACCCTGTTCTGCCTTTATCGTTACTGAAATTCCAGATTTTGGGCCGAGAGCCAAAAAAATCAGAGACGAACGACACGGCCCAACTTCCTGGGCTTCGATTACAGTAAATGAAGGGAAATTTCGTCAGGTTCGAAAAATGACCGCCGCAGTTGGTTTTCCCACTTTACGCTTAGTTCGCGTTCGGATAGGAAATGTATATTTGCAAAACTTAAAAGCCGGAGAGGTTTTAGAAGTAGATCAATTTGATAATGTGTCAATTTGATAATTAGATAATTTTAGGAAACTCATAATTCATAACTCATAATTCAAAAAAATGCTAAACGTAGTTCTTGTAGAACCAGAAATACCAAATAACACTGGAAACATTGGAAGATTGTGCGTAGGAACTGAAAGCCGACTTCATTTAATTCATCCTTTTGGTTTTGTAATTAATGATAAAAACCTTAAACGTTCCGGTTTGGATTATTGGGTACACCTTGATGTTACCGAATATCAAAATGTAGACGAATGGGTGCAACAAATTCCAGATCATTCTCGTGTATTTTTAATGAGTTCTCATTCTGACAAATCATATTTAGAAAATGAATTTCAAGATGGCGATTGGTTAGTTTTTGGAAAAGAAAGCGTGGGTTTAAGCAAAGAATTTATGGCTCGATTTGAAAATCATTTAACGATTCCTATGTCTCCGCTTATTCGCTCTTTTAATATTGCGAATTCTGTTGCTTTTGTGGTTGGTGAAGCTAAGAGACAGATTGGGTTAAAGAAATAATATGAGGCCATTTATAGATTTAAATAACCTTAGTTATTCCAAAGAAACTCTGATTTATAAGACCAGAGCAAATATTCTTATTGGAATACTAATAGTAATTGCCTTATTTGTTTGGATCATTAATGCTTTAAAACAACATGAATTCGTAATAGCATCGATAATTTTTTTAATTTCTCTGTTCCCGATTCGTTATCTAATTAAATTCATAAGAACAATTGATGAAATTCAGTTTAGAATAAATTCTAAGGGAATTCAGTATAAAGAACAAGCTATAGTTCCTTGGAGCAACATTGAAAATGAAAGAGTTGATATTAAACGCGGTAATCAAAGGAATTCCTATTATTTTGTCTACCATATTATCGAACCAAATCAGATAATGCAGTTTAACATTTCAAGTCTGAGTACTAATTTTCTTGAATTGCAACACACTCTTACTATTCATCGAAATAGATTTAAGAAAGAAAATAATATTCTATAAAGTATATTTCCTGAATCTAATAACATTAAAAAATGTATAATTTTAAATTAAAAACAAACTTAAAAACTGAAGATATTGTAAATAAACTCAATTCTATTACCGAAAAATTTTATACAAATTCAAAAGAAGGATATAAGTTTGAAGGAAAGATATCAGCTTCTGAATTTCAAATATTCCCAACATTTGATTTTGGTCCAAAAAATCAATTGCGCCCTGAAATTAATGGCGAGATAATAGAATATTTAAATCATCGTGTTATCATCTTAAGTTTCAAAATACCTTCTCATTTAAAGCTGATATTATTTTTAATTCTACTATTAAATATAAGCTTTACTGTTTTCTTATTTATAAATCCAATAGATGATTTTTTCAGCTGGAAAATATTGGCATTTTTCATAGTTTTTACAGCCATCGCATTTTACATTAACTTTAAAAATAAAGCTAATGCATCTTTAAAAATTCTAACAAAAATTCTAAATATTGAAATGGAAAATAAAGACTAAATTTAAATAATTAAGTCACAATAAACTTCCCTTTTTCAGCATCAAAAATAATATGCTCATCTTTGAACAAGGCTGCAAAACTTCCGTTTGAAATTAAATTGCAAGGTTCATCCTGAACTACATTTTCAGGAGTCATGACAATCATTTCGTCGCTTAATTGAATTGCCAAATCAATATCATGTGTTGAAAACAAAATACATTTTTGAGTTTCCTGAGTTAGTTTCTTTAATAATTTAAATAATGAAACTTTATGTAATAAATCTAAATGTGTTGTTGGTTCATCTAAAATAATCAGCGGCGTATCTTGTGCCAAAGCTCTGGCAATTAAAACCTTTTGCAATTGTCCGTCGCTTATTTCATAATGTTTTTTATGCGAAAGATGTTCTATTTGCGTCAGCTGCATGGCTTCCTGAACTTTATCGATATCAGTTTGGGTTAAAGTTCCCACCCAATTGGTATAAGGCTGACGACCAAGTGCCACCAATTCAAAAACAGAAAGATTACTTGGCGGTAGTTTTTCGGTTAAAACCAAACTTAAATTCTGCGCTAAATCTAAAGGTTTATATGTTGAAATATTTTTATGATTCAAATAAACATTCCCAGATAAAGGATGCTGAATTCCGGTAATGGTGCGCAATAAAGTCGATTTCCCAATTCCGTTTGCACCAATCAAAGAAATGAGTTTTCCAGAACTTAAATTCAAATTTAAATTCTCAGCAATAGTCACAACCGCATGTTTGGATTTATATCCAATATTTAAATTTGAAGTTTTTAAGATACTTATCATTTTTTTAAAGTTGCTAAGGTTCTAAGATACTAAGCTGCTAAGTTTTTTCTTTTGCCACAGATTACAAGGATTAAAATGATTAAAAAATAATCTGTGAAAATCTGTTTAATCCGTAAAATCTGTGACCAATAATTATTGGAAATTTCTTTTTCGTACCAAAAGCCAAATCACAACCGGAGCACCAATTATAGACGTTATGGCATTTATTGGCAGCGTAACATCAAATCCCGGCATTTGAGATACAATATCACAAAACAACATTATAATCGATCCGAAAAACAAAGTACTCCAAAACAAAATAGTATGATTACTGGTTTGAAAAGTCAGCTTTGCAATATGCGGAACCGCTAATCCAACAAAAGCAATTGGCCCGGCAAAAGCCGTAATCGCTCCAGATAAAATACTTGTTGCAAATATGATAATCAGTCTGGCTCTTTTAAAATTCAAACCCATACTTTTTGCATAGTTTTCTCCTAAAAGCAAAGCATTTAAAGGTTTAATACTTTTAGCGCTTAAAAGCAATCCAATTCCAACACAGAAAGTCAAAATTCCAATTGTTGGCCAGGAAAGATTCCCAAGACTTCCCATTGACCAAAAAGTAAATTTCTGTAATTGTTCTGCTGTACTGAAATACGTTAGAACACTTACGATTGCGGTTGTAAAACTTCCGAACATTAATCCAACAATTAAAATGGCCATTGTGTCCCGTAATCTTTGAGAAACTACTAAAACCAACAATAAAACTAATGTACTACCAAAAGTAGACGCAATTACAATTCCGTATGACGATAAAGCAATAACACTTAAAAATGAAGGTAAAAAACCCGCTCCTAAAATCACAAAAGCAACGCCTAAACTCGCTCCGGAACTTAATCCTAAAACATAAGGCCCAGCAAGCGGGTTTCTAAATAAAGTCTGCATTAAAAGTCCGCTGATCGAAAGTCCCGTTCCCACTAAAACTGCGGTAATAGCTTTTGGCAGACGATAATTTATAATGATATATTCCCAAGTTGATTTTGTTGCATGTCCTCCGGTTAAACTTGTAAAAACATCTTTTAACGGAATCGTGACAGATCCTAAACTAATGCTCGCAAAAAACATCAATAAAAGACCTAAAGCCAAAACAACAAATAAAATGGTATTTCGTTTTTTGTTTGCCAATTTAATTCAGTTTTGATGCAAAAGTAAATTCGTAATTCGACATTAAATCAGGGTGAAAAATTTTAATGTAATCTTTTAAAACTAAATCCGGACGGCTTGGCGCTAATTCGTAATAAACCGTTCCTCCGGTTGCACCTAATTTTCCTTCGAAACTATAAACACTTTTATTTGTAAAAGCATCAAATTCACTATAATGCGGATTTGCTTTCTGCAATTCATCCAGACTTTTAAAAGAACCCGAAGCAATCCAAACGTTTGCTGTTTTTGCTTTATCTAAAACTTTTTCAAAAGACAAACCTTCACTTCCTGTTCCTTTTAAATCTGCCCATAAATAATTAGCGTGAGCATCTTTCATAAATTCGGCAACCCAGCTGTTTCCTTTGGCAACATACCAAACATCTTCATACATCGAACCGTATAAAACTGTTAAATTTGCTGTTTTTTCTGCAGCCAGTTTTTTAGCCTGATCGTAACTCTGAACAATTTTATCAAACAATTCTTTTGCTTTTTCTTCTTTACCAAATAATGCTCCGTAAAGCTTTATCCATTCTGCTTTTCCAAGTGGAGATTGTTCCATCCAGTCGCCCTGAATTAAAACATTTAAACCGCTTTTTTTCAAATTGTCCAGCATCGGATTATTATTATCTACTCCAAAAGTCACAATCAAATCTGGCGATAATTCTATTAATTGTTCGATATTTAATTTTTCATTTTGTCCAACGTTTTTCACAGAACCTTTGTCAATTAAAGCTCTGGTTTTTTCAGATGAAATATAATCGGTATGGGGAAAACCAACCAATTTATTCTCCACTTCAAGCATTTCTAAAAACGGAATGTTAGTAGTTGAAGTCACCACAACAGATTCTAACGGAACCTGAATTGTAGTATAAGATTGAAGACTATCCGGAACTTTTGCTTCTTTTTCTTTTAAAATATATTTAAAATCCTTATTTGCGTTAGGCCATGGATTTGAAACTGTTACGACTGAGTAAGCATCATATTTTACAATAGAAAGTCCAGATGCATATTCGATACTATTTTTTGCAGTTTCAATTTTAGCTACTTCGCTCGTTTCGTTCTTCTTACATCCGAAGAGAATAAAAAAAGAAGAAATAAAAATCAATTTAGGGAATAAATGTCTCATATTTTACGTTTTCGAAAGGAACAAAGGTAAAGCATTTTCTAAATTTTTTGTTTATCTTTATTCTTACAAAATTCAACAATTTGTATCTTTGCATCATGAATACCACAAAAATTAAAGTTTGCTCAAGCTGTGAATCTCAATTCAGCTGTGGAGATATTTCGGTTGAAGATAAATGCTGGTGTAATGATTACCCACCTATTTTCAATCTTTCTGAAGGAGGAGACTGTCTTTGTCCCGTTTGTTTTAAAGAAGCATGCGAGGATAAAATCGATGCTTATATTGAAACTATTACTCCTAAAAATGCCCTTAAAAATAAAGCCATATCTTTACCCAAAACAGAAAAACTAATTGAGGGAATTGACTATTATACGGAAGATGGCAATATGGTTTTTAAAGCCTGGTTTCATTTAAAACGCGGAACTTGCTGTGGAAACAAGTGTCGTCATTGCCCGTACTAATTGTTAATTATAAATTGTTAGTTGTTAATTATGAAAAACAACGTTGTTAAAAATAAAAGTTTTGATTTTGCGATCAGAATTGTCAAGCTATATCAATATTTAAATAATGATAAAAAAGAATTTATACTTTCTAAACAACTTCTAAGATCAGGAACTAGCGTTGGCGCAATGATTAGAGAAGCTGAACATGCTGAAAGCAAAAGTGACTTCATTCATAAATTTGCAATTGCCCAGAAAGAAGCTAATGAAACTGTTTATTGGTTAGAATTATTAAAAGCAACTGATTATTTAAATGAAAAGGAATTCGAAAATATTAATAATGACGCAATTTCAATTTTGAAATTAATAACGAGTATTCTTAAAACTTCCAAAAATCATTTAGAAGCAAAAAAAGTTTCCAAATTAAATTAATAATTAACAATCAATAATTAACCATTATAAATGATTTACTTAATAACCGGCGGCGAGCGATCAGGAAAAAGCAGTTATGCTCAAAATCTCGCTTTGCGGCTTTCTAATTCACCTATATATGTGGCGACGGCCCGAAAATGGGATTCGGATTTTCAAAATCGAATTGATCGTCATCAACAGGAAAGAGACGAACGCTGGACGAATATTGAAAAAGAAAAACATTTAAGCGAAATAAACTTTTCAGGAAAAGTTGCTTTAATCGACTGTGTAACGCTTTGGCTGACCAACTTTTTTGTCGACAATAAAAATGACGTAACTTTAAGTTTAGAAGAAGCTAAAAAAGAATTTCTTTCAATTGCCAATCAGGAAAATGCAACTCTAATTATTGTAACCAACGAAATTGGAATGGGCGTTCACGCCGCAACTGAAATTGGCAGAAAATTTACCGAACTTCAAGGCTGGATGAATCAGTTTTTAGCATCAAATGCAGATGAAGTTGTTTTAATGGTTTCTGGAATTCCAGTAAAGATCAAAGGAGAAAATTCCAAAATTTAAATTCCAAATTCCAAGGCTATACTTTATCTTTACTAGAATATTTCAATTATGAAAAATTGGAATTTGGAATTTAAAAAAATTGGAATTTAGAAATGAGCCATTTAGACGATATATTAAAATCACGTCGCGATACCCGACATTTTACAACCGATGAAGTTCCTGATGAAGTAATTCAAAAAGCTTTACAGGCCGGACATTGGGCTCCTTCTGTTGGTTTGACTGATGCGACAAGATATTATATCATTAAATCGGATGAAGTTAAATGCGCTATTAAAAACCTGTTTTTAGATTATAACAAAAAAGCCGAAGAACTTACCGATAATCCGGAACAGAAAGAACTTTATAGATCACTAAAATTAGAAGCAATTGAAGAAGCTCCAATTGGGCTTATCATTGCTTACGATCGTTCGGTTTTAAATCAATTTACAATTGGAACTATTGGCAGTAATGAAGCCGTGAAATTTAGTTCGGTTTGTGCGGCGCAGAATATTTGGCTTTCACTCACGGAACAAGGTTACGGAATGGGCTGGGTTTCTATTTTAAACTATTTTCAGTTTAAAAAGATTTTAGATTTACCAGAAAATATAGAACCGCTTGGTTATTTCTGTATTGGTAAACCTGCCACAAATTACGGCAATCAGCCTATGTTACAGCAATTGCATTGGAAACAAAAATCTGAAACTGCAGACTGTAAAGAAATCAACGAAATTCATCAAATCAATATTTCTGATTTTGATTTAAAGCCTTCAAGTAAAGTTGAAGACAAAACTGATTTCGGTACACTTTTACAAGAAAAAATAGATTCAAAAACAAAACCTGTTGGTTCATTAGGAACGTTAGAAACTTTGGCTTTTCAAATGGCGACCGTTTTTGAAACTTTAAATCCCAAAATCCTAAATCCTAATATTGTTGTTTTTGCAGCAGATCACGGAATTGCGAATCATGGCGTGAGCGATTATCCGCAGGATGTGACGCGTCAAATGGTGACTAATTTTCTCGAAGGCGGAGCTGCGATTAATGTTTTCTGTAAACAAAATAATATCGAATTATCAATTGTAGATTCGGGCGTAAATTATGATTTTCCAACAAATGCAAAATTGATTAATGCCAAAATTGCAAAAGGAACGCAATCTTTTCTACATGTTCCCGCCATGAGCGAAACTGAATTGAATTTGTGTTTTGAAAAAGGAAAATCAATTGTAGAAAACATTGCGAAAACAGGTTCAAACTGCATTGGTTTTGGCGAAATGGGAATTGGAAATACTTCAACAGCATCGGTTTTAATGAGTCTTTTAACTGGTTTTTCTATCGAAGAATGTGTTGGAAAAGGAACTGGAATTAACGATCAAAAACTTCTAAATAAACAAAATATTCTAAAAAAAGCAATCGGGAATTATTCCGGTCAAGCCGAATTAAAACAACATATCGCCTATTTTGGAGGTTTTGAAATTATTCAAATGGCAAGCGGAATGCTAACGGCTTATGAAAATAAAATGCTGATTCTGGTTGATGGTTTTATTTGTTCTGTCGCATATTTAATTGCTTCTAAAATAAATCCTGATATTAAAAGAAATGCCGTTTTCTGTCATTGTTCTGCCGAAAAAGCGCATCAAAAATTATTAGATTATCTTGGTGCTAAACCTATTTTAAATTTAGATTTGCGTCTTGGCGAAGGAACGGGCTGTGCAATTGCTTTTCCTATTTTAAAATCGGCTGAGGCTTTTTTGAATGATATGGCTAGTTTTGAAAGTGCCGGAGTTAGTAGGAAATAGTTTTCAATTTTGATTTACAGTTTATATCTTTGAATCATAAATTGAAATTATTTTAAAAAATCATACATGCCTTTTACTAAAGTTTATATTCATTGTGTCTGGAGCACAAAAAACAGATTTCCGTTTTTAAATTCGATTGATCTTCGCCAAAAAATTTGGCACCACATAAAAGAAAATGCATTAAAAAAAGAAATATATCTTGATTATATTAGTGGATATTCTGATCATTGCCATTGTTTGATTTCGTTAGGAAATAATCAGACTATTCAAAAAACAATACAATTATTAAAAGGTGAATCTTCGTATTGGATTAATAAAAATCAATTGACCAAAGAAAAATTTGAATGGCAGGATGAATATTTTGCGGTTTCTGTATCAGAATCTATAGTTGGCAAAGTGAGAGATTATATTATTAATCAAGAGGAACATCGTAAAAAGAAAACATTTCAAGAGGAATACGATGAATTTATAGTCAAATTTGGATT
The DNA here is from genome assembly GCF_002482975.1 of Flavobacterium sp. UBA7680. Lineage (GTDB taxonomy): Bacteria > Bacteroidota > Bacteroidia > Flavobacteriales > Flavobacteriaceae > Flavobacterium. The sequence continues at coordinate 7,788 of NZ_DLHA01000020.1, read as the reverse complement.
TAAAATATCTTGACGAAATTTGGCTAAAGCCTTTCATATATGGTATTCTGAGACCTCCAGATAAATCTGGAGGCAATTAAATATTTTTTTATTTTCAAATATTTTTCAATAAAGAAATCATTTAAAAAAATCAATTGCCAACATCTTTAGATGTTGGTGAAAATTATGATACCTAAAGAGGCTTTAGCCAAATAAATTTGTAAAGAATTTTTATTTTAAAATATCTTAATGATATTTGGCTAAAGCCTTTTAGACATAACATTCCTCAAACCTCCAGATAAATCTGGAGGCAATTAAACTTTTTTTTATTTTCGATTACTTATTAAATCTGAAAGAAGGAACTATTAATAAAATAATACAAAAATTAACTGCCAACATCTTTAGATGTTGGAATAAAATAATTGCCTCTCAAAAAGGCTTTAGCCAAATACCACAATCTAAATGAAAAAAGAACTACACATTTTCTTTACCTGTTTAATGTTCTACACCAGAATTCCCTGTCCAAAAAACATTACTCACGATCCAGATTATTTAAATAAAGCAACAAGATACTTTCCTTTTATTGGCTGGATTGTTGGAACAATTTCATTTCTGGCTTTTTATATTTTTTCCCTTTTTCTTTCTACAGAAACAGCTGTGATTTTTGCAATAATAATTTCAGTTTTAACAACAGGTGCATTTCATGAAGATGGATTTGCAGATGTCTGCGACGGATTTGGCGGCGGCTGGACCAAAGAAAAAATCCTGATGATCATGAAAGACAGCGCGATTGGCGCTTATGGAGCAATTGGATTGGTTTTACTTTTTTTGGCAAAATTCAAATTACTTTCAGAATCCATTTTACTTTTCACTAATAACATTTTACTGATTTTCCTCTTATTTATTTCGGCACATTCTTTAAGTCGTTTGGCGGCGATCAGCATTATTTTTACACATCAATATTCTCGTGATGATGCTTCAAGTAAAAGCAAACCAATAGCTAAACAACATAGCTGGAAAGAAGTTTTCGGATCTTTTTTCTTTGGGTTAATTCCGTTATTGGCACTCTCCTATTTCAATTATAAAGTTCTCTTAGCTATAATTCCTGTTTTTATAACCCGATATTTTCTTGCTCGATATTTTCAAAAATGGATTAATGGTTATACCGGAGATTGTCTTGGCGCAACACAGCAAGTTTGCGAAGTAATTTATTATTTAAGTATTCTTTTTATATGGAAATTTATTTAGTTCGCCACACCGAAACCATCTGCGAAAAAGGAATTTGTTACGGTCAGTCTGATGTAAATATTGCAGAACCTTTTGACGAAATTTTTAACCGAATTGTTTCAGAATTACCTTCAGAAGCTATTATTTTTTCAAGTCCGTTAAAACGCTGTTCTATTTTAGCAAAACACATTCAGCAAAATATAAAAACAATTTCTTATCAGGAAGACGAGCGCTTGAAAGAAATGAATTTTGGCGACTGGGAACTGAAAAACTGGAACGAAATTCCGCCAGAACAATTAAATCCATGGATGGAAGATTTTGTAAACATTCAAGTTTTAAATGGTGAATCATTTGTGGAATTACATCAAAGAGCGGGTGATTTTTTAGCAGAACAAATTTCGCAGAAAAATCAGCAGCCTATTATTATTGTAGCGCATGCCGGAATTATCAGAAGCATATTATGCCATCAAACTTCACTGCCATTAAAAGAAGCTTTTCAAAATAAAGTCGATTTCGGACAAGTCATAAAAATTACATTTTAATTTAGTTTTGTTTAGAATTTAATTGAAATAGTAAAACAAATTTGAATATTCAGTAATTTTAACTTTATCTTTGCAGCAAATTAAGGTTGTGTTTTTACAAAACACATTAAAAGGGAATCAAGTAAAATCTTGAGCTGTTCCCGCAACTGTAAGCTAAGTTCTAAAAAGAATGCTTGTTGTAAACTACAAAACCACTGCTCGCCCCGGCGAATGGGAAGGTAAACAACAAGACGCAAGCCAGGAGACCTGCCTTTGTAACAAATATCGAGCTCTCGGGAAAAAGAGTGTAGAAATTATGACTTTAAGAATACGTTTTGCTTTTTTACTTTTAATGTTGTGCCAATTAATTTCGGCGCAGAGCGATTCTATTAAATTAAAAGAAATCATCGTTTCTGATGCGAATCTTAAAAAATACTCCAATTCACAATCGGTTTTAAAGCTTAGTGATTCAATTATCAATAAAAATGAAGCTTTACTGACTGATCTTTTAAATTTCAATTCTACGATTTATTTTAAAGAATACGGACGCGGAATGCTTTCTACGGTTTCTTTTCGCGGAACTACCTCTTCTCAAACGGCTGTAATCTGGAACGGAATTAATATTAATTCGCAAATGAACGGAAGTACCGATTTCAACACAATTTCGGGTTCTGATTATAATTCGATTAGTGTAAAAGCGGGCGGCGGAAGTGTTATTTACGGAAGCGGTGCGATTGGCGGAACGGTGCATTTAAATAACGATCTGGCATTTTATAATCGATTTGAGAATAATTTAAAACTCGATTACGGAAGTTTTAATACTATTGGAATAAATTATAAAACGAATATTTCTAACGAAAAATGGAGCGCACAAATTGGTTTTTCTAAAAACAGCTCCACAAACGATTATAAATATTTAAACCGTTACACTTGGCGAGGCGAACAACGCTGGAATCAAAACGGGCAATACGATATTATAACTATGAGCGCCAATGCTGGTTATAAAATCGACTCAAAAAATACTTTAAAGCTTTATAGTCAGTTTTCAAATACAGACCGAAATACTTCCTTGGTTGTAGAAACGGAAACGAAAAGCAAATATGTAAATGGTTTCAATCGAAGTTTATTAGAGTACGACGGTGATTTTGGAAAATTTAAAACCAATTTTAAAACGGCGTATATCTTTGAAAACTATCAATATTTTGCTGATAATTCAAGCAATATCTACACTTACGGAAAAACCGAAAGTTTAATTACAAAACTTGATTTAGGATATACTTTATTCAAATCAACACAGATAAATGGAATTTTAGATTATAACAGAACTAAAGGATACGGAAGCAGTTTTGGCGATCACGTTCGCGAAATCAGTTCAACAGGATTATTGGTCAAACAAGATTTTTCTGAAGCCTGGAAAAACGAATTTGGTGTTCGAAAAGAGTTTACAGATAATTACAAATCTCCCGTTTTATTCTCTTTAGGATCTTCGTATCAGTTTAGTAAATTGTACAATTTCAAACTGAATGTTTCCCGAAACTTCAGAATTCCAACTTATAATGATTTGTATTGGGAAGAAGGCGGAAATCCGGATTTAAAACCTGAAAGTTCTTATCAGGCAGAAATTGGAAACGTGTTCACTTTCAAAAACATTTCGCTTACGCAGACTTTCTACTATATCAAAATTAAAGATTTACTGCAATGGATTCCGGGTAAAAACGGAATTTGGAGTCCTATAAATAAAGACAATGTTAATAGTTACGGTGCTGAAACTTTATTGAGCTGGAAAAAACAATACGGTAAAAATAACTTAAGTGCCAATGCTTCTTATGCTTATACCGCTTCAAAAGATGAGGCAACTAAAAAACAGCTTTTCTTTGTTCCTTATAATAAAGTAACGGCTTCTGTTGCTTATTCACGAAACAGGATTTCTGCTTATTACCAATTTTTATACAACGGTTTTGTTTACACAAGAGCCGATAATAATCCGGACGAAATTATAAACGATTATAACATTTCAAATGTCGGAATCGATTATGATTTTAAATTCTTAGACTCTTTCAAACTTGGTTTTCAGGTCTTAAACATTTTCAATAAAAATTATGAAAGTCTGGAAGACAGACCAATGCCGGGTCGAAATTTCAATATGTATTTAACTCTAAAATTTTAATAATTATGAAACTTAGTAAATTACTTTTAATGGCGTTTAGCGTTTCGTTATTCGTTTCTTGTTCAAGTGATGACGATAATGACCAGGTAGAATATAAAAACGGATTCCTTATTTTAAATGAAGGAAGCGCAGGACAAGGAAGTGTTTCTTTTTCAAGTAATGATTTCAACGTTTTTGAAAAAGATGTTTACACTGCTGCAAACGGATCAGATTTACTTGGAAAATATGCTCAAAACATCTTTTTTGACGGAGACAGAGCTTATATTATTGCAGGTGGTTCAAATGTTATAAATGTGGTAAACAAATACACGTTTAAATTGATTGCTAAAATCGATACTGGACTTGCAAACCCAAGATATGGTGTTGTAAAAGATGGTAAAGCGTATGTAACTAATGCAAATACTTATTTTTCAGTAAGTAATCCAAACGGAAATACCGATGATTATGTTGCGGTAATCAATTTAGCTACAAATACATATGAGTCTAAAATTAATCTAAACGCAACAGGTAACAGACTGGTAGAAAAAAACGGTAAATTATATATCACTGAACCTTATAATAGTGATAAATTATTAGTGGTAAATATTGCTACAAAAGCATTAGAGACTCCTGTAGCAATTGGTTCAAGTGCAGATGGTATCGAAGAAGATAATGGAACTTTATATATTTTAAGAGGTCCTTACGGAGACAGAAGCGAAATTGTAAAAGTAAAATTAGCAGACAACTCTATTTCTAGAATTACATTCCCTGAGTCATTAGACGGAGCTGCGTTTTTAGATGTTTACGAGAATAAAATTTATTATACAGTAGGCAATTCAGTTTACGCTATTGGTACAAGTGCAACTGAAGCTTCAACAACTGCAATCGTAACGCCTAGTTTAGGTTATTTATACGGATTTGCAGTTAACAACAACCGTATTTACATAGCTGACAGCGGAGATTTTAAAGCTGACAGCAAAGCATATATATACAGTTTAACTGGAAGTTTACAAAAAGAATTAACTGTTGGAGTGGGTCCAAACGGTTTTTACTTTAATTAATTTTTGAATTAGTTTTTATTTGTTTTTGGTAAAAAAAGGCTTTCATTTCTGAAAGCCTTTTTTTTTATTTATCTCAATGTCCTTAGAAGCTCTTTTGGGGCATTTTCTAAATACATTTCATTTCGTAGTCCGTTGATTTTTTTAGAATCGCTTATATCTGGTAAAACTGCGCTATGATCATTCTGTATTTTCTTAGCTGCTGAACCTGTAATTTTAGAAATTGCCAAATTTAGTAACGGCTCAGAAGGATCACCTAAAACCCCATAATTATCAATGTATTCAAACTGAACATAAGTTGGGACCAAACCTCCGGTATAATCTCCAAAATCTGCAGCATTCGTAATTTTAAAAACTAAAGGCTGCATGGCATATTTATGATTAGGATTTACATTTGATTTCGTAAAAGTTGGTGAATCATAAACAGTAAATGACCCTACGTTTTTACCAATAGTAGTCTGCCCTATTTGTACTACGTTAATATAAGGTTTTAATCCGTTTATAACCAATTCACTTGCAGATGCAGTATTTGAGGTCGTCAAAATATAAACTGTTGCCATATTTAAACTATTTACCGTATTTCCGTCAAAACCGCTTACAAATTTTTCTTTTAATGACTCCAAATCTTCTGTAGTCATACCTGCCATCAATTTAAAGTTATATTGTCTTTTCGAAAACACACTTCCTTCAAACTGCCCGGTAATCATACTTGCTAAACGAGTTGAAGATCGAACAGAACCTCCTCCATTATATCTTAAGTCTAAAACAAAATCTGTAATTCCCTGTGCTTTTAATTCGCCAAAAGCATCATTTAATCTGGCATCATATTCCTGATAAAAACCATTATACATTAAATAGCCTATTTTATGACTGCCAGAAGTAATTACTTTATGAATTAAAATTGGATTTTCTTCTAAAGTTGTTTTCGTTAACGAAAGTGATTTTCCATTCAAAACAAAAGAAGAACCACTATGGCTGGCAAAATTTAAAGTATAATTATCAGGCCCCAGCAATAATGACTGGTAATTAGAAACTGTCAGTTTTGTTCCATTTACAGCCGTAAATAAATCTCCTCTTTTGATATCTTTATTCGCAGCATCAGAACCTGGAATAATATAACGAACATAACCCACTAAATCATTAGATCCTTCTGCAACTCTCGTTAATTTAAAATCTACTCCGTTATTTTTCGTAATTCCGTTTAGTTCTTGTTCTAAAACAGTGTAATCGTCAACAATCCAGCTAAAACGGTCGATTGCATTACTTGGATATTTACTTACTGGTTTATTTAATAAATCCTGAAATAAGTTTTCCGGATCAGAATATCCCTCTAAAAAAGAATTTAATTGCTCCTGAGAACTAAAACGATCATCGGCTAAATTAGGCACATCAGCCTGCCATAAATAAACTTCATTTAAGCCTTTCCAAATAAAATCATTCACTTGTAATTTAGCAGGAGCCCTTACATCATCCTCATCTTCACAAGATTGCAGAGCAAATGTTAATACAAATAAAAACAGTATTGACTTTAAAATTGGTTTCATAGAAATTAGGTTTCGGTGTATTGGTATTCTATTAACGTAAAAATACTACCTTTAGTTTTAAGTAGTATTCTTTTTATCTAAAAAAATTTTACATTATTCCTGTAACAAAAATAATTGTGGCTCGTCTTGACTATATAAGCTAACGAATAACCTTTTAATTTATGAACCAGAATGTGTTTATAGAATTAGTTAATCCTTTTAAAGACAAAGTTTTTCGTCTGGCAAAACGATTGCTTACCAGTACCGAGGAAGCCGAAGACGCTACTCAGGAAGTGATGGTAAAATTATGGAATAAAAAAGAGAATCTGGACACTTACAACAATGTTGAAGCACTGGCGATGACGATGACAAAAAATTATTGTTTAGATCAGTTAAAATCTAAAAGAGCCGGAAACCTCCAGATTGTTCATAATAATTTTACAGATCGTGAGCCGCAGTTAGACCGGAAATTAGAAGATGCTGATAGTTTAGAATGGGTTGGGAAAATTATAAATCAGCTGCCGGAACAGCTTCAAATATTAATTCAGTTACGGGATGTAGAACAATATGAATTTGAAGAAATTGCAAAAATCGTTAATATGAACGAAACCGCAATTCGGGTGGCGCTTTCGAGAGCGAGAAAAAAAATAAGAGAATCAATGGTAAATGCACACAGTTATGGAATTAAATAAAATAGAAAATATATTAGAAAAATACTTTCAGGGAGAAACCTCTATTGCCGAAGAAAATCAATTAAAAGAATATTTTTCTTCATCAGATGTTGCGCAGCATTTGGAGCAGTACAAACCTATTTTTGGTTATTTCTCTCAGGTAAAACAACAAAAATCAACGCAGGAAATTCCACTAAAAACTAAAAAACGAAATGTGGCGTGGATATCAATTGCGGCTTCAGTAGTTGTTTTACTAGGAATTGGAACCTATTATTTTGCAGGCGAAAAAACAACTCCGGTTGTCGCTCAGTCAGAATTAGGAACCTACGACGATCCTGAAGAAGCCCTTGCAGCAACGCAAAAAGCTTTGGCTCTATTGTCAAACAATGTTAATGTAGGTATTGAAAGTGTACAATACATTGGCGAATATGAACAATCAAAAAACAAAATTTTTAAACAGTAATTAAACACAAAAATAATCATGAAAAATTTCATCATAACTCTAGTTTTCGCATTCGTTACACAAGCTTTTTATGCTCAAAGTGCCTTTGACAAATATGACGGTCAGGACGATGTAACCTCAGTAATTGTAAACAAAAAAATGTTTGATTTAATGAGTAAAGTAAAAGTTGATGCTTCTGATAAAGAAACACAGCAATACAT
>NZ_DLHA01000025.1 GCF_002482975.1 Flavobacterium sp. UBA7680 | reverse complement strand
AATCCTGCTCTCCCCACAAAAAAGTCCTAATGAAAATTAGGACTTTTTTTATGCTTATTCAAAAAATATCTAAAACCTTAAAATCACGCGATTCCTCTTTTATGCGCGACCAGGAAAAAACATTAAACAGATAAGAGACACGCTTCAAGTATTATCAAATAAAAGTTCTATTTTTAAAACAAAAAAAACACCAACATTCTTTAGACATACCAACCCAATTTTGAGGTAAATAAGTCGAACATCATTAAACATATATCCTATTTAAGAGTAATTTTATGAAAAAAACATTCTATTCTGTATTGATATTAATTATAAGTCTTTCTTGTACAGAAAAAAAAACACAAAAAGAAAACACTATAATTAAAAATATTAAATCTGATTCGGTTGTTAAAATAGATGATGAATTAGAAAACGATTCAGACTGTGTATTTGATGACAATTACAAAAAAATAACAGAAGAATGGCTGAGTGAACTTGAAATCAAAAAATATGTTTGGGATTCAAAAAGTAACAAAGCAACATTAATATACAATGGTGATACCCTAACTGTATATAAAGGCGGCTGTGACCATTTTGCCAGTTCAGTAGAAATTAAAACCAATATTTATCCAAATAAGGAATTAGACAGTACGTTGATAAGAAAAATCAACGATATAGCCTGTAAATTTAAATTTAATAATTATTGCAACAAGCTTATCGAAGGTCAATTTAAAAAAATTGATAATAGTGATTCATCATTTTTTTTGGAGTTTGAAGATGATAATCCAGAAGACAATTTAATTTCTGAAGGGATAGAAATTTCAGAAAAAGAAAAACACACAATTATTACAATATCAGAGTATTATAATTAAAACTACTATTAACAGTGATTTACCATAATAGCTACAAATCGGTAAGAAACATGTTCGATTTGTAGCTTTACAATCTACTTTTTTATAAAGCTCAATTTTTCTTCTCCTGCTAGCACGTGAGAAATATTATTCTTCGTTTTACTATTACAAACCCGATCTGAAATCATAACTTTTAACTGAGATTTATGTACCTTAAAATCCGTTGTTTTATTTTGGATATTATTTAACAAGCCGCTTAACACATTTTAACATCTTCAGAAATAAATTATTATATGTTTACCCTACTTAAACAAATCTAATTTTATGAAGAAAAATTACTTGGCAACTTTTATGGTTCTTTCATTTTTTTCTGTTCAGGCTCAAAATGAAATTGATTCAAATCCTTATCAGAAAAATAATGAAGTTAAATTAAATGTACTTGCTCCTTTAACTGGATCTTTTGAGATAGGTTACGAAAGGCATCTAAACCATAAGTCATCATTGGGGCTTTCTTTTTTTAAGGTATATGACAATACAAACAATGAAGATTTAAATTATTCTATCTCGCCATACTACAGAAGATATTTTGGAAAGAAATATGGCGCTGGCTTTTTTGTTGAAGGATTTGGAATGTTTACTTCTATCGATGGAAAAAAAATATATGATTCAGAAGATCATTCCATTTTTATTGAAAACCCTGATGTTTATGATTTTGCTCTTGGCGCAGGTTTAGGTGGAAAATGGGCCACAAAAAGTGGATTTATTTTTGAAATTAACGTCGGTTATGGAGCCTTATTATTTAATGCTAACAAAACAGATCATAATATTGTGAATAAAATTGAACTTAATGTAGGTTATAGGTTTTGATCGATTTAACGAAAAGTTCTTCACATCATAAAAAGTTCTTAAATAAGCTCCTTAATTATCTTAAGGAGTTTTTTTATGTCTATTTTTTTTCTCCGCATCTTTTACATTAATCTAATAAACGCAAAGCATTGTCATTTCGAGGAACGAGAAATCGCACTCGGGAATCGACAAAGATTGATGACATATTTTGTAGAATTTCTAGTGCGATTTCTCCTTTCAGTCGAAATGACAAGATTGTGTAACTTCTAAAAATCAAAAACAAAAAAGCAAATTCATTTGCATATTGTTGTCGCGTATATTATATTTGCGACAACAATTTAATTTTAAAAAAAATGAGAGAACTTACATTTGCATCATTACAAGTAAAAAATTTAGAAGCATCAAAAGACTTCTACGAAAAGAAATTAGGGTTTGAAGTTGGAAATACTAATCCGCAGGCATGTATTTTTAAATACGACGAAGGAAAAGCAAGTTTTGCTATTCGTACTCCGCTTGAACCTTTAGAAGATCGAGAATTAGGAGTTGGCGTAGCGCTTTGGTTTGCTGTTACCGAAAATGTAGACGAATTAAAAGAGAAATTTATCGAAAACGGAATAACAACAGCGGGACCAATTATAGAAACTCCGTTTGGAAGAGCTTTTCACGTAAAAGATCTTGACGGTTATAAACTTACTTTTTTGGAGACAAAATAAAAGTAAATAATCAGTAATTTTAGAAACAGATTAAGGAAGAAAAAATTTCTGTTATCCAATCTACTAAAGGTTCTGATGGCTATCTTTGAAATCAATAAACTTGATTTTTAATACTGACACAAATGCTTCAAAATTATTATGGCTAAGGAAATTAATTTTCATTTTAAAAGTCCAAAAGACAGCCCGGGGTATTTACTTGGACAGCTAACAATGCTTTGGCAGCGCAAACTAAAAAAAGTTTTAGATCCGTTAGATTTAACGCAGACTCAATTTGTGCTGCTGGCTGCTTTGGGCTGGCTTTCAAAAAAAAGTGATTCTGTAACACAAATTGATATTGCGAATCAGAGTAATGCCGACAGAATGATGGTTTCAAAAGTATTGCGAACACTGGAAGAAAAAGGTTTTATTACCAGACATGAACATGAAACTGATACAAGGGCAAAAACCATTCGATTAACGAATACAGGCGAAACAATTTTGCAAAAAGCTCTTATTGAAGTAGAAAATGCCGATCTTGATTTTTTTTCTTCTTTAGATGAAAATCTTCCGTTGTTCAATTCTAATATGGCAAATCTTATTGATAGAAATAAAACAGAGTAAAAGTGCTTCGGTTTAAAATTCAAAATACTTATCAGAAAAATTGTATTTTTGTTTACCGCTCCCAAAGAACACTTGTAATCTACATTTTAAATTATGTTTTTTACAATTCCGGTTTATTATACTTAATTATTATCTTTGAATTATGAGCACACTATCAAGACCAAAACATATCGGAAGAAATATAAGCCGTATCCGTGAACTTCGTGATATGAAGCAGGAAGCATTGGCACAAGCTTTAGGCACTAGCCAGCAAACGGTTTCAGCAATTGAAAACAGCGAAACTATAGATGATACAAAACTTGCAGAAGTTGCAAAAGCACTTGGTGTAACCGTAGAAGCAATTAAAAATTATTGTGATGATATGGTATTGAATATCATGAACAATACTTTTACCAATACTAGTCACGATAGTTCAACAATTAATTCAATTAATGTTCAACCAAGCTTGAACGTTTAATTCAGGCCGAAAAAGACAAAGTCGAATATCTTGAAAAAATATTAAAAGTAAAATAACCTTTAAAGCATAAAAAAACTCCATTAAAAATAATGGAGTTTTTTTATGCTTGTTATTTTTTCTAAACGACGATTATTCGTTCGCTTATTTATTCAACTCTTTGTCAATTTCTTTAATAAGCTCAACTGCGAGTGGTTTTGTATTTTCTTTATAAACCCTTATATTATTCTTACCAAGTTTGACAAGATATTCGAGCGTCTTTTTATATTTTGGGTCTGAATATAATTCTTTTTCAGATTTATCTGCATTTTCTATCGTTTTATCAAAACACTTAATCAAAAAATCATTGTATATTTTATCAACTTCGTTAACAGCCGGCACAAATATTTGGTAATAATTTAAAATTTTCTGTTTTAATTTTTCGTCTTCAATGTAGCCAATTTTTCCGCTTGATTTAAAACCTTCATAATTACCAATACTCAGTGTTTGTCCATGCGAATGAATTGGAAAATTAACTTTGCCTTTAGACTTGTAAATACTGTCAAGTTGGGAAGTCGTTAATGCCAAAATCTTCTCATAGCTTTGGTTTGTCATTTGGTATGCTTCCATTTCATTGTCGATACTTTTTACGTCATTCTGTAAATCATTCTTTAAATTAGTAAGAAACACAGATACTTCTTCTTGTTGGTGTCTGTGCTCACTCCAACTGTGCAGCCATATTGAAAGCGTCACGGCAAAAACGATTATGAATATTTCTATAATGATTTCTTTTACTTTCTCTCCCAATGTATGTTCTGAATTTTTCACAGTTTTATAAATTTTGTTTGAATGTTTCGTTATTTCTTCTTGCATAATTAGTGTTGTAATTTAACTCTGGTTGTTTTGTAGTTTATAATAGTTTTTCTCTTTATTAACCAATTTTTATTTGAAAGCGAATATAAGATTATTTGCAAAATCTCTTATTCATTTCTTAAATACTCTATAAAAAAATTAAGATTTTTTACATGAAAGTTTCTTCAAATCTAGCTTAGAATATCTTAACTAACTTGTGCATAAACTTAAGAAGTAATATTAAGCTTATACCCTTTTCCGCGTATAACAATAATTTGGACATTTGGATCATGTTCGAGTTTTTTTCTAAGTTTTGATATGAACATATCCAGACTACGGCCCACAATAACACCTTCATCTTCCCATATCTCTTTTTGCAGTCGGCTTCTTTCTATGGTTTCGTTAGGAGATGATGCAAAAATGAGTAATAAACGGGTTTCTGTTCCGGTGAGGTCTAATGTCTTTTCATTTATGATCAGCTTACGATTTTTCGCATCAAACACTACCGAACCTAAAGTGAACAAACTAGTAGAATTATTAGGTAAAGCTACTTTTGACTTAGCAGATCTAAAAAAAACAAATCCAACAAACGCTAAAAATGACAGACCGCCAACCAAAAAATATTTATTCTTTGCTGTATATATACCCAGTGGTTTAAATTTGATATTAATCATGTAACATGCTTTGGGCTGCTTTCTTCCTTTGCATGGTACAATATCGTCTTTCTTATTTTTTGATATAGCATATCCATAAGCTACGCTACTATTTCCGCAGTTCACTACATTAACAACATAATCATCTGCGAGTGGATCTTGTGCTAACAAACGCTGCGTAATATTGACTAAAGAGTCCGTTTGAAAAGTAAATTCATTTTCAAACCTGATTTGATACTCATTTTCAGCGATCTTTTTTACAGGAAGAACCCTTGATGTTTTATCTCCCGATTGTAAAAGTAATTCATGACCAATTCTGCGAAGCAAAATTTCCCTTCTTGCAATAGCAAACTCGTCACTATCAGTCTTACTGAAAACTGTGCCGATTGCAGATATAAACAAAAGCAGTATCAATCCAAAGATATACTTGCCTTTTCCGTACAGGGGATTTTGACTATGATGCATAGTGTCAAGTTTTAATTTACAAAGTTTACATTTTTATTTACAATCTAAGTTCCTAAGGCTGAAATATATCAAAGTAATTTTGTTACAACAACTTTAAAGATTGTAAAAAATAAAAAGAATGCTTTACATGAACAAGATTTATCAGGAGATAGATCTATTTTAATTAAACCTATAAAAAATATGAAAAAAATCATTTATGCACTGATCTTACCGCTGGTTGCGGTAAGTGGACTAGTTTTTACAAATTGTGAAACTAAAAATGAAACTCCAAAAAAACCAATCCAAAAAACACTCTCTATTGCTGAAAGGAAAGCCAAATTGAAAAAATGGGAAGCAACCCCTGATGGTGTAAAATTCAAAAACTGGGAAATGTCTCCCCAAGGTAAAAAAGTGCTTGCCGGCGCTGCTAAAATAAGCAAGAATACCAATATGGAGGCTGTTATAACGTCTCTTTCTCTTCCACCAGGATCGCTATTAGGTTTCGGAGTGATGGCCAGAATTGATGGTGAAGATTATATTCTGAGATTTGAACCGGAAAAGTCCCAACTTCAGCAATTGTACAGTCTGAAAGTTAACGACACAATAATTTTAAAAAGCCATGGTGTATCATACGCGCCCAAGTATTCCTATCCCATAATATCGGGCAGCTATGTAGAACGAGATAATAAAGTAATTTTTAAACGTGTTCCTCGCAAAGGCGGCTGTTAAGTAATAAATTAGAGATACATTCACATATATATCCTTTGACCTAAAAGCTAAAAGAGAAATAACCTTTTGAAAGCATAAAAACTCCATTATTTCTAATGGAGTTTTTTTATATTTATTAAAATTTACAAAATGAATTCAATCATCAAAAAAATAAAAATTATCTTTTTTACTATTGCATTGACAACGTGCTGGAATTTTTACAGCCAAACCAATGAAATAGAAAAAAACCTAGATACTTTATTTCAAAAAGCACTTCAATCTAAAACCTTTAACGGAAATGTTTTAATTGCTGAAAAAGGTAAAATAATCTACGAAAAAGCTTTTGGACAAGCTGATGCAAGTAACTCCGTTCCATTAAATACAGATTACCGTTTTCATATAGGTTCAATTGCCAAAGAATTTAATGCAGTTGGAATTATGATACTGAAAGAGCAGGGAAAATTAAAACTCGATGACCCGATTTCTAAATTTCTACCTGAACTTCCATCTTGGGCAAACAAAATTAAAATTATCAATCTGCTTCAATACACAAGCGGACTGCCTCAAATAAAGTGGAATGAAGTCAATCAGGATTCAGATAATATGGCTTTTCTTCAAAAGACTTCGGAACTTGACTTTGAACCGGGAACAAAGTATGATTACAATAACAATAATGTGTTTTTACAAAGGCGTATTATTGAGAAAATTACTAATATGAGTTTCAATTCTTTTGTTATAAAGAAAATATTAAAGCCTAACGGAATAAAAAATGCGGTTGTAGATCCAGACGAAAAAGAGAAACTTTTTGCAAAATCGTATAATAGTAAAGGAAAACAGGATATTCTTAAATATAATATTTCGGGTTGGACAGCTTTAACTTTAAAGGATTTTTACAAATGGTCTGAAGCTATTAATTCATTTAAAATTATTAATCAAGAATCGACACGTGAACTTTTTGTGCCTTTCTCTAAAGATAATCAAACTGGTCTTGGAGGCGGAACTATTGAAAATGGAAAAGTAACCAATCATATACACGATGGTGCAGCTTTTAATTATCAGGCTTTATTAATCAGCAATCTAAATTCTACTATTATTTTAATGACCAATAACAAACAAAATAATTTAGAGGAAATCAGCGGTTCAATACAAAATATACTTGATAAATAATTATGCAAGAATGTGAATTTATAATCTACATTATCGTAACATAAACATATACATATGAGGTTATAACTTATAAAATGCTATAACAATTTTTAACTATATTTGACGTTGATTGTTTTATTTGGCAGCTTTTTTGCTGAAAAGAAAATCAAATCATCAACCCAAATCTTAAAAATGAAAACAAACCTAATAACTCTTTTATTTGTATTTGCTGTTATAAATACGTTTGGACAAACGCCAGCCGCATCAAAAACTACAAATACTAATAATAAAACTTTACCGCCTAGTGAACAGGTCACGAATAAAGCTGTAAGTGCGCTTAAAAAAGTTCCTTTAGACGAAGCGTCAATTTTAATTTATGATTACGACGGTGCTCTTTTTTCATACGATTTAGAATCTGAACAAATTGGCTGGACTGTAAAAGCTACAAGTCCTTTTACCGAAATGTGTGCCAATAAAGTAACTATATCGAATGGTGTTGTATACATTCCGTTTATAAACGGTGAAATTGTTGCGGTAGATAATCAAAGCGGTGATGTATTTTGGAAATCAAGATTAGGAAATATCACAGACCAAATTGTTCTTAAAGATCAGGTTCCGGTTGTCAATAACGGAAAGCTATATATAACTGCACAAAATCAAAACGGAAGCAGTAATATTTATGCTCTTGATACAAAAGATGGTAGTTTAGCATGGACTTACAAACTGGATACTCCAACAAACGATATTCCGGTATTGTTTTTTAATAACAAAGTTTTTGTTCCGAGTTCGACTAATTTATATGTGTTTGATGCCAATACAGGAAAAGTTCTTAACCAAAAAAGCTTTGACCAAAGTATGCACAGCAAACCTGTAACCGATGGTGAAAATGTATTTATAGCTAATGAAAAAGATGTACTTTTTGCTTTAACTCCAGATAAGTTGGACATTTTATGGCAATTTAAATTACCAGAGGATCAATATAATATTAAGGAACGCATATTTACGAAAGACAAAAAATTATATTTTGCAGCGCAAGGCACAACAGTTTCTTCGGTATATGCGGTAGATTCAAAAACAGGAACTCAGATTTGGAAAAGGGATTTTCAAAATGATAATGTAGAATACATAACGGAGGACAGTGATAATATTTGGGGTTACACCAAAAAAGGAAGACTTTTTCAGCTGGACATAAACAATGGGGAAATTGCATTCGAATTAAAATTAACAACCCAGCCTATTTCAAATATTGAATTTCCGGTTGATGATACTATATTTTATTATTGTGATGCCGGTTTAATTAAATTTGATTTAAGCACCAAAGATGAAGATTTATATTATATGCGAACTTCTATTAAAGATGATGTTTATACCGCATTTCTAAAAATAATTAGATAAATAGAAAACTCCAAAGTCATTTGATTTTGGAGTTTTTCATTTTAAAAGATGTTACTATTTTATTTCATTAAACTGATATTGGTTAGACCACCATCTGATAAGATTTCTGTTCCCACTATAAAAGAAGAATCATCTGATGCCAGAAATACAGCAGCGTTTCCAATGTCTGACGGAAGACCTTGTCTGCCTACAGGAGTAATATCTATCCACATTTGTTTTACAGCATCTAAGTGTTCCTCCGGTACTAATTTTCCAAATACAGGCGTGTCGATAGATCCGGGTGAAAGTGTATTCACACGTATTTTTCTTGGCAATAAATCTAGTGATAAACCTTTTGCCAATGATATAATTGCCGCTTTTGCTGCAGAATAAATTGCCATTCCCGGCGCAGCACGATGTGCCGCGCTCGACCCTATTAGTATTATGGATGCACCATCATTTAAATAGGGAAGTGCTTTTTTTACGGTAAAATAAGAACTTTTCAAATTCAAATCCATATATCGGTCATAACCTTCTTCGGTAATATTTTCGATATCAGCCATAGGAACGCCGTCGACAACACCGCCAGCATTCACTACCAATACATCTATATTTCCGAATTTTTCAGCTGTTTTTTTAAATATATTTTCTAAGTCATCGCTTTTGGTTACATCTCCAGCAATACCTATAAAATCTGATTTTAAAGCTACTACAGCGTTATTTAATGTTACTTCATTTCTTCCGGTTATAGTTCCGGAAGCTCCTTCGTTTTTGAATGCCTCTGCAATACCAAAACCTATTCCGCTATTACCTCCAGTAATTACGGCTACTTTATTTTTTAATTTACTCATTTTGTTCTTTTAAAAATTAGAAATAATTATAATCCGAAAATCCCTCCCGAAACAGAAATTTTCTCTCCGGTAATCCAACCTGAATCATCAGAGGCTAGAAATACAGCTACTTTTGCAATATCTTCCGGCTGTCCGGTGCGGCCAAGAGGTGTGCTGGCAACAAATTTTGTTTCGGCTTCGCTGCCAATAAAACCCGCAGAATGTGAACCTTCTGTTTCTACTATTCCCGGTAAAATAGAATTGATTCTGATATTTCTTCCGATAAACTCTTTAGATAAAGAAATAGTAATAGCGTCTAAAGCTGCTTTGGTGGCAGAATATACAGATCCTGTTGGAAGTGGCGATTTACCAGCTTCTGAACTGATGTTAATTATGTTACCGCCTTTTTCTCCAAACAATTTTAAAGCTGCCTGAATAGAAAGTAATGATCCTAAAACATTGATATTAAATTGCGAATGGAAAGATTGTGCTGACAATTCTTCAATTGGCGCATATTGGTAAATTCCTGCATTGTTTACCAAAATATCTAATGTTCCAAAAGCATTTTTTGTTTCTTCAAAAAGTCTGTTTACATCAGATTCGTTTGAAACATCGCCCTGAACTGCAATTGCTGTTCCGCCGTTATCTTTTATCGCTTTTACCACTTTGTCTGCATCCTCTTTACTTGATGCGTAATTCACTACAACTTTTGCACCTTCTGCTGCAAAATATTTAGCAATAGAAGCGCCAATTCCTTTTGAAGCGCCTGTAATTATTGCTACTTTATTTTTTAATTTGCTCATTTTTATAATTTTAAATTATGTTTACTGATGCAAATTTATGTCAGTTTAATTTATTTTAGTAACTTTGTAACTAAAAGTAACAGTAACCTTGAAGTAACAAAGTAACCTTATGGAATGTAATTTACGCGAGAAAGAGAAGCACAAAAAAGAAATGATGGCTGTGCAGGATTCAATGGATGTGTTGAGCGGAAAATGGAAAATATCTATTATTTCTTCTATTTGTTATTATAACGAAAGAAGGTTCTCAGATATCCTGAATGATGTTGTTGGCATTTCAAACAAAATGCTCAGTAAGGAATTAAAAGAACTGGAAGTAAATAAACTAATTAAAAGATTGGTTCTTGATACACAGCCTGTAAGTGTTCATTATGTACTTACAGATCATGGAAAAACACTGCAGACAATTATTAATAACTTGACTGATTGGGGAATTGAACATCGAAAGAAAATTATTGAGGAATAACTTTGGAGGTTTTTTATTAGATATGAGTATAATCCCTACGGGATATTCTTTTATTGGGATCTTATTCTTTCCTACCGACATTTAACTCCTAACGGAGTATTATTTATTGGGTCTTCTTTTTTCTACCGATATTTAATTTCTACGAAATACTCCTTTAGGAGTTAAATGTCGGTAGAAAAAAAATGGTCCCTAAATATTTGTCCCGTAGGGACTAAACTATAACAATCCATTTATTTAGTTTTTCTCAAACACTTCGGGAAAATTTTCATTCAAATAATCTGAAAGCTTTTCAAAATCTTTAGAATTCCTTTTGACTAAATTGATTTTTTCCCCTTCCTTTGTTTTTAAAACTATATCTCGCCCAGTTTTAAAACCTAAGAATTCATACTGATTTTCACTCCAACCTGAAACAGTTTTTAAACTGTATTGTTTCGGCTTCGAGAATATTTGACGAATAATTAAAACATCATCAATGAGCGTATAATATTTAATCCTGCTTACATTTTTTATGAACAATAATACTGTAATTATACTAAGTGTTGCGAATAGTGATTTTTCCCATGGTTCTTTAAGCCGTTCAATTTGTACATAGGCCAATAAACTGAAGCACAGAATCCATGCAATATTCAGTATTATATCTTTCGTAATGTGTTTCATTTAAATACTTTTAACTTGTTTTATAGAGCTAATATAAGAAATATCTTCACCAAACCTTATCATAGAAAACCTCACCCCTCAACCAAACAAATCTCAAAAACAGTCTTCCCATTCTCAGTTTTAAACGAAACATAACCGTCATGCGCTTCGATAATATTTTTAGAAAGCGTTAAACCAATTCCGGCGCCTTCGTTTCTCGTGGTAAAAAAAGGCAGAAAAACTTTATTTTCGATTTCTTTTTCGATTCCGCTGCCCGTGTCGGTGATTTTAATATAAGTTCTGTTTTCTTTGGCTTCTGCCGAAATTAGAATTTGTTTTTGAGTCGTATTTTTTAATGCGTAAACAGAATTCGTCAAAAGATTAATAATAACTTGTTCCGTTTGTTGCGGGTCAACATTAATTGGATGTTTCAGGGAAATTGCATTTACAACTTCAATTCCGTCTTTTTTAAATAATGGATTCATGATTTGCAGACAATTTTCAATCAAAGGCTGTAGTTCTATTTTTTGTTTTTTTGGAGACGGGAGCATCGCCAATTTTCGATAACCTTCAACAAATTTCTGCAAATGATCACTTCGTCTTAACATGGTTTCAACGCTGTTTTTGATATCTTCTAAATCTTCTGCCGACAGTGAATCTTGTTCTACCAAGTCTTGCAGGTTTTGACAAATAGAACGAATGGGCGTTATCGAATTTAAAAGTTCATGCGAGATCACTTTCATCAAATTGACCCATGCGTCTTTTTCTTTTTTCTCGACTACATTTTGAATGGAATCGAGTAAAACGATACAATATTCGCGTTCAAAAATTTCTGTTTTAGATGCCTGCAAAACAAATGTCTGTGCGGCTTGTTCGTTTATACTAATTTCGACAGACGTTTTTATTTCATGAAAATCATCTTCTTCAATAATTTCACAAAGCGATGGCAATTGATTTTTAAGATATTTCCATTTCGAAACTTTGGGTACATTAAAATGAGACGAGAAATAATCATTCATTAAAAATATATCCCAGTCATTTTCCTGTTTTTCTAAAATGATAATTCCGGTTTCGATATTATTTAAAATAGAGCGGTAAATAATATCTTTTGAAATCTGTTCGTTTTGTCTGCCTTTTAAAGTATCATACAATTGAAACAAATCACCATAATTTTTATTGGCTTTATGTTTGGTAAAATCTGATGAAAAATCATTCTGCAGGATCGAAGAAATGGTTTTATCGTAAAGCAAAACAAAATTGCGAACATAAAAATACATTTCGCGAATGAGCAGAAAAACAATAAAAAAGCCAAATATACCTGTAAAAAACAAATTGGTTTTAAGGAAATAAATCGAAATTTCGATTCCCAAAACAATGGCTATCAATCGAAAAAAGAGCAGTTTATAAGTTTGCAGTGTTTTAAACATACTAGTTAATATTGATATTATATTTCTCTAAACGTCTGTACAAAGAACCTCTTGACAATCCTAGTTCGTCGGCAGTTTTACTGATATTATTGCTGTGCTTAAGAAGCGCTTTTTCAATAGTCGCTTTTTCTACAGACGAAAGTTGAATATCATCCGGATTTTCATCATAAGCTGTTATGGTTTCTAAATCTAAATCAGAAACTGTGATTGTGTTGTTTTCACAAAGAATAACAGCGCGTTCAATTTTATTTTCCATTTCGCGGATGTTTCCATTCCAGGCGTGTTTTTCAATTTGTTCCAAAACTTTTTTATCAAAAGTAATTGCACTTCTTCCGTATTTTTCAATCATTTTATCGAGAAGATATTCTGCCAGCGGAATTTTATCTTCGTTTCGTTCCCGAAGCGGCGGCAGCACAATTTCCATCGTATTAATGCGGTAATACAAATCTTCTCTAAAGTTTTTATCAGCCACTTCCAGTTTTAAATTCAAATTGGTTGCCGTAATAATTCTAACATTCAAAGGTCTTGGTTTTGTTTCGCCCAATCTTGTTACGGTTTTGGTTTGAATAACCTGTAATAATTTAGATTGCAAATGCAGCGGAACGTTTCCTATTTCATCTAAAAAAATAGTTCCGTTCTGCGCCATTTCAAAACGTCCGGGTGTATCCATTTTTGCATCGGTAAAAGCGCCTTTTGCATAACCGAATAATTCGCTTTCGAAAATATTCGAATTCAGCGAACCTAAATCGACGGCTATAAACGGATTGTTTTTTCTTTCAGACTGGCTGTAAATATGATGTGCCAAAACAAATTTTCCGGTTCCGTTTTCTCCAAGAATTAAAACATTGGCATCAGTTTTCGCCACTTTGTCGGCCAGCGAATATGCTTTTTTTATTATTACAGAAGCTCCCACAAAAAAGTCATTATCGGTTTCAATCTCTTTGTTCTTTTTTTGTTCTTTTCTGGATTTATCAACGGCTTGTTTTACAGATTCTAAAAGCTTTTTGTTTTCCCAGGGCTTTAAGATATAATCAAAAGCACCCGATTTTAATCCTTCAACTGCGGTTTCTACTTTTCCAAAAGCGGTCATTAATATTACAACGGTTTTCGGCGAAAGCGTTTTTATTTCTTTCAGCAAATACAAACCTTCTCTTCCATCTTCAAACCCTATTCTGTAATTCATATCGAGCAAAACGACATCGATCGCATTTTTTGACAGTAATTCGACTATTTTTTTCGGATTATTGAGTGTGTGAATGTTCTCAAAATACTTTTTCAGGTACACTTTTGATGCAAAAAGTATGTCTTCCTGATCGTCGATGATTAATATTGATGCGTTTGTCTTTTTCATTTTTGTTCGGTTTTGGACAAAAGGTGTCCAATTGTGGACACTATAGATTTTTTTCGGATAATAAAATTTTAAAAATAAGGCAGTTACAAGGTTTAAATTTTTGGCATGAAAATCACTTTTCTACTTGTAAATCATTAATTATTAATGCCTTTCTGAAGTAAAAATAGCAAAATAAATATCTATAAATCGCATTGTTAATTATCTTAATTTTCGGGCGTGTTTCTTTTACTTCAGAAGACAAAAAAATCAGAAAACGAATAGCAATCAAACATTAAAAAAATCAATTATGATTACGATCAAAAAACTTTCTAAAATTTTTAGAACCGAAGAAGTAGAAACAAATGCTTTAAGTGAAATTTCATTAACCATAAACGAAGGCGATTTTGTCTCCATTATGGGGCCATCCGGAAGCGGAAAATCGACTTTATTAAATATTATTGGATTATTAGACAGCGCTTCTGGCGGAAGTTATGAGTTGTTAGGACAGGAAATGATTGGCCAGAAAGAGAAATTAAAATCGAAAGCCCGAAAAGAAAATATTGGGTTCATTTTTCAGAATTTTAATTTAATTGATGAATTATCGGTTTATGATAATATCGAACTGCCCTTGATTTACAACAATGTTCCGTCATCTGAAAGAAAGAAAAAAATAGAGCATATTGCAGGTGTTTTGGGTATTGCACATCGTTTGAAACATTTTCCGCAGCAGCTTTCGGGCGGGCAGCAGCAGCGTGTAGCGGTTGCAAGAGCTTTAATTAATGACCCTAAAATTATTCTTGCCGATGAACCTACAGGAAATCTGGACAGTAAAAATGGTAATGAAGTAATGGAGTTATTGACAGATCTTCACGCCAGCGGTTCTACGATTTTGATGGTTACGCATTCTGATTATGATGCTTCTTTTTCGCAGAAAATAATTTTGATGAAAGATGGTGTTATTCTTTCTGAAAAATTAAATCAGAGAAATGTGGACGTTTTAGTAACTTCTAAAAACTAAGGTCATGCTGAAAAATTGGATTAATGTTTTTACGTATCATATAAAAAACAATAAGCTGTTTACGGTTTTGAATGTTTTGGGATTGAGTATTGGAATTGCGGGTTTAATTTTTGCGATTTTGTATTGGAACGACGAACAGAGTTATGATCAATGGAACCCAAACAAAGACAATGTTTTTTTGGTTGCCAATCAAATGGACCCAACAACTTATTGGGCTTCAAGTTCTGCACCTATAGGCTCTGCCATAAAAAATATAAGTCCCGAAGTCGAATCTTTTTGTTATTTAAATGGCAATTACGATAATGAAATTATTCATTACAATAATAAAAAAGTACAGTCTGACAAAATTGTTGTAGCACAGAAAAACTTTTTCGATTATTTCCCTTATTCCTTTATTGAAGGAAATATAAAAAATGCGCTGCCGGATGTAAATAGCATTAGTATATCTGAAGATCTATCTCATCAGCTTTTTGGAAATGAGAGTGCTTTAGGAAAAAAGATCATTTTACAAAATCAGGTTTTAATTGTTAGAGGTGTTTATAAACTGGATAAAAAATCAGTTTTTAATCCTTCTTGTGTCGTTAATTTTATGGACACACGAGTAAAAAACAGCATTCAGCAATGGGGAAATTTTCAGTTTATTCTTTTATTAAAATTAAAAAATCCATCTGACGCAGAACTTGTTACCAAAAATCTGGCTAAAATTTATTATGAGAACATGATAGCACCGCGGGCAAAAGCTCAAGGTATGAATCCACAAGAATTTATTCAAAAATTTGGAGAAGTAAAGCCTCATTTAGAGCCGTTATCAATTGTTCGTTTGCATACTAAAACCGGTGGTTTGATAGAATCCAACGGAAATTATCAGTTATTATTGATTTTTGCCGGATTATCAATTTTAGTCTTAATACTATCAATTGTAAACTATGTCAATTCTGCTACTGCAAATGCTGTAAAAAGAGCTAAGGAAGTTGGTGTTCGAAAGATCATTGGAGCTTCGAAAATAGAAATCATACAACAGTTTATTTTTGAAACTGCCATCATTTCATTGTTTTCTATTTTAATATCGCTTGTTATTGTAGAACTTTCCCTGCCATATTACAATGTTTTTTTAGAAAAAACACTTGTATTACAAAGCAGTCAGTTTTATCTGCAGCTTTTCGTTATATTTATTATAATGATAATTGCAGCAGGAATTTTTCCGGCGGTATATGTTTCAAACTTTGATGTTTTAAAAGTATTGCGAGGAAATTTTGCCCGAAGTAAAAATGGTATCTGGCTTCGAAACGGAATGTTGATTTTTCAATTTGCTGTGGCAGCTTTCTTTATTATTGGTTCTTATATAGTATACCAGCAAATTAATTATATGAACTCAAAGGATGTAGGTTTTAACGGAAACCAGATTCTGAATATCTCTTATAGAAATATTTATGGTGAAAAAATTAGTAATGAAGACAGAATACGCAAATACAACACTATTAAAAATGAATTGTTGCGCATTAAGGGAGTAAAACAAGTTTCTGGCGGCGGATTTGTTCTGGGAAGCGGTGCAAAATCGGTAATTTCATATCATTACAAAGACATAAATATAGACGGAAATAATATTCCGGTAGACTTTGGTCTTCTTGAAATGATGAAAATAAAAATAGTTAAAGGGCGCTATTTAAGTCCAGATTATTCTCAGGATACTATTAGTTCTATGCTGATTAATGAAACCGCTTCAAAATTATTAAACGAGAAAGATCCGATAGGAAAAAAAATTAACTGGGACGGAAAAGAAGCCATTATCGTAGGGGTTGTAAAAGATTTTAATATTGGAAATCCAGGCGAAGCCATACCTCCTGTCACTATATTTCATTTTAAAAGTGTACCGTGGTTTACGAGCCTTTTGAACAATATTTATGTAACAGCCGATCCTAAAACCATGTCGCAGACTATAACCGATATAGAAAATTTGTGGACAAAAAAAGTTGATTCTGATTATCCGTTTTTATATGATTTTGTAGATAAAGAATATAAAAAATCATACAGCAGTTATGTAAAACAAAAAAATCTTTTCTCTTTATTGAACATTATCGTAATTACAATTGCGCTTTTCGGATTATTTGCTTTGGCTTCTTATTCGATTGAAAGACGAATGAAAGAAATCGCTATTAGGAAAACACTGGGAGCCGAAACTAATGTTTTATTAATAGAACTTTGTAAACAGTATATCTTTTTCTGTATAATTGGTTTTTTAATTGCTTTATTTCCTGTTTATTATTTACTAAATAAATGGCTGGAGAATTTCGCCTATAGAATTACCATTTCGATGTTTCCTTTTTTAATTGGATTTACTGCTTTACTTTCATTAACGCTACTAGTTGTTCTTTCAAGAGCTTATCAGGCAACAAAAGTTGATGTTTTGAAATATTTGAAATATGAATAAATTCAATTTGCATTAAAATAAAAAAGACTCCAAATCTAGGTTTGGAGTCTTTTTTATAATTATTTTTTTCCGGTCTTACCAAGGACTAATACCCGTTTCATCTTCAATATCATTACTAAAAAACTGTCCATTTGGTCCGTTTTCATCTGTTACCGTATGCTTAATAATAAACGATGCAGCACTTTCTACAGTTCCAGGTCCGCTATGATGATTAAAATCTGTTGCTGTATAACCCGGATCAATTGCATTTACTTTAAAAGACAAATCTTTTAGTTCATAAGCCAGTACAATAGTATATGCATTTAATGCTGCTTTTGAAGTTCCATAAGCTGCCGATTTGAAATCGTAATATTTCCAGGTTGGATCACTATGCAAAGTCAAAGAACCAAGTCCTGAAGTTATATTGCTGATTCTCGGACTGTCTGATTTTTTTAGTAATTCCAAAAAAGCCTGAGTAACACTTATAACACCAAAAAAGTTCGTTTCAAATACATCTTTAATATCTTTTACGCTGGTATCCGAAGCGGTTTGAGGAAACTGGCCGCCGCTTATTCCCGCATTATTAATCAGAATATCTAATTTTCCCTGTTCACTTTCTACAATATTCTTTGCTGCTAAAATGGATTCTGGATTGGTAACATCAATTTCAATGGCTTTGATGTTTTGAAATCCGTCTTTGTTTAATTGCTTTACAACTTCGTTTCCTTTTTCAAGATCACGGCTTCCTAAATAAACAAACAATCCTTGCTTTGAAAGTTGTTTTGTAATTTCTAATCCTATGCTTCTATTTGCTCCTGTTATTAATACTGATTTCATTTTTAAATTGTTTTAAAATTATAATACAAAGTTGGTTACTTTGAAAATGGAATCATTTGTCATTTGGCAAAAAGCAATTTTAACTGATATTTTTTCTAATTCTGCTTAATGACGATTGTGTAATTCCTAAATAAGAAGCCACATAAGATAACGGAATGCGATTGATTACATTTGGATAAATTTTCAAAAACATTAAATATCGTGTAGTTGCATCTTCTGAAACCAGCGGACTTCTTCTTTCTACTTTTTGTCTCAATGCTTTTGAAATAATTCTATGTACTATAGCATCCCAGCCAATAATAGTTTCTAAAAGTTCCCTCCAGTCTTTTTTAGAAAAAACCAACAATTTACAATCTGTTATCGCCTGCACATAAGCATTGGAACAAATATCATTGTCAAAACTCTCCATATCAACAACCAGATTATTTTCGTCGATAAAATATTTGGTAATTTCTTCACCTCTATTGTTGTAATAACAAACGCGGGTAATTCCGTCTAAAACAAAACCGACTTGCTGTGCAATTTTTCCAGCTTCCGAAAAATATTCATCTTTCTTAAGTTCCAATACAGTTGTTTTGCTCGCAATTAAATCCAGCTGATGCTGATTTAAAGTCCCAAATTGCAATATATAATCTATAAATTCTTTCATAGAAGCAAGTTAATCAAAGTTATTGACGCAGAATTTGTCATTTGGCAAAAACGATTCAAAATATAAAAGTTATTTTCCGAGCAAATTTTCGGTGCTTGATAAAAATTCCTCCGTTGATTTTTCAATATCGATATTCATTCTTTCAGCTAAAACGGTCAGCCACCAAATCGATTCTCCTAATTTATGTTTGAGTTCTTGTTCTGTATTTGCTTTTGGCCATCTTCCTTGCTGTGACATTACGTTACGTCCAACTAAACCGGCATCTGTCAAAAATGCTAGTGCATCTTCTTCTATTGTCCATTCACTTCCATGATGAGATAACTCTAATTCGTGATAACGCTTTCTTATTTCTAAAGAACGTTCTTTTAGCTGTTCAAAATTTATTGATGCCATATTTAATTTTTATTGAATTGTTCCTGAAACGCGATTGGACTAATATTCGTTTTCTTTTTAAATAATTTATTGAAAGACTGCGGATGCTCAAAACCTAATTTATATGCAATTTCAGACATTGAAAAAGTTCCTTTCGTAATATATTCTTTTGCCTTTTCTATCAATTTATCATGAATAAACTGCTGTGTATTTTGTCCCGAAAGATTCCGAAGCAAATCGCTTAAATATCGGGCAGACAAACCTAATTCATCAGCAACAAATTGTACGGTTGGCAAACCATTTTCAAGAGGTTTCTCGTTATTAAAATAATCTTCTAATAAAATTTCTAGTTTAGAAAACACATCATTATTAACCGCTTTTCGGGTTATAAACTGTCGGTTATAAAAACGATTGCTATAATTAAGTAAAAGTTCGATTTGCGAAATAAGCACGTCTTGACTAAAATTATCGATTCGTTCTTTCAGTTCATTTTGAATATTGGCAAAAACACCTAAAATGGTTTCTTTTTCATTTTCTGATAAATACAAAGCTTCAGATGCCGTATACGAAAAGAATCCATACTTTTTAATATTGGTATTTAATGTATAAGGCCGAATAAAATCAGGATGAATATTTAAGGACATTCCGCTGTAATCCGCTTCTTCCTCCTGCATTTTTAGAATTTGTCCCGGCGAAACAAAGGACATTCCACCTTCTTCAAAATCATAAAAACCATGTCCGTACCGAAGTTTTCCCGAAAAATGGGTTTTAAAAGAGATTTTATAAAAATCTAAAATAATTCCATTTTCAAAATCTTTGGGATCAAATATCGCTTCACCATAATTCAAAATACTAATAAGCGGATGCATGGGCTTTGGCTGTCCCATAGCTTTATGCAGTTCTGAAATGCTGTTGAATATTTTAGGTTGATTTTTCATTTACAAATTTATAAAATGTTCGACTGGTGCAATGTTCCAGCTCACTGTACTTTGATCAATCATGTCGTGTACAACAGAATCGCTAAGTTCCGTCATTAATTTATGCATGGCATTTGTACCTTCTGCTGCGCTGTTCCAAACTAATATATCGTAAACCATTCCTTTTTTCAATTCGAAAACTGTTCTGGAACGAAATCCTTTCTGACGTTTTAAAAATTCGTCGATTGCTGCATTAGCATCAATAAATTGCTGTGTTGTAAAACCATTTAATTTAAAAGTTGTCAATTCTATTGCTTGATTTTTCATCTTGTTTTAAATTAAAAAGTAAACATTGCTTTTATATTCTGAACTTGGGTTTCAGCACCATTTTTCAATCTTTCATCATACAAAGCGTTGGCATCATTTCCTGCAATATATCGCAATTGATTTTTATTATCCGTCGCCGCTTCGTATATAATTTGAGCAACATCTTCTGCATTGGTATAATTCTCTAATTGTTCTGCGCTATAGCCTTTACTAACTTCTGCGGTTAATTTTTCATACGCTTCGTGTTGTCCAACTTCCATAGAACGGATTGCAAAATCAGTTTTCATTCCGCCTGGAGCGACAACTTTAACCTGAATTCCGAATTGGGTTAATTCTGATGCTAAACTTTCTGAAAAGCCATCAACACCAAATTTTGTTGCGCTGTAAATAGAACAAGTCGGAAATCCAATTAATCCGAAAGTAGAAGTAACATTTATAAAAGTACCGCTTTTTTTCTCACGAAAATGAGGTGTAAAAGCTTTTGAAATTCTAATAACACCAAATAGATTTGTAACAATCTGGCGTTCGATTTGAATTTCACTTAAAGATTCTAAAGCGCCAATTAATCCGTAACCGGCATTGTTTAGCACAACATCTACAGAATATTTCTCTGTAATGTTTTTTATTGTTTCTGTAATTTGTTCCGAATTTGTAACGTCAAGCGGAAGTACGATTACGTTTTTTAATGAAGTTAGTTCGGTTTCCTTTTCTGGATTTCGCATGGTGGCAATTACCTGCCAGCCTTTGCTTTGAAATAATTTTGCTGCTGATTTTCCTAAACCAGTTGAAGCTCCTGTAATAAAAATTGTCTTTTGCATTTTTTAATTGTTTTAAAATTATAATGCAAAGATCAGCCGAAGCCTAAAGTTGTTTTTAGTCGTTTTGGACAATTGGTTAGCCAAAATGACGATTACGAAATAAATTAGTCACCACCGCAGCCGCCACATGAGCTTCCGCACGAACTCCCACAAGAACTGCCGCACGAGCTTCCACCAGAACTTCCACATCCTGAACCACTATTTGATGATATAAAGTTGTTATTTGCAGGCATAACCAAAGGCATAAAAGAAACTGCCAGACCTCCGTATAAAAAATAATTCCACTGCCAGTCTTGTTCAACATTAATATTGCTTTTTCCTTCTTTAAAAGAGGAGTGAATTGTATGAAAAAATAAATAGTTTACAATTTTCTTATAGTAACGATAAGATATAGCAGCTAAAATTATGGTTATAATAACAATATTAGTTATAGCCTTATCTCTAGAAACTCCTGTAATAATTCTGCTAAAGCCTATATTTAAAAGAAGTCCAAAAACTACCAACGCTACTTTTATGATAAATAAAAATTGCTTAGAATCTAAAATCGTTTCTCTAATTTTTTCAACTCCTTTTTTTAATTGTTGAAATATTGGTTTGTTTATAATTAACTGATGTATCTGTAGATAAGGAATTAAATCATACTCTTTCATGATTTCAATAACACAATTTTCATATTGATTATTTGTTAGCGTATCATCGATTAAGTTTAATTTATTGCCTGTAACCTGTATTCTTCTATTTTCAATTAAATTATTTACGACTCCATGAATTACATAGTCTAAATTATTTTTTTGAAAGAAGACCAATTCTAAAGGTGTAAGATTGCTGATGATTAATTTCGACTTAATTTTTTCAATCAACGAATCACAAGCTTTCTTAACAAATTGCATTAATAAAAATGTTACCAAAGCAAACAAGAATATGTAATACCATGCAAAATATGGATTATCAATTTGAATCAAAATTGGTTTTAGAAGAAGAGAAATAGGAAAACTTAAAAGTATAAATGCCCCTAAAAAAAATATTTTTAATATTCCGAGATTATAATTAGCGTTGTCTAATTGAAGTGAATCCATTGGATTTCCAAAAGTCCAAATTTCTTTAGGCTGTTTTCCAAAATTTAATTCGTATAAGTTTTTAGTAACTTCTTTGGCTTTATGAAATTTCCCGTGTTCAGCCTTATTGTGTGTTGATGGAATATGCTCAATTCTTTTTGATAAAATTGTGCATAGATCAGAATACGAATTTGTAAATATTAAATGCTGATGCCAGACAATATCAACAATTTCTGAAGGAGAAACCATTTCGCTTGAAGTTGCGGCCAGATACATGAATTTTTTATATTCTAAAATCGCTGTTTTAGTAAAATAAATAGTCCAACTATTTTCGAATGCTAATCTTGTTGAAAATCCGTATTGATCATTTGGGTTGTCGAGATCAAAATTTTCGATTTGATTCCAAAGTTGTATATCCATAAAAAATTAAAGTTCTTTCGTTAAACGATCTAACTCTTTCAATAAAGTCGGCATTCTAAATTCACCCGCCATAGTTTCAACTTTTTGGAAAGCTTCTTCTAAATCAATTCCAATAGATGTTACAAATAATGGTTTTGCGCTGTCGCCTCTTAACAAAGGCTTTTTATCTTTTTCGATACTTGCAAAATTAGTTTTGGCCACACCAATGATCGGAATTTTACTATTTAGCTTTTCAAATAAACGTCCGCCTAATCCATATTTTTTATCATCATCTAAATATACGAATCCGTCCACAATTATAGCTTCTATATTTTCCAAATCAATCTGATTTAACAAACTGATAATACACGGAAGTTCTCTTTTGTAGAATTCTCCCGGAATATATTCTGAAACATTATCAATTATTTCTGTGTGAACTTTAAAGTTTTTGTCTTCATTCCAATTCTCAAATTCAAGGCAGACAGTTTTTGCTTTATTATCAAAATAATAAGTATCGAAGGCTAATATCATATTTTCTTTTACTCTTTTAAACTCTTAATGAACCTCGAAAGCCTCTCGCAGCATAATACGAATCGGCGCCATTGTGATATACAAAAACGGTATCATAACGAAAATCTGAAAAAATTGCTCCGCCAAGTTTTCGAATATTTGCAGGAGTTAAAATCCAGCTTGAAGTTTTGGTATCAAATTTTCCCAATTTTTGAAGTTCTCGATATTCTTCTTCATTCAAGATTTGAATTCCCATTTCTGAAGCCATGTTTATTGCACTGTCTTTTGGCTTGTTTTCTTTTCTTTTTTCTAGTGCTTCGTGATCGTAACAAATACTTCTACGCCCTTTTGGACTTTCTGCAGCACAATCATAAAAAATATATTCGTTAGTTTTTTCATCATAGCCCACAACATCCGGCTCTCCTTCGGTTCTTTCCATTTCGTCAAGTGACCAAAGTTTTTCAGGATTAGCTTTTAGTTTTGACTCTACTTTTTCCCATTCGATATTTTGATGGCGATGTTTATTATTTTCAAAACGTGCTTCTAAAACACTTAATAATGATTCTTGCTGTTCTGATGATAATTTATTTTTTTGACTCATCTTTCCTTATTTTATGTTATCACAAATAATTTAAAACTTATATGTATATCTCTAATCATTAAGTCCTTTACCGTCTAATATGTTTGGAATATTTTTTTCTACTCTCGCCTCTCTGGTTTTGGATTGTTTGGGTTGCGAAAAATGAAGCAAATAAGCTCTTTGTCTTCCTGGAGTTAAAGCATGAAAAGCTTTTTGGAGATTTGGCATTTCATCTAATTTCTTTTGAAACTCTTCGGAAACGGCAAATTCAGAAGTTTTTTTCAGTTCTACTTTCAAACCAGCCTTCTCAATTTCTATTGCCTGATAAATATATGTTTTTAAAATGTCTTTTAATTCGACAATTTCTTTAAGATTTGTAAATCGTATTTGACGAGCTGCCTGAACATTTTCAGATTGCTGGATCAAAATACCATCTGTATCTTTTAATAAAGCACCTTTAAAAAACAAAAAGGCACAATATTCTTTAAAAGCATGAATTAATACGACGTTACTTTCTTTATAAGTATAGCAAGGAACTCCCCATTTTAATTCTTCAGTTAATTGACAATCGAGGGCAATTGTTCTCATTATTTCTAATTCTGCCTGCCATTTCTTCGCTTCATCAAAAAAGAAATCAACTTTTGGGTTTGCGTTAATTTGTGACATTCCAAACTTTTTAAATTACTCTTTCAAAATAGGAGAAAGATTTCAATTTAAAATTAAAGCTTTTTTTTTGATTTAATGGTACATTTAAAAGTCCATCAAACTAGAATGATAGATGGTCTAAAGACAAAATAGAAATGAAATAGTTTTAAAGCCTGCAAATAACAAGCAAAAACTAAGATTTAAGACATTATCTATCTAAAAGTACAACTAATATAATTTCGATATAAAAGAAAGGAATATCGCTAGATTCCTTTCTTGGTTTTAGATTAAAAAAAATGTTCTAAAAACAAAAAACCCTATCCGATTTGGATAGGGTTTTTCAAAAGAAAGGCGACGACAT
>NZ_DLHA01000060.1 GCF_002482975.1 Flavobacterium sp. UBA7680 | reverse complement strand
TAAATATAAGACTAAAGAGAAAGCAGAAAAATCAATAACCGATTATATCGAGAACTTTTACAACACCTGCAGAAGACATTCTGCACTCGGAAACTTAACGATCGAAGAGTTTCAGAATCAGCAGCCAATTAAATTGGACTTTCTCTTTTAAAGCCTATTATTCCTAATCACAAAGTTAAGTCTAAATTAATACTTTGTACAACAAAAGTTTTAAAAGTACAACACAAGTCTTTCCATTTTCTTAGTAAGATTTAACAGATATATTCAAATATAAACTTGTAATAATTTAGTTCGTTAACACATGAACGTCAATTTATAATTTCAAAAAAGTCATTTACCGTTATTTTATTGTAAGTGTCATATTAGGGACGACAATATCTCCATTACTTCCAGTATAACGCTGAGCAAAAACTTCGATATAATCATTGTTAACTAATTCTGTAGTTGCATTTAATGGCAGCACAATAATATCACTTGCAGCCAGTCCTCTTCCATAAATTTTATATTGACTTATCGCAGTTCCGTTTTTAGCAATATAAATTATGTACGTACCGGCGGCAGGCACTTGAAAAGAGATTGATCCTCCAATTTGGAAAATTCTTTTCTTTTTTCCCTGATATCGTAATCGATTGGCAGCATCAGTTGAAAATCTAAATAAATTCGAATAGGTTGTCAAAGGAGTTCCAGAACCTACTTTTACTATATTACTTGGATTAAGGTTATTTGTAAAACCCACTCCAAGTCCACTTCCAACAGTATAATCCATCGCAAAATCTCCTACTGCATTGGCATCAGATTCATTCGGAATTCCACCTGCTCTTACACTCCAGCTGTTATTAAAATTAAATCCTGTATACGATCCTGTTGTATAGCCTTTTACATATCCTGCTGTGTTTGAACCTGTAAAAACAACAGATTCTAATACAGCATCTCCAGAAATAGAAAGTCCGGCTGTAGAAACATCAAATCCTATCGCGGTACCATCAACCTGACTAAAACCACCTTGTTTTTCTACTAATGTAAATGTTCCGGTTAGTTTTTCGTAGGTTCCTGCATTATTGCCAAACCAGCCCTGATTACTTAATAACAGCTGCGTTATATTATTGTAAGTGATACCGGTTGTATTTCCTGCAAATTGAACAATACTAAGAAAAACCAATCCAAAACCAGATATACTCCCAACACTGGCGGAGTTGGCAACGACACAGTCCCTAAAAACTAAATTTTGGGCTGCAGTTCCACTTAGGTTAAAAACACTTCCGGTTGCTGCTCTAATTGTAACATTTTTTATATTTCCGCCTGTAGCACCTTCAAAAATATTTCCTGTCGTTCTAAGTATAATATCCTCATTTGAATCTAAGCCTTGAACGTACGCATTATTAATGTCTATTGGAAAATTGAATGTAACAAGACCATTTATTTCATACAATGTATTCGAGTTTAAAAGATATTTAGTTCCACCGCCGTTTGTCAGTTCTGCTGCGAGAACAGTTGCTAAATTATCTGTAGATCGAATACGTTTAAAATTTAATCTGGGATTTACACCGCTGCTCACCACTAACCATGAAGTTGTACCCGAAGAATAATAGTAAAAAGCTTTTAAATCGGTATCATAAACAATTAATCCATCGGCAGGAGATGTTATTGCCACTTTTTGAGCAGTTGTCATTCTGGGAGTCAGCAAACCCTGTGTAGTTGAGGTAATATCTAATACAGAACTTGCATCAGGCGTAATTGTTCCAATTCCTATTTGTGCATTTGCTATAAATGATAAAAAGATAAAAACTAGTAGTAATAATGTTTGGTAATTTTTTGAGGCTGTATTTTTCATAATTTCAGGTTTTAGAGAGTTGAAAAGCAATAAAAAACATTATTAATTTCCTGTATTAGAAATGATTACTTTTTGAGCTATTTTTTCATTATCAACAGTTATGAAAGTCGCAATATAAACTCCGGAACTTAGGCCGGAAGTAGAGAAACTATAGTTTTCTTCGGCACCCAGATTCTCTTTAAATTGTACCGTTTTACCAGCAATATCGTAGAGGTAAAAGGATTTAAATCGAATAAAATCCGGATTAGAAGCTTTTAATAAACGGTTTGAATTGTCCTGCATAATGAAAAAATTACTTTTAGTTTCTTCATTTGTGCCCAGTGTTTTGTCTGTGAAAGTAATTTTGAAACGATCAGGGAATACGCCTGCCGGAATTGTAACTTCATAATTCCCGGTTTTAATATTATGATACGATGCATCTGAGGCATCATATAAAAATACATTTTGCGCAGGGTCGAAGTTTATAACCTCGGGAATATAAAACTTAAGAGTGGTGCTTGCCTCAGCCTTTACGTTTAAAGGAATTTGTTTGGTAACGTCAAAATTAGTACCCGTAATAATATAATTTTTTCCTTCCATCAAAAAGAAAGTATCACTAGGAAAATTGTCCATGCTTACAGCGTCAAGGCCTCTGTCAACCCCGTCAGTAGCTTCGGGCAAAAAAGCAAGAGCCAGCTGTCTGGTAAATTCGTTGTTGATAATAGCATTTATTCTGATGTGCGGAATATCATTTGATGCTTCGGCTTCTGCAGTTTTAGCCGTTTCTTCACTTTTTGCTGCAATGTTGTTTTTTGCAGGTTTTTCAAATTGCGATAAACCTTCGCCTTCTTTATAAAATACTCGATATGAATTTCTAAATGTGACAGTTCCGTTTGCAGCTCCTTTAATCACAAAACCCTGCCCAATAGGCGTGTATTTGCGCTGACGCATAAATCCGGATGAAGTACCAACATTATTTAGTGAACCATCTCCCTTATAACTATTAAAAGTGGCAGGAACATAAATACCGTTTGACCCTAAACTTCCGGGCGAATAAGTGGCGTAACCGCCTCTGTAAGCACGAATTAAATGAGAATTTACGGTTTTGTCCTGTTCCCAGAAATAAGCAATTCCCGTACAGGCATTATTTAGCGGATCTAGCAAAAAAGCATTTAAATGTAAAGCAGACGGGTACGGATTTCCGGTTAAGGTAGAGGCATTGGCTGCGCCAACAGTAACGGTAATATTTCCGTCATTTGGTTTTCCTCTAAAATCATAACGCTGAGCGCCAGTTCCACCGGGATTATTTGCTCCTGTTCCTTCAGGATCTACAGCATCAGTCCCGCTGGTTCCTTTCATGGTAAAACCTTCACCGGGTGCAAGCGTAGTTGTAGTTCCCACCTGAACCCACTGCGAATAACTATTGGCATTGGTCAATTTATAAATCCATCGGGATGCGATAGAAAGCGGATTTGCAATTCCGTCATAATTGGCTAACGGAAGAATGGTTACAGCAGTCGAAGCAGTTGAAGTCGTTGGTCTGTTCAGCAGCGTAATACCAAAATTTTGATTGCCGGTTGCTGCGACATTTGTACCTACTGGAGAACACCAGTAATTATAGTCAAAATTATCAGCACTTCCTTCCTGATAAACAGAGATAATTCCGGTTCCTACATTAGTTGAATTTGCTGTTGTACCTTGAACCAGCTGTGATAAATTACGCAGATATAAGTGTGAATTTGCTGCTAAATTTATATCCTGCTGCACGAAAAGAATCTGGCTTTTTACATACACGGGAGTACTTGCTCCAACATAAATCTGTCCAAAACTTTGAATAGAAATGATATAAATTAAGAAGGTAAATTTTTTCATTAATCATTGCTTTTTATTAGTACTAGAATTAATTAGTAGGATTAATAGATTTAAGTTTTTACTGACTATCCGTAAAACAGCATGAAGATCATTACATCCAGCCCATCATTCAGACAGTCTATGGAAGTTATATCATCAAAGCAAAGCGAGCTCATGACTGGCCGTAAATATAACTTTAAATATAATAAAAATCTTATATAATATTATAAAAATATTACACAATTACCATAAGAGACATTCTTTACTTCGAAGTTTCCCCAACCTATCACCAGACTTATAAAATTACTTTTCTTATTTAAGAAACATTAAATTAAAAATGATGAATGCAGCAAAAATGGTGGGATTGTGCTTATAGTATCAGTCTGGCCGAAGGCTAAGCGGAATGGCATCAACAGGTTCTAAGATCAATG
This sequence comes from Flavobacterium sp. UBA7680, assembly GCF_002482975.1. GTDB lineage: Bacteria > Bacteroidota > Bacteroidia > Flavobacteriales > Flavobacteriaceae > Flavobacterium. Next base: position 671 of record NZ_DLHA01000060.1, on the reverse strand, counting down.
ACAGGGATAAAACTGACCCAACTGATTGGACAATATGCCCAGAAGTACTACCTAAAAAACAGCGTTAAAGCCAGCTTAACGGAAACGGTAAAGAACTACGAAGAATACTTGCCAAATTATATACCCTGCCACAATCTTATTATTTACTCAAACCATTTGGTTTTGAGCATTTCATAAAAGCAATTAACAAAACAATTGATAATGCTCAAAATAAAAAATGGAGTTGATACCTTATTTGCGACTAAAAACTTAGGCTTTGCTTATCTAAAGTGGTAAAAAAGAAGCTTATAAAGCTTGAATGGAGTTGATACTTTATTTGCGACTAAACGCTTAGGCAGTGTTTATCTGAGGCAGTAAAAAATGAGGATATATTGCCTAAAATTTCTGACTGGCAGCTAATTTTATTCCTGCTAATTTTAACAGCATGAAAAATACGAGGAGAACCTTTACTTTAGGCTTTAAGATTCTGGCCGCTTCCATGAGCATCCACTGCGGAAGAGTCTGTGACGTGGCAAGAGAACTCAACATCAGTACAAGTAACCTTCAGTACTGAAGAAGCTTTACCAAGAAGGCAGATTTACCATAAAGAAAACTTCAGCGGAAATATCCCATAAAAATGAGCTGCAGAAGCTTCGGAAACAGATAAGAGAATTAGAAATTGAAAGGGACAT
>NZ_DLHA01000037.1 GCF_002482975.1 Flavobacterium sp. UBA7680 | reverse complement strand
TTAAAAGCTACAATGATGAAAGTTTCAGATCCAATTATCTTTGGCGCTATCGTTGAAGTATATTTTGCTGATCTTTTCAAAAAATACGAAACTTTATTTGCAGAATTAAATATTGATACAAGAAATGGTTTAGGTGATATCTATGCAAAAATCACAGGAAGACCTGAGCAGGCTGAAGTTGAGGCTGACATTACGAAAGCTATCGAAAACGGACCAGCTTTAGCAATGGTTAATTCTGATAAAGGAATTACAAACTTACACGTTCCATCTGATGTTATTGTTGATGCTTCTATGCCGGCAATGATCCGTACTTCTGGACAAATGTGGAACAAAGATGGTAAGGCACAAGATACAATTGCAGTTATTCCAGACCGCTCTTATTCTGGTATTTATACAGCAACAATTGATTTCTGTAAAAAACACGGTGCTTTTGATCCTAAAACAATGGGAAGTGTTCCTAACGTTGGATTAATGGCTCAAAAAGCAGAAGAATACGGATCTCACGATAAAACTTTCCAAATACAAGGTGATGGTGTTGTTCGTGTTGTTGATGCAAACGGAACTGTTTTAATGGAACAAAACGTTGAAACAAACGATATTTTCAGAATGTGTCAGGCAAAAGACGCTCCTATTCAAGACTGGGTTAAACTAGCTGTAAACAGAGCTCGTTTATCTCATACTCCGGCTGTTTTCTGGTTAGACGAAAACAGAGCACATGATAGAGAATTGATCGTAAAAGTTCAAAAATATCTTAAAGATTACGATACTACAAACTTAGACATCCGTATTTTAAACCCGGTTGCTGCTACAGAATTTACTTTAGACAGAATCATCAAAGGTTTAGATACTATTTCTGTAACAGGAAACGTTTTACGTGACTACCTTACAGATTTATTCCCAATTTTAGAACTTGGAACTTCTGCAAAAATGTTATCTATCGTTCCTTTAATGAACGGTGGTGGATTGTTCGAAACTGGTGCTGGAGGATCTGCTCCAAAACACGTTGAGCAATTTACAGAAGAAGGATATTTACGTTGGGATTCATTAGGAGAATTTTTAGCTCTTGGTGCTTCATTAGAGCATTTAGGACAAACTTTAGACAATTCTAAATCTATTGTTTTAGCTGAAACTCTTGACGAAGCAAACGATAAATTCTTGGCAAACGATAAATCTCCAGCTCGTAAAGTTGGACAAATTGACAACCGTGGTTCTCACTTTTATCTTGCATTTTACTGGGCTCAGGCTTTAGCTGCTCAAAATAAAGATGCAGAATTAAAAGCGATCTTTACTCCTATTGCTGCAGAATTTGAAGCAAACGAAGCTAAAATCGATGAAGAATTAATTGGTGCACAAGGAAAAGCTCAAAACATTGGAGGATACTATCAGCCAACTCCTGAGTTAGTAAGCAAAGCAATGCGTCCTAGTGAAACATTCAATGCAATTATTGCAAAAATAAAATAAGAAATGCACGTTGTGTATTTTTAAAATATAGACAAAAAGGGCAGCTTTTATAAGCTGCCCTTTTTTATTCTTAACTAATGTTTAACAATAGTTGGACTGTAATATATAGTAAGAATTGTTAACTATGTAACTCAAAACCAAAAAGATGATTACAAAAAAGATTAGTTTCCTTCTTATCATTATTTTTACCACACTTCATTCTTTTTCTCAGGATAAATTTACGCTAAGCGGTACTATTAAAGATTCTAAAAACAACGAAACCTTAATTGGTGTCAATATTTATATTCCGGCTTTAAAAATAGGAACTACAACAAACGAATACGGATTTTATTCTATTACAGTTCCTCGCGGCGAACATCAAATCGAAATTAGTTATGTGGGGTATCAAACTATTCAGCAAACCATCACTTTAAACCAAAATACCAAAAACAATTTTTCCATCAGCGAAAGCGGCGAAGAACTTCAGGAAGTTGTCATTACAGATAATAAAAAGAAAATAAATATCAAATCGCCAGAAATGAGCGTTAACAAACTCTCCATTTCAACTATAAAAAAAATGCCGGTAGTTTTAGGCGAAGTTGATGTTCTTAAATCTATTTTATTACTTCCGGGAGTTACAAATGCAGGCGAAGGCGCTTCTGGATTTAATGTTCGCGGCGGCGGTGCAGATCAGAATTTAATTTTGTTGGATGAAGCAACAATCTTCAATTCCTCTCACGTTTTTGGTTTTTTCTCGGTTTTTAATCCCGATGCCATTAAAGATTTAAAATTGTATAAAGGCGGAATTCCAGCGAGATTTGGAGGAAGAGCTTCTTCTGTTTTAGATATTTATCAAAAAGACGGAAGCAGTAAAGATTTTCATATGAACGGAGGAATTGGTTTAGTTTCAAGCCGATTGCTTCTGGAAGGTCCAATTGTAAAAGACAAAGGTTCTTTTTTAATTGGCGGAAGAGGATCTTATGCCCATTTATTTTTAAAACTTTCAGAAGACAACAAAGATAATTCTGCTTATTTCTACGACTTAAATGCTAAACTGAGTTATAAATTAAACGACAACAACAATTTATATTTATCGGGATATTTTGGCCGAGACGTTTTCAGTTTAAATAAAAGCTTTACTAATATTTACGGAAATTCAACTTTAAACCTGCGTTGGAATCATTTATATTCTGATAAATTATTCTCTAATTTATCCCTTATTTACAGCGATTATTATTACGGACTGGACTTGGATTACGTTGGTTTTAAATGGGATTCGGGAATTCAGAACTATAATATCAAATACGATTTCAAACATTATATTTCAGATAAATTCAAACTGAATTATGGTGTAAACGGCATTTACTACGAATTCAATCCGGGAACTATTATACCAAGTAATACTACTTCTGGAATTAATCCTGATCAATTGGATAAAAAATATGCTTTTGAGCCTTCGATTTACTTAGATGCCGAAAATCAGCTTTCGAAGAGAATAACACTGGCGTATGGATTGCGTTACAGTTTATTTTATCGTTTGGGTTCTTCAACCATCAATTATTACGACAATAACAATCCGGTAGTTTTCAATTCAGATACAGAGGTTTATGAAAAAGGAATTCCAACTTCAACAAAATATTTCGGTAAAAATAAAGTAATTCAGGATTACAATAATTTAGAACCAAGACTTTCGATATCCTATCAATTAAATGACGATCAATCCATAAAAGCGAGTTACAATCGTATGGCGCAGTATCTTCAGTTAATTTCAAACACTTCATCACCTACTCCGCTTGATGTCTGGATACCAAGTGACAATTATATTAAACCTCAAATTGCAGATCAGGTTGCTTTAGGATATTTCCGAAATATCAAAGACGGCGCTTATTCGCTGGAAGTTGAAACGTATTACAAAAAAATACAGAACAGATTAGACTATATTGACGGTGCCAATTTAATTGCCAATAATGCCATCGAACAAGTTATCCTGAACGGAAGAATGCGTGCTTATGGTTTAGAAATAATGGTTAAAAAAAATGAAGGTAAATTCAATGGCTGGGTTTCATATACTTTATCAAAATCAGAACAGCAAACGCCTGGAAGAACTCCGGAAGAAATTGGAATCAACAACGGGCAATGGTATAGTACTCCTTACGACAAAACACATAATTTGGCGATAACGTCTGCTTATAATTTAAACGAAAAATGGTCTTTTGGGGCTAACTTCGCTTTGCAATCCGGGCAGCCTGTTACGTATCCGAACGCACAATATGAATATTTAGGAATTACAGTTCCGAGTTACGGCCTTCGAAATAAAAATCGTCTTCCGGCTTATCATCATTTAGATGTCTCGGCAACTTTAACGCCGCGAAGTAATAAAGGCAGAAACTGGAAAGGCGAATGGGTTTTTAGTATTTATAATTTGTACAACCGAAGCAACGCAGCCTCAATCAATTTTAGGCAAAATTCTGATACAGGTTTAAATGAAGCGGTACGATTATCCATCTTCGGAATTGTGCCGGCAGTTAGTTATAATTTCAAATTTTAAAAATTCATTTCTGTCAAGAAAATAAAAAGATATAGTATGAAAAAAGTAATTACATTAATCGTCTTATTTACATCGGTTTTCTTCACAAGCTGTGAAGATGTTGTAGATGTTGAACTGGATACTGCTCCTCCAAAATTAGTTATCGAAGCGGCCATAAACTGGCAAAAAGGTACCACAGGAAAGCAGCAGGCTATAAAATTAACAACAACTACTGGTTATTTTGAATCGATAATTCCAACAGTTTCCGGAGCTACTATTTATATTAGAAACAGCAAAAACGTACAATTTAATTTTACCGAAGTTCCAAAAACGGGACGTTATCTCTGTAATAATTTTGCACCGGAAATTAACGAAACGTATACACTAACCGTTATCAGTGGCGGAAATACCTATACAGCTTCTGAAACTTTAAAATCTGTTGCACCAATTACGCATATTGAACAAAACAACGAAGGCGGATTTACAGGAAAAGATATCGAAATAAGAGCTTATTTTAACGACCCTGCTGATGTAGACAATTTCTACTTATACAAATATGTGTACTCTAATAAAGTTACCTCTAATTTTTATGTTGATGAGGATAAGTTTTTTCAGGGAAATGAATTTTTTAGTGTTTCTGATGATGACGAACTTAAAGCCGGAGACGAATTAGAAATAACTCATTTCGGCATTTCAAAGCAATACTATAATTACATGAATATTTTGGTAAGTATTGCCGGCAGTAATGTTGGCGGTCCTTTTCAATCGCCGCCTGCAACCGTAAAAGGAAACATTATCAATACAACCGATAAAGCAAATTATCCTTTAGGTTATTTTTCGTTAAGCGAAAGTCAGACAAAAAAATTCAAAATAGAATAATAAAATATGGAAGCCAGAATTGAAACTTTAGCCGAGAAAAAACTAATCGGACAATACATTGAAATGTCATTTATCGAAAACAAAACATTTCAATTGTGGAGTAATTTTATGCCAAAAAGAAAAGAAATCAAAAATACAATTAACGAGAATTTATATTCGCTCGAAGTGTTTTCTGATGATCATTTTGATAACTTTGATCCAAGTAAAACTTTTCAAAAATGGGCTGCTGTAGAAGTCGAAAGTTATGACGAAGTTCCGTCAGAAATGGAAACTTTAATTATTCCAGATGGTTTATATGCCGTTTTTATACATTATGGGCCTGCTTCAGAAGGGCATAAAACGTATCATACCATTTTTGCAGAATGGCTTCCGAATTCAAAATACACCGTTGACGACAGACCGCATTTTGCCGTTATGGACCATAAATACAAAAAAGAAGATCCAGAATCAGAAGAAGAAATCTGGATTCCGATAAAAAACAGAGATTAATCAATTGTCTATAAATTATTCATTTTAATTTTTAACTAAAAAAACATGTTAATCGAAACACTAAAAATACTTTTTAATAGGGATTTAAATAAACTCAAATTTGAAATTGAATCCTACGAATTCGAAAAACAAATTTGGGCTGTAGATAAAAACATTTCAAATTCTGCCGGAAATCTTACGTTGCATTTAATTGGAAACATCAATACTTATATTGGAGCCCAAATTGGAAAAACTGGATATATTCGAAATCGTCCTTTAGAATTTTCCTTAAAAGATATTCCAAAATCAGAATTAATCGATAAAATCGAAAATACAATTATAGTTGTAAATGACGTACTTGATATTTTAACCGAAGAAGATTTAAGTAAAATATATCCTGAGATTGTTTTTGAAAAAGAAATGTCAACCGGATTTTTCTTAGTTCATCTTTCAACACATTTAGCGTATCATGTTGGGCAGATCAATTATCATAGAAGATTGCTGGATATATAATATTTAGCCACAGATTTCACAGATTAAAAAGATTAATCATTTGAATCCTTTTAATCTGTGGCAAAAAAAATCTAAAATCTAAAATCTGCAATCTAAAATTCTAACCGTATCTTTGCAGCACATTCAAAAAAACTCACATGTCATCACACCATATAGTTCGAGACGATCAGGAACCAGCTTTAATAATTGCAAACGGAGCGGCCTGCGATCCTGAATTATTAGGACAATTGCTAGAATGGTCTCCACTAGTTATCGTTTTAGATTCGGCAATAGAAAGAGTTATTGAATTAGGCATTAAAATCGATGTTCTTTTAGGAGATTTTGACGAAGGTTTTGATCCCGAGATTTATAAAACTTCACAATATCCACTCGAAATAGTTCACACTCCAGATCAGGATAAAACCGATTTAGAAAAAGCTTTTGATTATTTAGTTAAAAGAAAAATTCCTGCCGTAAATGTAGTTTGGGCAACCGGAAGACGTGCAGATCATACGATTACCAATTTAACCAATATTGTTCGTTACAGAGATTTACTAAAAATTGTAATTCTTGATGATCATTCAAAAATCTTTTTGCTTCCAACAAAATTCGAAAAATGGTATACTGCTAAAACTCCAATTTCATTAATTCCGATTGGTGTTGTAAACGGCATTTATTCTACCAATTTACAATATCCGTTGCAAAATGATACTTTAACAATGGGTTACAGAACTGGAAGCAGCAATTCTGTAGCAAAAGACGGTTTGGTTACTATAAACCACACAAATGGCGATTTGTTATTAATGGAATGTTTTGATTAAAGAGCCGAAGGCTCGGTTTATATTGTAGGGCCGGATTTCAATCCGGTTTACGCAAAGATTCCCATTAAACACATCATTCTTACGGAATTCTGAATCCCAAAAAAGGAATGTGTACCTTTGCATCGAAATAAATCAAAATGAAAGCAGAAAACAATTCCCAAAAAGACAATTTACATCCAAGAAATCTACATCGTTCCAGATATGATTTTGAACTTTTAATTTCAAATTGTCCCGAATTAAAAGCTTTTATTTCCATCAATAAATACGGAATCGAAACTGTTGATTTTGCTAATCCAAATGCGGTAAAAACTTTAAATAAAGCTTTACTGCAAACCTATTATGAAATTCAAAACTGGGATATTCCTAAAAATTATCTTTGCCCGCCAATTCCAGGCCGCGCCGATTACATTCATTACATAGCTGATTTATTAGCAGAAACGAATAACAATCAAATTCCTGAAGGAAATTCTGTTTTAGGATTAGATATCGGATCGGGTTCAAATTTAATCTATCCGATATTAGGAAATTCAATTTACAACTGGAGCTTTGTTGCGACTGATATTGATAAAAAAGCAATCGAAAACTGCAGCAAAATTATTGAAGCTAATCCAAGATTAATCGATGCAATCAGTTTACAACAACAAACAGAATCCCGATTTATCTTTAAAAACATTATAATTCCCGAAGACCGATTTACATTCACAATGTGTAATCCGCCTTTTCATGCATCGGCAGAAGAAGCCAATAAAAGCACTTCGAGAAAAGTTTCCAATCTAAATCCAAAAGAAAAAAGAAACACAAATCCAGTTTTAAACTTTGGAGGACAAAATGCTGAATTGTGGTGCAGCGGCGGTGAAATTGGTTTTGTAACACAAATGATTTATGAAAGCGCAAAATATGCTTCGCAAGTTTTGTGGTTCACTACTTTAGTTTCTAAAAAAGAAAATCTTTCTTCGATTTACAAAACTTTGAAAAAAGTAAATGCTTTTGAAGTTAAAACAATTGAAATGTCGCAAGGGCAAAAAAATAGCCGTATTGTAGCGTGGAGTTTTTTAAATAATATGGAACAAAAATCTTTTAAAATTTAAAATTAATCCTACAAAATAAAATTTATTAATTTTTTATTCTTATATTTGCATCGTTAAATAGGTAATTCCTGAGTCAACGTGGCGGTGAAACATCTACCATAAATGTATTCTAAATACATCGTTTTTAGGGTCTATTTTTAAAAATACCAAAGGGCTTCTCAGCCCTTTTTTTTATGGCATGAAAATATACATTGATGAAAGTGGAGATTTAGGATGGAGATTTGATAAACCGAACAGATATGGTGGGTCAAGTAAATTTATTACAATTACCGGTATAGTTATATCCAGTGAAGAAGAAAAATATATTTCCCGCTTTATTTCTGAAATTTATAAAAAATATAATCTAACTCCTAACATAGAGAAAAAAGGAGCTAATTTTCTTCCTGAACATTGTGCTTTTATTACTTCCCAAGTAACTAATAAGATAATTGCCAAGAGCAGTTCTTTTAAAATTATTTCAATCACAGTAAATAAATCGAAAGTCTTTGAATCGCTGCGAAAGGATAAAAATATCTTTTACAATTATGTACTTGGTTTATTGCTTAAACCCGAAATCATTAAATATGATAATGTAAAGATTGTTTTAGACAAAAGAACTATAAAAGTTAGTCATGGAGAGAGCTTTCCAGACTATATAAAGACAGAAATCTGGGGAAATGGAATTAATATTGATATTTCGTGTGAATTCTTAGAAAGTACAAATAATAAAATGATCTGGTTTGCAGATTGGTATGCTAATTTTGTATGGAGAAAACATGAAGACAATGAATCCAGTGCTTATGATATTCTAACAAGTTTTTCAAAAGAAAGATTTTTAGAAAAGAAATTGTATTTCTAAAAAATATTAAGTGCAAAATTGAGATCAAAGAAACCTATCTATTTGATTTTCAATTAAATTATTAGTTTTGTATTATAGTTTTAAATAATTAAATATCAAAATCATGGCAGAATATATTGGTTATCTTGCTTCCTTTTTTATTGTTGGAGGGTTTTTACTAAAAGATCTTAAAACAATACGGCTCATAAACTTATTTGGGTGCATTTGTTTTGTAGTTTACGGCATCTTTTTAAAAGATTACAGAGATTTTAGTCAATGGCTTTTACCGATTATTATTCCAAATGCAATTTTATCATTTGTTCAGATATATCATTTGACAGCCAAAAAAGCATAACAGATTGTAATTATGATATTTTAAAACAAAATTCTGATACAGTTTCTGTTTTCTATAATCGTAACTTTAAGTTCAAATTGAACTTATTACCATGTCAAAATTATACTCCAGATTAGCAATTCTCTTATTTTTAGTCACAAGCTGTGCTTCAACCAAAAAGGCAAAATTTGAAGATTATGTTTTTAAAACCAAAAGCGAAGAACAAAAATATGAAACCGCTTATAACAAGGCTTTAAAACTTTGGGATATTCCGTATACCGAAGAAAATGTAAAAACAAGTTTTGGAACTGCACATGTTATTATCACCGGACCAAAAAACGGAAAAGATTTAATTTTACTCCACGGAATGGACGCCAGTTCCACAATGTGGTATCCTAACATTAAAACTTTAGCCAAAAATCACCGCATTTATGCCATCGATTTTATAATGGAACCGAACAAATCCCACTTAACTGCAAAACCACTTTCATCAGAAGAAATTGTCATTTGGTACAACGAAATTTTCGATCATTATAAATTAAAGAAATTTGATATTATCGGAGCTTCCCGCGGCGGCTGGATTGCAACATTATTGGCAACGCAAAAATCAAATTCAATAGACAAAATTGTTTTATTGAGTCCGGCGCAGACTTTTAAATTTATAGATAAACCCAGAAAAACATCATCGGCTTTAATGTTAAAACTTTTTCCTAGTGAAAAGAAATTCAGCAAAACATTAAAAGCATTTTCTACACATCCAGAAAAAATAAGTCCTATCTATAACAGGCAATTCTATTTGGCTAATAAATACGCCAAATCAAATTCGAGTATGTTAAAAATGACGCCTTTTTCAGATAAAGAATTAGAATCAATCAATAATCCTGTTTTGGTTTTAATTGGTGATAAAGATGTTATTAATTCTGAAGAAAGTTTAGAGCGTGCACAAAAGCACTTAGCCAACAGCAAAACAAAAATCATAAAAGATGCTGGGCATTTTTTGACTATTGATCAGCCAAAAATCATAAATGAGGCCGTTATTGATTTTTTAGAATAAGATCATTTGCCACGAATTCCACGAATTTCCACGAATTAATTTTTCTATAATTCAATTAAATAAATTAGTGAAAATTCGTGGAATTCGTGGCGAACTTTGTATAATGCAATATAGTTTTTCTACCGATATTTAATCTCTACGAGATATGCTTAATGGCAAATTATTTACTGGAAAAATTATCTTTTAGCTATTAAATTTGGTTAAAAAAATCAGTTGTTTCTTAAAATTAATTCGAAAAAATTATCTCGTAGAGATATACTTAATGGCTAATTATTTATTAGAAAAATTATTATTTGGCTCTTAAATATGATCAAAAAAATTGATTTATATCTTAAAATTGATTCAAAAAAATATCTCGTAGAGATTAAATATCGGTAGAAAAAATGGTTATCGTATTTTAAAATTGTCCCGTAGGGACTATACAAATCACCGACTTTTTTATCTTTTTTATAGCATTCAAACTTTGTATCTTTACAAAACCAACTTTTCATCAGTAACAAATGAATTTCCAAGTATCTTCAGAATATAGTCCAAAAGGAGACCAGCCGCAAGCCATACAAAAACTAGCACAAGGTGTAGTCGATGGAGAAAAATACCAAACATTATTAGGAGTTACAGGATCTGGTAAAACATTTACAGTAGCCAATGTTATTCAGGAAGTACAGCGTCCAACCATAGTTTTGGCACATAACAAAACTTTGGCAGCGCAGCTGTATTCTGAATTCAAACAATTTTTTCCGAATAATGCGGTTGAATATTTCGTTTCTTACTACGACTATTATCAGCCAGAAGCTTTTATGCCTGTAACAGGAGTTTTTATTGAAAAAGATTTATCTATCAATGAAGAACTCGAAAAGATGCGTTTAAGCACCACTTCTTCCCTACTTTCCGGGCGACGTGATGTTTTAGTTGTAGCCTCAGTTTCGTGTTTATACGGTATAGGAAACCCTGTTGAATTTAAAAAGAATGTAATTGAGATTAGCAGAGATCAGGTTATTTCGAGAACTAAATTACTGCACAGTCTTGTACAAAGTTTATACGCCAGAACTGAAGCCGATTTTAATCCGGGAACTTTTAGAATTAAAGGCGATACAGTTGAAATTTATCCAAGTTATGCGGATGACGCTTACAGGGTACATTTTTTTGGAGATGAAATTGAAGAAATAGAATCTTTTGATGCGAAGAATTCCCAAGTAATTGAAAAATTCAAAAGACTGACTATTTATCCTGCCAATATGTTTGTGACTTCGCCAGAAGTACTGCAAGGTGCAATTTGGGAAATCCAGCAGGATTTAGTAAAACAAGTAGATTATTTTAAAGAAATAGGCAAACATTTAGAAGCCAAACGTTTAGAAGAAAGAACCAATTTCGACTTAGAAATGATTCGTGAATTGGGTTATTGCTCCGGAATTGAAAATTACTCCCGTTATCTTGACGGAAGACAAGCCGGAACAAGGCCTTTCTGTTTATTAGATTATTTTCCAAATGATTTTTTAATGATTGTTGATGAAAGTCACGTTACGGTTTCGCAGGTTCACGCCATGTACGGAGGTGACCGCAGCCGTAAAGAAAATTTGGTTGAATATGGTTTCCGTTTACCAGCTGCAATGGACAATAGACCTTTGAAATTTGAAGAGTTTGAAGCCATACAGAATCAGGTAATTTATGTTTCGGCAACACCTGCAGATTACGAATTACAGAAATCTGATGGTATTTATGTCGAGCAGATTATTCGTCCAACGGGATTATTAGATCCGGTTATTGAAGTGCGCCCAAGTTTAAATCAAATTGATGATTTGATTGAAGAAATTCAGGTTCGCTGCGAATTAGACGAAAGAGTTTTGGTGACAACTTTGACTAAAAGAATGGCCGAAGAATTAGCCAAATACTTAACTAAAGTCAGTATTCGATGCCGTTATATCCACTCTGAAGTGGATACTTTAGAACGTATCGAAATCATGCAGGATTTACGAAAAGGTATTTTTGATGTTTTAATTGGAGTAAACTTACTTCGTGAAGGTTTGGATTTACCCGAAGTTTCGCTTGTAGCAATTCTTGACGCCGATAAAGAAGGTTTCTTAAGAAATTATCGTTCTTTAACCCAAACTATTGGTCGTGCGGCAAGAAACTTAAATGGTAAAGCGATTATGTATGCCGATAAAGTTACAGCGAGTATGCAGCGAACAATCGACGAAACTAATTATAGAAGAACAAAACAAATCAATTTTAATGTCGAAAATAATATAACGCCACAGGCATTAAACAAAAAAATAGAAAGTGCTTTTACTAAAAATCCTTTAGTAGAATACGAATTAGGTCATACTTTATCAATTGCTGCAGAACCTGAAACGGCATATATGTCTAAAGCTGATCTTGAAAAAATGATTCGTGAGAAACGAAAATCAATGGAAAAAGCAGCTAAGGAATTAGACTTTATGCAGGCTGCCAAACTGCGTGACGATATTAAAAAACTACAGGAACAATTACCTTAATTGTGTTGTTCCTGAAAAACTCTTAATAAAACTTTAGGCTCTATCATGGCGTTTGGAGCCTTTTTCATTAAATCTAAAATGCGTTTTACTGCACCTGGGTTCAATCCCATTTCAATTGCAATCTGTTGAATGCCTATTGCCTCTTTTTCATGTAAAATTCCATCGCAGTGCATAATCAAAGCCAATCTGTAAAACTGCTGAATACGTTGAAATTCTGATTTTACAACTACTGGTTTCGTTTCCTGATGAAATAAATCATGAAAAACATCAAAATCAATCTTTAATTCCTGAGCAACATGCCATATAAAATCGTACTCTCTTTTATGCAATTGCCCATCAACTGTAGAAAAGGCGATCAATTCTAAAAGTAAACTTTTCTTTTGTGCTTCGGTATTCATCAATTTATTATTTTTAGCTAAAATATTGCTTTTAAATTAAAAATACAAAATCTAATGATGAGGGGATTTTTCATATTTATATTTCTTTGGATGATTTCCGGAAATGCACAAAGTACAGCTTCAAAAAACGTATCAACTTTTACGATTGAAGCACCTCAGCTAAAAACCACAAAAAAAATCTGGATTTATCTTCCTGAAAATTATTCGGCTTCATCCAAAAAATACAGCGTGATTTATATGCACGACGCTCAAAACTTGTTTGATGCTAAAACTTCTTATGTGGGCGAATGGAATGTCGACGAAAAACTTGATAGTTTAAAAGCGCAGGTAATTGTTGTTGGAATTGAACACGGAAATGAAAAACGTATCGAAGAATTAACGCCTTTTAAAAATGAAAAATACGGCGGTGGAAATGCCGATAATTATTTAGAATTTATCGTAAAAACATTAAAACCTTATATCGATAAAAGCTACAGAACCAAAACAAAAGCTAAGAATACAATCATTTTTGGAAGTTCACTTGGCGGTTTGGTTTCTTATTACGGGGCTTTAAAATATCCCGAAGTATTTGGTAAAGCCGGAGTTTTTTCGCCTTCATTTTGGTACACAAATGATATTTTCACTTTTACAGAAAAGATACCAAAAATTAAAACCAAATTTTACTTTTTATGCGGTGATAAAGAAGATGAAAATATGGTGAAAGACATGACCAAAATGGAAAAATTATTAGACACAAAGCGTTGTTACTGTCTTCATCTGACCAAATCTAAAGTTGTAAAAGGCGGCGAACATAATGAAAAATTGTGGCGGGACGGTTTTGTAAAAGCGGTTCTTTGGCTTAATTATTGAGAAAAAATATAAAAAAAAATAGCACAAAAATCATGAAACTAATTTTAAGAGAATATAACCTAAAACTAAAACACACTTTCACGATTTCAAGAGAATCTATTGATTTTCAGCCTTCGCTGATTGTTGAATTGCAGAGTGATGGTTTTTCGGGTTTTGGAGAAGCAACTTCAAATCCGTATTACAAAACAACTGTTCCAATGATGATGCAGGATTTAGAAAAAATCAGAAGCATTATTGAAAATACGGAAGATGAAACTCCAGATGCATTTTGGGGAAAAATTCATCCTTATTTAAAAGAGGATATGTTTGCACTTTGTGCTTTAGATTTGGCTTATAATGATTTGTATGCTCGTAAAAAAGGCAAAAAGTTATACGAATTATGGAATTACACAACTGAAAGAAATCCTCTTACGGATTACACTATTGGAATTGCTTCTATTGAAAAAATGGTTTCAAAAATGCAGGAACTTCCCTGGCCTATTTATAAAATTAAATTAGGTACCAAAGAAGATATTGCCATCGTAAAAGAACTTAGAAAACATACGGATGCTATTTTTAGAATCGATGCCAATTGCGGCTGGGGCGTTGAAGAAACGATAAATAATGCCGTTGAATTAAAAAAGCTGGGTGTTGAATTTCTCGAACAACCTATGAAAGCAGACAACTGGGAAGCGCATAAAGAAGTTTTTAAACATTCTGTTCTGCCTATTATTGCCGATGAAAGCTGTATTATTGAAGA
The DNA here is from genome assembly GCF_002482975.1 of Flavobacterium sp. UBA7680. GTDB lineage: Bacteria > Bacteroidota > Bacteroidia > Flavobacteriales > Flavobacteriaceae > Flavobacterium. Next base: position 4,384 of record NZ_DLHA01000037.1, on the reverse strand, counting down.
AGATGTAGCCAAATGTCACAATCATTTTCACGGAGTAAATGTCAAATTGGTAAAATGCGGCGGTTTAACCCCTGGAAAAAGAATGATTGAAGAAGCTAAAAAATTGGGATTAAAAACAATGGTAGGCTGTATGACCGAATCTACTGTTGGAATCTCTGCGATTGCTCATTTATTACCTCAGCTTGATTATGTTGATATGGATGGTGCGTTACTTTTAGCACAAGATATTGCAACCGGAGTAACCATAAAAAATGGTGCTGTGAGTTATTCTGAACTTAACGGAACCGGAGTTACACTTCTATAAAAATGATAGTAGAAAAATTTCCCGATCGAATTATTGAAATTGACCAAGAACAGTATTTGTATTTTGGCGGAACTGCTTATTTAGGATTGCCAACCAATAAAAAATTTCAGGACTTGGTGGTTAAGAACATTCTTAATTGGGGAACTACTTACGGAAGCTCCAGAACTGCCAATATCAAATTAAGCGCTTATGATAGTGGCGAAAAGTTTTTAGCTGCTCACATAGGTTCAGAAAGTACGGTTACAGTTTCCTCAGGAATGCTGGCTGGAAAATTGGTGATAGATTTAATGAAAAAGCAAACGGATTGTTTTTTTCATTTTAATGATACGCACAATGCAATCAGAATCGAAAATAGTCTTCCGTTATTCGTTAATGACAAATTAAATGAGCGTCTATTAGATTCAAAACGGGAGAAAATAGCGATTCTTACCGACGGTGTTCCTACTTTTGAAACAAAGCCTGCTGATTTATCATTTTTAAAACAAATTCCAAATCATAAAGAAGTTACTTTAATTTTAGATGAATCGCATTCTTTTGGGATTTTAGGCAAAAATGGAGCAGGAATTTATTCCTCAATTCAATATCCTGTTAAAAGAAAAATCATGGTTTCTTCTCTGGGAAAAGCTTTCGGATTAACCGGAGGAGTAATTGCCGGCGATTTTGGATTTATAAATGAAATTAAAGAAATGGAAACTTTTACAAGTGCAGCGGGAATGAACCCTGCTTTTGTACAGACACTTTCTGATGCTGCAGAAATTTATACTTTGCAGCACATCAAACTGCTGGATAATTTAAAGTATATAGATTCGATTTTAATCAAAAACACCAATATCAAGTTTGATAAGAACTATCCTTTGATTTATCTTTTATCAAAGGAATTAGTTGAAAAATTAAAAACTGAAAAGATTATTATTGCCAGTTTTAAATATACTAAAAACGCTGAACCACTAAATCGAATTGTAATTACAGCAAATCATCTAAAAGAAGATTTAGATAAATTTGCCGCAGTTTTGAATTCATAGCCATTATTAAGATTGCCACGAATTTACTTCGTCTGTTCGCTATCGCTCGAGTCACTAATTTCCACGAATTAATTTTTATGCTTTTTGCCACAGATTAAAAAGATTTTAATGATTTTTTTAAGCAATTTATAAATCCTAATAATCTTTTTAATCTGTGGCAAAAAAAAATTAGTGTAAATTAGTGCAATTCGTGGCAGAAAAAATAAATAGCCCGAATTGTTTTTAAACCGTACCTTTGCAAAAAATAAACGATGACAAATAACGATATACTTAAAAAACTTCGCGTGGCTTTGATGCTCCGTGATGACCAAATAGTTGAGATTTTAGAATTAGTAGATTTTAGAATTTCAAAATCAGAATTAGGTGCTTTTTTCAGAGCCGAAGACCATGAAAATTATATGGAATGCGGTGATCAGGTTTTAAGAAACTTCTTAAACGGATTGGTAATTCATTTAAGAGGAACTAAAGAAAATCCTAAAAATCCGAATGATGTTTTAGCAAAACATAAAGCAGAGATTCCGAAGAAAGAAACTTCTAAAGAAAGACCTGAGTTTAAAGCTGCTCCAAAAGATTCTGAAAAATACAGAGGTGATCAAAGTTCGTCAAAGTCAGGTTCATCAGCTGGAAAACCTAAAAAGAAAGCATTCCCTAAAGGAAATGGAAAATCATCAGTTGTAGAAAAAGTGGTTTACAAAAACGGTAAGAATAAGAAATAATCAATATTGTGATATCATAATTTCATAAAATCCCTTCGAATATTCGAAGGGATTTTTTATTACACATCATTATCGTAGAGACGCACAGCAGTGTGTCTATGTCTCGTGAATCCATAATGGGAAATACGTTGCGTAGACGCACTGCTGTGCGTCTCTACGATATACTTTATCTTAAAAAAATATTCTCAAACGGAATGTGTTTTGACATAATCACAAAAAAATCCCTCCGAATATCGAAGGTATCTTTTATTACACATCATTTATCGTAGAGACGCACAGCAGTGCGTCTACGTCTCGTGAATCCATAATGGGAAATGCGTTGCGTAGACGCACTGCTGTGCGTCTCTACGATATGCTTTGTCTTAAAAAATATTCTCTTACGGGATATTTTTAACATATCACAAAAAAAATCCCTCCGAATATCGAAGGGATTTTTTATATAAATTGATTTCTTATTTAATTAAGAAAGAGCAGCTTTAACTTGGTCAGCAGCTTCTTGGAACTGAACAGCTGATAAGATTGGCATACCAGAATTGTCAATTAATTCTTTTGCAATTTCAGCATTTGTTCCTTGCAAACGAACAATGATTGGCACTTTAATAGCGTCACCCATGTTTTTGTAAGCATCAACAACACCTTGAGCAACACGGTCACAACGAACGATTCCTCCGAAGATGTTAATTAAGATAGCTTTTACGTTTGGATCTTTCAAGATAATTCTGAAAGCTGTTTCAACACGTTTTGCATCAGCAGTTCCTCCTACGTCAAGGAAGTTAGCAGGCTCAAAACCAGCGTATTTAATTAAATCCATAGTTGCCATTGCAAGACCAGCTCCGTTTACCATACATCCTACAGTACCGTCAAGATCTACATAGTTCAAACCTACTTCTTTAGCTTCAACTTCAATTGGATTCTCCTCACGGATATCTCTCATTTCAGCATATTTAGCTTGTCTGTATAAAGCGTTATCGTCGATATTCACTTTAGCATCAACAGCTAAAATTTTGTTATCAGATGTTTTTAAAACCGGGTTGATTTCAAACATAGAGGCATCAGAACCAATGTAAGCATTGTATAATGCATCGATGAATTTCACCATTTCTTTAAAAGCATTTCCAGAAAGACCTAAGTTAAAGGCAATTCTTCTTGCTTGGAAACCTTGTAAACCTACAGAAGGATCAACTTCTTCAGTAAAGATTAAGTGAGGAGTGTGCTCAGCAACTTCTTCGATATCCATTCCACCTTCAGTAGAATACATGATCATGTTGCGTCCTGTACCTCTATTCAATAAAACAGAAACATAAAACTCAGAAGTTTCACTTTCACCAGGATAGTAAACATCTTCAGCAACTAAAATTTTGTTTACTTTTTTACCTTCAGGCGGAGTCTGAGGTGTGATCAATTGCATTCCGATGATTTGTTCTGCTAACTCTTCAACTTGCTGTAAGTTTTTTGCCAGCTTAACTCCACCACCTTTTCCACGACCACCTGCGTGAATTTGTGCTTTTATTACGTGCCATCCTGTACCAGTTTCGGCAGTTAATTGTTTTGCAGCAGCTACAGCTTCAACCGCATTGTTAGCCACAATTCCGCGTTGAGTGCGTACTCCGTAACTTGCTAAAATTTCTTTTCCTTGATATTCGTGTATGTTCATAATATAGAATTTGTCTGGTTCTGAATTTAGTTCAGAATAAAAGTCGGACAAAAGTAACAAAATACAACTTAAAAGTAAAATCTTTTTCTATTAAAAAATGACACTTATAGGTATTAAACGTTTATTCTTTCGCAACGCAAAGAAATAGTTAACTAAACAATTTGTTAAAGTTAACTCAAAACCACTAAAACGTTTGATATTTAACAAAAACATCACCGTATTTATTAGCCTTGAGACGATTTTTCTTAATATATTTTAATTTGGATTATCATTTTATCATTTCGCAATGGTTAATATAATATTATTATCAATTAAGAAGCCTTTTTCTAATATTACAACAAAAATGTAAGCGAAAGTATAATTTCACTACATTATGTTTAACGAAATCTTTATTTTTGTAGAAAAAATATCAAGAATGAAAGTTAAAGAACAAGGGCTTTATCTGCCTGAATTTGAACACGACAATTGTGGTGCAGGATTTATTTGTAATTTGAATGGTATTAAATCAAATGATATTATTCACAAAGCATTAGACATCTTAATTAAATTGGAACATCGTGGTGCCGTTAGTTCTGATGGAAGAACTGGAGACGGGGCGGGAATATTATTTGATATCCCTCATGATTTTTTTAAGAAAGTTTGTGACTTTGAAATCCCAGAAACGCGTGAGTATGCAGTAGGAATGGTT
>NZ_DLHA01000018.1:147591-158476 GCF_002482975.1 Flavobacterium sp. UBA7680 | reverse complement strand
GAAACAGAAAAATTAATCGAAAAGTTCCGTGCAAAAGCATCAAAAGCTTCGATGGCGCAATCGTTAATTAAAAAGTTAGATAAAGTAGAAAGAATTGAAGTTGATGAAGACGATAATTCTGTAATGAATATTTCGTTTCCGGTTTCAAAAGAACCAGGGAAAGTAGTTATTGAAGCAGAAAATGTTACAAAAGCATACGGAGACAAAACAATTTTAAAAGACATAAGTTTACTTGTTGAAAGAGGCAGTAAAATTGCTTTTGTTGGACAAAACGGTCAAGGAAAATCTACTTTCATCAAAGCGCTTGTAAACGAATTTGAATACGACGGAACTATTAAATTAGGTCACAATGTACAATTAGGATATTTTGCTCAAAATCAGGCAGAATATCTTGATGGCGAAATCACTTTGCTCCAAACTATGGAAGATGCCGCAACAGACACCAATCGTATGAAAGTACGAGATATGTTGGGATCTTTCCTTTTCCGAGGTGATGATGTTGAGAAAAAAGTAAAAGTACTTTCTGGAGGTGAACGTAACCGTTTGGCACTTTGTAAATTGTTGCTTCAGCCAATCAACGTATTGCTGATGGATGAGCCTACGAATCACTTGGACATTAAATCTAAGAATGTTTTGAAAGCAGCGCTTCAAAAATTTGGAGGAACTTTACTATTGGTTTCTCACGATAGGGATTTCCTTCAGGGAATGTCAAATATCGTTTACGAATTTAAAGATCAAAAAATCAAAGAATATTTGGGTGATATCAACTATTTCTTAGAACAGCGCAATCTGGAAAATATGCGTGAAGTCGAGAAAAAAGACGTTGCAAAAGCTGCCGCTCCAAAAGAAACGAATAAAGCATCATACGAAGATCAGAAAAAAGGAAAAGCACTTCAAAACCGTTTGAGTAAAGTAGAAAGTCAAATTAAACAATTAGAAAAAGACATTCAGCACGACGATAAATTGTTAGCTTCTAATTATGACAAACACATCGAAGACGCTTCTTTTTTTACAGCTTACAACAAAAAGAAAAAAGATTTAGACCAATTGCTTCTGGACTGGGAAATTGTTCAGGAAGAGATTGATAATTTTAACGCTTAGTTAGTTTTCAGCCGCAGTCTCAGTTTTCAGTTTCTGAAACACAATTTTTTATACTTACAGACCTTTGTCAAAGTTTTAAACTTTGACAAAGGTTTTTTCTTTACATAAAGTATTGTCATTTCGACCGAAGGGAGAAATCGCACAAGAAACTCCGTAAAGTTTGTCGTCAATCTTTGTCGATTCACTAGTGCGATTTCTCCCTTCGGTCGAAATGACAAAAAAGTACTATTTAATAATCCCAATAGATCTGGAATGTGCAATCGCCTCGCTGCTTTCTTTAAAATAACAAACAGAAACATCAAGCGATTCTAAGTTTTTCATGATTTTTTTGACTTCCTTTTTTTTGCTTTTGCCCGTTTGTCGAATGTAAACAGCAATTACGGTGACTGGAAATATTTTGCAGATTCGCTCGTATAAAACGGGATCGTGCTGCGAATCATCTCCCAATAAAACATATTTAAGATTAGGATAAAACTCTAAAACATGTTTTATTTTATCAAATTTATGATCGTGATTTCCGCGTCCGCTCATGAAAAAATCAGTAATTCCTCTTCTAATATCTTTCAATAAAATAACAGCGCGCGGCAGATTATGAATTTTGGTAAATTCTATAATAAATCGGTATAAATTCCATTCGCTGCTCGAAACATAAAAAAAAGCATTTTCTTCTTCTTTATTGTGTCGGCCAGCCGAACTTAAAGCCTGATAATGCGGCACAACATCTTTAAAAACCTTTCTATCGTTTACATTTTTGAAAAGTAAGATGTACATTTTTTTGAAGATATTCTGCGTATGCGAAACCAAAAAAGTGTCGTCAATATCAGAAATGATTCCTAAATTTCCTTTATGCGGACGTATAAAACTTCCTTTTGAAACAATAGTTTTACCGCCATATTTAATACTCACTTCGTATTCAATCCATCCAAAAGGACTTTCTTTTTCAAGCGGAATACAAAACTTAAAATAACCATCGTCCAAAGTTTTGGTATGTATCTCCTGATTGCCGCATTTTAAGTAAACATCAAAATTTTCAATTGTTTTTATTCTGAATTGATTGACAACCGAACGGGCATTTTTTAGATTTTTCTTCTGAAAATCATAATCATACGTTCTTTTAAAGACATGCCCCATTACAATTAATTCTTCTTCATTGGCATAACCCCGATATAATTGTAAAATTGGTTTCATTAATTCCGTATATTTATATAACACTGTAAATTAATTATTTTAATTGGTTTTAAAAATAAAATTTTGAAAAAGAACATCATATTTGTTGTAAACCCTATTTCGGGAGATCTTGATAAATCAAGTTTAATTGAGGCTGTTGAGGAGTTTGCAACTACCAATCATTTTGATTTGGAAGTTTATGAAACGACCGGCAAAAATGACTTGAAAGAAATACAAGCACTTTATAATCAATATCAGCCGGAACGAATTATAGTTGCCGGCGGCGACGGAACCATAAAAATGGTTGCCGAAGCGATGGAAGAACACGATGTAATTATCGGAATATTGCCAGCCGGATCTGCAAACGGACTTTCGGTAGATTTAAATCTGCCTGCGGGAATCGAAGAAAATCTTAAAATTGCTTTTCAGCATCATTATATCGAAATGGATATGATCTGCATAAACGGAAAAAAAAGTATTCATTTAAGCGATCTTGGTTTGAATGCTAACTTGGTCAAAAATTATGAAGAAAGCGATGTAAGAGGTTTTTGGGGTTATGCTTTGCAGGCTTTTACGACATTAACAGAATCTGATGAACCTTTTGTGGCAACCATATCGGCAAACAATAAAACGGTTGATCATGTTGCAAGAATGATTGTTATTGCTAATTCGCAGAAATACGGAACTGGCGTAATCATTAACCCAAATGGTGCAATGAACGACGGAAAATTTGAATTGGTAATTTTAAAAAGCCTCGATTTATTATTAATTGGAAAAATTATTACCGGGAACATGCCAATCGATTCTGAAGATATTGTAATTATTTCGACAGATAAAGCAGAGATAAAAACAGATATTCCAGTTCATTTTCAAATTGATGGTGAATATTGCGGAGCGCAAAAGGAGTTAGAAATTCATATTCTGCACAAACAAATGAAACTTGCTGTTCCTTAAGTCTTTGACAAAGTTTTAAACTTTGTCAAAGCTATTACTTAAACGGATTTCGTTCCTGCCATTCTGTTTTTGGTTCCAAATAATTAAAAAACCTTGCAATATTATGATTGATTAAGGCATTGCTATGCGTGATCAAACCATACATTTTTACTGGTTTTGCCCCAACAGAACTTTTAATTTCGAGAGCAGTTCTAGCAAAAACAATTTCCTTAAATCCTTTTTTAATAGAATAGGCAATCATATCGTAAAGCATATTCAAATACAGCATTTTTTCGCGCTGAACACTTTCATCATAGCCTAAAAAATAGGTGTCCATAACTTCACCATTTTTTATCAGCGTATTGAAACCAATTAGTTTTTCATCTAAAAAATAACCATAAAGCAAAAAGTTCTCTTGCATGATTTCTTTAAAAAAACTGAAATGATTTCTGGCCAGAAAAAAAGTATTGAACGGAGCATTTTTAGCCACATGAAAATACAAATCGTAAATAACATCTTCATATTTTCGAATATCGGATAAAGACATTTGCTGTTTTTCTATTCCTTCAGATTTTTTACGGGCTCGTTTGTATTGATCCCGATATTTTTTTGACAAGGCATCAACATAATCTTGTTCTGTTTTCCAATTTTCGTGGATTTTAAAAATCATATTAGGCTGTGTCGAAAACGTATAATTGTTTTTAAATTCAGCTTGTAATGGCTCGATTTCTTTTGCAGTAAAATCTTTTATGCTGGTGATGTGAACTTTCTTTCCGTTTTCTTTTAAATCTTTTTTAAGCTGATTAATAGCTTTATGAAGCGTTTTAATTGCTTTAGATTCTTTTACGGTTTTATCAAAAACAAAAGCATTTTGTCCGGTTAACATATTGTTCCCAACAAATAATACGTGGGAAGCGAAATTTTTTAAAGCAAAATTACGAACAGATGTTTTTAAACATTGATCACGTTCGCCAAACGATTCCAGCTTTTCGGCAAATAAAAATTGGCTTAAAACAATCCCGATGAGTTTTTCCTCTTCAAAAATTCCAATAAAATGACAAATCATATTTACCGGACAAGAGTTTTCCAGTACTTCGAGATATTCCCGTGTCAAAAAAATATTATCTGCAGCCAGCGAATTCCATTCTAAAGGTAGTAATGACGCGCTGTTATAGATTTGAAAAGAATAAGTTGTATTCAAAAGTGTGAGCTAATTTCTTCAAAATTAGATAATATTTGTAATAACTCATTTTCTTTAAGTTATTATTAAGAAAAACCCGTTTGAGTTTTGACTTCAAACGGGTTTGTACTATTTATAATTTAGGCAAACTGGCAAACAATACCGCCTATTATAGTAAGGGTAAGCATCCAATATCCTGCATGAATAAAGATGTATTTCCAAGATTTTCTTTCGAATAAACCATTAATTCCGACTATAGGAAAAGCAAAAAACAATCCCGACATAAATCCATGCAAAGCTCCATGTTTAAAAGTACGAAATGCAGTTCCGTAATCTGCCATGAAAGCGTGGAAAGATGGTTTTGCAGTTTCAATAAATTGTGGGCCGCCAATCATTCCGAGCGCGCCCGACTGATGAATGGTAAACGACATTAAAGCCATCGAAAGCATTACAGAAAAAATGTACGTAAACCCAAATATTTTGAGCATGTTTCCTTTTTTCAGATCTTCTTCGGTAAAATTATTTTCTCTCATCCAGATTGTTCCAAAAACTTTTGGATGATACCAGATAAAACCGATTATGAGTGTCACAATCGCGGCAACGAAAAATGTAATTAGGTTAATTTTTTCCATAATATAGGTTTTTGTAATTAGTTGTTTCAAAAATAGTTAAAAAACTATAACGATTTCGATAAATTTATAAAGAAGAAAAGTAAGACGAATTTTTTATTTATCAACACTTTATCGACATAAGACGCTTTATATCTAGTAATTAACTAATTTTGAGGCAGAAAAACATATCCCCCAAATCTGTTATGAAAAGCCTTGCAACACTTTTTTTAGCATTTGTTTTTTCTCTTAATATTTTTGCAGATACTGTTTCAGATAAAGAGAAAGACGCGCTAATTAAATTATATCATGCGACGAATGGTTCGCAGTGGAAAATAAAATGGGATTTATCACTATCAGTCTCAACCTGGTATGGAGTTTATGCCGAAAACGGAAAAGTAATTTCTTTAAATTTAGCTGATAATAATTTGCAGGGAGAATTGCCTGCCGAATTTTTTGAGCTGGTAAATTTAGTGACAGTTGATCTTCATAAAAATAATCTTAAAGGACAATTATCAAATTCAATCAGTAATTTTAAAGAACTTCGAGTTTTAAATGTTTCCGGTAATCAGTTATCTGGAGCAATTCCGGGAAGTATTTGCGATTTAAAGAATTTGAAAGATTTGGAGCTTTTTAAAAACAATATTTCAGGCGAATTACCTCAGGAAATTGGAAAACTGAATCGATTAGAAATTCTTTGCTTGTTTGATAATCAAATCGCAGGAGTTTTACCAAGCTCGTTGTATAAAATTTCGACTTTAAAAATTCTGCTGCTAAATAATAATAGATTGTCGGGAGCGGTAAGTTCAGATATTTCTAATTTGAATATTCTGCAAAATTTAAGTTTGTTCAATAATAGTCTGGGCGGAGAAATTCCTAAGGAATTAGAAAAAATGCCTAATCTATCAGAAATGAATCTTTCCTATAATAAATTCACAGGTTCGGTTTCAAAAAATCTTACTTTATTAGATGCTTTGAATATGACAATGTTGGATGAAAATGGAAAGTTGTTTTTATTAGATGTAAATCAAGAAAGAAAAACTGAAAGCGATATTGTAAACTAATTTATTTGTGAAATTTCACTTGAATATTGATGATCAGGTATTTAAAAATATGAAAGCTGTAATTCGTTACAGCTTTTTTTGTTATATAATTTAGGAGAAATATATTTTTGATATTTCGTTAATACGATGATTTTCAGCGGAATATCAATTTTTTTTAATTGTATAAGTGTCTAAAAATCAATTTATTAAGTTTGGGTTTGAATTTTGGAATGGGTTAGTTCTAATTTCTAAAATTCAAAACTATGAGTACGTATCAAAACCACCGAACTGCATTATTATTAGTTGATCCCTATAATGATTTTCTTTCTGAAAAAGGAAAACTTTGGCCTTTTGTAAAAGAAACCGTGGAAAGCAACAATATTATTGCAAACTTAAAAAGTCTGTTGACTGCGGTTAGAAAACATAATATAAAAGTAATTTATGTGCCGCATCGCCAAACACAGAAAGAAGATTATTTAAAATGGAAATATTTTTCTCCATCACACAACGGAAGTAAAAATTTAACTCTTTTTGAAAAAGGAAGCTGGGGTGCAGAATTTCATCCGGATTTGCTGCCGGAAAAGGGAGATTTAATAGCTCAAAATCATTGGACAGCAAGCGGTTTTGCCAATACTGATTTGGATTTTCTTTTAAAAATACATGACTTAGACCATATTGTAATTGCCGGAATGAGAGCCAATACTTGTATTGATTCAACAGCAAGATATGGCGTAGAATTAGGATATCATGTTACTTTGATTAAAGATGGAATAGGTTCTTTTAATCAGGACGAAATAATAGCAACCGTAGAAATTAATTTTCCGAATTACGGACATTCACTTTTATCTGCACAAGAATTTATAAATATTTTAGAATCATAAAGATGGAAATACTTGCTGAATGTACTGCAAAGGTCATTATTGATTGTCCTGCAGAAAAGATTAATATTACCGAATGGCTGTTTACTTTGAAGGATTTTGAATATCAATCGTGTTCAAAGGGACATATTGCTAGTGGAGTTTCATTTTCTGAAAATGGAAAGCGAATGTCCATAAATGTAGAAAAAGTTGCCGATAATTTTTTAGTACAGCATTATGTCGAAGAAATTGGAAATGAAAACCATTGCAGAGTAAATTCTATTTCCGATTCGATTTCGCCTTTAGGAACAACAAAAATAGGAGTGACCTGGGAACTTAAAATTATGCCGATATCAAATGATCAGTGTGAACTTCATAACCATGTTGCTGTTAGCGCCACTTCTGAGTTTTTGGCGGTGCTGAAATCGTTAAATATTACTGATTTAACTGCAGTAAAAAGTCAGATGCTGCAAAATTTAGAAGCACATAATAATGAAGAAACACCTTTGTTCGCCAATAATATTGCACAAAAAGGAATAGCTGGTATTTGGAGTTAATTAAGTTTGATGTAAAAAATGCAGAAAATAGAATTTATACTAACTTTGCTTCAATAAATTTGATACGGGTTTTATAAAGCATTCAATATTTTTTATAACTTTAATATTGAATTCAATTCTAAAGAAAATTTAAACATAAAATACTAACCTTTTTACTATAAAATTATGACACTACAATATCAAGGTGAACAATACGGAAAGTCAACCACATTTACCATCAGAATTATTGGTAATAACTTATCAAAAAGCAGTTCGAATTATCAAATCGATCTTTTAGTTGGAGATAAAAAACTGCCAACTTTTACAAGTGAAATTCATCAAAGTTTATCAAACTGTTTGAAAGAAATTTACTTATTCAGAAAACACAACGGAATTAAATTTGACGAATCGTCAGAGAAAATAGTTTCGCTTTATGTTCCTTATGATAAGGTTTTGTATAACTATAATAAGTTTGCTTTGTTTAGAGCTTAAGCATTTATTAAAAATATATTTTAAAGGCTGTTCTTTTATAAAAGGCAGCCTTTTTTATTCTCTGTTTTTTTAGTTATCTAAAAGATAACCGCATTTTTAAAAAATATGTTCAAATTTGAATTATCGCAAAAAGGATAAATCAATGGAAACAAAAGATATTAAAAATTTAGAGAATATTAAAAAGCTGGCTGCATTATATTTCAATACTCTAAAAATGACTGATGATAAAGCAGAAAATTATATTGGTGAGATCAAATTCCTAAATTATTATAAGCTAAGTAGTGTTATTAAAAATATTTTGCAATTGTGTATTTTGGCGCTAGATCACGAAACGCATAAAGTTTCAGAAACAGGAAAAAATCAAACGATTAATGTTGAGATTATTTTAGAATTAGTGCTGCAGTTTTTTCCTCTAGATGAACTTGAATTTTTAGATGAGATTAATGAATTGTTGCAAACTGAAATTTAATATGCAGTTGCTGAAAGATTTTATAGTAAACGGAAATAGTTAAACTCTTCTCCCTATCAAACTCTCTGCAAAAGCCCTTAATACCGCTTTCTTATCTTCGGTTATATTAATCTTCCCTAAAATTTTAGAAGCTTTAAAAGTATATTTCTTAATAGATTCTTGAGTTGCGTCTGGTGCTCCAGATTTCAGAAGCAATTCTGTAATGGTTTCAATTTTCTTTACATTATCATCAAGACGAACAGTATACAATTCCATTAATTGTTTTTTTTCGGTTTCAGATAGAATTTCAAGAGCCTTAAAATATAAATAGGTTTTTTTATTCGAAATAATATCGCCGCATAATCGTCTTCCGAAGGTTTGAGTATCACCAAAAAGATCAAGATAATCGTCTTGCAGCTGAAATGCTAAACCTACATTAATTCCGAATTTATAAATCAAATCGCAGTTTTCGGGAGAAGTTTGAGCAATAATAGCACCCATTTTCATTGATGTTGCTATGAGTGCTCCGGTTTTATATTCAATCATTTTTAAGTATTCTGAAACCGTAACATCTTGTCGGGTTTCAAAATCAACATCCCATGTTTGTCCCTCGCAAACTTTGATTCCCATTTTGACAACCGCTTTAGTTAAAGTTTTAGCAAGATTTGGTTCGTAACTTTGCAGATAATGATAAGTTAAAATAATCATGGCGTCTCCGGCAAGAATAGCGATGTTAGTATTCCATTTTTTGTGTACCGTAGGTTTTCCTCTTCTTATAGGATCCTCGTCTATAATATCATCGTGAACTAGTGAAGAATTATGAAAAACCTCTATGGCTAAAGCAGCTGGCAATGCCAATTTGTAATCCGTATCAAAAATTTCTGCAGTAAGTAAAGTAAGAACAGGCCGTAATCGTTTTCCTCCCAATGACATTATATAGTTTATGGGCTCATAAAGATTTTTGGGCTCTTTATCTATAGTTTGATTCTCTAAATAACTAATAAAAAAATCTGTGTATTGAGCTATTGAATACATAAAATTAAAATTATTAATTTATAAACGGCTAAAATACAGCTTTTTATAAATTAAATTAAGAAAAATTCTACAAAACTAATTTATACTCTAAGTCAGATACGCATTTTTTAATTTTTTTAGGATTTTTCTTAAATTGTTAAGTTTCAATTATGTTCAATAAAAAAAGCTCCAGATTTCTCTGAAGCTTTGTATAGGGTATAAAGATGTTTTCTTAAAAATTAGTATTTACTTTTTTAGAACGGTCGGCAATATATGAAATAAGCCATGTTACTTGTCCTTCTTTTACAAAGTATACTTTCTTGGTTTCTAAATTTGGAACACCTTCTAAACAGGCAATTAATATGTTATTTGCAGAAATTAAATATTCCTGATTATAAGTACTCAAAACTCTTGCAGCTTCTTTATTAGTTTTAGCAAGGTTAGTAAATTTTACGAAGTTGTTTTTCAGGATTGCATCATAATTAAGAATGTCTTCCATGTTTAAAGAAATATAATGCTCTTTTACGTTTTCATTATAATATAGAGTCGCAAAAGCCCAAACAGCTCCACCAGATAAATATATTTTGTCTTTTTTTAATAAAAGAGGATTTTTGTCCAGTAACGCTTGCACTTTCTTACGCAGTACCGAGTTAAAATCAAAAGATTTTTCCTGATATGCCGACATATCGTTTACCTGCGCTTGGTTTACAACCGTTTTTTTCACCGCATCAGTAAGTGTCATTGTACCAAAATCAAGCTCCAAAGGAATAAACTCTAATTTGTTATCTTCAAGTTCATCAATGTATCCGCCTTTAGTAGTTTGTGCACCAATATCAAGTAAAAAAGCATTAGAATAATCAACAGGAGGCATAGCGCCTTTAACCAGTGTTTTAGCCTCTTCGTTAACATTAAGTATCTCTAGTTCTTTGTTTGTTAGCGTCGCAATTTTATTTTTTAAAACATCGGCGTTGCGGGCAGATGAGAAAACGGGAGCAGCTACGATAAAAATATTCGTTTCAGGCATTTTATGTTCTGCTCGTATTTTTGTCAATTGTTCAGCTACAATAGTACTGGCTCTGTTAATATCATCTTCAGTAAGTTCGCCGGTATTAGCAATATGTTCAGCAAAATTAATTCTCTCAGTCCAAAACGAAAGGATTTTATAATCTGCTTTCTTGATATTACTTACATCCAGAACGGAAACTTTTATAGCTCTGCGGCCAACTTCAATTCCAGCATAAAGATTTTTTTGAGAAAATGAATTGATGGAAAAAAATAAACTTAAAAGGGTAAAAAGAAGAATTTGGGGGTTGTTTTTTTTAAACATTGGAGTTTACGATTAAAATATAATTTTAAATAAATAATTAAGATAATTATTGCTTTTCTTCTTGTTAACGTAAAGAAAATCAATCAAAAAGCAAGTTTTTTTGCAAAGTGCTTTTTTTTATAAAGAAAAAAGCTTCAGATTTCTCTGAAGCTTTACTTAGTAGCGGGAACAGGACTCGA
>NZ_DLHA01000018.1:72710-147538 GCF_002482975.1 Flavobacterium sp. UBA7680 | reverse complement strand
GATGTTTCGGGTGCAAAGATACGCACTAAATACTGTTATGCAAAGAAATTATTGAAAATTTTTCATTTTAATAATTTTAATTTTAAGTAATTGATATTTAGTGAATTGTGGTTTGTAATTACTTGAATCACAATTTATATTCTAATAATTCTAAATATGGATTGATTTTTAAACCTAATAATTCGCCAAAAGCAGGCTCGGTTTTGTAACCATTTTGTTTGAGTTTTATGATTTTTAAACGAAAATTTTCGCCTTTTGATTCTAATATTTCATTTTCAATAACCATATGCTTGTAGGCATTTTGATTTTTGGTTGGAATATTTTGTCCGAAGATTTCAATTTCAAAATCATCTATTTTAAAATTAGCGACTACAGATTCATGTTGGTCAATAATTGTTTCTTGAATTTTAAAATCCGTTTTATTTTCGAAAAGGGAAGAAACTCTAGAAACAAATTCGGTTTTGTTTTCCCAATAACAAATAATATCCAGATCGCTGTTTTCAATGTCAATATTAATGGGAATTGTTCCAGCCAAAATTGGATCAAATTCAGAAAGAACTTCCATGACCTTATTTTGCTTTAAGATTTCGTAAGCTCGAACCTGTTTTGGATTTCCGGTTTTTAAATATTCAATATTGCTTAAATCGATCATTTATTTGACATAATTTTTTTCTTCTTTGATTTCCTGTTCAAGCCTTTTGTTGATGTTGATTTTCGCGTTTTTAAAAATAAAAATTGTGGTTCGGTATTCTCTGGCGTATTTATTTGTGATTTTGCCGCCAATTAAAGAGATATCAAAATAAGGACTCGTTTCTACAAATTCCTTACTGTCTTTGTCAAATTCCTTAACCCTAATTAAATTTGTATAATAAAGATTCAAGTTAAACCAGTTTACATAATCGGCATTAAAAGATACCGCTTTAATTCCTTTTTTGGTATAATAATTTATAGCTCCGGCCTGACCATAATTATCACAAAGAACCAAGGTGTTTTCTGTTTTTGGAAACAAAGCATAAACCGAGTCTGTTTTACGGGCAAGTTCTTTCCAGCCCAGCATATCGGCAAAATCCTGCGATAAATTGTGCTCTTTTCCGTCTTCCCAACGATGCGTTTCCAGTTTTTCGGCAACTATTTTTTCTGGGCTTTTATTGGGAAAAGCCAAGTAATACATCGGAATAAAAAATAGTAAAGGAAGCGCAATAAATACGGGTTTTAAAAAACGTTTCCAGCCATTTTGTAAAACATCTGCAAGAAAAACGGATCCAAAAGCGATGTAAATAGGATACAAGCCAATTGCATAATAAGCTTTTGCCTTGAAGTATAAAAAGACAATTAATGTAAAAATTATCGATGCAAAAAAGAACTTATATTTTTCAAAAGGTTTGTAAAAAAGTAAGGCATAAAAAGAAGAAAGAATGACAAAAAATGCGCCTACGAAAAACAAAATTTGCTCTTTGGCAAAATCGGCACGGTCTACGTTTACCAATTGTGTTTCGGCAAGTTCCTTCATGTGATGTACAATGGGGAAATGATTATTGTACTGCCATAATAAATTCGGCAAAATCAATAATAACCCTAAAATCAAGGCGAAGTATAATTTTTTCTCTGCAAATATTTTTCTTTGTTTAGAAAGTATAATTGCCGGTAAAAGTCCAATTAAAAGAAATAAGATATTGTATTTATTTAAAAAACCGAAAGCAAAAACAACAGCTCCAATATAAAGCCATTTTTGTTTTTCTGTAGCAACATATTGAATCAAAATATAATAAAATAATGTCCAGCACAAAACATCAAATGAATTGGGCTGGTATAACATATTGATTCTTAGTAAAGATGAAAATAAAATACAAAGTGCGCCTAAAACCAAAGCGTACAAGTTTCCTTTTAAAAACTCAATAGTTTTCCAGACAACTAAAAGTGTCAAAGCACCAAAAAGAGCAGGGAAGAACTTCACCCAAAAAACCGAATTTCCGAGCAGTAAAATAATATACGAAAACCACGAAGTTACGGGCGGAACAGACAAATATCCCCAAGCTAAATGATGCGCCTGATCAAGATGCAAATATTCATCGCGCTGCAAATCATATTCGGGACTTATTAAAACATATTGCAGGACAAATTTTAAAATAATAAACCCAATTAAAATAAGTGTTTTTTTATTCATGGAGTTTTTGGTTTGGTTGTAAGTGGTTTTGTATAACGAATATAGGATTTATTTTGATTTGAAAATACATGTAAGTTTTACTGCCCCAAAATAAAAAAGCTCCAGATTTCTCTGAAGCTAATTTGTTAAAATTTCAATATTGGAATTTGGAATTTTAATTTTTTGAAGTTTAAAAAAATTATTCCTCTACAGTTTCAAATTCCATGTGATCTATTATTTCTTCATCTGCTTTTGCAGGTTTTGAAGCTTTAAGAGCGTTAAATCTTTCCAGCATTTCGGTTTCTTCTTCTTCACCGCTAAAATAAGGGAAAACGTCCATAATTGGCGACTCTGAAATGGCAGGAATAGAATATTCTCCCATTGTATTTTTCATAACATGAATCGTGTTATCAAAAGCTTCTCTCACATCATTTGCCTGAACCAACATATACATATTTGATTTTCTTTCTTTTCCGCTTTCTTCATCATAAGCAATCAAAGAAACTTTTGATTTAAACCAGCGGTCAGCATTTTCAAACGGATGAATCTCAGCATAATTTGCTACTTTAATATTGGTGATTTTAAATTCTTCACTAATATAAGCCGCCATTTCTTCATTAATTCTTTTTTCAGCTTCTGTATAAGATACTGCATCTACCAAATAAGGTTCTGTTAAAACTTTTTGGCCTCCAGTTTCATCGGTTTTTCTATACTTTACTTTGCATTCGTACCAAATTGCGCTCATTTTTTCTAATTTTTAAGGATGCCAAAGATAGATTTTACAGGAAAATAAATCAGAGATTTAAGAAATAGATATTCACAATTTGTATTAATTTTTTGTAAAGTATTGACTGATTTGGAATTAGATTTTTAAATAAAAATTGTATCAAAATTTATTTTGAAGATCTTGAAGTTTTATACTGAAAATAAAATTAATGTTTTTGAAATATTAAGATCTATAACAAGAATTTTTTCGATCTAAAACTAAAAAACAATATGGAAATACCGTAAAAATTACATGGCTAATTATATAGATTAGCAATCAAAATAAAAAATGTGATTTTCATTTATATTAATCTTGTTAAAATGTTTTTTGCCCTTACAAAAACTAATCAGAAATATAGTAATTAATTGATTTTCAAACGTTTTTAAAAAGTAATAATAAAGAAGTTTTGTCTTGTTAAAAAAATAAAAAATTAACATTTAAAAATGCATTAATATTGTGTTTGAAATCCACCTAGCTCAAGTTTATAATAATTCAACTAATTATATGACTCTTACCAACCAAAACAAATTGAAATCTGTTATTAATTATTTTATTAAACAAAAAAGCAATGTTTTTACGTTGTTTTTTTTGTTTTTCGGTTTAAGTGCGACTTTGTATTCGCAAAATGTTTCTACTTTTTCTCCTAAAATTAATATACCATCTTCTCCCGAGGCAGCACTTTTAGGAAGATTCGGAGATATCCCCATTGGATATAATACAGGGACGGCAAATATTTCGATTCCAATTTACACCATTAAGGAAGCAGGAATAGAAATTCCAATTCAATTAAGATATCATAGTTCAGGTATTAAGGTTTCTGATGAAGCTACCTGGGTAGGTTTAGGATGGGATTTGTCGCCGGCCGGCAGTATTATTCAGGAAGTGAGAGGAAAAAGAGATGATATGGATATGTTTTATTCAGTAGTACCTCAAAACTATTCCCATGTTAAAAATATTATTTTAAATTATGGTTATCAAGGAAGTTATAAACATTTAAGACACAGATGTTATGCTTCACCTGAACCTGACAATCTTTATCCTCTGCCTAATGGGATTTTTCCTTTTGATGTTAAAAACCTTATCGAGCAAGGAGGTGCGCAGCCTGATATTTATCAATTTAATTTCGGTGGTCATTCAGGAAGTTTCTACATAGATTTCGAAACAAAACAGGTTATTCAGTTAAATAAGACAGAAGATATTGTTTTTGATATGACAAATGGAATGACTGCGAAAACATCAGATGGGATAACATATACATTTGGGGTGAGTGAACAAGCGTATAATACCGATACAGAACCTGATCAGGTTGATCGAGTAGGGAGAACATATTGGTTGTCCTCAATAACCTTAGTAAATGGTAATAAAATTGATTTTACTTATACTAATGCGTCCTCTGCAAATTTATCTTTTCAGGAAAGATACATAATTACTGAAACCTGTTCAGGAGAAAATCAAGAGGCTAAAGGTTTAAGAAATAGAATTGTTCAAAATGATATAAAAATATTATCAAAAATAACGACAAATACTACTGTCATCGATTTTATATTAGAAGATCGAGAAGATATTGTTCCTATTACCGCGCCAACAGCTCTGCCAACACCAAAAAGATTAAAAGCAATTGATATTTCGTACCGAGGACTAACCAATAAAAAGATAAAAACTTTTGAATTGGGTTATAGTTATTTTCCATATGATGAGTTTTTAGGAAACCCTAGTGTTAGTAGTTCGTTGAGTTTTTATAACACTAATAAAACTCGATTAGGAAAAAGATTAAAATTAGATACGGTAAAAGAAATTGGTTATGATAATCTTGGGAATCAGGACAGAACTATGCCGACTTATAAACTTGAATATGATCTTAGTTCAACTATGCCTATGAAAATTTCATTTGCTAAAGATTTTTGGGGTTATTTTAATGGTATAGATAATAAAACCTTACTGCCTGATTTAGCTTATTTTGATTATGAAAATCAAATGCAGTATTATCAGCCCACCTATATAAATGGTGAACAAGTTACTTATCAAGTTCCTTTTAAGTATGGATATTATCAAGGGATTAATAGGTATACAGATAATGAAAAAGCAGGAACATATATGCTGAAAAAAATAAGCTATCCAACAGGAGGTTTTTCGGAATTTGAATACGAACCTAATTCTTTTTCAAATCAATTTATTCCAGATATGGTAGAATTAGCCAAAGCTTATAAACCTAAAATTTTAACCAGCCAAGGAAAAAGCGGAGATGTTTACCATCATGAGTTTAAATTGGCAAATGCTGCTACAATATCTTTCAATAATGTCATTAATGATGGATTTACACCTTTTCCTAATCCTAATGCACCTGTATATAGTTATGATAATTTTAATCCTGGGAATAATCCTTCCAGAATTGTTTTTTCAAAGACAAAGCAAGGGGTTACTACAATTATCAAACAATGGAAAGTTACAGATGAACTAAGGGTTGCATTTGAATCAAATCATGGAAAAACATGGAACGAATCTATTAGAATTGATTATGATCCCGATCCAACTGTCATTTATGCAGTAGATATTATAAATACGCTTCAGTATGGTGCTTCAGATACTTATAGAATCGCAGGTTTAAAATCAGATTTTCGTTATTACGACGATACTGGCGTTACTAAAGTAAGTAAAACGGGAGGTTTGAGAGTTAAAACTATTAAAAATTATTCTTCAACAGGAAATATTACAAATAAGAAAAACTTAAAGTATTCAGTAGGAAGAATTTTAACGCGCTTTCAACCTTTATCAGCGCAGGAAACATTTTGCGAAGTTAGAAAACCAGATGCAATAGGCGGCGAGTTTATTATAACTGCAACAGTAAGTAATGAGATTTCAATTTCGTCTGATAATTTATTTACAAGTGATGGAGGTCTGGTAGCTTATGAAAATATTGAAGAAACTGAAGTTGATAATAATGATTTAACGAATGGAAAAAAGGTATATACATATTTCAATTATGAAAATATAAGTGGTAAAAATCTTCCAACGGTTTTGAATTATTTTAATGGACTTCAATCATACGAAGCCTCTTATGATAAAAACAATACTCTTTTATTCCAAAAAAATTATTCTTATCAAAGTGTATATCCAGATCAGTATTCTTTTGGGATAGTAAATATTAATCAATTAAGAGGGTTGAGTTCTTCTTGTAATGATAGGCTTTATCCAGGTATGACAGATTTTACATTTGTGTCATATCCCTTAATATCAAGTACTGTTAAATTAGTAGGAACAAATACCAGATCATTCTTTAATGGGAATGCAGTATCAATAGATGAAACTTATACGTATGATTCTGACTTAAATATTAAAACGTCTACTAAGACGACCAGTAATGATGATCAGTTCACTACTAATAGTGATAAACTTGTTACCACATATTACTATTCAAAAGAACGCCCTCAACTTGACCCTATTGAGGATGTAATGACTAATGCAAAGATGACAGGAATTCCCTTAGTTACTGAGAATCGTAAAAATACGGAACTTCTGTCGAGACAAAATACACAATATGCAAAAGATGTTACAACTGGTAATTGGATTTTGCCGAAATACATTTTTGCAGGCAAGGGAGCAAATAGCCCAACTTATTCATCTCCTGAGAAGAAAGTAACTTATGATAAATATGACTCTAAAGCTAATATACAACAATATACATTAGAGAACGGGACTCCTGTAACCATTTTGTGGGGATACAAACAAACTCAGCCCATTGCTAAAATTGAAAATGCGAGTTACACAAATGTAGCCACGGCTTTAGGCATAACTACAGCTGTATTGGATACCTATAATGAAGATCAGTTAGCTTCAATTAATACACTGCGAGGGCTTTTACCAAATGCTATGGTTTCAACTTTTAGTTATATCCCGCTTATTGGTGTGAGTACTATCACGGACCCCAAAAATGATAAAATAACATACACGTATGATTCATTTGGAAGATTGATAAACATTAAGGATAAAAATGATAATATATTGTCAGAAAACAAATACCAGTATAAAAACTAATATGAGAAAGATGAAAAATTATAATTATTACTTAGTTTTCTTTTTAATGATGTTTTTTGGTCAGGTTCAGGCTGGAATTTATCCTAATTACACACAAAACATTACAGTACAAAGTTTAAATAACAATGGCCAGTCAGGAACTGGTGGAGGTACAATTTCTGTAAATAATGATGTCTTAACAATTTCTATTAATGCAACTTGGGCTAGTTCAGGTTATTTAAAAATTGGTACTGTTGCAACATTAACCATTTCTCCTGCATTGCCTAATATGGAGTTAGGACAACTTTCATCGGCTCAAGGAAGTCCTTTAGCAAATTTTGCTGCAAAAATTGAAAACAATGCATTGGTTTTTTATTTAACAAATTCACCAACAAGCTGGAACGGATGTTATTTAAGTTTTACTAAAAATCTGGCTTGTGATACCGCAAAAACTTGGTATCTGGACAATGATTTAGACGGATTGGGCGATCCTTTAAATTTTATTGCCCAGCAATGTACCAAACCACCTGGGAATTATGTTCTTGATAATACAGACAATTGTCCAACGATTCCGGGTACAAGTGCCAATTGTACAACTTTAGAAGCAAGTCTGCAGAATCAAAATGCTATCAGAAATATTGTTTATAAAACGCCCACTACAACTAGTATAGCAAATCCTACAATAGTTCAGGCTGCACAAAAAGTTACATATTTTGATGGTTTGGGAAGGCCAATACAAAGTTTAGATTACCAGGCTTCCAACTCTGGAAAAGATATAGTAACACCTATTGAGTATGATGGTTTTGGCAGGCAGGTAAGAGAATATCTTCCTTATGCATCTACACAAAATAATGCCAATTATATTAATCCTTTTACTTTGTTTCCTAATTTAGTTGCACAATACCAGACTAATTATGGCGTGGCAAATACAAACCCTTTTAGCGAAAAACAATTAGAAGATTCCCCATTAAACCGTGTTTTACAGCAGGCAGCACCAGGAGCAGATTGGGCGCTTGCGAATAACCATACGGTAAAAATGGCTTATCAGACCAATGTAACCAATGATGCTGTAAAGAACTATACAGTAAATGCAATCTGGAATTCAACTTCAGGCTTATATGATATTGCATTAAGTAAAGGAAATCAAAGTGGCCTTTATAGTGTTAATCAGCTTTTTAAGACTATAACTTATGATGAGAATACGACAGCTTCACCTTCAGAAAGTAATGGATCAACAGTTGAGTTTAAAAATAAAGAAGGACAGGTAATCTTAAAACGTACTTATGATGCCGGAGTAAAACATGATACCTATTATGTTTACGATCAGTATGGCAATCTAACTTATGTAATACCTCCTAAGGCAGTTGATCTTATTAATGCCTTAAATATACCAAGTGATATTACATCTACGGCCACAGTAGCTTCAGGATCGACTCTATCGTTGACAGCTTCAAATTCTATAAGATTATTGCCTGGTTTTAATGCTGCTGCCGGAAGTACTTTTAGCGCCCAAATTGATAATAGCCTGCAAAATGCTTTAAATGGATTATGCTATCAGTATAAGTATGATTCTCGTAATCGACTTGTGGAGAAAAAATTACCTGGTAAACAATGGGAGTTTATTGTTTACGACAAATTAGACAGACCAATAGCTACTGGTCCAAGTTTATCTCCATTTACAGATATTACTTCTTCTGGATGGACTGTAACAAAATACGATGCCTTAAATCGTTCGGTAATTACGGCGTGGCTATCTGCTGCTACAATTACTAGTGCTGATAGAAAAACATTACAGGATCTTCAAAATGGATATAGTGTCAACAGCGAAACTAAAATTGCGACAGCAACAAATATAACCATAAATGGAGTATCATTTAGATATACCACGGCTGCCTGGCCAACTGCAGGTTATCATGTGCTGACTGTAAGTTATTTTGATGATTATAATTACCCAAATGCACCAACAATTCCAGCTGCCGTTGAAACACAAAATGTCTTTTACAGCACAAAAACATCAACAACAGAAAAACCTGTTGGACTAAGTACAGGAAGCTGGACAAGAATTTTAGAAAATAGTACAACTTACAGAAATGAGCTAGCTTATGCATTATATGATGCTAAAGCAAGGCCTATTCGCTCTTACACGCAAAATTTCTTAGGTGGTTATACTTATACTGATAGCAAACTTGATCCGTTCTCAGGACAGCTGCAGTACAGCATTACAAGGCATAAAAGGTTAAGTACGGATACAGAACTTGTAACAAAAGATGCTTTTACGTATTCTAATCAAGATCGTTTATTGACACAGACACATCAGATAAATAACGGAACGATAGAGCTTATGGCAAGTAATACTTATGACGAGTTAGGACAACTAACTTCTAAAAAAGTAGGAAATACGACAGCAGCACCTACGCAGAAAATAGATTATACATATAATATTCGTGGATGGATGACAAATATTAATGATATAAATTCATTAACAAATGGGACTGATCCTAGAGATCAATTTGCTTTTAGAATAAATTATAATACCATCGCCAGCGGTATTACTGGTGTAAAGACTTTATACAATGGAAACATTGCAGAAACGTATTGGACCAGCGCTTCAGAAACCACACCAGTTATTCGCTCTTACGGTTATAAATATGATAATTTAAACCGATTAAAAGATGCTGTTTTCCAAAGAGCTGCTATTACAAATAGTGCTTATAATGAAAGTTTGACATACGATAAAAACGGAAACATTTTGTCTTTAATACGTAATGGTAATAATGAAACTACTGCTACGCAAATTGACAATTTAGTGTACAGTTATGGTGCAGCAAACCAAACCAACCAGCTTACAAAAGTGATTGACAATGCACCTGCAATCTCTAAAGTAAATGGTTTCACAGACAGTGCTGCCAATACCGTTGATGATTATAGTTATGATGCTAATGGTAACATGATAAAAGACAATAATAAAAACATAACAGCAATAACATATAATAATTTTAATCTTCCTGCTCAGATAACTTTTGCCACAACAGGAAATATTGTTTATCTTTATAATGCTGCAGGACAGAAAGTTCAGAAGATTGTAACTGTTACCTCACCTGCAAGTATTGCCACAACGGATTATTTGGGAGGTTATCAATATAAAACAGATTGTCAAACTTGTACAGCTGCCTTAAAGTTTTTTCCAACAACTGAGGGTTATGTAGAGGCAGTAACAGCAAGTTCTTATAAATATATTTATCAATATAAAGATCATCTTGGGAATATTCGTTTGAGTTATGACAAAAATCTTGTTATACAAGAAGAGAATAATTATTATCCATTTGGGTTAACACAAGAAGGATATAATATAGCTAAGAATTCTACAAATGATGGATTAAAGTATAAGTACAATGGTAAGGAGCTTCAAGGCGAAAATATTGGTGGGAATCTGTTGAATCTATACGATTTTGGAGCAAGAAATTATGATCCGGCACTTGGCAGATGGATGAATATTGACCCTTTAGCTGAGAAAATGAGAAGACATAGTCCATATAATTATGCTTTTAATAACCCTGTTTATTTTATTGATCCAGATGGGATGGCTCCTGGTGACTTTATAAATGAAGACGGTAAAAAAATTGGAGATGATGGAATCAATGATGGGAAAATGTATGCCATTAAAACTACAGAAACAGAATTTTCTTCTGGTGTTGCATCTAATGGAATAACTAAATCAGAACTCAATGCTACCGTAAAATTTATCAAAGATAATTCGGGTAATACATCTGCATTTCAATCAAATGATATTGCTTATAAAAATAGTGTTGAAATTGAAGGTAGTACTCAAGTTAGACAACAAATGGTAGATATTGTTAATCAAGATAATGGAAAGGGAGGAACTACGCCAGCAAACAATAGAGAATACGGTGGTACAATATC
Organism: Flavobacterium sp. UBA7680; assembly: GCF_002482975.1. Classification (GTDB taxonomy): domain Bacteria; phylum Bacteroidota; class Bacteroidia; order Flavobacteriales; family Flavobacteriaceae; genus Flavobacterium. The sequence goes on along the minus strand of NZ_DLHA01000018.1, from coordinate 136,697 downwards.
AAATTCAGGAATTGTAGCTGAATCACCAGCTGGTGCAGTAGCGAACCCTAAAACTGATAGTAGAGCGACTATAACTCACACAGTTGATGAAAATACTCGAAGTACTTTCCATAGCCATCAAAGTGGAACTATTGTTGAAGGAGAGAATACAAACCCAAATACGATACAAATGAGCGGAACTGCTTATACGTATAGTTTTAGTCCTGCGCCTTCAACCGGTCCTAGTTTGGATGTAAATCCCGCAAGATCTACAGGAACAACAAATTATGAATTTTCAAGAGGAACTGGAAAAGTTTATATTTACAATTCTAAGACGGGTGTCCAAGCTATTCTACCCCAAAAATATTTTGTAAATCCAAAAAGATAAAAAATGCAAAAAATAATAATAATTTTAATGTTTGTTCTCATTTCAGTTTCAGTTTATTCTCAAGAAACAAACTCAAATATTAATTTAAAAATAAACGAATATTTAATTGAATTTAGAAAAACAATAGATAAAGATGCTTTTATTTTTATAATGTTTGACCATGATTTTGAAAGTATTAACCTTCATGAGCATGATTATATCATAAGCCCATCAATTAATCCTAAAAAAGTTAAAGGAAACAAGAATTACATGGTTAAATTTGTTATCTGTAATGAAAATAGTCAATTAGTGCTAAAAGGTATTAATTTTAAAATTAATGTACACAATAGAAAAAAAATTGATTTCATAAATCTTATGAATGGTATTAGTTATAAACTATAAAAGAGAAATTTATCTCTCCGAAGAATTTTCATAAAAACCCGCGCAAACGTCTCTGACTTTGCGCATTTTTTATTCTTAGAAATTATAAACGGTTAAAAATCCCAAACCACAACATCCCTCGCCCCCAACTGCTGAAGGATATGTGGAAGCTGTAACGGCAAGTTCTTTTAAATATATATATCAATATAAGGATCATCTTGGAAATATCCGTTTAAGTTATGACAAAAATCTTGTTATTCAGGAAGAGAATAATTATTATCCTTTTGGATTAAAACAAGAAGGATATAATATTGCTAGAAATTCTACAAATGATGGTTTAAGATATAAGTACAACGGAAAAGAATTGCAAGACGAGTTACAGCTTAATGTTTATGATTATGGAACGCGTAATTATGACCCTGCTTTAGGACGTTGGATGAATGTTGACCCGCTGGCGGAAAAAGGACGAAGATGGTCACCATATAATTATGCAATGAATAATCCTGTCTATTTTATTGACCCTGATAATCCTATTACAGGGTTAATTAATAAAGCTAAGTCTATGGTCACTAATTATGTGGCAAAGAAATTAGATAACATTATTTCGAATACAAAAAAAGTTATTGGTGAAAAAGCAAATAATATTTTAGATGCAATTACACCAAATATTAGTAATCCTTTTACAAAAGCAAAACCAGACAAAGCTGATAGAAGTGGTTCTGACGGAGTTTCCTTTACGACTGAAGGAGGTAAAGAAGGAGGAATGGCTACGACAGTTACAACGGGCAATATCAAAAAAGTTGATATGAGTGTTATTGTAGGGTTAACAGATATATATGGGGCGCCAACAGAATTACCGGGAGTTGCTCCTGATGGGAGTAATCTATTTGCTAGTGAAAATGGAAATTCGGATAATTCAAAATCAACTATGAGTACCGCTAATGAAGGCGACATGATTACTATTGAAACCGAAAATTCAAGAGCTGTACCAGGAATGGGGGTTAATCCGTCTTTAGTCCAAACATTTAAGAAAGATACAGTTGTAAAAAAAGAAGATGTTAATAAAGTTCGTAATAATGATGCACAAGAAAAGAAGAAAGCTTATGAACAAGCAAAACGTAATAATAGTATTGGTAATTAGCATTTTTTTATCAATGTTAACTATGTCTTCCTGTAAAGATAACTCTAATAACAAAAATGTAAATAATGAAAGTTTAAACAACAAAAATGTCTTTAATAATGATATAGTCCAATTTGAATTTGATTTTCCTGATACTGTTTATATTGATAAATTATATAGTGGAAAGATTAAATATAAAGGTATCTTGGATTCTATTACCACTAGTTTTGAAGATGATAAAAATAGTAGATACATTACATTTTATATGATTAAAACTCAAAATTTAAATTTTGATGTAAATGAATTACATAAAGTTGAGATGGATACTTTTGGAGCAGTTGACAATAATACTATTCCATTTTATAATATTAAATTTTCTAAACTGGGGACAAATTATATTAGTGGAATTATTAATGACCACGTAACATTAGATATGCTAAATAATAAAAAGGCGCGTTATATAGAAAATATACACAAAATTAAACATAAGGTGTTTGTTGTAGAAAAACTCCGCTCCCCTAAGATTTCTCTATGAAAAATTGCTCAAATGTCCCTGACATCCCACCCGCAATCTAAATCAATAAAAAAATCTGCTGGCGCGAGCATCTTGCTCGTGAAAGCAAAGATGTCTCGTCCTAAAAAAAGTTTACATATTTACACTTAATCCTAAAATAGATTTACAACTATATTTTAGTCCTGCTATTCGTTTACAATAGTAGGACTTTTTATATAATAATTCTTCCATAATTTTTCTGTTTTTATATTGTTTTGATGTACTTGGTTTGGTGTAAGATTTCCTATACTCATATGTGGTCTTTCATTGTTATATAATTTAATCACTGCCTCTAATAATTCTTTTGCCTCTTGTATATTATCAACTTGATAATCATCTAAATATTCGTCTTTTATGATACCATTAATTCGTTCTGCTATTGCATTTTCCAAAGGATCTCCATTTTCGGTCATGCTAATTCCAATGTTATTGGCTTCTAATAACTTTACATATTCATTACTGCAATATTGCGTCCCTCTATCTGAATGATGTATCAGTTGTAATTCATCTTTAGATTCTTTTGAAATATTTGATATTGCCATTTGTAAAGCTTGAATCGTTTCTGAAGTTTGCAAATTATCTGCCAAATGATAACCGATAATTTTTCTAGAATAAGCATCAGTGACAAAACTAATGTACATAAATCGATCTTTAATTCTCCAATATGTTATATCACTTACCCATAATTGATTAGGGCAAATCGGTACAAATTCTTTGATAAGATTGGGGTATTTCTTAAATCTATGCAACGAATCAGTGGTGATATTTGGCTTTTTCTTGCGCCTTACTAATAAAGAATTAGCAGATAAAACATCAAAAAGTCTATCTCTGCCCATTTTTATCTGATGCTCTAATAAGAAAGGCTGTAAAAGCTCATATAACTTTCTTCCTCCCATATGGCGATCATTCTTTCTAATTTTCAATACCTCCAAAACAATTAGTTCATCTTCAAAAGCAAGCTGCTGCTGATACCAAAAGTGCTGATAATATGCCTGTCTGGTTGCGCCAAGTAATTGACAAAATTTGCCTAAACCAATCCTGGGATAATTGTGTTTCATCTCCTGAATTACTTGGTATTGGACTTTTTTACAATTTTAATTTTGAATTCCTGCTCAGCAATTTCAATCATTCTGCGATAAGCTTCAGTTAAAATTCGAGCTTCCTGCAGTTCTTTTTTTAACTGTGATACAGATTCTTCCTCTTCTTTATCAGATAATTTGTTAGTGTAGTCTTTCATCATGGGTAAAGATACAATACTGGGTTTTGAATAATCAAAACCTATTTCTTTTAGCCAGTAAGTTAATCTTGAATGTCCAATATTATATTTATTCTCAATTTCTCTTTTTGTCAAAGTTCCGGTTAAAAAGTCATTGCAGACAAATCGTTTAAATTCTTCGCTATACTGAGACTGCCATTTTGAAGGTGATGTCCTTGAATATCTTTCCATATTTTTACACTTTTGTGTAAACCTATTTTAGGACAAGACACATTCGCGTAGCGCCAGATTTTGTGATAAATCCTATAGAAGAACCAAGTGACAGAACTTTAATTCCGAATCAGCAGGAACTCGATTATACAGCGCAATGGGTTAAAGATCACATGACCGGGTTAGGCACAGAGCCAGAATATACCTCAACATGTCTTATCGCTTTGAGTAAAATTGCAAACAAAGAACTCTTGATTGATTTTGCCCCAAGCTATGTACCCAACCATAAAAATATTGTTTTATACGCCACGGGATGGGCTGCAAAATTCACTCCTTTTTTAGGCAAAATTATGTCAGATCTTGCTTTAGACGGATATACAGATTTTGATATCACACCTTTCCAACTTGGACATAAATACTTTAAAGCAATCTAATAAAAACAAGAAAACCATTCAATTCGAATGGTTTTCTTGTTTTTTTAAAAGTTAGATAAAATCTAAGATTTTTAAAATTATATTTTTTGGAATAACTCTGCTATTTCAACATTCAGGGCTTTACTGATACGAATAAGCTTGTCAATACCCATAATTTGTTTTCCTAATATATATCTCCTTAATGCTTCGATATCTAAATCAGAATCGTGCGCAACGTGTCTTACTTTAAGTTTTTTTTCTTTAATAATCTCTTTTATATTATTTCCGACAATTTTGACAGATTCAGGTACTTCAGTTTTTCTCATTTTCGAAATTTATTCATTTGAAAATGGAGGTAACTCAAAATTAAATAAATCACTAAGCGGTACTTCTAACGCTCGAACAATTTTAAATATAGTACTTACAGTAGGATTTGTTTTTACGGTTTCAATCCTGGCAATTTGTGATAATGTCATTTCAGCACGATAAGCTAGTTCTTCTTGTGATATACCTTTTTCAGCCCGTATTTCTTTTAGTCGCTTAGCCAGCAACTGTAAACCCTCTTTATCGAAGATTAATTTTCTAGGTTTAATATCATTCTTTTCCACTTATCAAAAAGAAGATATAAATAAGAAAAATATTATAGCACATGTGCTATAATTTGTATATTTGCTCATATTTAAAAAATAAAATATTATGGAAAAAAATGAAATGGAAAATGAAGAGAAATTTAAAAAATTAATGCGTTACTATTTTAAAACCCTAAAATCGGCGAATAAAGAAAATGAGCATTATGTTGCTGAGGTAAAGTTTTCGAGTTACTATGAGCTTGGATGCGTTATTAATGAAATGCTAAAACTATGTATTTTGGGCGTGGATCATGACGTGCATAAAATTTCGGAAACTGATATAAGAACAACGATTAATTTGTCTTTAATTTTAGAAGTTGTTCACCAGCTTTTTCCTCTGGATACATTTGAATTTTTGGATGAAATCGATGAAATGTTTCTTAAAAAAGTTCAAAGTATAAAAGAATAATGAAATGTTTTTTTACCATTAAAAGAAAATATAATGAAAGCCTTTTCTAACCTAAAATAATTTTTTACAGAATATCAAATTTTGTATATTTATATTGTTATTTATCTGATTATTAAATATTTGTAATTATTTAAAGATATGGAAAACAATAAAAAAACCTTGCCAAATGAAACGGATGAAATATTTTTAACAGACGGCGGACTCGAAACAACATTGGTTTTTCTGGAAGGATTTGATCTTCCTTATTTCGCCGCTTTTGATTTATTAAAAAATCAGGAAGGATACAATGCTCTTAAAAATTACTACACCCGATATTTAAAAATCGCAAAAAAATATCAAACCAACTTTATTTTAGAAACCCCAACCTGGCGTACCAATCCAGATTGGATTGAAAAGATAGGTCATCACAAAAATGAATTAGCTACGCTGAATGAAAAAGCCGTTACCATTTTAGAAGATTTAAGAACAGAATTTAAAAACGATATAAATTCTATTTTAATAAGCGGCTGCATTGGCCCTCGTGGCGACGGTTATGTGCCGGAGAATTGTATGAGTATTGAAGAAGCACAGCAATATCATAAAGCGCAAATAGAAGCTTTTAGCCACACTTCAATAGATTTTGTTTCTGCTCTTACGATGAATTATATCGAAGAAATCATTGGAATTGTCAAAGCAGCGGCGTCTTTTAATTTGCCTGTAGTTATTTCTTTTACAGTCGAAACAAATGGCAAACTTCCAACAGGAATGAGTTTAAAAGATGCCATTGAAAAAGTAGACCAAAGTGTCAATATTCCGCCAATATATTATATGATTAATTGTGCGCACCCAACTCATTTTTTAACCGAATTAAGTGAAAGCAAAAATGAAAACTGGGTAAAACGCATCAAAGCTATTCGTGCAAACGCATCCTGTAAAAGCCATGCCGAATTAGACGAAGCCACAGAACTAGACAGGGGAGTACCCAAAGAATTTGGAAAAGAATATAAAATATTAAAAGATTCTTTCCCGCATTTAAATGTTTTTGGCGGCTGCTGCGGAACTGATGAAGAACATATTGTTGAGATTATTGGTCAGTTGAAAGTTGTATAAAGTTTCAGAATTTATAATTGCTATATTTTTCTTCGCTAACAGATGCATTCTGCTACTCAACGTACTGTATTTACATGAGTGTTAGACTTCAAGTCTATAAGGTTTTAGATTTCATTCAAGCAGTATAATTACTTCTATGTGTAATATATTTATGTAAATAAAATATTACAAAATACGGATAAACCGTAAAATTCTTACAAATTCATATTTAAATTTGTCAGCTCAAAAATATTAGAAAATCAATAGTAGCGGCTGGAAATTAACTAAAAAAATCCTTACAGCCTTAAGTACATAATGTACAGAGGATAAATAAAACTATGAAAAAAATAATTTTATTTTCGATCGTTGCAGTAATGGCTGTAACATTTGCTGGTTTTGCGCAAACTATAACTGTTTTTAGCGCACCAAAAGATTGCGGAGGCTGCGGAGGCGGTGACCGAGTTTGTTGTGCAAGCACAAGTCAAAATTTTGGATAAAACCTTGTAAAGGCTGTGAAAACAGCCTTTTTTATTAAAAAACAAATAAACATGAAATCTAAAATTTTTAAAATTTCAATAATCTTAGGAATTTCCATTCTATCTATTTTTGCTTTTTATCTTTTAAATAAAGATTACAGTAAATTATCATTAAACCAAGAAAGAATATTTAAGCATTCTATCAATTTAGAAAAATCAATTCCATTAGATAAAAAACTTAGCTTAATGAAGTATAATAATAACCAATTATGCTTTGTAAGCTGGACTGATAATAATCAAGGAAAACTATTTTCATTAAACTTGCAAAATTATAAGTTTGAGCCAGAAGTAGATTTAAATCCCGAACTAGAAAGTATAATTATAAATAACTATTATATAGAGAACGAGAATATTTCATATATCAATAAAGCTAGCAAATCAATAATAAGTTTTGATCCAAAATCTAAATTAAAAAGCACCACGATTTATAATAAAAACTTTTCGAGAATATCAAAAATAGGCTCAAATTTATTAGTTTCTGGTTGGGATGATAATTATAATATGTATTTTGAAAAATATAATATTAAAACAAAAGTAACATCAGAAGTTAAAGTACAAGACAATTATTTTTCTGAATACAAAAACAATGGTATAGCTCTGGATGGTGTATATTATGAAAATGAGAAATATACAATATTACTTCCTTATGCAATAAATAGAGTCTATATTTTTGATCGCGATTTTAACTACAACAGGAAGTTGGATTTAATTTTTAATAAAACAGCTTTTAAATTTCGATATACAAAAGACAAATCAGATTTAATGGTCGATCCTAATAATTTAAATCCAAACCTAAGCGGATTTCTTGATAAAAATGATTTGTTTTATATTCTAACAGACCAGTCAACCAAATGGAATAACAGAAATCAATGTTATATTGACATCTATGACGTAAATAATGATAAATATCTTAACAGTATTAAAATAGGTGATTATAATAATTCAAAACCAAGATCTATTTTAATAAACAATAATAAGCTATATGTACTTTTTGAAGAAAACCTAAATATTTATAATATAAATGAAAAATAAAATTCTACTAATTTTACGATTAAGCCTAATTCTTTTATTTTCCTATACGACTTTTCATAAATTAATAGATTTACACATATTTAGGCAAACTTTAATGAAATCAACTTTAATAGAAGAATATCAAATTAATTTTTTGTTGTATTTTATACCTGTAATTGAAATTGTAACCATTTTTTTTCTTATTAGTGACAAATACATTACGGGTTTTTACATGTCTCTATTATTAATGTTGACCTTCACAATGTATTTAATTGTTTTAAATAATTTTTCATTCTATAAAGGATGTTCATGTGGAGGGATTTTTAACGAAATGTCTTATTTTCAGCATATTGTTGTAAATCTGTTTTTTATTGTGATTAGTTTGGTTTCTATATTGATGTATACCGAAAAACCTTCAAATAAATAAAATTAGTTTTTGCATTAAAATTATTATATGATTTTAAAAGGGATGAATAATTTATTCATCCCTTTTTTCTTTTATGAATTATGATTTTGATAAAAGTTTCTTGATTTTTAATTCTTTTTCTGAAATAAGAATATATTTGAAGTATTAAGAATTAATACAAACTTCATTATTACCATTAAAAAAATAATCATTCCCTTTATGAAAATTACGCTCCAAATTTTAATAATAAGTATGCTGTTATTCTCTTGTCAAGAAAATAAAAAGGAGCTAAGTGAAAAACCGGATAAAAAAGAGATTGTAAGCAAAAAGGAAGAAAATTTTGTATCGGCTGGAGAAAAAGTAAATGACTTAATAGCAAATCTTACTATTAAATTTTCTGATTTAACGATTTCAATGAGAGACGATGATACAAGCTGGAGAGATGAAAATAAAGAAACCGATAATATTTATGAAACCAAACAAGATACAGCCATTTTTTATCTTGATCCGGGTTACTCTCTTGAAAGATCATTTAAAATTGAACAAGCTGGGTTTGATGAAATAGAATTGTATGGACAATTTGAAATAAACGTGGGAATAGAAACAGAACGAGAAGTTGGTGTGCCGTTTTGCCTTATAGAAGGTTGGAAAACCTACACTTCTGAATGGATTAAATTTAAAGTCAATAGAAACGATTTACAGCTTCCTATGATTGATGATAGAAAAGACCGCCCAATAGATTTTACTATTGATGAGCTTAAAATTGCTGTTGGGAAACATTGCGGACCTGAATGGTTAGATGAAATCCGGAATATTGAATCTCTTGATAAAATAAAAACCAGCTTTTTTACAACAAGATACATTTATAAAATTAGAGCAAAGAATAGTAAAACAAACGAGATAGTTGAAAAATTCATTGTCTTTTATGCACCTACAAGTTGCTAGAATTTAATAACATCGTTAGATTCAGTTCTAAAAACATCTAAAAAATGAAAAACCTTATTTCGATATTTATTATTTTAGTTTTAATGAGCTGCAGAAATACGGCAGAAAATGTTTCTTTAAAAAAAGGGAGTAAAAAGGAGGTTTCGGTAAAAGAACTTTCTCCAACTAAAATATATACTTCTGTAAAAGTAAGTACGCCTTTTAACCTTAATAATATAAAATGTAACTGGAAACAAATTGATTCTGTTTCTGGAGCAATTACAATAGAATTAAGAGACTATAAAACACAAAGAATTTTATTAAGCTATTCTGATTATTTTAAATCGGGAAATGATGTTAATGCAGAAGATTATTTTAACGAACATTTTCAGGATTTAAATTTTGATGGTTTTAAAGATTTTTTGATCACAAGCAGCGGAAGTACTGCCATGACAGATTTGGTGAACATATATTTGTTTAACAAAAAAACAAAATCATTTGAATTTTCAGAAGAGCTGTCAGATAATACAATAGAAGAAGTAGATAAGGTTAATAGAAAACTTTCGACAAGTTCATTTACTATAGAGAATGAAATTAGAAAAAAGCATTATTTTAATAAAAACGGTACAATAAAATATTCTGAAATTATAACTAAATCAGACGTTAGTGAAAACGATTCGGTTTCACGTTATAAAAATAATTATGAAAAAGTAGTCAATGGTAAAGTAGTTATGACAAAAGAATATACTACTATTGAATGATAACTACATCATTTTCCCTTCTTTAGCATATTCCTTTTTAATTCCCTGAAGCAAATGATTCAGGTTGATGCTTTTGTTTCGATCTTCTAAAGTTCTCAGGCAGGCATATTGAATGATATTTACAATATTGGCGCCCGTAATATCGTATTTTTTTGAAAGTTCGCTAAGATTTACATCTTCCGCAATCTTAATTCCTTTTGGCAGATTATTTTGCCACAGTTTTAAACGTTCGCCGTAAGAAGGAACTTCAAACTCAATTATAGATTGAAATCTTCGGGTAAAAGCGGTATCAATATTGGTTTTAAAATTAGAAGCCAGAATAACCAATCCCGGATGATTTTCGATGCGTTGTAACAAATACGAAACTTCCTGATTAGCATATTTATCGTGTGCATCCCGAACATTTGTTCTTTTTCCGAAAACGGCATCGGCTTCATCAAAAAACAGAATCCAGTCTTTATCTGTCGCTTTATCAAAAAGAGAAGACAGGTTTTTTTCGGTTTCACCAATGTATTTCGAAATCACCATCGACAAATCAATTCTATAAACATCTCTTTGGGTATATTTTCCTAAAAGCGAAGCTGTAAGCGTTTTTCCAGTTCCCGGCGCACCGTAAAACATGACTCTAAAACCGGGTTTTATCTTAGATTTCATATTCCATTCATGAAGTAAAATATCGTTGAATTTAAGCCACGTTTCTATTTCTTTAATTTGATTTAAAGTAGAAGAATTGAGAACCAAATCGTCCCAGTCTAATTGGGTTTCGATTAATTGCGCAGGGAAAATACTGCTAAGCTGTGGTTTTAGAATTTTTCCGGTAATGAATTTCTCGATGTATTCATCTTCTAAAATCAATAAACCACTCAATTTAGGTTCGCCATTTGGAACAGCTTCTATTTTGATGATTCTTTTTTGATAAAGAAAAGACTGATTATGAAGATAATCATAAAATGAAATTCGGTTATCGAGATCATTTCCCGCAATTAAAAACTGAGCCGTTTCACCAGTTGGTAAAATTCCGCGATGGTTTTTGGTTTTTATTCCGCCAAATTCCGGTAATTCACCGCCATTCGGTAAATATTCGGCAATAACCGAACTTAAAAAATCGGGTTTCATATGAGGAACAAGAGCGAGTCCTAACAAAAGAATATCTATTTCTGCCAGGTTATTTTCGATTATGAATTCGTTTATAAACCCGTTTGAGCTGATTTGTTGTAAAACGGGCTTTCCCATTGGATTTTCGGCCTGAAAAAGGTTGTCAAGCTGAAATACGAATTGTTTTTTTAGATAAGTGAATACATTTTCCATTTTAATAGTTTACTCAATTGCTTTTTATTTATTCATATAACTTGTCCCATTCGTCCCATTCATCGGTACGCTTTTCAAATGAAGTTATGCCACCTTCTTTTGAGCAAATTTTTTCAATCGCTTTGGCATATGCTGCTCCTTCTGAATAAAAGGAATCTGGAAATTCTCCTAAAAATATTTGTAACTGGAAAAATGTGTTTCCAATATTTACTACATAAAAGTTAGGTATTTGTACTATGTTGAGTGATGTTCTCATTTCTTTCAACAATTCAGAACTCTCAATTTTATTTTTAGCTTTTATAAGATCAGCATTGTCATTAAAATCAGAAATAATTAAGCATGCTGTTTTCTCTATTTTTTCTTTGTCATGAAGATGATATGCTGGATCACTGGAATATGCATAAGATTCAAAATATTCATTACCAACAAAAGAAAGGTCTTTTATTGTATCAACTAAAGTGATTTTAATACGCCAGTTTATTGGCCATTTCTCCATCCAGTCTGATTTTTTATCTCTTAATCCTTGATAGTTAGATCGATAAGTTAATATTTCCCAGCTTTCTACAGCTGCTTTTAATCCAATTTCGTCTAATAAATTTTCAAAAAAAGATTTAGGGCCAGAAGGCATTTTATCATATGCACCCGGAGTTACATTTATACCAATTTGACTTTGACCGTTTTTAGTGATTAATGCCGGATGCCAAAGCGTGTATGTAGGGTCTAAATCCATGTTGTTTGTTTTTTAAATTTTTAATTATCTTAAACTGTATCATTTGGCCCTTGAAAGTTAGCGCCAACGTCAGGCGTGTATTGCGCCCCGGATTGATTTCTTGAATTTTCCGCACGACTTTCAATTTTAAGTTCATTGATTCGACCTTCAAAAGTAAACCAATTGCGTCTTGTTTCCTGGTTTGTATTATTACCATTCATATTATTCCAATGATCTACGACTTGTGGATCATGTGCAATAGTAACATCGCTTTTAACAAGACTGACAGGTCCGCTTGGACGATTTTCAATCCATCTGTTCGGATCATTCGGATCAGTCTTAGATTCTAAAATTTGATCTCTTTTATTTTGAGCAGCGGTGCTATATGCCCGATTAGAATAATAAAAACGTGTTCGGATTTTTCTGCTGTTTTGATATTTAGGCTTAAGAGTTCTTTTGCCTGCTGGATCAACATCATAGAATTTACTGCCTCCTTTTGGTACTGATTTTTTACTCATTTGTACATAATTAAAATCCCAGTTTTCATCACCATCAGTTACAGAGGATATATTAATAACCGAAGCATTATCGCTATTAACCTTATCTTTTATTGCCTGCGCTTCTTCGGCAGTTATCTGACCTTCGTCTTTTTCTTTCTCCGCTTCACTATCAATTTCAGCTAAAGCTCCCGCAATTGGACCGCCCGCTGTTGCTGCTTCCGGTTCGCTTCTTCCCATTACTCTGTCTAACAAAGCCATTCCCGTATCCACAGCTTTATTCACTAGCCATGTAAGCGCTTCATCAACCATTTGTTGTACAGAAATAATCATTTCGCCAATTCTTGCCCCAATTCCGGTTAAGCCAACCTGATTTGCTAAGAAACCTATCACAACCGGCATAGCTTGTCCCATAGTTCTTTCGAGATAATCTGCGGCTGTGGCGACATTGCCTCGGGCTAAATCAGCTACACCGTTGACAAACGAATTGACAACTTCGAGCATTTCACGTAAGTATTTTATAAAACTTTGTATCGCATTAAAGAACGCCATTGCACCGTTTATGACTGCCATGATTCCGGTTGGGTCTAACATACTCAACAACCTTGCGGTTATTCTGTTCACGATGCGTTCCATGACAAAGTTTTTCACAGCATCTAGAACAGTATTCCACAAATTACTGAGCTGTTCTTGTATTTTATCCCAAATCGCAGCCATACCGCGTTCCTGAACATCTTTAATAAATGTCCAAATACCTTCAAGTGTATTAATCATGCTGCGGATTCTGGCAACTCTTGCAGGTCCAATGCGAGGGTGAGCGGCTAGTTTTTCCCAGATTTTTTCCATCGAGATATTCAACACTTCCATTACCCAGGTAATAACACCTTGCAATGAGAAATCAGTAAGTACCGGAATATTGGCATCTTTTAACTCGCTCATTAGCCAGCCTGTTACACCATTTATTAAATGGGTTACAATATTGTCAAAGAATTGTATAAATCCTTGTTTAAGCGCTCGCAGTATATTTTTTAAGAAACCAATTGGATCTTTTTTAATGTCATCAATAGCTTCTAATGCTCTTGTAATGATATTTCCGATGAGGTCAAATGGGAAATTCATAATTTCGAGAATAGCTATAATGACGATTCGAATAATTTCTGCCACAAAAGCAATTAATCGTCCTATAGGTTCTCCAAATTTATCAATGATTCTCAAGAAAGCATCTATAGGATGGATGAGGTCATTGATACTCATAGAATCCCAAATATCAGTAAACAGCTGTATTATAGATTCCGGCGTCATGTTGAGCGTCGCTACTGCGGCTTCAATTTCGCCTACAATTCTGGCTATTGCACCAGATTCAACCATTTGTGCATATTGTTCTTCTCCGCCATCCATGAGGCTCATAAAACCTCGTATTAGATTTGGAACTGTGCGAGGTACAGCTTCTTGTGTAAAAGGATCTCTTCCAATAATTACTTTAACAAGCGAATAACCTCTTACAGTTGCGGCTTGAGAAGACAGCCATCCTAATAATGACTCCTTAACAAGTTCTAATACTTTTAGCGCTACGCCTGAGGCAAAATCCCAAACTCGTTGCAGGAATCCTCCAGCTTGGGTTGCAAGTGCTGAAAGATTATCAGCAATATTGACCAAATTTGCCGGCTGAATAGCATCCCAGACTGCGGTTATGAGTCCGCGAAGTTCGCCTAATAACGAATTGAAAGTTCCAACCTGAGTGTCAAGCCAATCGGCAGTTTTTTGCAGCGTGCCTTTTTCACGCATTTGCTCAAGCTCTGTTTGCTTGTCTATCAGTATTAAGAAATCTTCTAATATTTCGACCGTTGTTGCATTGACAGCTTCATCGCGTAACGGGTCGTATTTGATTATTTTTTTGATTAATGACCAAGCTTTGTTTTCTGCCAGTATAGGTTCTGCTACACCAATCAAGGCTTCTTTTATCCAGGTAATTACTTGATCTACAGTTGCACTTACAAAAGAAGTTATTCTGTTAACTACTTCATTAAATTTTTCAGTAACTAAATCAATTATACCAGTATAAGGAAATGAAATTTCGTCCCAAACCTCTTCAACTAAATCTAAAATACTGTCGATTGTTAATCCGAGTTCGCTTAATTTTCCTTCTACCCAGTCAAAAACTTGCTGCAAAATTCCGTATTCCTGAAGCTTGTCGAATATGGCAGTTCCAAAAGGAACAAGACCCATTAAGCCTTCAACGAGATTAATTGGAGTTCGTTCTACATCAACTTGTCGCAGCGGATCGTAACCAATAATAACGGTGAAAAGAGTGTAACCCGGAACGTGTCGCGCCTCATTGATGATCCAGTCTGGAACTAAATCGAGGAACGAACCCTGAACCATTTCGGGAGCAGGGGATATAGTAGGTTCAGGTTTTTTTCTAATAGCAGCTCCCTGCTGTACGGTATGTGTTAATTCGTGGGCGAGTAAATGCTTGCCATCTTTCGAATTTGGATTGTATTTTCCTTCGTTAAAATAAATATTATTTCCGGTTGCAAAAGCCTGCGCTCCCAATTGCTTATTCATTTGAACAGCATTAGAGTCATTGTGTATACGGACATTGCTGAAATCGGCTCCAATGCCGGATTCCATTTCGGTTTTTACTTTTCCGGATAGTGGAGAACCTCCACCTTTACTGCTGTTTAAATTAGATTCTAAATTTGAGTTGTCGCTAGGATTGGCATCGCCAGCAGGACTTTTTTGTATTTGTTTATCCTCGTCTTTAGTTTGTTTTTCTTCTTCTTTTTTCTGCTGTACATTTTCTTCTTCGCCTTTATTTTGGATTAAAGGTTTGAGTGAAATCTTGTTTGTTTTTGAGGTAGGTTCTGTTTTTTTGACTTCTGTCTTATTCTGAATTGTTTCCTCTTTTTTCTGGATTTTATCTTCGAGTTTATGTTGAATTAACGTTTTTGAAGAAAAAGCCGGATTGATTTCTCGTTTTTCTGGTATTCTTGTATCGAGTTTATTTTGGATTGATTCAACATTTAACTGTCCCACAGGCGTTATGGTTTCGGGTGCCGTTTTTTGCTGAATTTCTTTGTTTTGCTCTTCTTGTTTTTGAACATCACCCGCTAATTTCTTTTGCATTACGGGCGATGGCGAAAAGAAACTGTCTGTCTTTGCTGTTTGTTTATTGGCAACTACTTTGTCTGCGACTCTATCGGCTTCAGCCTCAAATTTATCGTTAGATTTTCCTATATTCAATTTTGCCTGTACCCCAAAAAAAGATTCCTTCCCCTTGTCATGGTGTGACGCGGAGTGCGAAGGATTCGTATTTGTTTTTTTGGTTAAAACTGGCATGAATAAATTTTATTTAATTGATACAGATGCTTTTATTTGTGCGTTGCAAAATGGAGGAATTGTTAAAGAGATTGTATGTTTTCCTTTTTTTAAACCGGGCAATGAAACGAAAGTTGTTTTCTTTTTTGTTGTTGGATTAATTGTATCTCGTAATTTTCCATCTACATGTACGTCAAACGCATTGCAGCCGCCTGTTTCTGAATTATCATGTAAATCTTGTGCGACGATTTTTAAACGATTCTCGCATCCTTCTTCCGCAAAAAAAGTACCTGATATTTGATTAGTGAATGTACCTCCAAGAATAGCAACGAAATCTTTCCTGCTGCATGGCGGAGGTTCTTTTTTGCCTCCTTTTTCTGCCACCAGTACATTGTCTAACGCTCCTATAGTTTCCGGGCCAACAAGACCGTCAATTTTATTCAAATTGTTATCTGTTTGAAAACCGATTACCGCATTTCGTGTTTCGCTTCCAAAATCTCCGTCTGCTCCAAATTTTGGTAAACTTTGACCAGCTTCCAACAACCCCTGCTGCAATTCCGCAACATAATTCCCTTTTTGACCAGTAGAGATCAGCATTTGATTATCATTAGCTTTTTCAAGCGGAGGGTTGCCTTTAAACTGTGGATTTTGGGGTCTCTCTGCTTGTAAATCTTCAGGATGGTTTTCAATAGATGATTTTTGTATTGTTCCTGATTTTTGTTTGGCTCCGGTTTGCTGCACCGTATGTGTTAATTCGTGTGCGAGCAAATGTTTTCCTTCCTGAGAACTTGGATTGTATTTTCCTTCATTAAAGTAAACATGATTACCATTGGTAAAAGCCTGCGCGCCTAATTCCTGACTCATTTGAACAGCACTGGCATCGGTATGGATTTTTACATTACTGAAATCAGAGCCAAAACCAGATTCCATTTCTTTTTTGGTTTTTTTGTCTAATCCGGTTCCGCTTCCTTTTGAGCTGTCGAGTTTTCTTTCTAAGGCATTGTTCTGAATTTCAGTTTCTGAATTTTGTTCTTTCTTTTGAACCGGTTTTTCTTCTTCTTTTTTATCTTTTTTCTGAACGTTTTTGTCTTCGCCCTCGCATTCGGCACATTTTTTTTGTACTTTCTTGTCTTCCTCTTTTTCTCCCTTTTTCTGTACTTTTTTATCTTCTTCCTTATCGGATTTCTTTTGTACTTTCTTGTCTTCCTCTTTTTCTCCTTTTTTCTGTACTTTTTTGTCTTCTTCCTTGTCGGATTTCTTTTGTACTTTCTTGTCTTCCTCTTTTTCTCCTTTTTTCTGTACTTTTTTATCTTCTTCCTTATCGGATTTCTTTTGCACTTTTTTGTCTTCTTCTTTTTCCTTTCCCTTTTTTTGCAAAGGCTTTTCTTGCGCCAAATCTTGTTTTTGAACTGTTGAAATGGTTTCTGAAATAGGTTTTTGCTGAATAGCTTCTTCACTTCTTGATTGCAAGAGTCCTCCCGTTTTGCGTTTGTTCACGACTTTATCAGCAACATTATCTGCTTCTGTTTCGTATTTGTCTCCTACAGTGCCTGTGGTTAGCTTTTTTTGAATTTTTGGTCCAAAAAAAGGAGAAGGTGAGGGGGTAGCTATTTTTTTGTGTTCAAATTCTCTCATGATATATTATTTTACCATTTTTGGTTAATAATTTGTTTGACTAAACAAACTGCGGATTATTCGCGATAACATCTTCTTTCTCTAATGCGCTTTTTATTTGCATATACCAATACGGAAATATTTTAGAGAGCCGAAGTTCAATTTCATCAACAACATATTTTTCATATTTTTTCATTCCAAAAAAATGAGAATACCCAATAGTATCGGCATATTTTCCTTGCTCTGTTATGTTTTCTCCTTTTAATAGTATTGTAGGATTATTGTTTTTATAGTTCAATAACGATGCAAGCGTATATTGTTCTATTAAAATGCAGGTTTCATAACCTTCTTCTTTCAATACGGTAAAGCTTTTTTGATTTTCAAGATATATTTTCTCCAAATCATAATAGCTTTTTATAAATTCATCGCGGAGCCTGAGATTGTTAAAACCAAATATGCCGCAATTATAGGAATAGCCTAAATTGGGATGCCAATAAGCTAAATTATTGGTGTATTTATTAAAAAATTCTACCTGCTTCTTATAATGAACTTCATAAGTATCTTCTTTGCGTTCTACTATTACATCATTAAAACTAAAATCTATTTTTTTCTTTATAAATATGTCAGTGTCTACGTGAACAAATGGTTTTGTCTGCTGTTCCATAGCATTAATTTTAGATTTCATCCAAAGTTCAATTCTATTGTCATTATTCACTTTGGTAACAGCACAAGGAAGCATATACAGGAACTTAAAGCCTATTTCGTCTACATAAAGTTCAATTTCATCATACCACATATGACTGTATAATATACTTAGAGCAGTCATGTAGATGGTTTCCTTTAGTTTGTCTCCCATATCCCATCTGTTATTCATAATAGGAAGTACATCAAGGCTATAAATGATCTTGTGTGTTTGTTTCATATACAGCTATTTATAGTTTTTTAAAAAATACCTTCTTTCTCTAATGCACTTTTTACTTCTTTATACCAATACGGAAACAGTTTAGAAAGCCTGTTTTCTATTTCCTGAACAATGTCATTCCTGTATTTTTTTTGACCTACAATGTGTGAATAACCCATTTTATCTGCCAGCTGGAAATTTTCGAACAAGGTTTTTTTCCACAGCAATAATGTTGGTTTAATATTATGATGAGCTAATAATGACGCAAGATTATATTGTTCTAAAACAATGCAGGGTTCTATTTTTGCTATTTTTGGATTATGATTTTTTATGAAAATTTCTTCTAAATCATAAAAAACTTTTAAAAACTGGTCCCGAAGTTCCAAGTCTCTAAAACCTAATACACCACAGTTAAATGCATATCCTAAATCTGGTTTCCAATGGTCTAAATTTTGGGTATATTTATTAAAAAAATCTACACGGTATTGGTACATGCCGTATAATTCGTAATCGTTTTGTTCAACAATTACCTTATCAAAATCAAAATTTATTTTTTTCTTTATGAAGACATCATTGTCAAGATGCACAAAAGGTTTGGTTTGTTTTTCCATCACATCAATTTTCGATTTCATCCAAATAACTTTGTCTTTATTGCTGTTAATTTTAGTAACTCTGCAGGGAAGCATATAAAGAAACTTATACGCTGTGTCATCAGCATAAAGTTCGATATCCTGATACCATAAATGGCTGTATAGTATACTTAATGCAGTCGAATAAATCGTTTCTTTAAATTTATTCCCTTGATTCCATCGATTATTACTAACAGGAAATGCATCTAAACTGTAAATTATTCTAGGCTCTTCCTTCATAAAATATTTTTTTTAATAGTATGAATTAAGTTTTTCTCTTCCAGAAAAGTTACATTGTTGTACAGAGAAGCTTTTCGGCTGTGTTTATATAATCGTCTCCATTCGTAATTTATTCCTGCTATTTTAGAGGTTTTTAGATGTATCTCATGGTTATGAAATTTTTTCATTTCATTAAATGAGGAGTGCCATACCATTTTGCCCAAAAGAGGTGATTGCGTAAGGCTTAATTTCGAAAAATCATTTGGGAAATTATCTACATTTATTTCCTTGTCATAAATTTTGAATTTATAAACCAGTGTTTCTCCGTTTTTGGTTCTGTAAAATTTAGAGGTGTATCTCTTTATGTCAATTTTATGCTTAATTGGGTTTAAATCTTCTTCGTTTTCATACATTATATCCAAATCATTTACGCGCATTTGATAGTACTGACGAAGGTTCAAATAATCTGCGATTCCTCCACAAAAGGCTATTTTCGACAAATCAAGATTATCGAATACAAATCCTAACGCTTTTTGCTGTTCAATAAAAATATTTTTTTTATCGTATTCTAAAAAAGAGGTATTCTCAATATTCATACTTTTAATTTTTACCAGTTAACATATATGATTCGTTTTTTCCAGGCCAATTTTATAATGCTCAAATTCCAGCTTAATTTGTCTAATAAAATATCTTGTGTTTTTCGTTCTATAATTATTACAGGACTGTCGTCTCCATTAATGTTCAGTTTTCCGGGGCGTTGCAAAAATTCGTTTTGCAGCAATTCTGCCGATGATGTTTTCATTATATCCCAATTGCTTAAAACCGCTTGCAGCATTGCTTCTACTTCTTTTTTCATTTCTTCAGAGAGTACAATGTTTCTTTCAATAGGTTGGGCTATTGGAATATTGCATAAGAATTTTTCGAAAGCCATAGCGTTTTCATAATCCTGTTCTTTTCCTGTGGCGATGTAATGCAAAAGGTGCGTGGCAACTTCGGGATTATTTATAGTATTGTCTTTATTGAGCAGTTTGCAATTGTCAAAAAGAGATTTCAAAAAGGGATGAATCATGACTAAACCTGCATTGTCAAGATATAATTCGCTAATATCTGTAGCTAATATTTCTTGTTCTTTTTCTTTTTTTTCAAAAGAAAGCTCTTTTTTATCAATTACTTCTTCGTGATTATCCGGAGTTTTTTCTTTTGAATTATTGGATAAGGCTTCGATATTTTTATCGTCGCTTTGAACATTTGCCTCTTTGTTTTTTGACAAAATCAAATCCGAATCAGGCGATGACTTTTCATTATTTTCCTGAATTTTTTCTGATTCTATTTTTGTTTCAGTTTCTATTTCTGTCTTCTTTTCTATCTCTTTTTCTATCTCTTTTTCTATCTCTTTCTCCGTTTTTATTGAAGCTTGGTTTTTGAGGAAAGTTTCTTTTCCTGTTTCTTTTTCTTTTAAAATAATATTGTCTAATTTTTTTTCGATAATCAAAACAACAGCATCAAGATTGGCCAGTAATTCCAGTTCGTTTTGGCTCTGTATCTGATTTTCAATTTCTTTTAGAAAAAGTGCTTTGTGTTCTAAAAAGTTGCTTTTTTTATGAAATTCAAATACACTGCAAATCAATCTGGAAAGCTTTTGTTTTACAATTGTATTTTTTGTTTCCAAAAGGCTTAAAACAACTATTTCCCACATTAAAAACCTTTGATTCGGGATCAATTTATTTTTTGCATTACGGGTTTCAATGTGTTTTTTTATTTCCTCAATCCTGATTATTTTGGAACTGTTATTAGCGCTGTTTTTTTTAAGCAATATTCCTTTTTTAATAATGGTTACAATTTGGCTGTCACTAAATTGTTTGATAAACCTTGTTCTTACAATAGGTTTTTGTACTGCATTTGTCCACTTAAAAGAAAAGGTTTCATCATTTAGGATTTCATCAAATGTGGTGTCATCTACTATTTTAAAATCAGGATTTAAAGTTGTCCACCAGACATTTGTGCCAGTTTCCAAGAAATGAAAAAAGCTTTCTATTTCTTTTTCTTGTGGTTTGATGAGTTTATAGCCTTCTATATTTGCATCTTTTTTTTCAAAAACTTCTTCAACTTGTTTTGTGATTTTGTTTAGGATTTGCCCTTTAAAATCTTCAAAATCCAAATTTTGATTGATGGAAATATCAAGGTTGAGTTTGTCTAATTGTATACTGTGTGAAGGATTTTTCGAATCTAATACATTAAAATAATTTTCTAAAAACGAGAATATTTCCTTTTGTAAAAACGCATCAATATTGTCCTTGAGATAATATCCCTTTTCTTTAGAATTGGTATTTATCTCAAGGAAAACTTTATTGATTATATGTTTATTTGAATTTACCATCAGATGTAATGTCTCCTATTTGTATATTTAAATTAGACAGTATAAAATCGACTTTTGGGAATACTTTTAGCATGCTTGCTAAAAAGTCTTTCAATGATCCGTCTTTATCTGCATTGAATTTTATTTCTACGAAACTTTTAAATAAATTATTAAAAAGTAATCCTGCCGGGAAAATTTGTTTTTCAGAAGCCTTAAGCGTTTCCGGATCCTGACATCTTAAAATAGTGTAATACAATGAAGTATTTAATTTTATAAGTGTTTGTACCGCAGCAATCTGATTTAAATTTTGAAGTCTAATGGCAGCAGCAACAACCGTAGATATAGAATTGAAATATTCCTGTGTGAACAATCCGGATATTTTAGCATTTGACTTACCGTTGATGTAACTCGGAAGATCTTTTTGAACATCAAGAAATCTGCTTTCAGTATCAGAAATGAAGTTAACCGTTTCCTTATTGAATTTATTTATATCGGAAGTTTCTCTTAAATTGGTAGTCGTTTCAATTGCCTCTTTCACAAATAAATCGGCATTGTCAAGACATATATTTACTTCAGGCACTTTTTTAAACTCAATTAATTTTGGACCATCGGTTACTGAGCCACATTTGCCTTCGGCAGTCAATGCAACGAAAATAGAAGGTGCATTAAATGAAGAAACTTGCTTTATTATTGGATCTTTTTTATCCGTACTTATTATTTCCTTATCAATTTGCCAAGTGTAAGTTGCGGCATTTACAGAGTTGTTGGTTAAGGTTAGATTTCCCAATGGATCGATAACAAAAGCAAAACTTGCAGTAGCCAGATCTAAAAGTGAAATTACAAGATTAGATGGTTTGCCGTCGATCAAAATCGTTACGCTTGTTACACCCGAAGGAACACCAGCCGGATTAAACTGAACTCCTCCTCTTGTTGTTACAATTCCTTCTCCAGAAATAACGGCTCCTTTTATATTTGGTTCAAGGGTAAGGATCACCGGTTTATCGTTTCTGCAAAAAGATATTTTGTTTACCAATTTTCCATCTACCAGTACTTTTGGGTCTTCGATTTCAAAACTCACAGGATGACTAACTTGAAATCCGCAGTTACCATTATCTGCATTAAGAGTAACATAAAATGTGAATTTTTTTTGCGATTCACTATTATACTTGTAGGTGTGTTTTATTTCTGTTTTATCATCTGCAACAAGAGTGGTTTTATCCCCAAAATCCCAGATATATTTATTGCCTTCAATATTTTCTCCGGTTACGGTAAAAGTAACTATGGTTTCGTTAACTCCTGAAGGTTTTAAAGGAACAGCAACAAAATCGAATTTTGGTTTTTCAAAAATTGTTATGGCACATTTAGTATCAAAATTATTAACTGTAAATGTTATGGTTTGGCCTATTAATTCTTTACTGACTAAATTTGGATCAAAAACAACTAATCCATATTCATTTACTGTTACCCCTCCATTTTGATCAGGTCGAACATTAGCTTTTACATAACCTCCAGTTGGGGATACTTTAAAAGGCAGAGGAGGTGTTTTGCTGTCAAAACAAATTTTATCTACAGGTAAAGTAAGTCCAATATTGTTTTCGTCACAACATAAATACGGCAGCGAAAAATCAGCAACAACCGGATTTAAAATTGGGATGCCTTCGGCAAATTTTTCAAAATCACCGGTTAAAGATAGTCTGCGGCTTTTATTATAATAAGGTATTTTTTCTTCCAGATATATCATTATAAATGTACCTCCGGGAGCTACGCCTGCTTTATGCTCATAACCATGATTTTTGTTGAGGTAATATTCAGTGAACTTCTGGATCGTTTTATCCAGTTCATTAGCATTTACTGCGAGGATCATTATATTAAATCCAAGTCCGTTTTCTAATCTAATTTGTTGAATATCTTTTAGTGCTTCTTTGTAATTGCGACCTTGATGTCCTTCAATTCTATAAAAATCACTATCAAGATGAATTTCGAGCGGTTTTTTAGTATTCAATAAATCATCATGATAACTAACATTGTTTTTTTGCAATCCTAAAATGGTTTTATCAAAATCCCAGGCATTAATAAGCGAATCGTTTACATTATTGTAAAACGGAATGGCTTTTTTGCCCAATTTACCCAATTGTAAAGAGGGTGTAATTTTTATGTCCTCATATAAAGGATTGTAGTTTTCTAATAATTGTGCACTTCGCAAAATAAGACTGTATATTCTTTGTTTTGCTGTGTCTTCGCCGTAGCATATATTTATTTCATCTGCTTTTTCCTCTTTTTCTTCTTTTTTCTTTTTTTCTGAATCTTTACTAGGAACCTCATCATCTGCAAGACAGTCAGGACAAGTGCTCAGACTTTCTCCTGTAAGCAAAGGCGATTTATAAAAAGCATGGCGGAATTCAAAACAAGGTTCTGTTTTTATTAATTCACCCAGCATTAAGTGTTTTGGAAAAGCATTAATATCTGGAGAACAATAACTATCATCTATAGTAAGCAGCAGTGCTTTGGTTTCGTTATAAGTATCTACAAGATCGTTAAGCAGATCATATAAGTATTGAAAATCCTGAGGAAGCACGGAGTTTCCTTCAAAATTAAATAGTTCGGCTATCTTTTTTTGAATAGCATCTGAAATTATTGGCATATTTAAGCCTTTCAGCAGCTTATTGTAGCCTTCCTGCAAATTCTTAACAACATCGTTTTTAAAAATTCCTTTGGTAAAAGTTTGTTTTATAGCATCAAGATGGACAAAATCTTCTTTTTTTAGTACAATTCTGTTTGATTTTAGGTCTGGTAAATTATAGTATAAATTAGAATAATTGATTTTGCCAATCATGCTGTCAAAATCCATTATTTTTGTGGCAACGTCTTGGCTGACAATTAAAACTTTATAATTGCCCACAATTTCTAATCCTTGATTGTCACACGAAAGACTTACGCAAAGGTCAGATTCTTTTTCATACGACTCTAGATATAAAAGAATTACGGCCTTTTCAAACTCAAATTTTGTATTCGCAGCAAATTCTGCTAAAGAAAAATAAGGGTCTTTTTCTTTTTTTTGCTGCTCTTCTGTCAAGAGCTCAAAAAGAGGCCATTGCTTGCTTGATCCATCATAAAAATATGGTTTATAAGCGGCTTTTGTATTATCATAAATTTTGCAGTGCGTATAGGTTTTGGAATCAAAATCAATTTTTTTGTTTCCTAATGCGTCTGCCTGATATAATTTAAAAAGATCACCATCAGTAGTCACACCAGTTCCCTGCGTTATCGAAATGGTTTTTTGATCCGCGTTATAAGTTGGATAAAATCCGCAAACTATACCAACGCCACTCAGGTAAATGCGGGATAAACGATCCTGATCGTCAAAAAAATCTACTACCTCATTAAGGTTTCCTTCTGTAAGTACCTGATTCTTTGTGAATCTTCGGTATTGTGTTGTTATTGTTGAAAGTTTTGCTGACATGGGAATAGTTTTTATAGTGATCCTAAATTCGTTTTTCCTAGTATAATTTTATCTGATAATCGCTCGTTTTCATCGCTGCAGTCAAACAGTCGCCCTGTTGGGTAAACATTGTCCAGAACAGTTAACGCTTTAATAAAACTTGTTAATTGGGGTTCTGGCTGTTCTTGATTCAAATCAGTTTTGGCGAACAAATAGTCTTTATATGTTTTTTCAAATTGAACAAGCTGGTTTTCTGCAGGGTCTTTCACATCCTTTTCCCTATATCCAATCCAGCATATTTTTGCCAGAACGTGCGCTGGTAATTCTTCCTTAATTATTTTTTCTATATAATTTCTAAAATCGGTATTGGCAAATCGCAATGTATATCCCGGCAGCACTACACTTACACGGTAGGAGTAGGGATCTATTGGTTCGCAATTATCGCACTCATCGGCGCAGATAGGCATGAACGTATCTGGATTTACGGTTGTTAGATTTACATCTGGACGAAGCATCATGTGTTCTATCAAAAACATTCCTTCTTCGGTAAAATCCTCTTTCATGAAGTGAATTAAGTCCAGAATCGATTTTTCTAAATCCTTCAAATCAGTATAGTATTCAAATCTGCGGGCAATAATGCGGTTTGGATTTTTCTTGTCTTTAATTGCGGGGTTTATAATGTCATAAGAATATTTTCCGGCATCTGATTTTTGAATTAAAATATTGTCAACAATAGATAAATCTGTTATTGTTCCGTTTTTAAAAGCCTCTTTTATTTTATATTCCCTAGTCTGGATAATTTGCAATACGGCAAAATAAAGTTCTTTATTTGCTGCAGAAGTATCGAAATATTCTGCTGTTGAAGAAAGTACAATTTCCTTATTAGTATCTACAATACGCCATCTATAAACAGATTGATTGTCGGTATCAATAAAATTGTACATTTCGACAAACGAATTCGAAAGGTTTCTGCGACTGTAATCTTTAATACCAATGAGTCTTGAAATCCTTTTTTCGGCTCCTGAAACATTATTGGTATCCCATAAATTGGCAATGGGCTGTTTGTAATAATCAAAAGCATTGCCGCGCTCTTTGCTTACGACTTTATAATCTTTCAAAAAGTTTTCTTTGTCACGCAATACGACTTGATCTGTAGTGTTTCCATAAATGGTTTTGTTCACAAAGACGTATTCCGAGAAATTTTCGGCAAAACGGGACAAAAGGTGGTCTAAAATTTTATTTCTTCGTTCGATATTATTGTCCTGCTGATCAAAAAGCAGTGCTGTGATAGTTTCATCATTGTAATTTTCATATCCGTTTACAATGTCATCAGCGCCTTCAATGTCTTTAACGACTTGCGTAAAAAGGGTTCGGGACAAATTACCGCTTACAGAAAGCAATTCGCTTACCTGGCCTAATTGTTTAAAATAACTTCCTAATATTTGATCAAAAAATAAAAGATATCCTTTTAATTGTTTTGCTTTAGATTTACGTTCAACAGATGATCTGGAAGGAAGCCCTACTTCACCAATACCATAGGTTTCAGGAAAATCATTTTGTATGGTGGTATAAAAATCGGTGTTAAGATATTCGCCATTTGGTATTTCTAATTCTTTATCCTGACTGGCGTTTGTTGTAGCTTTATCTTTTTCGGCTTTTATGGCGTCTAAATAAATTTTTACCTGAGCCTGATTGATATTGAGCGGCAATAATCCTTTGTTGTAATTGAAAACACTTTTGGCACAAACAACAGGTTTTTGGTAAGGTGAAAGACAGATAAGCCATTTGTTTTCCAAATCATCGCCTCCGCAATTTCCTAAAGAAATATCTTTAATTAAAAGTACATCGGGCACTGACATTATTATTCTCATAATGTCTGAGAGACGTACTTCGTTTCTCAAATCAGCTGTAAGCAATTCTTTAGTATCAATAAAACCATTTTCTAAACTTGGGCCGTCAAAAATTTCCAAAGTTGAATATCCTTTGTCAATCATTTGTTTTAGAGAATAAAAATTGACCGTTGTCGATAAGTAACTTTCCAGAGCGTCCATGACATTGGCATGAACCAGTTCTTCATCGGCTTCTGTATCTACTTCAATATCTGCACATATTTTAATAGGGTAGTCTACCACTTTTTTTATCTCAACAAGATCTTCACAAAGGTTTCTGTTTGCATGATACTGCTTTCTTATTTTTTCTTTAACAGCCTCTATTTCTGAAGGTTTTGAGCTTTCAAAATCTACATAAAGATCATATAAACCATTGAGCTCAAAAGACTTTCTTAAATTATCTGGCAGGTTTTCATAATCCTTAATATCATAAGAAAGTTTATCTTTTTTGCAGTCCACATAAACTGTTTTTTTATATTTTGCAAGCCAGCAGTTTCTAACTCCTTTTATGTCTATAAATAGTTTTCGATAATCATTTTGTGTGACTGGACTTGATGATAATACTTCTGAGGCTTTAAAAAACTGTTTTGGAATGCCTTTATTAATGTCATTAGATTCTAATATATTTTCTATTGGGAGATTGAGTCTCATCCCAAGATCAGAAATGGCGTAGCAAAGCATCTCCAGCATCGTAATTCCTGGATCATGCTCATTAAAATCAGTCCAAAATTTACTGCCAAAAGACTCTATATATTCGATTCCTTTTTTTCTCAAATAAAAGAAATCCAAATCGTCCTCAGTTGCTGATTTTTTAGGAATGGTGATATGTTGGTTTAGTATTGACATTTTTCAGGTTCTTCTGGGGGTGTTATTGTACAAGTTATTATGTTGGTACTGATAATGTGGTTTTTAACAGAGACTAAAATGTTTTTTGGGCTTGATGGAGACAGCGTAGTTAAAAAGTCTAAAAAGCGTACATTGTCCTTGTTGTTTTCTGTATCTTCTAATGGCTTAGGATGTTCCTTATCTGTTTTCTTATCGATATAGATCGCCATCTCAAGCGTAGATAAAAAATCTACGTAATGTAAATTTTCAATATATTCTATAACAATGCTTCGCTGCAGTTCAACCCCGAATATGATTTGCTTAGAGGTGTCAAATGCCCAAGGCGATAAAAATTTTATAAGGTCTTCATTGAGCTGTTTTTTATAAAAATTCTCATCGTACTGCGGGTAAAATTTTACATCCAGTTTTATGATAACTTTTTCATAATCAGGATTAATTACTTTTGCAGACACTAGCATTGAATTTTTAGAATTAATAAAACTTTCTATGCTGTTCAATGTGGCTGTGCTTACTCTTGGCTCGTAAATATCGAATACATTTTTGTCTATAATATCAGGGATTACTACCAACGTTACTTTTCCCGGGGATAAAAATGAGGTATTTGTGCCCGAAATAAAAGTATGGTTAAGGCATTTTACCCTAAAAACACTTGGAAATTCCTGTAAAATAAGATGCTCATAATCCCAAAGCGTTATAGCTCTGTTTTTGTGGCGCAAGCGTTCACTTACACGGAGATAATAGGATTCGTCTGATTCCAATGGTTTTCCATCAAATGAATTAAAGGGCTGTTCAATACTTTTAATTTGTGGAACTCTGGTAATTAATTTAGATATAGTTTTGGCAGGCAATGTGCTGTCTAAATGAGCTAAATTGTTGTTGTTGTCAAAAAATTGGGCGGTAACAACCTGAGTTTTTACATCGATAACTTTGCAAACGGCATCATAATCTTTGTGCATTTTTGCTTTTACCCAAATGGTATCGGCTGGAAACAAAGTATTGTCATTAGTTGCCTGTTTTGGAATGCTAAATTTTACGATACCCGATTTTAAAAAGTTATCGATACCATTTGCTAAAATTTCCTTATCCAGATTTTTCCAATAATTATCGCATAATATGTACCATTCTACTTTTTGTTTTCCTGTAAAAGTGGGAACGCTGATATTTTCGCTTCCTTCTAATATTTGAAATAATAATGAAATTTGCTGTTGTATTTCGGCATCCTGAAGCCCTACATAAAATTCACCTCCATCGCAATAATCCGGAACCAGACAATTTGTAGTTGGCGTTCCAGTCTCTAAAATTTCTTTATTGATGGCTTGTTGTTTCAAATAAGAATGCTCTTCACGCTGACCAAAAGGAGCTTCATGAAACAATATTATTCGGTTAGACTCGTAGTCAGAAGCTTTGAAATCAGTAGTTTCTTCAGCAGAATAATTCAGGCTTATGCTTTCTACAACTGGTGTGTAAGGCTCATTTGGAATAGGCGTTGCCGGGTCTGTCGCCACATTCATTATGGCCAGAGTATATATTTTTGGAAATAACGAATGTAAAAACGATTGATTTAATGTCAATCGTATAGGACCGCTTTTGCCAAGTTCATAGCTGCCTTTTACATTGATATTCGATTCAAATACTTGATCTTTATCAGTATCAACAAATAATAAGACAGCTGTATTTTGATTGTCCCAAACTTCTTTGTTTAAAACAGATAATGTTGCTTTAAAATAGTTCTCTATAACAATTGCACCGTCTGGGTTTATTTGAAGTGATTCGTTTGTTTCTGCAACAGCTTCTATTGAATCGTTAGTTTCTGCAGGAGCTTTTATTTTCAAATTGATTTTTTTGGCAATTCCATCTTCAGGCTGGTTGGCATTCATTATTTTTGGAACGCTGTCCTTGATGAAAATGCCATCAAGAAAAATCTGTTTACTTATGGTTTCAAGAAAACTTTTTTTGTAGGCTGCGTAATGAGTTTCAAATGATAATGGAGTGTTTTTCCACTTGATGTTAATATCTGCATCTGTCCATTTTTTAGAAAAGATTTCGGGATAGTTTATTATAAAGGAGCTGTTTTTTTCGGGTTGAGTTGTAAAAGGAAAAAAGGGTTTTGCAGCATTAAGCAGGCCGGTATCACTTTCTAATAAAAGAGATTTTACATCTTTAACCTCAACTTTTGAAGTAATGCTGGTGATTGTTTTTGTCACGAAAGTTCTAAAAAGAGTATGCCCTTTTACATCTTGTGTATTGATTAAAAATCGAATTACAGGAAGTTCTGTCGAGAAAAATTCGCCTAAAACTTTCTGGTCGTAATTCACAATTGCCGGATCATCTTTTGGTATCTGAAAAATCAATCTTAATGTGTTGCCGCCAATGCTGGAAGATTGAGTTCCACTTTTAAAAGCAACGTCTGTGCGAAGTTTAAAATTTCCAATCCATCCTTTTTTTCCACTATATAGAATGCTGATGTTTTTCAAAAGATCATCTACATTAAATGGATTAGGAAAAGTTAAATTTCCATCAAAAGTAATTGTGATGTCAATATTTCTATCGCCTTCTTTAAGATTAAATAATTCTGAAGCTATTGCAAAACCTAATTTGGCATCGTCTAATTTTGGGTATTTTTTTTCATGAGATGTATATCCAAAAGGAAACCAATATGGAGCGTCTTCTTTTAATGGTTCTCCTTTTCCGTCAAGAGAATTTGCAATTTCGCTGTATTTTATTTCGCCTAAATCAATGTCATTATATACACTTTTTAGGTACGCTATATTGGCTTTATTGGCAATAAATTCTTCTGTGGTTTTGTATATTAATTTTTTGCCATCGTGATCTTTTCCTGCATCAAGTTCTGTATTTACAGCGATTTTTTCTTCGGCAATTTTTTTTGCAAGCTCAAAAATGATACTCACCTTATCTGCTTTTGCAGGCAGTTTTTCGATTTGCAGTATGTCTTTATAAAAAAAGTCTAAATGCTTTTTTGTTATAAGATTAAGTTTGTTTTGGGATAATTCCAATAATTTCAGGAAACACACAAACAATGTCATGTGAGGAGTAAGGTCTTGATTGATATTGGAAGTAGATAATGTTTTGGTAATGCTTTCTTTTAAAACAGCATATTCTTTTTCTGTTCTTTTCGGAATACCATCCGGATGATCATTTTTTGAAAAGCCGAAATAGGTAAAAAATTCCTGCCAATCGCCTTCTGGAGTTTTATCGTTATTTGTGTCGAAAAAGTTGACTTGTTTTGCAAAGTTATAAGCAAATAGCAGCCAGTCTTCAATAGTAAAATCATGAAGCTTCAGGTTGCCCGGCTCTAGTGCGTCACTAAAGCGTTCTTCCTGATTAACTCCATTTCTTTTAAAAATAACATTGTCTATTTGGCTGTTGGTACTCATAGCTTATAAACTTTTAAATATTAGTGCCTTCTCCTTTGTAAAATGGATAAACTAGATTGCTTCTTGAGTTTGTACTTCTTATTCTATAATCGATTATGACTAATAATTCTCCTTCTAAATCATCACCTTGTGTAATGTCAATTTTGTCAACATCAATTCGTGGTTCGTAATATAAAATGGCCGTTTTTATTAGTTCTGAAACATAGGTTTTAAGTGTTCTGTCTAATGTTTCAAAAAGTAATTCGTCCATATTGCAGCCATATCTGGGCAGCATAATGCGTTCACCGATTTTGGTAGAAAGCAATATCTCCAGACTGCTTTTAATATCGGCCTCGTCAGATGTCATGACGACTGCTTTAGTGTTTTTTTTAAACTCTGGCGGAAAACTCCATCCAGTACCTAAAAAAGCTTCTTTACTTTCCATAATTAACCTATTAAAACGGTTGGACATCCTATTACAATTGTTCCGCCATGCGCAGTTGAATCTCCCATTCTTGCTGCTGGTTTTCCTCCAATAAGCACTGTGGCTGAACCCGCTATAATACTATCTGGAGGCCCTGTACAAGTGATCATATCTCCCAAACAGGCTGCCGGCTGACCGCCTATCAGTACTGTAGGTGCGCCTGGCGGCAATATTGGGCCGCCTACATGAGGAACAGTTGCTGTTACCATTGGGCAAACATGCATATCGTTAATTCTTGCGGCTGGTGCTCCCATAATTTATTTTTATTTAAGAGTTTGAACTGAAAGTAATGGAGAGGTGTTTTTAATTTATCTGAACAATGCTTCCTTTTACAATCGCTACTGCTGCCGACGACATTTCTGCGCCAGCACTGCCTTCGGCTTTAAATTGAGCAGTTGCTTTTAGATTTACATTGGTTCCTTCAATTTTTACATCGCCTGTTGCTTTTATTGAAATATCGCCCGCACTTTCCATTTTTATTCCTGCGCTGTCAATTGTAATCACGTTCGAATTTTCGTCTTCAATAACTATCGATCCTTTGTCTTCGTCGAGTGTTATTTTTTTTCCTGCGGGAGTTTCAATGGCTATTGATTTTTTATCATCATCAAAGAGCACTTTCATTTCGCTTCTTGTAAAAATCCCTTTTTGATGGTTATCGTCAGCTGCTTTTAGCGGAGCAGGTTTTGCACTGCTGTGGAGCATTCCTAATACAATGGCATCATTGGGATCTTCGTTGATGAAGCCAATAATTACTTCGTCTTCAATTTCGGGCCTAAAAAAAGTACCTCTGTTATCACCTGCATCTAAGGCAGCAACTCTGCACCAAATACCTTGTTCTTCGTTATTGATAATGGGTATTTTTACCAAAATTCTGTCTTCACTGTCGGGATCGTCCTGAAGCTGGGTTACAATACCAATATGAAGCCCTTTTATGGATGGAATTATTCCTGAAGCCGATGGTGTATTGATATCATAAGTTTCAGAAAACCATTCCGGATTTAATCCAAACTGCGCGTTTACAGTCCAATTGCCGTTTGCAATTTCATGGAAAACCCCTGTAATGTATGCTTTGCCATTAAAACGATCTCCTACGCCTTCAAGCGTAATAATCGTGTTAGGTTTTACTTCAGGAATGCCTTGAAATTTGACTCTTCCGCGAACTTTTGATAGTTGTTGAAATAATAATTTTGCATCGGCCCAATCCTGTAATTCAGTATCGGTAACATGACCGCCGTGACGTAATTCTAAATTTTCCAGTTTTACTATATCGGATAAATCCGAAGGAGATAAATTTCCGTTTAGGCTCACGCTGGGATCTTTGGCTTCAATTTCTAATAATTCCTGATTGGATGCATTCCAGCTGTAGGATGAAACTTTAGCAAACTGATTTCGAGCATCAATTTCGGCATCAAAATCGAGCATACTGGCACCAAAAGCAACTGTTTCAACTGCTTCAGACGCCAAATCTGGTTTTTTAATCGAAATTTTGCCGTTTTCAACAAAACATAATTTTCCATTGGCTTGTGCACGAGACACGATAAAATCCCAATCAGATGTATTGTACTGCACTAACTCTTTATGACTATAATTAGTGCTTTCCACATCTTTTTCTAATCCGTAAGTGCCTATAATGTCTTCAAAAGCATCACTGTCTTTTACGTCATAAAAATATTTGCTTTTTCTGCCAATGGTCATTTTTACCGCTTCGTCTTTGCATTCCACAATTAACAGAGATGAATTGTCTTTTATTTTTATGGAATGTTTCACCACTATTCCTTTGTAAATAGTTTCTTCGTCACTGTGATAGCCCGCTTTTATTTCTATTTTTTTTCCCGGAATGAGCAAATCTTCATTGCTCAATTTAAAATCTCGTGCGGCAGCATCTCCATCGGTCAAAATAATTTGCGCCATCGGTATTCTATTCACTTCATTATGAACTACAATGCTCATTACTTGGTAAATACCAGACAGCTCAGTTCCCTCAATGAGCAGTTTGTGCGTTACTAAATCTGCACTTTTACTGGTTTGTATGACGCCGCTATTGTTCATCTATTGTTGTTTTTGTAGAGGAGGGAAAAATATTTTTTGACCAATTTTTAATTTTCTAAAGTTGATAAGCTTGTTGGCTCTTGCTACTTCGAGATAATATTTTGAATCGCCATAGATTTTAAAAGACATTAAAGGAAGCGTATCGCCTGCTTTTACAATTCTGGTATGTGTTAAATCAGGAGATTGATTGTTTTGCTGTTTTGCTCTTAACTCATCCTCAACAACTCCTTTAAATTTTCCTTTTGCAATGGCTCTAATGGGTGTTCCATCTGGCCTGAAAAGTTTATACTCAATGGTCATTTCTGTGAGAGATCCTTTAAATAAAAGACTTCCCCAAGCAATTTTTAAATAGTTTGGTTTATGTTCAGTTCCATTATATTCTAAAATTACCTTTCTAAAATGCTCAATGTCTTCAATAACACCATTTTCGGTAGTTTCCTTGCCGGCAATAACACCTGTTCGGTCAAAAACAAAATCCAATTCTAATTCCTCCGGAGCAATTGCTGTAAATCTTGGCGCAGGACTGCTTGTTCCGGCAGCTTGCGTTGTATCTTGCTCTATCTTGTAATGAAAAGTATATTTTTCGGGATTCATCAGAGTAATGAACTCTTCAATATCCGAAATTGGATTGTTGAATTGAGGATCGCTATAAGCAATGATCTTCAGTTTTTTTAATTCACCATTAGTCGTTGTCATATTAGCGTTCTTTTTTTCGTTCAATGATTTTCATTACTTGCTCGACACACTCGGCCACATTATCTTTTTCTGCAGCAGATGATGCAGCAGGTGGTTTTGCACCCGAACTTGAATTTTCGCTCACGTTTATTTTAATGTGAAGCTCTTTGATTTCAATTGGCATGATAAAATTATTTTTTATGAAGCGTGAAATAATTATAAGCAAGCTCAAAGCTTTCAACAACAATTTTGCTTTCCAAAGCACTAAAATCTTCAACTGCCCATTTTACGGGATAGGCGTGTATAACTTTCCAGTGCATTAAAGGCTCGTGGTCCTGATTCAAGAGTTTTACAGTTAAATCTACGGGCTTAAACTCGAAATTTTCTAATGCTTTTCTGCACCATTCAATTACGTCAGAATCAATAAGTATCCCCCTTTTTAAAACCAAATTGGGATATTTGGTTTTAACGGGAAGTTTGTGTTTGAATCTGTTTTCTCCACCCTCAACAATTTCTTCCGTTTCAAGATCTACAGAAAGTCCTGATACGGATTGAAATTGATGGTCTTTTTCTTTTGTGCCCAGTTGATCAAATTCAACCAGAAAATGAAAACCTACGGGTGGATAATAGTTAGCCATGACTAGTCATTTTGAATAGATAAACCTTCATGAACCAATTCAATTGACTCGATAGCTACTTCGTTTCCGTCGGCTTTTAAATCAGTTGACTGAACTTTTGTTGGCCACGCATTTTTTACTTTCCAGGTAATCACTGGTTCGTGCTCCTCATTAAGTAATTTGATGGTAATATCCCTTCTTTCGATGGTGTTTAGTTTTACCGTATTCCACCAGGCATAATACTCATTGTCGCTTTTAAAAGTGCCTCTTTTCATGGTAATGTTAGAGTACTTCTGCATGCCCGGCATTTTAATTTTGCTGTATTCCGGACTTGCACCCTGACGGTACTCAATAACTTCAGTTTCTACATCTAATCCGGAAACTTCTGTAAACCCTATTTTTGTTCCTCCCCAGTCAACTGAGAAATGAAACTTTGGTAATGGATAACTCATGATCTATATTTTTTTAAAGATGATTTAATTAAGATTCCTGCATTTTGTGAGAGAAACGAAGAATGATGAACTCAGCCGGACGAACTACTGCCAGACCAATTTCGATAATCATTTTACCGTCTAAAATATCCATCGCTGACATGGTTTGTCCCAGTCCAATTCTAACATAAAAAGCTTGTTCTGGTTTCGCCCCGGCCAAAGCTCCGGCTCTCCATTGAAGAATTAAGAAATTCTCAATCATAGCTCTTACTCTTATCCAGGTATTAGCATCGTTAGGTTCAAAAACGAACTGTTCGGTTGCTTTTTTAATAGATTCTTCGGCCATATTGAAGAAGCGGCGAACTGGTACATAACGCCATTCACTATCGTTACCGGCTAAGGTTCTTGACCCCCAAACCAAGGTTCCTTTGCCGGTAAAAGTTCTGATAGCATTGATAGATTTACCTGCAACAGTATCAATATTTAAATTGTCCTGAATGGTATTTGTTATTTGTACGGTTGGTTTTATTACATAGTTCAGACTTACATTTGCAGGTGCTTTCCATACGCCTCTGTCTCTGTCAACTCTGGCATAAACTCCTGCAATAGCAGAGCTTGGAGGAAGTGTTATTGGCAGGTTGTAAATTTCAGTAAGGATTTTATTAAAAGTCACATTGTCGATAGATTCTAAAGTGCTTAATTTTCTTCCGTTTAATGCTCCATTGTTTACATCTTTTCCACTAACAGATTTAATAGCATTTACAAGTGCAAGCAGGGTTGCTTTAATACCAGAAAAATTATTTGTAACTATCGTAATTGCAGTTTGCGTATTCAAAGGAGTATAGCTTACAAGTTTTTTTAATTCTTTATCAAAGCTTACAGCATCAGTTGATACAATTTTAAGCAGCTTAGCCGTTGCGTTCTCGTCCTGTATTTTCTTTTTTAATGTTTTTAAGTTTTTGTATACAGAGTCAATTTTATTTGTGTCAGTAAAGTTCAAATTAAATGCAGCCAAAGTACTTGAGATGCTATTCGCAATAACCATATCCTCATCAGATATTGTGCTGATTGCAGCATTTGCTTCGTCGTTTAGAGAATTTCTCAAAAGAGATAAACTTTCTAAAGAAGTGAGCAGAACATTCAGTTTATTCAGGAAAGCTGTTTTTTTAGCAGGATTACTAACAAAGGTTCCGCCTAAATCAAAACCGGTTGCATCATTACTGTACATCTGTAAAAGCAGATCACTCATTTGACCGGAAATATTTCCGGGAACAGTAGTAACGTCAATCAATTTAGCTACAGTTGCATCAATCCCTGTAGTTGGATTTTCGATGGTTAACAGTCCTGCAGCGATTTGGTCATACGCTTTTGCTGTATAAGAGTAATGTTTTAATATAATTTTACTGGTGTCAAAAGCATAATCCAGTATGGTTTCCAGGTGAGGATAATAAACAGCTCCGTATTTAATAGTGTCTTTTTCAGAACTAATTTTAGCTCTTAAATCATCTATATTAGTATCTGTTGGGCTTGATCCATCATAATTTAAAGTATCAATTATGGTAAATCTGTCCTGAAGATTTTGACATTGCATTAATGCATTATTGTATAATCCGTAGAAATCAGTTATCGTTATGCCGCTTACTTTTGTAGCATCTGGAAATAGAATTAGTGTTGGTTCGTCTACCTTTTCTAATTCTGCTAATCCGGCATTCAGCGCAGTACTGTTATTGATTGCTGTAACGGGAGTGTCTGCTTCATCTAAATCATTTCCATAACGCCCTACCGAAATAATGTAGCAAGGACCACCGCCATTTGCAAAAAACAACTGCAATGAATAATACATCAAAAAAGGTTGTTTTGAAGTTGGTTGATCTACAACAATAGATCTTGTGTCTCCATTATCAGTTGAAACATCATTAATGGTAACACTAATTGTTGTTTCCGGTTTAGCAAAGCCAAAAAAGCGTTCGTATTCTAAAAGAGATGTTATTCTTGTTGGTTTCAATTTCAAATCTCCATTAATCTTGTTCGTGGCTTTTTCAGTATAGCCAATAAAAGCAGGAATCGCTGTCTCTACCTGGGCAACAGAAGGAGGAAACTTTACGATTTCCTCAACATATACTCCAGGCGTTTTGTAAGTTGTTGCCATAATTGATTTGTTTTTTAATTATTAAATAAATATTTCCGAATAGTAATCACTATTGATTTTTGTTATTGATTTTACAGATGGATTTGGGTATTGACTTTCTGCCGGTTGTGAAGGCGTAAAATCGGTAAGCGGATCAATTTCAACAAAACCAGAGCGCGTTAATGGTTTTGCAGCATTGGTTTTAATTTCTGTTCCTGCTTTACGGTTGATATATTTCCAAAGTGTTTTTCGATTATCAAAATGAATTTTAAAATTTGGACTTATCATTTTTCCCAAATTATTTATAATGTTTCCTGAACTGTTGTCGCCCTTAGCGGTTAGTGAAATAAGTCCAAAGACATTTTGTTGTTCTGACGGCTGCAATGTTGAAAGTAAATTGGCAGTGGTTTCTTCAGATACTAAATACGCATTTGAAATAAGTTTGTTGTCATTTATTTTTGGAAGATATTCAAATGAAACGGGTTCAGTTAATGGTTTGACATTACTGAAAAGATATGCCTGAGTAAGAGCAAAATCAAGATTAGTATAATTTTCAAATTGATAATCATTAATTTTAATTAAAAACTTTAGGTTTAAATCAACTGGGACTTTTATAAATGGATCCAGTTCATCTTTCACTTTAATGTATACTCCGAAACCTGTTTTGCTTTTTTTGAATATCATTTTGTAGTTTTTAAGTACAATATTGGTTTCTAAAGTTGGCATTATTGTCGCAAACGCATCTGTATTAAATTGCTGCAGCATTTTTTCTTTATCAGCATTTGCCATACTTGCAAAAGTTTCTTCTCCATTATTCAAAAAATAATTATGACGAAGCGTTACTTCAAATAGCAATTGATATGTAGCAGCAAAACTCATGATTGTTCTTTTCTTTTGGTTGTTCCTGTAAATTCACCAATAACTTGTCCTTCTGCTTGTACAATATTGCGTTCAATTTGTATCATGCTCACTTTATATAAAGCGGATGGAAGCTGCTTGCCGCCTAACGTTCCCCAGATATAATTTAACTCTTCAAAAGTGGGAGTGTAGAGTTCAACCGTAAATCTAAAGTTGTCTACATTGCTCATGGCACTAGTGCTTCTGTTAAAGATGGTATTGGCTTGGGTAAAAAGTCTTTTCCCTTGAAAAAATTCAATTATTTTCGAAATATCCTTAAGTGAGTTGATATATTTATCTCTATTCGCACTAAAAAGTATATACAGATTTAAATTGACGATACTGTTTCTATAAATTGTTTTAGTATTTTCAATAGTATGGTTTGGGAAGTTTTTTAAAGTAGCTTCTTCGGCTAAGTTGATTACTGTAAGTGCCACGGCATTTTTTAATGCATCGGTGATATCATCATTTTGAGATTCTAGAAAAGCAATATTTTCTGGAACAACAGATTTCTCTAACCCAATTTCGTCGAGATAGTTGTTTACTTGTTCTGAAATTATTTGTATTACTTCAAAAATCATCTTTTGATAAAATTTATTATAAATACTAAATGAAATTTTACTGAAAAGGAATAAGATTCAGGGCGCAGATTGTAAATAGAATGGGGCTTCTTACTGTGCTTTAAACTTGTAATGAAAACAAGGCTGATATATTTGACTAAATTAGATAAATGTAAGTGTACCAAAAAAGGGGAATTTTCCCCTTTTTTTATTTATTTAATATATTGGTTATTAGTTGGTTGTGGTAAAATTGACCCTTTGTTTTATTTCTCAGCAAGAGCAAGGGTTTGAAGGAAAAAACTTTAAAAAATTACTGGATAAAAAGATTAAAAAGGATCATTTTTTAGACTTGAAGTTGAAACGACAAATAATACATTTTGACATTTTTTAAAAAGTTGACTTATCAAATGAAGTAGTTTTGATATAAAAGTAATTTTGAATGAAACAAGAAAATCAGGTATAACTACTTGATTTTTATCTTTTTGTAGTTTTTATATTTGATGTGATCTATTTGGAAAAATTGTAATCTTAGTTTTCTAAATAAAATTTAAGATTCTCTTTGTTATAAAGAAAAAGGATTGCCTACAATACTATTTGTATGCTATGAAATAATAAATCAATAGTCATAAAGAACTGCTTGCGTGTGTTTTAATTTAAAAACGAAATTCAATGCCAAAAAATATAGTAATCTGTTGCGATGGAACTGACAATAAGTTAACCATCAATGAAAATACAAATGTACTCCATTTATACAGCTGCCTTACAAAAGATAAAAATCAGGTTACCTATTATCACCCTGGTGTAGGAACAATTGCTCCAAGCGGAACTAGAAATTGGTTGTTTAGAAAATGGAATGTCATAAAAGATATGGTATCAGCTTCGAGCCTTGAAGAAAATGTAAAAGACGCGTACCTTTTTTTAATGGATAATTATGAGGAGGGTGATAAAATCTATCTATTCGGATTTAGCAGGGGCGCCTATACAGTAAGAATGTTAAGTGGACTTATTGAAATGTTTGGTCTGCTGGAAAAAGGGAACTATGGACATTTAAGATATGCGCTTGAAATTTATGTAAAAGGCGATAAATTGTTTGAGATGGCTAACGCTTTTCGATCCAGGTTCTCTAGGAAAGTAGATATTCATTTCATCGGGATATGGGATACTGTTGTAGCAGCAGGAGGATTAATAAGTTATTATAAAAACTTTCCATATTCCAGAAGCTTAGGTATTGCCAAAACTGTAAGACATGCGATTTCAATAGATGAAAGAAGAAAACATTACTATTATTATGAAGTTTCGGAATTGCATAAGGACTGCAAGGAGGTTCTTTTTGCAGGAGTACATTCTGATGTAGGAGGTTCTTATCCTATTGAAGGCTTATCTAAATTAGCATTGGAATGGATGCTTGGAGAAGCTACTAATCATGACTTAATAGTTTCAAAAAAGAAAGTTGGTCGTTATGTTTATGGTATAAACTCTAACTACCAAAAACCCGATCACATGGCAGCAATACACAACTCTCTCACATTAGGATTTAAGATATTTGATTTTATTCCTAGAGCACGATTTGATAAAAATAGTTGGTTTCACCAAATCAAATCTGATTTTAGGTTATGGCCGCAAAGAAAATTTAGAGAAGGTACATTTATTCATCAAAGTGTAATGGACAAAATTACGAACACTAACTATAAACCTACTAATCTGGATTTATCAAATAATAAATTTAAGGTTGAAATAAATCAAAAAATAAAGTAGTAATTACGTTTTTGTAGAAACTAGATTTTATAGGTTATTCTTATCAATTCTTGATCTCAATGAAGAAACA
Source organism: Flavobacterium sp. UBA7680 (assembly GCF_002482975.1). Taxonomy (GTDB): domain Bacteria; phylum Bacteroidota; class Bacteroidia; order Flavobacteriales; family Flavobacteriaceae; genus Flavobacterium. The sequence continues at coordinate 95,949 of NZ_DLHA01000018.1, read as the reverse complement.
TAAACAAAAAAAGCTCCAGATTTCTCCGAAGCTTTTATTTTGATAAGTAGTCCGTGGGGGAATCGAACCCCCCTTACCAGGATGAAAACCTGGCGTCCTAACCGATAGACGAACGGACCTGTTTTTCTAATGCGGGTGCAAAAATGTGATTAATTTTTGAAATGAACAAAGGATTTCAAAAAAACTTTTTTAGTTATTTTGAAGGTATTAAAGGCCAGTAATTTAGAGATTATAAAAGTTTGAAAAATCTCTGACTTTTTTGTTTTTGATAACTATTTTGGTTGTTTGCTTGGTTCTTTCTTTTTCATAGTTTCCAAAATGAGAAATACTTTTTTTAAGTCTGCGGCAGAATTTGCACTGGCAAAAGCGTGAATATATTGGTTCCAGCCTTCATTGCTTCCGCTTTCAACAATTGACTGAATAGAATATTTGCCTTTGCAGTTATATACGGTCCAGTCTGTATTTTTGTTTAGAATTTTATGCTTTATTTTTTCTGTTTTACAGCTATCACTAGCTGATTCAAACTGACTTGGATGATTGCCAAAATAGAAACCGCCTGAAAAAGCTGCTGTAGCTGTCGTGTCTGTAGGATAGAAATAATAAACAGAAAAGTCAGGCCCTCTGTTTTCTTTAATGGTATATTTTTTTGGAATAGAAATATAGTAATTGGTATCTCCAATTTGCTTTTCAGTTAATTGCTTTAAATAAGGGTTTTCGGGAATATGTTTTGTTTTTTTATCAGAACAGCCTAAAATGGTTAAAATTAAAAAGACAGAGAGAAATGGAATTTTAAGATTGATATTCATACTTATTTAAATAAAGGTTAATGAATTTTATTTGCCCATAGCATAAGTGATTCCTCCAAGCAAATGCTGTGTAAAAAGAGGATCGCTGTAACTTTCAGGGCTGTGTCCTAAAGCAGTGTAAAACGCTCTGCCGCCATCATATTTGTGATACCAGGCCAAAGGATGATTATCACCATGTTTACCGCCTTTATATGATGTTTCATCAATTTTTATAAGCACACTTACGTCTGGATTTAAATATTTGAAATTGTACCATTCATCTTTTCGTTCCCAAATTGCCGGAAGATGTTTTGTAGATGGATGTTCATGATTGACAACTATTAATTTAGCATTCTGCGGTTCCGGATGCCCTTCAAAAATTCCGCCGATCATTTGTGTGTACCAAGACCAGTCTGGTTCGCAGTTTGTAGCCGAATGAATGCCTACAAAACCATTTCCTTTTTCAATAAATTTCTGCAAAGCTAATTTTTGATTTTCACCCAAAACTTTGCCTGAGGCGCTTAAAAATATAACGGCTTGGTATTGCTTTAAGTTCTTTGAATTAATTGCCAGAGAATCTTCAGTAGCATCTACCATAAAATGATTTTCCTGTCCCAGTTTTTTTATCGCTGCGATTCCGGCAGGAATGCTTTCATGTCTGAAGCCGTTAGTTTTAGAAAAAATCAGCACTTTTTTGATTTTACCAGAAACGGATTGTTCTGTGTTTTTTAAGTGAAAAGAAACTAGAAAATAGCTTGTCAGTATAATGAAGCTAAATAAAAATGATTTTTTTATTGAAAACAGGTGGCTCATTTTGGAAAATTTTATTTTGGGAAGATAGAAAAAAATATTCTTGCTGGTTGTATTTCGTATGTTGAAGGCTTTTGATTTTTTTCAGATTGTCAGTTCGCTGTCTAAAAGCTTATGTAGAGGGAAAGTAAATTGTCAGGAGATTTAAAGTTGTTTCATAGATCGATTTTTGTCTCACTTTTGCCAATAACCAAGATAAAAAACTCATGATTACAATGTCTTTAGGTCCGTTTTGTGCCGTAATTATAAAATCTTCTATTGCTTTTTGAAATTTTTTGGTTTGTATAATTTCAGGTTTCATTACATATTGCTCTACAAACAAAAGATATTGAACAACACGTTCTTCATTTACCGTTAAAAGGTATTTTTTATAACGTCGTTTAAAACTTTTTATTCGGGATAAAGCCAGTTCAATGTTTTCTTGCTGTGCGTGCAGAAGGATTTCGACAAGACACTTTTTTATTGTCCAGTCCATCCCCATTTTCTTTTCGTACCAACTATCAGTATGGTTTAATTTTGCCATTTCTTTTACGGCATTACGCCCAGCATTTTGCTGTATATAAAAAACGATAAGCATAAGCCGAATGTCGTTACTGTCGTTAGGATCTGTTTTTTTGTTTGAAGAAAGAGACTTTTCAGCAATTTCTATTGCTTTTTGAGCATTGCCAAGATAATTTTCATTGAAGGCTAATAATAAAAAATACCTAAGACAGAAACGGTGATAATATTTATCGGATTGTTTCTGAAGTTCTGTAAACATCAAATTAAGATAATTCAAAGACTCAGTAAACTGACCATTACGAAAATAGAAGTTAGCTATAAAATATAAAATGTATATATGATAGTATAAATGTCTATCGGTCAGATCCGTTTTTTTGCTGATAAATCTATAGCTTTTAACAACAAAAGGCTGTATAAGCGAGTAATTGTTGTTTATAGAAGCATATTCATTGGCAATAAATAATATTTGATATAAAGATTTAAAAGTTAATCCTTGTTTTAATGATATTCCATGTGTTTCAATAGTATTTTTTATAAGTGCCTGAAAATCTACTATTCGGCCTTCGTGATAAATAGCTGCAAGTTCCCGACGCAAAACAGCGTAACCTAAATTAAGCTGTTCCTCATATTCGAGCTGTTTTTTATTTGCTTTAGACTTCGCTATTATTTTTTCGATTGGTTCTGACAGATTAAAATGGGCAAATTGTATCTGAGTCAGATAGATTTCATTGAGAAGACTAAAGTGTTCAATGCTTAGAGCAATATGTTCGGCTTTTGCAAGACATTTAAAAGCTGTTTTTATAAGTTTATGTTCAAAAAATAAACGACTTACAACAATAAAACGAAGTATTGTATTTTCTTCTGAACTATCATTTTCAAAACTCCGATTAGCCATAAAATTAATCATGTTATCATAAAGTCTTTTTCTAAGAGCATGATAGGCATCGGTGCTTTTTTTGTTTTCTAAAGTATTATTTTTAAATTTTATATCATCAGTTTTTAAAGAATTAAATAATTCTATATTAACTGTGTCTTTGCGCTTATTCTTTTTTGATAGATACTGTATAAATGCCTTTTTTTCGACATCATTCATCATATTTGATATTTCCTGCAGTGCATTCATAAGTATATTTTTATCAGGATAAAAATAGTAAAATGTATTTTTATATCATCAGTTTTATAAATAAATTAGTTTTTAGAACTCCTTTTTCATGCTGACATTTGCCTCATAATTATAAAACATAAAATTATGGAACCGCTAAAATCAAATGAATCAAACAACAATTCAGAATCAAAAAATGCAAGATCAAATTATGGAAACAACCCTTTAAAACCGAGTGCCGCTTTCGTTGGCGCATCATGGATGACGTTAATTATAGGTATGACCTCATATTGTATTGGTCTTTATAATTCGGCTATGGCTTACAATGAAAAAGGATATTATTTTACCATTCTTCTTTTTGGTCTTTTCTCTGTAATATCCGTACAAAAAAGTGTGCGAGACAGGCTGGAAGGAATCCCCGTAACCGATTTATATTACAGTATAAGCTGGTTTAGTACCATTGCTTCGATAGTATTATTAATAATTGGACTTTGGAATGCCAGTTTATTACTCAGTGAAAAGGGATTTTTCGGAATGTCGTTTGTATTAGGACTATTTTCAGCCCTTGCTGTACAAAAAAACACCAGAGATCTTAAGCAATTTGAATCGACTACTATATAGCTTTTAGCGGGCCTCATTACTGTCACACAATTGTGCAGTTTTGAGGTTTTCTAACTTTAAAAATCTATGTATATGAAATCTAAATACAAAACGTCTATTTATATTCTTGGTGTATTGTTGCTAATAATTAGCATCTTAAATAAAATTTGCTGGATATATATGTGCACGAAATACACTGAATTTGAAGAAACCAAAGCTGCTTATCTTAATTTATTTCCTGAGTTTATCGCTAATGCTTTTTTCTTAACCATTATTGATATAATTATATTAGGAATAGCAGTAATTATCTTTTCAGAATTTAAAAAGGCAGGTTATTTAAAAAAGATGTCAAAGATTTTGATGATAATCTCTTCAATTCTTTGTGGATGGAGTATCTTTTCTTTGATGTAATAGATGTGTTTTTATTGCTCACTAATTTCAAAATAAAGCTCAGGCAAGATTATCTTGATATCCTGCGAAGTTTCTTCCTTATGCCAGTACAATATAAAATTTACATTTACACTTTTTAGTTCATAGTGTCTGGACTTCATTATTTCAATTTTCTCAATGAATTGCTTTGAGAATTTCAACACAGATTGTCCGCTTGAATTTAAGCATACATAACCCTCAACAGGTAGCATTTCGCCACACGTAAGTCGAGAAACTAGATCCTGTCTGCTAATAAAATAGTCCAACCAGATATCTTTGAAAGTGGCATGTATCGCAATTTTATTAGGTGTAGTGTAAACTTCAAAGTCTTTTATTTGTTCCAAATTTTCCACAGTCAAATGATTGAGATAGTCGGCATTTAGGTGAATATTTAGATTGTGTTTAGCCCTGGTTATTGCCACATATACTTTTCGCTTGCCTTCATCTGTATCCAGATTAAAATTCTCTAGCAAGAGGAAAACATTATCAAACTCTTTTCCCTTGGCTTTATGAATGGTTGATACAAAAATTGTTTCACCATTTTCATTATAAAAATCCTCTAATTTAGATTCCCGAATTAAAACTTCTAAATCAGATTTGTACTTCTTATTAGGATTAGTGCTTTCAAAATCTTTGATGATATTCTGGCAAATCTCTAATTTGTTGCTGTTACGGAAGGTGTTAATTAGCTCTTGTTTAGCATTGTCCCAAACTTCATCACTGATGATGTAAATATCAGCTCCAATATTTATTTTATCTAGTAAAAACCGAACTTCAACAAGATTGTATAAACTAAAATCATCATTAGATTGAATTAATTTTGCCTTGATGCCATTTTTTAAAAGCATCCCTGTAACTTTTATCGCCTCTTCGTTAGTTTTTGTGAGTACGCATGTAGTTCCGGAAAGATCTGCGTTAACGATATCAGTTACAAGAGGCGTAATCAGATTACTGCTTTGATATCTAACAACTTTGATTTTTCCATTATCGGTTTGATTAGCAATGATCGGTGTTTCTTTTAGGCGGTGTTGAATTTGCTTTACAAATTGATTCGAAAATGCAACCAGATTGCTTTTGCTGCGGTAATTTTCGACTAACTCATGTTTTACGGCCTTGTTATCATAAATGAATTGTTCAAGATATTTAGAACTCGCTCCCCTGAAATCATAAATATTTTGGTCATCATCTCCCACAGCAATAACCCTCATTTCTTCATTCTGATTCATTAATGCGTTTATAAGAGCGAATTCATCTGCATTCATATCCTGGGCTTCATCAATTACTAAAACAGTCTTCGTAATTTTATTAGCCTCAACATCACCTTTTTTAATTCTCTCAACCGTAGTGCTTAAAATATCCGTCGATTTTTCTAAAGTGCCCACCTTACCCAAAAGATCAAAACAGTAAGAATGAAATGTCTTAATTTCAATAAAGTTTGCTGCATTGCCAATCAGTTTTAATAAACGCTTCTTAAATTCGATAGCGGCAGCTCGTGAAAATGTCAGCATTAGTAACTGCTCATGCTTAACATCTTCCATTAACAGGAGTGAAGCCAGTTTATGTACTAACACCTTTGTTTTTCCGCTGCCAGGACCGGCGGCAACAACTATATGTTGTGTTTCATTATCATTAATAATTTTCAATTGTGTAGGGGATAGTTCTCCAAAGAGCTGCCTAAATTTTGCAGGTGTAATATTCCGCTTAATCTCATTTTGTCTGCTGCCTTTAAAATATTTGTTTAAAAATGAACTATAATTCAATTGGAAATAATCTTCCACAAACTGAAGCGCATTTCTGTAATCGGTAATCATTCTTTGGGCATATTCGCCCACAATATGAATTTGCTGGACTTTGCTTTCGTAAAACTGGTTGAGCTTTTGATAATCGTCTTTAGTATATCTTTTTTTATTGTCTTGTTCGGTTCGTTCAATCGTTAAGCTATTATAAACTACAAGAAAACCGCCTTCTATCTTTATTGCCTCAATTCGTGAAAGATAGAACAAGGTATCTTCAATATCATAAATACTTATTTCTTTTTTAAAAAAGCTTAAGATATTATCATAAGCAGCTTTTAGTTCATGTACCGAAAACTCCACCAAAATCTCATCTTTATCTGTCTGATCTTTTACTGTTTCGGTAATGGTTTTGTCATAAAAGAATTCGATGATAAATGCTGCAAGCTCATGACGCTTTTCAAGTTTCTCTTTTAATTGTTCTTTACTTTGAAGACAGAGTACGGAAATATGGTTTTTAAAATGGTCTAAGTTCTTTCTTTTAATCCAGTTTTTAATAGACCAAAAATTAATTATCGTTTTTAATTTATTGGTGTTTACGCCCTCACAGCTATCTTTTTCGGCATTCTCGTTTAGTTCTTTTAAATGAAAAGTACTTTCTTCTTCTTTGAAAACCGAGAGTAAAAAGTTTTCAATTTTGCTGTATGACTCTACTATAGAAAGAGATCGGTTTTTATTATCTGCATTCTTTATAAATGCAGTCAAATCCTTGGCATCGGCAAGAATATTCTCCTCACGCAGTAAGTTTATCACATTAATGACTTCTTCTTTTACAATACCCAAATGATCACTAATATAATCTACCCTTGATTCAGCAGTTTCATTGTTGATTTGTTTTCTGCTTTTACTTGAAAAGAGTTTCTTTATAATACGTACACCTTGCTCTTTTTGTTTTTCTTCAAATTTTTCTGAAGCATTTATTTTATCAATGGCTTCTTGGGTATTTTTGGATAAAATACTGCTGGCAAAGATCCTCGGCATATTCTGTCCGCGTTTTAAATATCCTGCGTCTTCAAGGGCAGAAATTGCGGTAGTTACGCGTGTTTCTATTTCTACAACAGTATCATCCCAGCCTGCTTTTCGTGCGATTTCTAATGCTGAATTGGATACTTTAGAACGAAATCTTGTAATGTCCTTTATCGCTTTCCACACTTGCTGGATTTCTTTAATCGAAAGTTTGGTCTGGTTTAGCAGAATAAAATGCTTACTAAGATCTTCTTCGTTAAAAAGTACAAAACAATCAGCTGAAATATTTTCATCCCTTCCTGCACGCCCAGCTTCCTGCACATAGTTTTCAAGTGAATCTGAAATTTCATAATGAATAACCAAGCCCACATCTTTCTTATCTACTCCCATACCAAATGCAGAAGTGGCTACCATAATTTGTGTTTCACCACCTAAAAAGGAATTCTGATTCTCGGTTTTCTCCTGCTTATCCATTTTTCCATGGTATGGTTTTGCATTAAAACCGTCTTTCGCCAGCTGTTCGGCAAGTTTATAAGCTTTGAGTGTTCTGGATACATAGATAATCGTTGGGCAGTTTTTCTCCTCAATTAAATCTCTGACGGCTTGATATTTTTCATCTTCATTTTGCTTTTCAAAAACCTTATATTGAAGGTTAGTCCTTGAAGCTTTTGAAGTGAATACTTCAAGATCCAGCGATAGCTTTTCGCTAAAATAATCCCGGATATCTTCAATTACCTTTTGTTTTGCCGTTGCTGTAAAACAGGACACTGGTATGGCATCTTCAAGATTTTTCTTTTCCTGAATTAACTTTATGAAATCACCAATATATAGATAATCTACCCTGAAATCTTGTCCCCATGAAGAAAAACAGTGTGCTTCATCAATAACAAAACGGGCAACTTTCCGGCCTAAAATTAACTTTTCAATAGTTTTTGAGCGAAGTGATTCAGGTGAAATATACAGAATAGAGGCAGAACCATCTTCAATTCTTTCAAATGATTTGGATCTTTCAATAGGATCTAAAAGTCCATTAATAGTAACTGCTTCTGTTATTCCGTTTTTTTCAAGATTGTCAACCTGATCTTTCATTAAAGACTGAAGCGGAGAAATTATAATGGTTAGCCCTTTTGAGTTTTCAGCACTCATAAGCGCAGGAACTTGAAATGTAATTGATTTCCCGCCTCCAGTTGGGAAAACAGCCAGTACAGATTTGTTATTCACGGCGGCTTTAACGGCTTTTTCCTGAAGCGGTTCACCGCCATAAGTCCGATAAGAATCAAAGCCAAAAAACTTTTTTAACCCTTTATAGACATCCAGTGCATTGTTACAGTAAATGCAGCCAGTTATGCAAGGTTTGCTCCGTAATAATAACATTATACGTTCTACTTCGGGATAGTTTTTAAGAACCCACGGAGGAGTAATGGAGTGAACCTTTCTATGGATTATAAATGAATTAATCAATGACAGGCAATAAGCTAATTCGATAGGATTTTCAGATATTATTTTGGTTAAATCTGCTTGTTCACAAATTTCACCGCGGAATTTTAATCTAATCTCAGCTTCTGGATCTGAGCTTGTATTCTTATAATTTATAAACCGAAAAAAAGCTCCAAACTCTTTTGTATGATTTAAAAGGAGATAAAAAATTTCTTTAATCGTTTCATTAATTTGCCAAAAAGCAGCTATTTCACTATTGAATAAATCTCTTGCTTTGATAGAATCGTTTAGCGGGTTGTTTGTGTCTTCCGTCTGAAGTTTGTCATCTTTTAATAAGGCATGGTAAGGCTTAGTTGGAAACAACAAAGGAGATAAATGTAAAGTATCAATTATGTTTGAAGGGTTAATGCCAGCCTCATAAATTGCGTTACCTATATATTTTATATCGTGATTTAAAATGTTATGCCCGCACACATAATCATCACCTTTGAGGAACTGGATAAAATCCCCTAAAGATGCTTTATGAAATTGATTACCGTTTTCTTTAATTGCACCTATGTCAAGGATTTTACCTTTTGTAGGTTCAATTTCGGTATCAATGAATGTAATTAAATGGGCATTATTTTGTTCATTTATTAGCATTAAACTCGACAAGATTATGTTTTTTAATCAAACTATAAATACACAAATATTTAACGGCGAGGAAGATACATAGCTAATTTAATGTTTAATTTCTAAATTCAAAGGACTTTTGTTAAATAAGATTTTTTATGTTAAATGAGGATAATATCGAATAGAATTTTTTTAGAGATAACAAATAAGTTTGGACGTTTGAACAAACTTGTGGATTGATATATTTAAGAAATTTGTACCAGATAAAAATGCGAGGAAAATGGAATCAAAAAAAGTTCAAACCCTTTCAGAGCCAAAGCTAATACAAAACCTCTATTTTGGAGATAATGTTGAAGGCGAAGCTTTTGTGTCAGATCATATCTTTAGTTATATCATAAGCGGCAGGCATGAAGTATGGATAGGATGCAAGAAATATACATTTACCGCTGGGGATTACCGCTTCTTTAGAAGAAATCAATTAACAAAATCTATTAAGCATACTGAATCTGACGGATTCAAGTCTATAGCTGTTCATTTTGACCAAAATACGCTTATGGAGATTTCGAAAGAAATCGGTTTTAAGTCAGAGAGGTTTCACGGTGAAGGCGTTAAAGCTGTCAAGGCTAATAGTCTATTGAAAAAATCTGTAGATGCATTAAATGAATATGCACAAAGAACAGATGTTGATCGTGAAATTTTACGAATTAAAATTAAGGAGCTGGTTTTAATATTGGCAGATATTGATTCGGAAATTAAGGAAATGCTATTTGAATTTAGCGATCCCGGAAAATTGGATTTAGAGGGCTTTATGAATGGGCATTACAGATACAATGTTCCATTAGAAAAATTTGCTTTTCTCACAGGACGCAGTTTGTCAGGTTTTAAAAGAGATTTTGCGAGATTGTTTAAGATTACTCCAAGCAGATGGCTTACTAAAAAACGGCTTAATGAAGCAAAGTATTTGTTAGAAAATTGCAAACAGCGCCCAAGTGATATTTATTTAGAAATAGGTTTTGTTAACATATCTCATTTCTCTTATGCCTATAAAAAAGAATTTGGTATGTCGCCTTTACAAAAAAATAAGGATAATTAATTATAGATAAAAATGGATTTAAAATTAAAAGGAAAAAGAGCACTTGTAACCGGTTCAAGTTCGGGACTGGGAGAGTCAATAGTTAAAATGCTGGCAAATGAAGGTGCGACTGTTATAGTTCATGGTAGAAATGAAGATCGTGCCAAAGTGGTTTGTGAGGAAATTATTAGCAATGGTGGAATGGCAGAAATAGCTTTAGGTGATCTTAGTACAGATAACGGAGCGGATGAGGTTGCTTCTTCTGCGCTTAAAAATGGTCAAATTGATATTTTAATTAATAATGCGGGTGTGACATCTCATAAATCTTGGGGCGAAGCAACTACAGTTGATTGGGCTGAAATTTATAACAACAATGTCATTTCATACGTAAGAATGATTCAACGTATAGTGCCGCAAATGAAAACATTAGGCTGGGGGAGAGTTATTCATATAGGAGGAGGTCTTGCTATACAGCCTATTAAAGAGCAGCCACATTATAATGCGACCCTTGCTGCAAGACATAATCTTTCAATTTCACTTGCGAGAACATTGCAAGAAACAGGAATAACTTCAAATATAGTGTCTCCCGGAGCAATCATAAATCCTATGGTTGAAGATTGGCTTGTGAATGCTGCACCTAAATTTAACTGGGGAACCGATTTAGAGGAGATAAAATCTAAGGCAGTTCAGCAGTTAATTCCAAATGATACGGGAAGGTTTGGAGAACCTGAGGAAATTGCCGGAGCAGTTGCCTATCTTTGTAGTACTTATGCTAATTACATTAGCGGAGCTACCATTAGGGTAGATGGCGGTACAATTAAATGTTTGTAAAATATCCTTCTAAAGTTTTCTAATAAAATTCAAAACCTTAAGTACAATTGTGCTTAAGGTTTTATCATTAATTCTATTTTGCTGCGATAATCAGGATTATATAATATTTAGCATTCTGACAAAAACTTTAGAATTAAAAACTGAATTCGTATATTGTTCTTCTAAAATCTGATAGGCTGGATATATACATTTTAAAATATTTACCCTCAAACTTTTTCAGTTCATTTTAATAGAAATCATCTAGATTATGAAAAATTCATTAATGCTCTTTATTGCAATCTTAGCTTTTACAGCGTGTTCAAAACATGAAGGAAAAAAAAATATTGCGATCACAGGAATAGATTCCACATTACGACCTGGTAATGATTTTTTTAAGTATGTAAATGGCAAATGGTATGATTCTGTATCAATACCTGCATCTCAAGCCGGAGTTGGTGCCTACATGTTTATGAATTTCCCACAACGAATACGTCTGCAAGGAATATTGGATAGTGTTTCGCAAAGCAAAAATCCAGCAGGAAGTATAGCACAAAAGGTAGGAGACTTTTATGCATCTGGTATGGATACTGTAACTATTGATAAACGCGGTTATGCACCAATTAAGCCGCTACTTGCCAAAATTGAAGCAATTAACGATTTGCCATCCTTAATGAACTTTGTAGTTAATGAAGTAAAAGCAGGCAATTCTTCTATTATAGGTTTTGGAGTGTCACCCGATCAAAAAAACAGCAGTATGAATATTGCTGAAATCTATCAAACGGGTATCGGTTTGCCAGACAGGGATTATTATTTCAAATCAGATTCATCAACGGTTGCCATACAGGAATCATACAAAAAATACCTTACTGCATTATTTCAACAAACAGGCAGCAATGCTATAGAGGCTAAAAAGAATGCTGATTTAGTTTATGATATTGATAAACAACTTGCCGCTTCGCATAAAACAAAAGTTGAACTTAGAGATGTGCAGGCAAATTATAATAAAATAGCTGTTGCAGATCTTGTAAAAAGACATTCCAACATAAACTGGACTACTTTTTTAAATAATTTAGGTGCTCAAACCGATTTCATTAATGTTGGTCAGCCCGCTTATTATGATGCTCTTAATAAACTTTTAAAAACTATCCCGATTGATAATTGGAAAATTTACCTGAAAGCAAATTCTCTGGAAAGATATGCAGATGATTTAAGTAAACCTTTTGTAGATGCTTCATTTGAGTATACCAAAGCGCTTTCTGGTCAGGCTTTTCAAAAAGCACGTGGCGAAAAAATGGCTAATGTCGTTGACAATTATTTAGGCGAAGCGCTGGGGGAATTGTATGTAAAGAAATATTTTTCTGAAGATGCAAAAAAACGTATGTTGATTCTCGTGAATAATTTGCAAAAAGCGTATGGCAAAAGAATTGATAAATTGGAATGGATGAGCCCTATTACGAAGCAAAAAGCTAAAGAAAAATTGTTTGCCATTACTAAAAAAATAGGATATCCAGATAAATGGAGAGACTATAGTAATGTACAAATAGCTAGAAATACTTATTTTGAGAATATGGTTTCAGCGTCTAAAGCTGCATATCAATTTCAATTGGCAAAATTGGGCAAACCAGTCGATAAGTCAGAATGGTATACTACAACTCCAACAGTTACAGCATATAATAATCCTACTGCAAATGAAATTGTTTTTCCTGCAGGTATTTTGCAAGCCCCATATTTTGATAATAATGCAGATGACGCACTTAATTATGGAGGAATTGGAATGGTTATAGGTCACGAAATAACTCATACTTTTGATGATCAAGGCGCTCAATATGACAAAGATGGAAACCTGAAAAACTGGTGGACAAAAGAGGATTATGCGCAGTTTAAGTCAAGAATACAACAGGTTATCGATTTGTACAATACCTATACTGTTTTAGGAGATCTACACATTAATGGCGCAATGACAGTTGGCGAAAATACGGCAGATATTGCCGGAATAGCTGTTGCTTACGATGCTTTTAAAATGACCGAGCAAGGAAAAGGAAACACAAAAATCGATGGTTTTACTCCAGACCAGCGCTTCTTTATTTCTATAGCCAAAATATGGCGAGTAAAAATGAAAGATGAGTTCCTGCGTTTGTGGATTAACAATAATCCGCATTCTCCACCAAATTGGCGCGTTAATGGTCCTCTAATGAATACAACTCCTTTTTACGACGCCTTTAATGTAAAACCCGGAGATAAAATGTTTTTGCCAAAGAAAGACAGAATCACAATTTGGTAATAATCTCGTTTCTGGAAATATTTAAAGTTTGTACTTTTGCCATTATGAATGATAACTTTATAAATGAATACTTTGGCATAGGAATTCAAAATGGTAAAACACCTGAAAATTTGGGGGTTTTGTGGCGATCGGCTCAAAATATGGGTGCTACTTTTATATTTACCATTGGTAATCGATATGCGAAACAAGCATGTGATACTCATGATGCAGTAAAAGCAATTCCTTATTTTCATTATGAAACTTTTGAGGCTTTCTTTGAAAATTTACCTAAAGGTGCCAGATTGGTTGGTGTAGAATTGGCAGAAAAAGCTTCTGATTTAGAAACTTTTGAACATCCGAGAAGATGTGTTTATTTATTAGGGGCAGAAGATCATGGATTGTCCAAAAAAGCAATGGATAAATGTCATCATTTGGTAAAATTTAAATCAGAAAAAAGTATAAACGTGGCCGTGGCAGGAACTATTATTATGTATGACAGAAATTTGTCAAAACCACGTTCTTAAAACAAAAGCTTCAGAGAAATCTGAAGTTTTACTTTTTCAACTCAAATCTTAGCTTGAATTAATATCTTTATAAAATGATTACTTATTAATTAGTTTTTCAAGCTTTGTCATCATTTCATCTTTTTCTTTAAGCATACGTTCGTATAACGCAATTTTTTCTTCGTGAAGTTTTAAAACCTCTTGGATAGGGTTAAATACTGGATGTAAATTAATTGCGGAAGCTCCATCTTTAAAATCTGAAAAAGTATTTGAAATAATATTAATCGCCTGTTCTTCATCAAAATTCTGAAAAGCTTCAACTGGAATTTTCAAAACTGCTGAGATTTGTTTCAGCAGATTATCTTCAATTACATCTTTCTGCTCCAGTAAAGAAATTTTCTTTTGATTCCAGTCTTCCCCAAGATCATAAGCTAAAGCTTCCTGTTTTATGTTAAGCATTTCTCTGAAACGTTTTTACGTTTCTTCCCTGATGTATTTTCTGTTCCATAAATGAATTTAATTTTCCGAAAGCTCAAAGATAAAGCCATTTATCTTAAAAATGTTGACTTTCAAAGATAAAAAAATATAATACTTTATCACATAAATCTACCCAAATTTGATGACTTTGTGTGTTTTTTGTCACATATATAAATAAGTTAGCTGTAATTCTTTTAAAAAAAATAGTTTAGTGATATTAAGATTTTAAAATTTGTATTACTTTAGTATTCAGTATTTTAGTTTATAAAAGGAATGTTTGTTTCAAAAAAAATGATATGGAAAAAACCACGAAACTAAAAAAATATATTGAATCTGAAGAAATCAAATCATTATTAAACGATTTAGACTTTTCTTCTTCAATTAGTGAAACGAAAGAGTTTTTAAAAAAAATAGAAAGAGAAGAAATTATTGCTCTTCTTAGTGATGAAAAAAAAGAAAAATTTGTCACAATTCTTTCTAATATTGAAGACAGTATAAAGAATTACTCTGCAAATCATAGTAATCAATTTTGCCTTTTAATAAACCATTATATTTCCGACGGCTACGAAATATTCTTTACAGAAAACAAGAAATTTGAATCTCAATTTTTAGAAATAATTTCAGAAACGGAGAAGAAATTAGAAAAATTATCGAATGATTTAAATGAAAAAACGAACGAGTTTAATATCGCAAAAAACAAATTGGATAATGCTGAAGAGGTTTCTAGAAGAACTTCTAAAAATCTAGAAGATCTGGTTGTAGAAGCAAAAAACAGAGTAAATACTTTTGCTGATAAGTTGATAAAAGACAATAATGACCGAATCGAGGCAAAAAGAAAACAAATAGATAATGACATGATCACTTACCGAAAAGGGGTTGAAGAAACATTCAATATTTGGGTAACAAAGTTTGAAGATTTAGAAAAATCAAGAGTTGAGTTTTTGAAAATGTACGAGATTGGAATAAAATATTCAAAAGACGCGAGGTTTGATGAATATTCTTTAAAAGAGCAAAAAACTGCCAATCTCTTTAGATGGTTAAGTTTAGGATTGATGATTTTAGTTGTTTTGGTAATTGGCTATATTACTTACGTGACGTTAAAAACTGAAGAAAAACAAAATGCAAACTACACCTTTGCAATCTTTTCAATGTTATCTAGATTTTTACTAGTTTTTAGTTTAATGATTCCAGCGGTTTATGCCTCGAGAGAATCAAGTAGGCATAGAAGAAATTCTGATAAATATGCTCAAATGGCTAATGAGCTTAAAGCATTTGAAATAGCTATAAGAACTGAAGATATGAATCAAGATATAAGGGATCGAATTAAAGAAGAAATTTTTAAAAGATATTTTGGAAATATATTTGCGAATAATTCTATTGATAAAAATATTAGCGAAGATTTGATTGATTTTGGAAAAACTCTCAAGCCAAAAGAAAAAGAAAAAAAGTGAACTACAGCTAACAGCTACTACAACGGATTTAGGCAATTAGCTTAATAGAAAGTTAGTTTATATTGTATTTGAGATGATTTGGAAAATCCGGAAATAGAGATTAACTTAGTTCCAAACTCGCTGTAGTACCAGAACGTTACCTGTAATTTTAGCAAAAACTATGCTTAAAGAGAAAATCATTATAGTTCCGCAACATCTATACTTTGAAGAAACAATAGATTTCATAAATAGTTTTGCAAATATTCGTGAAGAAAGGAATTATATATTTGATTTCGCAAAAACTATACGAATAGATCCTTTTTCGTTACTTTTTGTAAGCAGTGAATTAGAAATATTTAAAAATAATAATCCAACTTCACTATTTCACGCCAGAAATTTTTCTCATCTAAGATATCCCGCACATATGGGATTCTTTAAATCTTTTGGTTTAAATTTTGGAAAAGAACCAGGTGAAGCGAGTGGTTCAAATACTTATTCACCTATTGAAATTCTATATGTTAAAGATATAAAAGATTTAGCTTGGGAGTTAATGGTAAATCCAGGCGAAGTTTTAGAAAATTATGCAGAGAACTTAAGCAATATTTTAACCCAAAATAAAGAAAAAAATATTACAGAAGTTTTGCGATACTCAATAAGAGAAATATTAAGAAACATTGTTGAGCATAGCGAAAGCGATAAATTTAGTTTCTGTGCTCAATATCTTCCTTCAAAACAAAGAGTAAATTTTGCTGTACTAGATAGAGGGATTGGATTGAAACAATCTTTATCAAATAATCCTAAAATAACTTTGGAAAGTGATTTAGAAGCTATAGAATGGGCTTTAAAACCAGGTGTCTCTGGAAAAGTATATCCTGGTCAGAAAAATAAGCCAAAAGGAGAATGGGTAAATTCAGGATATGGCTTATTTATGACAAGTAACATATGTAAAAAAGGTGGTTCTTTCTTTATTTCAACAGGTAAAAAAGGTTTACTAATAACTGAAAAACAAAAAAGAGAATTTGACTTAGAAACACACGGTACAGCAATATATCTTGATATTGATTTAACTAGCATTTATGAATTGAGTAAAATGTTATATGATTTCGGAAAACAAATTCCCAAAAATGTATTTTTGCAACCGTCAAAGTCTACTATGGATAATAATACTAAATCACTAAAAATATAAAACGACAGTAACAGCCAATTGCTGAGATTAGAGTTTAAGCCTTAATTTTAAAGATGGTTTTTTATTTGTTAAATCTATGTCTAATACTCAACTCAAATTTCACTCAAATTAATATTTTTTTATAAAGTTTATTTATCCTTTAATAATTTTTCTAAAACCTTAATATGTTCATCTTTGGTTTTCAAAAGTTCCAAATTTAAACGTTTAATTTCCTCTAAAGCTTCTATCCATTTTTCTATTGGATTTATATTGAAAGTTGGATAATAGTTGTAACCATTAGATTGGTCGTTAAAAGTATTAGAAATAATATTAATCGCCTGTTCCTCATCAAAATTCTGAAAAGCTTCAACTGGAATTTTCAAAACTGCCGAGATTTGTTTCAGCAGATTATCTTCAATTACATCTTTCTGCTCCAGTAAAGGAATTTTCTTTTGATTCCAGTCTTCTCCCAAATCATAAGCTAATGCTTCCTGTTTTATGTTAAGCATTTCTCTGAAACGTTTTACGTTTCTTCCCTGATGTATTTTCTGTTCCATAAATGAATTTAATTTTCCGAAAGCTCAAAGATAAAGCCATTCACATTAAAAAGACTGAATTTCAAAGATAAAAAAATATCCCGTAAATATTCTTTTTGTCAGATATTATATCCAAATCTGGAGTGGTTTCTCCATTTGGAAGAATGTATTCTTAGGAGGTGTTTAATTTAAATAATTAAAAAAACTTACAAAATGGGTAAACCGTAAAAATTTAATATTTAAGCAAAGTATATTCGTACAATGTAGATTATTTCCTAAAAAACAACATAAGTGAATTAGAATATTTTCTAAATGATTTTTTACAAGAAGAAGCATTTGAAAAGATATTTAGTTCAATCAATAAAATATAGAAGAAATTCTTGCGCGAGGATAGACAAAATCCCAAGTGTCTTTAAATGATTGGGGTATTAACTAAAATTTTAAAACCTTAGATTATGTTAAAAAAAATTTTAAAATTAAACGGAGCTCAAGAATTATCTAAAGATGAGCTAAAAGCGGTAAATGGTGGAATAACAGAAATTTGCGTTAAAGGGATTGCAAGTGGACTGGCCATTTTAAAAACTGGACCATGTCCTCCAGAGTATCCTCTAGTTGGTGGAGGATGTTGCTTCGCAGATTAATAATTAATTTGCAAAAAAATATTTATTGTAAGACATGGAAAATTTAAGAGGTTAAGCTACCCCATACAAAGGCAGTAAAATTTTCAAACAAAAAACTTAAACTAATGCTCTTACTTAGTTGATTGTATAATGATATACTATCTTCAATGTTTATATTTTTTTTAAGAAGAGAGGAATTTGTTTCCTCTCTTTTTTATTATAAAAATTTCAAATTTCTCACTGCTGTTGCAATTGTTCCGATCGTGAACCCAAAGTTGGTTTTTGCATTTGGAATGATTTGGCAAATCCGAATAATGGGCTTAATTTAGTCCCAAACCTGTTTAGTAGCGCAATGTTATTGGCTGGCTTAGAAAAACCTAATCTTTATGAAACACTTTTTTTTATCCATTATTCTTTGCTTTATAGGAAACATTTCTCTTGGGCAAAATAGTCCAAGAGAAATTTCTCCGGAAATTTAAAAAAAAATAAAAGCAGAAGTAGAAGCTCAAATTCCCAAACTAAAACTAAAGCTTGCTAAACAAGAATTAAATCCTGATGAAATAGAATTCAAAATAGATACTTTCAGAATAGAGACAATAGCTTCTAAACGAATGGATATTGATTATTCAACAGCAGGAATGAATATAACAGTTGATGAATTGACTACTGGTTATGACAAGCTAATGAATAAATATTATAATAAACTTATGAAATCGCTAAAGCCCGAAGACAAGAAGGTTCTTATAACAGCACAAAAAGTCTGGTTAGCTTTTCGTGATTCTGAAATTAAGCTAATTGGAACAATGACTGAAGATCAATATTCAGGAGGCGGGACTATGCAGTCAAATATACGAATGGGTCAATATTCCTCTTTAGTAGTAGAAAGGACGATTGATATTTTTCATTATTATAATGGAATTGTTAAAGATTAATAAAGCTATATTATAAAAATAAAAATTGTGGACGAGTGGACTCTCGAGCCAGCAGAAGTAACATTAATCATTATTATGACTCAAAAACTGCTTAAATGAAAAAACTCATTTGGTTTATATTTTTATGTTCATTTCAAGTCTATGGTCAGAACATGGATTTGGAAAAAACTATAAATTTAATAATCACAGAAATTACACCAAGTAATTTTAAATATATAAATCTTACAGACGAAACCTTAATTGAACAAGAATTTGATTATAGTATTCAAAATTACCAAAAAAGAGAAATATTAAGAAAGGATTCACTTTTTCCAATTGAATTAATAACAACACCAAAAAAAGAAAAAAATGGAAAAAATTGGAAAACTTTTAAATTGAATAATTGTAAAATATATTCTAAAAGCGATTGTAGTCGTATTGTGAGCAATTCAAGCTATTTAATTGAGGTAAAAAACAAATCAGAATATGATAGCATCATAAATTTAAACATTCCAAATACGATTGTCGTAATAATAAACCCAAAATGGGGGAAATATAAAACAAAATTGGAAACAAGAAAAGCTACTGCAAAACTAGAAAACGTAGAAAAAAACATTGAAGATCAATTTTATTTCAGTTTATCAATTCCTGTTTTTTCTGAAAATAAAAAGTATTTCAGAATTACAATTTATAAAGGCAAGGAAAATAAAGGAGAAGGTAGTTCAAAGATATTTAAAATCGAAAATGAAACTTTGACAGAAATATTTGAATATAATCGATGGAAAACGGAAATTTCAACTGTAAATTAAAAAATAAAGCTCACGTCATAAGAAGTGTTTTTATTTAGCAGAGGGAAGCATTCAAATATCTAACCATATTATCTCGGATTATTATAATATTTTAGCATGTGCATCTTAATTTTTTCTCTGTTTTGGTTCTCATAACGGCTCATATAAGTGCCAAAAAGCATCAATCAAAGTTAATGTCCTTTTGACAGTTTGTAGTGGAAAAATTATATATTTGAAAATAAATCATGTGTGAAATTTATCACAGATATCTAACCAAATTTGAATGACTTTGTATGGTTTTGTTACACATATAAATAAGTTGACGGCAATTTTGCGAGACCTCTCACCTACATTAATTAACCAGAAATAAAAAATGAAATTAACAATTACAATCGGACTTCTTTTAATTGCACATCTTACATTTGGACAAGACAGAATTCAAAAAATTGACAGTTTACTCAATTCTCTTTATTCAAAAGAGAAAATCAATGGGAATTTTCTAATTGCAGAAAAAGGGAAAGTTATTTATAGCCATAGTTTTGGACTTGCAAACGAAACAACAAAAGAAAAATTGAACGAAAATTCGATTTTTGAATTAGCATCTTGTTCAAAGCAGTTCACAGCTATGGGGATAATGATACTTAAAGAAAAAGGGAAGTTGAATTTGGACGATGACATCAAGAAATATTTACCCGAACTTTCTTTTTATAAAGGTGTAACTATAAGAAACTTATTAAATCATACTGGAGGTCTACCTGACTATATGCAGCTTATGGATAGTTTATTTGACAAATCTAAAATTGCCACTAACAAAGACATAATTAATATATTTAGTAAACATCAACCAAAAATATTATTTGAGCCAAATACTAAATGGGAATATAGCAATACGGGCTATGCACTATTGGCTTCAATAATTGAGAAAGCATCGGGTATGACATACGCTGACTATCTAAACAAAGCTATTTTCCAACCGTTGAAAATGAAAAATACCTTTGCGTACAATCGTAGATTATCGCCAAAGAAAATTGACAATTATGCTTTTGGTTATGTTTACTCAGATAGTTTAAAAAAATATGTTTTACCAGACGAATTGGAAGAAACTAAAATAGTTATTTGGCTTGATGGTGTTGTTGGAGACGGAGGAGTTAATTCAACTGTAAAGGATTTATTGATTTGGGATAGAGCATTATACACCAATAAATTACTCACAAAAGAGGATATGAAAGCAGTTTTTGAATTAGCAACTTTGAAAGACGGAGCTAAAAGAAATTATGGTTTTGGTTGGGGAATTGAAGAAAATGCTGATTTTGGAAAAATTGCAAACCATGATGGGGGGTGGCCAGGTTATGTAACTTTTATCGATAGACATATTACAAATGATAAAACAATAATAATACTTCAAAATCACAGCAACGTTTCAATTCCTTCTAAAGCAATTAGAAGTATTCTATATAATAAACCATTGCCTGTGCAAAAAATCAGAAAAGAAATTAGTATTACACCTGAAGAACTTCAAAAGTTTGTTGGGACTTATGAAGTTGAAAAAGATTTTGAAATCAAAATTTCATTAGATAAAGACCAACTATTTTCACAATTGACAGGACAAGATGCATTCAGAATATTTGTAGAAAGTGAAATGTTATTTTTCTACAAAGTAGTAGATGCACAAATTCAGTTTGAAAAGAACGAAAAAGGAGAAATTTCAAATTTGTTTTTATTACAGAATGGAAAAAAGATAGAAGCAAAAAGGACGAAATAAAAACCCGCTCCCCGCAGAGGTAAAAAAATAGTACCTACAAAACAACCAGAAAGTGATTGAAAATAAAATATTAGCAATGATTTCGAATTTACTTGGTTTGACCAGTAGTAAACAAGAATCTATTTTAATTCCGAAAGAATTTGTAGAAAGTGAAATTCCTGAAATAGATAGCGATGAGTTGTATTTATTAAATAATTCTACTGAATATAAGGTTCAAATTTTTGATGGAAAACTTAAAGTTGAGGAGTATAAGAGAGATGAAATATGCATACTTCTGTTGCCGAATGGTTATTTAGCAGGAAGCGATGGAGGTGAATTTGGTGGGGGTAAACTTATTTATATTCCAAATGAGAATCCGGAGAATTTCACTATAATTAAAGATGCGGCGATGAGATATATTTTCAAATTTAAGGATAAAATTTATTTTATTGAAGGATTTTGGAACATGTTATCCCATTATGGAGATCTATATGAACTTGAGATCGAAGGCGATAAATTTACTTATAAGGAACTTGTAAGTTTTCATGATACACCGTTGGCGTACACTATATATCATGACAAAATTCTAATAGTTACAAATGAGACTTTGTATATTATTACAGATTCTAAGAAAGAACCCATTTTTAAAGATAATTTTTTGGACTATTTTTATTCAAACTCAATTGCAGCATTCGATGACGAAAATATATTTATAGGAGTAAGAGGTGGTATCGTTAAACTCGATCTTATAAACGAAACAGTTAAATTTTACAAGAATATAAATAAAGACTTTAAAAACACTTCTAAACTCAAGTTATGAAAAAGTGTGAATTTAATTATTCTCCCTGCTGGTGCGAGCGTCTCGCTCGTGAACACAACGAAATATAATAAAAAATACAGATTTCTCTAAAGTTTTATTTAGTAGCGGGAAGCATTCAAGTATCTAGCCGATTAATTGTTAGTTAATAATATTCTCTTAATTTTATATTAGGTGTAACTTAATTGATATTAGGGTTTTATGGAGTTAATTTTATTAATTGTATTTTTTTTAATAGTTTTTAGTTTTGGCTTTTATAAGGCAAAAATTAAAGGAATAATTGGAGAGAAAACGGTTTCTTCAATATTACATTTTTTAAATAAGTCAGATTATAAAATCATCAATAATGTTATTTTAAAAAAAGGAGAATTCACAACTCAAATAGATCATGTAGTAATCTCTAGTTTTGGAATATTTGTTATTGAAACAAAAAATTACAAAGGATGGATTTTGGGATATGAAAACTCGGAATATTGGACTCAAGTAATATATAAATACAAAACGAAGTTTTATAATCCTATTTTTCAAAATGCAGGACATATACGAGCCTTAAAAAACTGTCTAAAGGAATACGGTGATCTTGAATATATATCTATTATTGTTTTCTCGACAAAAGCCCAAATAAAGATAGATTCTACCATAGATGTTATTAATATGCATCGCCTTTTAAGTACAATTAAAAAGTACTCTGCTGTAAATCTCTCAGAAGACGATAAGGAAAAGATTTTTGAAAAAATTAATGTTTCTAATTTAATTGATTCTTTTAAGAAACAAGACCACATTAATTCTATTAAAAAGAGAATTGACAATCGAGAGAAAACAATTCATGAGAAGAAATGTCCAAGATGCGGTAACAATTTAGTAGAACGAAAAGGAGAATTCGGAAGATTTTTGGGATGCAAATCATATCCAAAATGTAAGTTCACAAAAAAATTATTGTAAACGAAAGTAGTCTAAGACAAAAAAGCTCCAGATTTCTCTGAAGCTTTTGTCTTAGTAGCGGGAACAGGACTCGAACCTGTGACCTTCGGGTTATGAGCCCGACGAGCTGCCTACTGCTCTATCCCGCGATGT
>NZ_DLHA01000018.1:0-72690 GCF_002482975.1 Flavobacterium sp. UBA7680 | reverse complement strand
GGGTGCAAAGATACGCCGATTTTTGGGAAATCCAACGAAAACTTTAAAAAATGTTTTATTTTCTGTATTGAGTTGATATGACTACCTTTGCAAATTAAATATTATGCAAATGTCACATAAAGCAGGTTTTGTAAACATAATCGGGAATCCAAATGTTGGAAAATCGACACTAATGAATGCCTTTGTTGGAGAAAGATTATCAATCATAACATCAAAAGCACAAACAACACGTCATAGAATTCTAGGAATTGTAAATGGCGAAGATTTTCAACTCGTATTATCAGATACTCCCGGAATCATCAAACCCGCTTATGAAATGCAGGAGTCGATGATGAACTTCGTAAAATCGGCTTTTGAAGACGCTGATATTTTAATTTACATGGTCGAAATAGGAGAGCAGGACTTAAAAGATGAAGCTTTCTTTAATAAAATCATTTATGCTAAAATTCCGGTTTTGTTATTATTGAACAAAATCGACAATTCAAATCAAGAACAATTAGAAGAGCAAGTTGGTTTCTGGAAAGAAAAAGTGCCAAACGCTGAAATTTTCCCAATCTCGGCTTTACAGAATTTCAATGTTCCCGAAGTTTTTGGCCGCATTATCGAATTACTTCCAGAATCTCCGGCTTATTATCCAAAAGACCAATTAACAGACAAACCGGAACGTTTTTTCGTAAACGAAACCATTCGTGAGAAAATCTTATTGAATTACAGTAAAGAAATTCCGTATGCAGTAGAAATTGTGACAGAAGAATTTCATGAAGACGAGAAAATTATCAGAATCCGTTCTGTAATTATGGTCGAACGCGATACACAAAAAGGAATTATCATCGGACATAAAGGCGCTGCTCTAAAGAAAGTTGGAACTGATGCCCGTGTAGATTTAGAAAAATTCTTCGGAAAACAAATTCATATCGAACTTTACGTAAAAGTGAATAAAAACTGGAGAAGCAATGCTAATATGCTGAAACGATTTGGTTATAATCAATAATCTAGTTTGGGCGTGCCCCTTCGGGTCGGGCTATCCGTTGCAATCTTTTGTTCCATTTCATTTCACAAAAGGATTTCCACTTCTATCCCTCACGCAAACAAAATTGATAAGAACATTGATTTTATAAGAAAATAAATGAAAGTTAAAAAGACCGCTCTCATCATTATTTCAGTCTTAGTTTTAGGTTATGCAGGATTAAAAGCTGTCAAGAAAATAAATCCAAATTCAGATTATAAAATAGGACAATCTCTGGATAGTTTAAATGGGGTGAAAGTCTATTATAATGGCGGTGTAGATAATGTTTCCGGAAGAAATGTTACAAAAGATAATTACAATTTAGGACTTAAATATCAATGTGTTGAATTTGTAAAACGATATTATTACGAATATTACAATCATAAAATGCCAGATGCTTATGGTCATGCAAAAGATTTTTTTGACCCAAAAGTTAATGATGGTAGTTTGAATTCAAAGAGAAATTTAATTCAATATACAAATCCAAGTAAAAAGAAACCTCAAGTTGGAGATGTGGTGATTTTTTCAGGATCATTATTAAATAGATTTGGGCATGTTGCCATAATTTCTAAAGTTTCTGAAAATGAAGTTGAAATTATTCAGCAAAATCCCGGGCCTTTTAGTGATTCGAGAGAAACTATCACTTTAGAATTTCAAAAAGAGAATTATAAAATAGATAATAAAAGACTGTTGGGCTGGTTAAGAAAAGAAAAATAATTTGTAATAAACTTTTCCTGAAACCGTAAAGCCCTAGCCCTGATAGAAGTGGAAATCCTTTTGTGACGCTTCTTTAGCGGAACAAAAGATTGAAACGGATAGCAGGAAATAGCTCCTAAAAAAGATAAAAGCTGAGGTATTTAGAAACATAGTGATTTAGCCACTTTTTTACCTACCTTTGCAAAAAATTAAAATAAAGCATTTTGGATTACAAGTGATTAGCTTTTTAGGGAACTAAAAATCTGAAATCTAAAATCTAAAATCTAAAATTCAAAAAAATGAATAACATTGTTGCGATAGTAGGAAGACCTAATGTAGGGAAATCAACCCTTTTTAATAGGCTGATACAAAGAAGAGAAGCTATTGTAGATTCAGTATCTGGGGTTACCCGTGATAGAAACTATGGTAAAAGCGAGTGGAACGGAAAAGAGTTTTCTGTAATTGATACCGGTGGATACGTTCGCGGAAGCGATGACGTATTTGAAGGTGAAATACGTAAACAAGTGGAGCTTGCTATCGACGAAGCAGATGTTATTATTTTTGTAGTTGATGTAGAAGAAGGTATTACACCAATGGATGAAACGGTTGCAAAGTTACTTCGTAAAGTAACAAAACCAGTTTTATTGGCTGTAAACAAAGTAGATAACGCAATGCGTGAGAAAGATGCGATTGAGTTTTATAATCTTGGTTTAGGAGATTATTTTACTTTCGCAAGTATTTCTGGAAGCGGAACAGGAGATTTATTAGATGCATTAATTGATGCTTTCCCAGAGAAAGAACCAGTTGAGGTTACAGAAGAATTACCTCGTTTTGCAGTTGTAGGACGTCCTAATGCTGGAAAATCTAGCTTTATCAATGCCTTAATTGGTCAGGATCGTTATATCGTAACTGATATCGCTGGAACAACACGTGATGCAATCGATACAAAATTTGACCGTTTTGGTTTTGAATTTAATTTGGTTGATACTGCCGGAATTCGTCGTAAAGCAAAAGTTAAGGAAGATTTAGAGTTTTATTCGGTAATGCGTTCTGTAAGAGCAATTGAGCATGCTGACGTTTGTATATTAGTAATCGATGCAACTCGTGGTTTTGAAGGGCAGGATCAAAGTATATTTTGGCTGGCTGAGAAAAACCGTAAAGGTGTTGTAATCTTAGTAAACAAATGGGATTTGGTAGAAAAAGATACCATGTCAAGCCGTGATTACGAAGAAAAAATCAAAAAAGAATTAATGCCATTTACAGATGTGCCAATTTTATTCGTTTCGGCTTTAACTAAGCAGCGTTTATTAAAAGCGTTAGAAGCTACGGTTCAGGTTTTTGAAAGTAGAAAACAAAGAATTGCAACTTCAAAATTCAACGAATATATGTTGAAAGTAATCGAAGCTTATCCGCCGCCAGCGACAAAAGGAAAATATGTAAAAATTAAATATTGCATGCAATTGCCAACTCAAACACCTCAATTCGTGTTTTTTGCTAATATGCCACAATACGTTAAAGAACCATACAAAAGATATTTGGAGAATAAAATTCGTGATAACTGGGATTTCGCAGGAGTTCCAATCGATATTTATATCAGAGAGAAATAGATTTTCAAGAATCTTTATCAAAATAAAAAAGCAGTATTTCAAATTCGATATGCTGCTTTTTTGATATAAAATGATTTTAAACATCATAAAAGAATAATTGTTCTAGAGGTGTTCCACCGTCAGAATCGCCATAATCTCCATTATGTTTTCTGGTTGATGAATACAGTTTTAATGTATACGTGCAACGCGTCATATCTGCAGGAGGATTATTTAACTGCGAACTATTGTTAGTTCTTTCATCAACAGCTGGAAGCGCATTGATTACTCCATCCAAAATATCTCTTTCAACCGTATGACTATTATTATTCAAGTGCAGACTACAGCCAGCTAAATATGGGTGATAAACAGTATATCGACCATGAATTGTGCCGCTTATAGGACTGCAAAGACTGCTTTCGTCTAATTCCTTAATAGATAATTTTCTATAGATTGGATTATTATTCATCACAACAGAATTTAATGTTTTTCCGTTTCCGCCAATAACTCCAAAATTATTAGAAGGTTTATCGATCACTTCTCTGATTTCAAATCTGATAGCAAATTTTTCTAGTGGAATTTTACTTCCCGCAGGAATGTTTTGTCCTGCATTTACGCTATTTGGTGGAATACTCGGAGCTGTTGTAAGTGCTGTAGTATTTAGCGAAATCAGCGTATCTTCTTCAATAATATTATAAAGAGCTAAATCGGCAGGAGTTAGGCCCACAGCAATTAAAGTTCTTTCGATAGCATGATTGACATCAAACCAGCCTTCGGCATCAAAATCACTTTGGTCACTCCAAACAAAAATATCGTTAAGAATAAAAGAGAAAACTTTGCGGGTTAGTTTAGAAACTATGCTTGAAGTAAATAATCCAGGAGTTACTCCAACAATTTTGGTAAAATTAGATTCTGGTAAACTAACCGTATTGTTTGGTGCCGTTGTATCGCTCACTCTAAAGCGGTATTCGATTGGGTTTCCTGAACCTGATCTCAGCGCAGCTTGTCCTGTTAATCGTATAACAGAGTATAAAACGTTTTTACCAGCTCCGGCAAAACCATCAGCATCAAAATCATAACTGCTTGATCCGTAAGAGGAACTAAAAGCAGCCCCAATTCCTGTCCACGCACTTGGAAAATTAGGATCGTTTGGATCTACAACATTTACATCAGAACATAAATTTACACATAAACAAAAACCAACATTTTTGCGTGCATCTGCTTTAGTTTCGTCAACTAATTTTGTACCGCCTAATTCCGCTTTAAAATAAACATCAGGCCCGCTTTGAAAAGAGAGAAAACTAGGATCAGTCTCTATGTTTATCCATGGCGATAAAAAAGTCTTTTTAAAATCGGCAGAAGTATAATCAATTCTAAAATGCCCGTTTGAATCCGTTGTTGCCGTTCCTAAATTATCATCCGTTAAAAAATCGGCATCCATTGCCGTAACTTTTGCATTAGCAATGGGTTTATTAGTCTGGCAGTTCATTAAATGACCGCAGATAACCCATGCATCAAAAAAGTGTCCGCGAATATAACACCACCATTTATAAGCAATAGCGTAATTCCATCTGTATTTTTCATCTTTTGCTTGTTTTTCAAGCTCTAAACGCATCGAAAAAGTCGTAATATGCAACTGTACTATTTCATCTCTTTTTGGTTTAGGATGTTTTGGCGGAACAGTGCCGCACACAAAATCAATATCGAAGCTTGCGTCAAGATGGTTTTCACTAACTTCAATTTGAAAATTACCTTCTGCATCTGTTTTTGCTTTATACGCTAGTAATTCTGCTCTTTGTTTTGCTTCTTCTTTTGAAACAAAACGAAATGTATCTTTTGCATTTGATGCTGTATTTGCCGTAGAATCAGCGTTTCTGTATGGATGATAAATTAAAATTTCTACTTCAGATACGGCTTCAAGACAATCTTCACATACATATCCTCTTAAGGAACCTTTAAAAATATTTCTCATGGTAATTGGTTTTAAGTTGCCTACTCTTATCAGTTTTCGACTTTTCTGTCATACTCTGTTTTAGGATTTTCTGAATTCTCCTTTTGGTTGTTGCTGCAAAGTTTTTGTATTTTGATGAAATAGGAGTTAGGTTAAATACTGTTTTTAAAAGGGGAGTTTTACCCTTTTTTGCCGGGTTTAAATTTTTGAAAATCAGATATTTATGTGTTTATGTGAAGCTTTTAAGATATTTTTCGTTACCTTAATAAATCTTAAAATGGCATACTATTTGAATAAATGTAAAAACTACAATTAAACCTTTTCGTTTTTTTGTAGTCTAAACATCTAACTAACCAAATTTTTTATGACTAAGATTTATTCATTTTTATCGTTTTTCTTCCTTTTCGTCTTTACCGCCCATTCGCAGAATGATATTACTATTAGAGGAGCAATTTTAGACGTCAATACCCAATTGCCGCTGGAAATGGCGACAGTTTATTTCACTACAATTAAAGATTCTACCGTTATTGAATATGCCACTACAGATAAAAATGGTGCTTTTAGAATGGACATTAAAAAATATGACAAACCTGTATTTTTGAAGGTAAGTTATATGGGATATCAAACCTATTTTGAAGAATATAAAGGACTTACAGAAAGTAAAGATTTCGGTAAAATATACATGCTTGAAAATGTAAACGCCTTAAATGATGTTGTTATTAAAACAGAAGCTGCGCCTATAACAATCAAAAAAGATACTTTAGAATTTAATGCGGCGTCTTATAAAGTCCGTCCAGATTCTAATGTCGAAACTTTACTGAAACAATTGCCCGGATTTGATGTCGATAATGATGGAAAAATTACCGTAAACGGGCGAGAGGTCAATCAGGTTTTAGTAAATGGAAAAACTTTTTTTGATAAAGACGGAGCCATTGCCGTTAAAAATTTACCGGCAGATATTATAAAAAAGATTCAGGTTTCTGATTTTAAAACCAAGAAAGAAGAATTGGCTAAACAAGAATCAACTTCAGATTTTTCGAGTATTAATATTACCATTGATGAAAAGAAAAACAAAGGTTATTTTGGAAAAATAATGGGCGGTTATGGTACAGATGATCGTTATGAAGCCAATGTCAACCTCAATTATTTTAATAATAAACAAAAAATAAGCTTACTGGCTTCCTCCAATAATATAAACGCAACCGGATTTTCTATGGATGATGTTTTTGATAATATGGCGGGCGGCAGAAACAGCAGCGGAAGAGGTGGAAGTACAAGTTCTGGCGGAAGCGGAAAAGGAATTACACAATCAAATTTAGTTGGACTTAATTATTCTGACGACTGGACGAAAGACCTGCTGGCGATGGGAAGTTATAATTTTTCGAATTCGATTAATAATAACGATAGCAAATCGAATCAGCTTAGTTTTTTACCGACTGGGAATATTATTACAGAGGCCGAATCTAAAACAAGAAATGAAAGCACCGGAAACAATGTCAATTTTGAATTAGAATATAAAATTAATCCAAGTATGCGAATTGTTGTGGCACCAAAGCTGAATCAATCGCGTACGAACAGCAATTCGACTTCATCAAGTTCTTCTGAAGATGAAAACGGAAATGCGTTAAACGAAAGCAATTCTAAATCATATTCTGAAAGTGACAATTTTAATTTTGGAAATATGATCAATTTCAATAAAACTTTCGAAAAGAAATCTCGAAATCTAAGTTTTGTTTTTACCAATAATAATACAAGTACGGATACTAATGGTTTGAACCTTTCTGAAACAATTTTCCACCAGGATAATCAGCCGAATGACGAAAGAAATCAAACTACAAAACAAAAAAACAGCAGCGACGCTTATTCTGCAGATATCGAATATACAGAACCAATAACTGATTCTTTAAGAGTGAGATTTGGATCTGATTTTGATTGGAATAGTTCTGTAAACGATCAAAAGACTTTTAATTTCAATCCTGATACACAAGAATATAGTGATTTAAATTTGTCTTTGAGTAACTATACAAGTTCGATACAAAATTCGGTTACACCAAAAGCCGGAATTACACTGCAAAAAAACAAGTTTACATTAAATCTTGACAGTAGAACTTCAATCGTAAATTTTAATAATCATTCGTTGTATTTAAACAATGCGACCGATTTAAGTAAAAAATATGCATTGCCATTTGCGACTGCGCTATTTAGATACAAGTTTACACGTTCTAAAAATTTATCCATTAAATATGATTATTCAAATGCACTGCCGTCTGCAACGCAGTTAATGCCTGTTGTGAACCTTAATAATCCGCTGAATACTATTGTCGGAAATCCAAATTTACATCCGATAGAAAAAAGCAGTGTAAATTTCAATTTCAAAAATTACGATTTCCGCTCGCGTTCTGGTTACAGTTTATATTTAAAAGGAGATTATTATGATAATGATATCGTGTCGACTTCTATTTATGACGAAAGCGGAAAAAGAAATACAACTTATGTAAATATTTCTGGCGTTTATAATGCATCTATTGGCGCAAACTGGAATCAGTCGGTAAAAAGAGGAGCACATACTTTAAGATACGGTTTAGGATTAAATGCTGGTTATACTTTTGACAAAGGATTTACAAATGCTGTTTTATACAATGCAAAATCAACTTCGATTACTCCAAAGGTTTATTTATCATATGATTATGGAGAAATATTGACTATTGCACCATCTTATAATTTGTCATACAATCAGTCGAAATATGAAAATTATTCAAGAGATGCAACTTCAAATGTGGTACACCGAATCAATTTACAGACAACAACGTACTGGCCAGAAAATTTAATCTTCGGAAATGATTTCGGATACACTTATAATTCGAATATTTCGGGAGATTTCAAAAAAGATTTTTATCTATGGAACACTAGTTTATCGTACGGATTTTTTGATAAAAAGCTTTACGCAAAAGTAAAAGTATATGATGTTTTAAATCAAAATTTAAGTGCTACAAGAACGATTTCTGCAACTGCAATTCGCGATGAAGAAAACACTGTTTTAAGACGTTACGTAATGTTTTCTCTGGCATATAAAATCGGAAACTTTACTGGTTCTGAAAAAGGAGGGAAAAGAAGGCAGAGAGAATAGGTTTTTTTGAGGTTCAGAGGCTTAAAGAGACAAAGGTTCAAAGTAACAAAGTGACAGAGGAATACAAAAAACTCGGATCAAATTTTAATTTGATCCGAGTTTTTTGTAAAATCTAAAATCTAAATTGTAGAACAATACTTTGATTCGAAAAAGATGACTTTACTATTTAAGTTTAAAAAAGATTCCAGCTGCGGTATGATTTCCATTTCTAAAAAGCGTACTTCGGGATTGGATTTATTTTCGTTTTTAATGCTGGATGTTAATTTGATCTTTTTAATTTTTTTGTTTTCCTTAGAAGTAAGAACATAATGATAACTCATTGATCCGGATTTTGATACAATATCTATAACATTATTCAGGGAAATCATTTTCTTTTTACCCCACAATGTAATTTTGTACAAAGCGTTTTCTGTTTTGTCAAAAATAAATGTCGTTTTATTTTTAATCACGAATTTATAAATGCCATTAAAAATTAAAACAGCACTTATAAGAATTGAGAAAATAAATCCGATTTTAAAATCACTCAAGTGTGATAAAACAGACCCAGAAACCAAAACTAAAATTCCTGATATACATTTTAAAATGATATTTGACTTTACGTACCAATAAGGATTGTACGACATTTGATTATCTGAAACTGTAAAATTGTAATAATTCTGCATTTAGTATTTCGGTTATATTGCTAATTATCTTCCAACTAGAAGAAGAATAATTGCCTAAAACACTAAATTCAACGTTTAAGACAGAACAACATACCTCTATAGGTTTTTAAAATAACAGTTTAAGGTAAATTATGCTTTCAAAAAGTATTTTGCAAAAAAAACGAGATACGCTTTTAAGCGCATCCCGTTAATTCAGTTTTTAGTTTTAATTCTTAATTTATTTTATAAGTTGTATTTCAATGTGATTCCGTAAGTTCTTTGGTCACCTAATACACCAGCATATTGTCCTGCGTTACCTCCTGCAGGCAATAACTGCTCATAATAATCTTTATTTAAAAGGTTACGTCCCCAAAAGTGAACAGATAAACCTTGAGATGCACGGAAACCTAAACGAGCATTAAAAATTGCATAGCCTTGTACAACTAAATATTTTGAAGCCGAAGGGCTTGAAGAAAATTCAGAACGAGCATAAGAATCAATAGCAAGGAAAACTTTTCCAGCGTTTCCAAAGAATCTTGCACTATCAGAAAGCTCTCCGCCTAAAGATCCTGCCCATCTTGAAGCACCCGGAAGATTAGTTCCAGAAACATCTTTGAAAGATACCGGAGCTCCAGTTTCTTCTAACGGAAGCGGTGCATTAGTGAATTTTTCATAAATAGCATCTGTATAAGTTGCAGCACCATTTATCGTTAAATGAGAACTTACTACAAAACTTGCATCTAATTCAACACCTTGTACACGTACTTTATCTGCATTAGCAAGATAACCACGGTTTACACCCAATTCAGCAGCCTGAACGTTAGTTTGAAAATCTTTAATGTCTGTTTTAAACGCAGCAATATTGAAGATTGAATTTTTGAAAGGAGAAGTTTTTACCCCAACTTCATAATGATATACTTTTTCAGGTCTAATAACAGCAAGATCTAATAAAGGAGCGCCTTTAGAATCTGTTGGAAGACCCGCAACGTTTACACCAACCGGTTTGTAGCTTTTTGCAAAAGTTCCATAAGCATTGATTCTGTCATTTGCTTTGAAAGTAACCGTTATGTTTCCAGAAAAGTCAGTGTTATCTGTACTTGAATCAAAAGCCTGATCAGAATAAACTAATTTTTTCAACGCTAACAATGCCGGATCAGTAGTTTGTAAACCTCCGTATGTTGTACGAGCGTAATGCGCGTCTTTTTTGTCAAAGTTATATCTTAAACCTGGTAAAACGTGTAACCAATCTGTAATTGCCCAGTCAATTTGTCCAAATACCGCAGCACTCGAAGCTCTGATTCTTGCATCAGTTTTGATTCCGTATCCTTCAAAAAGCCCCGGAGTTTTCCATAATGCGCTAGTAGTGCTTTGAGAAAATCTCCATTGTGCGTTTCCAGATTCTTCTGTTCCATCCGTTTGAGATGTTTGATCAATAAAGAATACTCCGGCAACACCACTAATTTTAGATGTTAACTGTCCTGCGTAACGAACCTCTTGTGTAATTTGAGTTTGTCTTGTTGGGTTTTGAGATTTAGCTAATACTTGTAATCCTGTAAAATCTCTGTCATTTGACGGATCCCAATTCCAAAAACGCCATGCAGTTGTAGAAGTAAGAGTTCCGCCTCCAATTTTTGTATCAACATTTAAAGATAAACCTCCCATATCCTGATTAGAACGCCAAGGTGTATCCTGATCAATTCTACGATCAAATGCATTTTGACTTGGAAGCTGATAATTTAAATCTTTAATAATAGCATCAAATTGACGATAAGCCGCTCTTTGAGTTGGAGCAACACCAGCAACAACTTGTGCATAACCATCAGGACGCTGCGTTGTAATATCAGCCGCAAATATAACGTTAGTATTTACAGTTGGAGTCCAAAGTAACTGACCTCTAATACCTTGATTGTTTAATGTATTGGTAGACCTTCCAGTTGCAACATTATCCACTAAACCATCACGTGATGTACCTGAGAAAGATAATCTACCTGCAACTTTGCTTCCTAAAGCACCAGTAACAGAAGCTTTAGCCTGTAAGAAGGAGTAATTTCCGTAGCTCACTTCAAAGTCAGCACCTGATGTAAAACTTGGTTTGCGAGTTGTAATATTGAATGCTCCAGAAGTTGTATTTTTTCCGAATAAAGAACCTTGTGGTCCACGTAAAACCTCGATTTGTTCTACGTCGATAAAGTCAAGAGTTGTCGCAGCCGGACGAGCGTAGTAAACACCGTCAACATAAAATCCAACTCCCGGATCGATACCGTCATTTGTTAAACCAAATGGAGAACCTAAACTTCTAATATTGATACCTGTATTTCTTGGATTTGAAGAATAAAGCTGAACCGAAGGAACTAATTCTTTAATACGGTTTACGTTAAAAGCTCCTGTTTGTTCTGCTTGTTTTCCTGTAATAACAGAAATGGCAATTGGCACATCCTGAACTTTTTCAATTCTTCTTCTTGAAGAAACGACAACTTCAATAAGTTCGTTTTCTTCTTTAAGTAAAACCTGAATAGGATTTACAGGGATTGAAGTAACTTCAATTTCAGATGTTGTATAACCAACATACTGAACTAAAAGTGTTATTGGTAATCTTCCTTTTGAATCGATTGTAAATTTACCGCTGTTATCTGTAACAGCACTTGTTGTAGTTCCTTTAATTACCACGTTTACGGCTTCTAAAGGTACGTTTTCGCTTGTTGTAACTACACCTTCAATGTTTTGTGCAAATGAAATAGAGAAGGTTAAAAAGAATAAAATTGTAAGTATATTTTTAGTAGAATTTTTCATGTTTTATAGTAAGTATATATGATTAGTAGAATTTAAAATAAAATTTTTTTAAATCAACAGCACATACACATCATAGATGAATTTCTTTTTACAGAAGCAGAAAGCTTTGTTTGTTTATTTTGCAAAAGTTTTGATACACTCGATCGTCTAAAATGTACTTTCATGTTAAAATTTTTGTAAATGGTTAGTTAATTATTTTGTGCAAATATAAATATTAATTCTATCGATTTACTAGGAATTAGAAAATATTTTTTTATTTATTTACTAATGAAGCGATTGTGATGCCTTCCATAGCCTTCAAAGTTTTATCTCTAATAAGCATTAAACCGTGACGCAGACTGCATTCAGACTCGGTTTTACAATCAGAGCAAGGCTCGTAAAAATTTAAAGAAGCACATGGCAAAAGTGCAATTGCACCGTCAAATAATCGGTGAATTTCTGCCAAAGTGATGTCATTTTTTGATTTTATCAGGTAATATCCGCCAAATTTCCCCTGTTTACTGCTCACAAAACGTCCTCGTTTTAAGTCTAATAAAATCTGTTCTAAAAACTTTTTAGGAATGTTAGCGCCATCAGCAATTTCTATAGTTCTAGAAATGTGATTTTCGTCTTGTTCTGCTAAATAAAGTAAGGCCTTAAGGGCGTATTTCGCTTTATGTGATAACATCTATATTGAATTGTAAATTGTAAAAATAAGATTTTTTAAACATGAATCCTAACTTGAAACCTGAAACAAAGAAAACTTGAAGCAAAATTCCTACCAGCTTCCGCCAGAACCTCCTCCAGAGAATCCGCCGCCGCCAAATCCACCGCCGAAACCTCCGCCTCCGCCAGATGATCCTCCGCCAAAACCTCCAAATCCACCGCCGCTGCTTCTGCCGAGACTGCTTAAAAGGATTACATCCATTAGACTTGGACCGCCGCCACTGCTGCCAGAATTTCCACCTCCTCTTTTGCCGCGAGAAAGTAAAATTAAAACAATTACAACAATAACGATAAATGGAAGTATAGGAAAGTCTTTTCCTTTAGATTGTTTGCGTTCGCCTTTATATTTGCCTTTAAAAACATCAAAAAGTGCATCGGCACCTTTATCAAGTCCGCGATAATAACTTCCTGCTTTAAATTCAGGGATAATAATATTTCGGGTAATTTCCCCTCCAATTCCTGCCGTTAAACGATCTTCTAATCCGTAACCAGGCGAAATCCAGATTCTTCTTTCGGCTTTAGCCAATAAAATTAAAACCCCATTATCTTCTTTTGCTTGTCCAATTCCCCATTCCTGAGCCCATTTTGGAGTAAGAATTCCAATATCTTCGCCTTTTAAGCTTTCGATAGTAATGACTACAATTTGAGTGGAAGTAGAATCAGAATAACGAACTAATTTTTCTTCTAACTGCGTTTTTTCAGAAGCACTTAAAACATTTGCGTAGTCATAAACAGAAGTTTGAAAATCAGGTTTTTTTGGAATATCGAATTGAGCAAAAATGTTATTGCTGATAAAAAGCGTGATAAACAAAAGAGTAAACTGAAAAATTCTATTGGAATTTAAAATTTTATTATTGGAATTTTTCATTATTTATCCTTTTGAGATTTCGTTAGATAATTCGTTTGTATCGTCTGCTAATGAAGGAAAATGTTTTTTAAGTTGTTCTCCGGCATTCAAAATACCATCAACAATTCCCTGTTTAAAGTTACCAGATTTAAAATGATTGGTCATAATGTCTTTGGTACAATCCCAAAAATCATCAGCAACTAAATCATCGATTCCTTTGTCTCCGCAAATTACGAAGTTTTTATCATCAACTGCAAAATAGAGCAATACACCATTTTTTAGTCTGGTTTCATGCATTCGCAATTCATGAAAAACTTCTAAAGCCCGGTCATAATGAGCTTTAGAAGTTGTTTTTTCTATATGAACCCTAATTTCGCCAGAAGTATTATTTTCGGCCATGCGAATAGCTTCAACAATTTCCTGCTCTTCTGCTTTGGTTAAAAAATCTTCTACTTTTGACATGTGAAATATTTTAGAGTTTAGATTTGTGATTTTAGATTATTTTCTAAAAATATTAAATTCTTAGAATTTTACTTCAACTGGTTTGTCTGCTCCGGTAGAAGCTTCGAAGTATGGTTTTTCTTTGTATTCGCTCAGGAACCAGTTGTTTGGAATTTTTAAAACATATCCATTATAAGTTTGTACAGATTCGTTAAAACGAGTTCTAGCTGTTAAAATCTGATTTTCTGTACTTGCTAATTCATCTTGTAATTTCAAGAAATTCTCGTTTGCTTTCAATGTTGGATATTGCTCCACAGAAACCAATAATTTTGATAAAGATGAAGTTACACCACTTTGAGCCTGATTGAATTGTGCCAATTGCTCTGGAGTTACATTACTTGGATCAATAGTTACAGAAGTCGCTTTTGCACGAGCTTCGATTACTGCTGTTAAAGTTGATTTTTCAAAATCAGCAGCACCTTTTACCGTGTTTACTAAATTCCCAATAAGGTCATTTCTTCTTTGGTAAGCTGTTTGTACGTTACCCCATTCTTTACTTACAGCTTGACTGTGCTGTAAAGCAGTATTTTTAATTCCAATCGACCAAAATGCGATAATAGCAATAAATGCGATAATAATTCCTACAGGGATTAACCACTTTTTCATATTTGTTTTGATTTAAGTTTATTTCTATTTTTAATTACAATTCGTTTTTGATGTCGTTTAATTGTGTTTTAATGGTCTCTAATTTACGTATTATTTCGAATTTATCTAATGTTTTCTTCTGACCTTCTTTTAAATGTGTTTTGGCTCCTTCAAGCGTAAAACCTCTTTCTTTAACTAAATGATATATCAATTGCAGATTGGTTACATCCTCTGGAGTAAACATTCTGTTGCCTTTGGCGTTCTTTTTTGGTTTTAGAATATCAAATTCGCTGTCCCAAAATCGTATCAAGGATGGATTGACATTAAAAGCTTTGGCAACTTCGCCAATGCTGTAATATCTTTTATCTTTTGAAAGCTCAATATGCATGTTTTTTTGTTTCTAATTTATTTCAAAAATAATACTTTTTGTAGTATTAATCTAATGACTGATTTTCCTGGTTTGCCATTTTCGAAATTGCCACGTATTCTGCCGCCGAAATATTACCGTAATAGAAGTTCAGCGGGTTTACAACTTTACCATCTTTATGGACTTCATAATGACAATGCGGCCCTTCAGATCTTCCTGTGCTTCCTACATAACCTATAACATCACCGCGTTTGACATGTTGTCCGGGTCTGCAGTTGTATTTGCTTAAATGCGCGTACAAACTCTCATATCCAAAACCATGCCTGATCACTACATGGTTCCCAAAGCCCGAAGCCGTGTTGTCAGCCCTTGCCACAACACCGTCGCCGGTGGCATAAACAGGCGCTCCTGTGTTGGCAGTAAAATCCATTCCGTTGTGCATTTTTCGCACTTTCGTGAAAGGATCGATTCTGTATCCAAATCCAGAAGCAACACGTTTTAAATTTTCATTTCGCACGGGCTGAATCGCCGGAATTGCTAATAATAAACTTTCTTTTGCACCGGCTAATTTCAGTATTTCGTCTAATGACTTAGACTGAATTGCTAATTCTTTTGAAAGTTTATCAATTCTTTTTGTCGTATTCAAAACCAGCTGCGAATTGTTGTAACCTTCTAAAATCTTATATCTTTCAGGGTTTCTAAAACCTGCTTTTCTAATAGAATCCGGAATTTCAGCTTTATTAAAATATACTCTGTAAATATTATTGTCTCGTTCTTCTAATGCATCTGCGGCAGCGTCAATTTCGTCCAGTTTTTT
The DNA here is from genome assembly GCF_002482975.1 of Flavobacterium sp. UBA7680. Lineage (GTDB taxonomy): Bacteria > Bacteroidota > Bacteroidia > Flavobacteriales > Flavobacteriaceae > Flavobacterium. The sequence continues at coordinate 57,074 of NZ_DLHA01000018.1, read as the reverse complement.
ATTCAAAATTGAATATTGCAGTTTTAAATTTTCAATTTCTCGTGCCTGCAAACGATCTTTCGGTGTTTCAAAATACGGTGTGTTAATTAAAAGTACAAAAACTAAAAATCCAAACAATGCCGAAGCCACTAAAAACAGTAAAGCATAACCGATTTTGATTCTTTTTCTGGTTTTTATTTTTGTATAAGCCAGATTTTCTGAGTCGTAATAATATTTTACTTTCGCCATATTTTAAAATACGCTATTTTTGCAGCTTGTAAAATCAATTAGTCGAACAAAAGTGCTAAATGTTTCAGTTGTTGACGACTTTTTTACAAGAACAAAATAATTTGATAATTTGGGGGAATTACATAATTATATAATGCGCAAAATAGGGAATTTATTGTTGTAAAACATAAGTTTTAATTTTCGATTTTAAAATTAACGCATTATTAATTTAAGATTTTTTCTAATTATCACATTATCAAATTGACACATTTGTAAACAGATACATTTTCTAATTTAAATATGAAATCACAAGACGTACGTAAGCAATTTTTAGACTTTTTTAAAAGCAATGGACACCTTATTGTTCCATCGGCTCCAATCGTTCTTAAAGACGATCCAACCTTAATGTTCAATAACTCGGGAATGGCCCAGTTTAAAGAATTTTTCTTAGGGAACGGAACTCCAAAAAGTCCAAGAATAGCCGATACGCAAAAATGTCTTCGTGTTTCTGGAAAACATAATGACCTTGAAGATGTAGGTTTTGATACGTATCATCATACTATGTTTGAGATGTTAGGAAACTGGTCTTTTGGAGATTATTTCAAAAAAGAAGCGATCAACTGGGCTTGGCAGCTTTTGACAGAAGTTTATAAAATTCCAAAAGAAAATCTTTATGTTTCTGTTTTTGAAGGAAGTAAAGAAGATAATGTTCCTTTTGACCAGGAAGCTTGGGATATCTGGAAAACTTTAATTGATGAGGACAGAATTATTCTTGGAAATAAAAAAGACAATTTCTGGGAAATGGGAGATCAGGGACCATGCGGACCTTGTTCTGAAATTCACGTTGATTTACGTCCGGAAGCTGAGAAAGCTTTGGTTACAGGAAAAAGTTTGGTAAACAACGATCACCCGCAAGTAGTTGAAATCTGGAATAATGTATTCATGGAATTCAACCGTAAAGCTGACGGATCTCTTGAGAAACTTCCTGCTCAACACGTTGATACCGGAATGGGATTTGAGCGTTTGTGTATGGCTTTGCAAGGAAAAACATCAAATTATGATACCGATGTTTTTACACCGCTTATTGAAAAAGTAGAACAAATTACAGGTTTAAAATATACATCTGATGAAGTAAAAAACATCAGCGAAGAACAAAATAAAACCAACATCGCAATTCGTGTTGTTGTAGATCACGTTCGTGCGGTTGCTTTTGCAATTGCTGACGGACAATTACCGTCAAACACTGGTGCTGGTTATGTTATTCGTAGAATTTTACGTCGTGCAATTCGTTACGGATTTACATTCTTGAATACTAAAGAACCGTTTATCAATAAATTGGTAGAAGTTCTGGCAAACCAAATGGGAGAATTTTTCCCTGAAATTAAATCACAGCAGCAATTAGTTACCAATGTAATTCGTGAAGAAGAAGCTTCTTTCTTAAGAACTTTAGATCAAGGTTTACAATTGTTGGAAAATGTAGTTACAGAAACTACAGGAAAAGAAGTTTCTGGTGCTAAGGTTTTTGAATTGTATGATACATTTGGTTTCCCAAAAGATTTGACAGCTTTAATTCTAAAAGAAAAAGGTTTCTCTTATAATGAAGCAGAATTTGAAGTTGAATTGCAAAAACAAAAAACACGTTCTCGTGCAGCATCTGAAGTTTCAACAGAAGACTGGAATGTTTTGATTCCTGGAAATGTAGAAACATTTGTAGGTTATGATAAAACAGAAAACGAAGTAAAAATTACTCGTATTAGAAAAGTTGATTCTAAAAAAGATGGTATTTTGTACCAAATCGTTTTAGATAATACGCCATTTTATCCAGAAGGTGGAGGACAAGTCGGTGATAAAGGAACATTGGTTTCGGCAAACGAAACAATTGAAATTATCGACACTAAAAAAGAGAATAACTTGATTTTGCATTTTGCAAAACAGCTTCCTGAAAATGTAGAAGCAGGTTTTGTAGCAAAAGTAAATACTGATTTAAGAACTTCAACTTCAAAAAATCACTCGGCTACGCATTTAATGCATTTAGCTTTGAGAAGCATTTTAGGAACGCATGTGGAGCAAAAAGGATCGTTGGTAAATCCGAATTACCTGCGTTTTGACTTCTCACATTTCAGCAAAGTTTCTGATGAAGAGATTAAACAAGTTGAAGCTTCTGTAAACGCTCAAATTGAAGCACAATTACAGTTGGTTGAACACAGAAATATTCCAATTCAGGAAGCATTGGATAAAGGCGCAATGGCTTTATTTGGTGAGAAATACGGCGATAATGTTCGTATGATTGAATTTGGTGATAGTAAAGAATTATGCGGTGGTATTCACGTAAAAAATACAGCAGAGATTTGGCATTTCAAAATTATTTCTGAAGGTGCTGTTGCAGCTGGAATTCGTCGTATCGAAGCAATTACTGGTGATGCAGTGAAAAACTTCTATCTAAACCAGGAAAACACATTGGCAGAGATAAAAGAAACGCTTAAAAATCCGCAGGATATTTTAAAATCTGTTGCTTCGCTTCAGGATGATAATGCTAAGTTGAAAAAACAAATTGAGCAATTATTAAAAGAAAAAGTAGGGGCTTTAAAATCAGAATTAGAGAAAGATTTCCAAGAGGTAAACGGAGTAAATTTCCTTGCTAAACAAGTTGATTTAAGCATGGCTTCGACTAAAGATTTGGCTTCTGCATTAGGAAGTTCAAAACCAGATTCGTTTGTGTTTTTGGCTTCTGTAGAAGATGGTTTACCAAATATTCATTGTTATATCGCTAAAGAATTGGTTGCAGGCAAAAGCTTAAATGCTAATGCGGTAATCAAAGAATTAGGAAAATATATTGACGGAAATGGAGGAGGACAGCCTTTCTTCGCATCTGGAAAAGGAAAAAATGCAAATGGAATTGCTGAGGCTTTGGATAAAGCGATTGAGTTTCTTAAATAAGGTTCTGAGGTGCTAAGATTCTAAGGGACTAAGTTTTTTATTCCTATAGTAAACCCGACAGGTTTTAAAAACCTGTCGGGTTTTTTGCATTTACATGAAATGGCTTAAAATGTTATTTTGATAGCTTTTAGGGGTAATAAGTAAAATGAAAAGCAGATTATTTTGAGGGTTAATTTAAAACCAAAATATTATGAAAAAGAATTTATTTTATTTTTTAACGGCTTTCTTAGTTGTCTTGAGTTCGTGTTCTTCTGTAGATGAAGATACTAATAGTAATAATAAGACATATAATATGAAGCTAGGACAACAATTTGTAGTCTTGCCAAAGACAATAAAGATTAGTAACTCGGACAATTCTTCTGAAATTTTAGAAACGCTTTCTTATAATGGAAATAAGATCGTAAGTAAAACGAGTAAAAATGAAAGGACTGATTATACCTACGAGGGAGATTTTATTGTTAAAGAAATTAAGTATAATACTCAAAGTGGCAGTGATGTAAAGAAAGAAGAATATTCATATGCTTATGAAAACAACAAATTGGTTTCTACAGCTTACTCAAAAAATTTTACAGCTAAATATCCAAATGGAAGCTATAGAGAGAGAAGTGTTTACACGTATAATGCTGATAGCAATGCTGTAATGAAAACATATTATAAAGATTTAGAATTTTTTGAAGCAGAGAAATTAGGAGATATCGAGTTAGAACGTAATATTGATCAGCTTACTTTTGTCAATGGAAATTTGACAAAACGAGTTTCGGTGATTAGTTGGGGTTCGTATATCAATTATTATGATACAGACACGACAGAATATTTATATGAATATGATACAAATAATAATCCTTTTAAAAATGTTTTAGGATTTGATTTATTAATGAAGGATGTATTTGTAAATAATGCAGTTAAAACAACTATGTCATCTGTTTTATGGAATGGAAATTATTTAAATTCAAATTCTTCTAACATAGAATACGTCTATAATGAAGAAGGATATCCTGTAAAAGTATCAGAAAGATTTAAAATCACAGAATACATTTATTAATAAGTACAAAATGTTATAATTGATTTTATCAAATAAAACATAAACCCGACAGATTTTAAAAATCTGTCGGGTTTTGTATTTGTAGTATTTTCTCATTTTATTCCCTTTTGTCGAAGGATAAATGACAAATAAAACGTTTAATGGATCATTATTTAAAAACTTAGAATCTTAGTATCTCAGCAACTTAGAACCTCAAAAACTATTTTCTTTCCCCAATCTGCTGACGCCACATAGCATAATACAAACCTCTTTCCACAATTAAATTATCATGTTTACCTTGCTCAATGATTTTACCTTGTTCCAGAACAAAAATTCTATCAGCATGCATTACAGTAGATAAACGGTGTGCAATTAAAACCGTGATTCTGTTTTTATCAGATATATTTCTAATTGTCGCATTGATTTCTTCTTCAGTAATAGAATCCAACGCCGAAGTCGCTTCATCAAAAATCAATAAATTCGGATTTCTAAGAATAGCTCTTGCGATAGATAAACGTTGTTTTTCTCCACCCGAAACTTTAATTCCGCCTTCACCAATTGTAGTGTTTAAACCATCTTCGGCACGCTTAAGAAGTTTATCACAGCTTGCTCTTTTTAAGGCATCGTATAATTCTTCGTCGGTTGCATTTGGTTTAACAAATAATAAGTTTTCGCGGATTGTTCCAGAGAATAATTGTGCATCCTGTGTTACAAAACCTAATTGTTTTCTTAGATCAAGTAAATCAATTTCGGTAGAATCAATTTCGTTATAAAGAACCTGACCTTCAGCCGGGGTATACAATCCAACTAATAGTTTTACCAAAGTCGTTTTTCCGGAACCAGACGGGCCGACAAACGCAACAGTTTGACCTTGTTTAATTTCAAAGTTGATATTTTCAACTGCTTTGAATTTTGCCGTTTTATGCTGAAAACTCACATTCGAAAATAATAACGACTGAATTGCTCCAACATGTTTTGGACTTTTCGGACGGAATTCTTTTGGAGCGCTTAATAATGTTTTGAAATTTTCCATTGAGACTTTGGTTTCATTCAAAGCAATAATGAAATTTCCAAGTTCCTGAAGCGGACCAAAAATGAAAAAGGTAAAGAATACCATTGTAAGCAAATCACCCACAATAATTTTTCCTCCAAATAGGAAATAATATAAAGTGAAAACAACACAGGTTCTTAAAAAGTGAACCGTTGTTCCCTGAATAAAACTCAAGCTTCGAATGAATCGGATTTTTTCTAATTCTAATTGAAGAATTTTAAAAGTGTTTAAGTTCAAACGTTTCTCTTCCTGATACGTTAAACCAAGACTTTTTACCAATTCGATGTTTCGTAAACTCTCCGTTGTAGAACCAGCCAAAGCATTCGTTTGATTGACAATTTTCTTAGAAACAATCTTGATCTTTTTACCTAAATAAGAACTTACCAAAGCAATAATTGGTGCTGTAATTAAAAAGATAATCGAAATTCGGTAATCAATTCGAGCAACATAAAGAATTACAAAAATGAATCCGATAACGGTTTGAAAAATCAAAGAAATCGAAAGCGTGATTAATTTTTCAGAGTCAGAACGGACTTTGGTTAGCTTACTCAAAGTTTCACCGCTTCGCTGATCTTCAAATTCGGCGTAAGGTAAATCGAGCGATTTTTTAATTCCGTCGGTATACATTTGTGCGCCGGTTCTCTGGATCACCACATTGGTGAAATAATCCTGAAAGTTTTTGGTAATTCTGGAAATCATCGCAGCACCAAGCGAAAGTCCAAGCCAAAAAGAAAGGGATTTGATAAAACCAGTTGGATTTCCTTCGTATTTGTGTAATCCAACACCGCAATCCTGCATTAATTTACCGGTAATAATAGAGTCTGATAAACTGAAACAAATGTTTATAGAGGCCATAATCAACGCAAAAAGCAAAAGCATTTTGTGTTTGATTATATAAGAATATAATAATTTCATAGATAGTTTAAAAAAATGGAAGATGCAAAAGTAAGCAAATGTTTTAGTTTCTGAACTTGATTATTGTTATTAAAAATGTAAATTTTTAAATATAAAAATTTTGAAAAACTTTTTGGCTTGAGCGTAAAACTTAAGAAAAGAGCTAAGTAGTTTTACGGAAGCCTAATTTTTTGTGTATTTTTTATAAACATTAAAACTTTACTTACAGCTTTGGTTTTTAATGTATTATATTTATCTAGGTGAAAACAAACCAAAAAGCAGCCACAATACGATTTTTTTATAACAAAATAGGTTTAAAAATAATTGGAATATAAGTAATGTTTCATTTACATTTATTCTAATAATTAATAACAAACCTATAAAAAATGAAAAAACTTTTACTTCTTTTTGGAGCTTTAGCTCTTTCTTTAACATCTTGTTCTAGTGATGATTCACCTTCTGATGAGTCTACAACAGATGGAGTATTATTAAAAAAAATAATCACAACAACATCTAAAGGAAAAGTAACTACAAATTATACTTACGATGGTAATAAGATTGTTAGCGATGTTGATGATTCGGGAGAATCAAATGCATATTACACTTATACTGGAGATTTAATTACTAAAATAGAATATAAACTTCCTAATGGTACAGTTGAGCAAATAAATACTTATGCTTACACAGATGGAAAATTAACAACTTTTGTTAGAATTGATCCTGGAATGGATTGGGGAAATAAAGAACTTTACACTTACAATGCAGATGGTACAGTTACTTCTAAACAATATATTGGCGACTCTAAAACACAAACTTCTCTTAATGCAACAGTAATAATAAAATTTGCTAATGGAGAAGTAGTTGATATGATTAATGATTTTAATGACAGCCATAGCTACACTTACGATACAAAAAACAATCCGTTTAAGAATGTTTTAGGCTGGAACAAAATTAATTTTACTGATGGAGAAGCAAACGATGTTCTTCATAATATGCTTACTGATAAAGCTGAAGGAGAACTTTGGTATAGCTACACATATACATACAATGCGGATGGTTACCCTACAAAAAGTGTAGAAAGCGTTGAAGAAGAAACTGTAGAATATTTCTACTAATAGATAATTGATATTTATAATCAAAAGCCAGGTGCATTTGCATCTGGCTTTTTTGTTTCTAAAAATTAACCGAAATTTACACAAAACAATATTATGCAATTCAGAACCCAAATCCCAATTTCAAGAAGTAACAATCCAATCGATTATAATTCGAAGATACTTTCTATTGGTTCTTGTTTTGCAGAAAATATGGCCGAGAAATTTGATTATTTCAAATTTCAAAATCAAACAAATCCGTTTGGAATTATATTCAATCCCGTTTCGATTGAGAAATTATTTAGCCGGGTTTGCAAAGAAGAATTGTTTACAGAAAAAGATGTTTTCTTTCACAACGAACGCTGGCATAGTTTCGAAGTTCATTCAGACTTAAGTAATGCTGACCGACAAGAATTATTAGAAACACTAAACAAAGCTATTACCGAAACCAACAAAAAGATCAAAGAAGCGACACATATCATAATCACATTTGGAACTTCCTGGATTTACAGAAATATCGAAAGCACAGAAATCGCTGCCAATTGTCATAAAGTGCCTCAAAAGCAATTCTTAAAAGAATTATTATCAATCGAAGTAATTCAAAAAAGTATTCAAAACACTATAGGTTTAATCCAGACTTTAAACTCAAATATCAATTTCATTTTTACCATTTCGCCTGTACGTCATATAAAAGATGGTTTTGTAGAAAATCAATTAAGCAAATCACACTTATTTTCAGCTCTGCATGCTGTGTTGAATACTGAAGACTTTAAACTGAACACTGAATACTTTCCGTCATACGAAATCATAATGGACGAACTTCGCGATTATCGTTTTTATAATGAAGATATGCTCCATCCCAACCAAATTGCGATCGATTATATCTGGAAACTTTTCAGCGAAAACTACATTTCACAAGAAAGCATTTCAACAATGCAGGAAGTAGACGAAATCCAAAAAAGCCTGCGCCACAGAAGCTTCAATCCCGAATCAGAACAACACCAAAAATTCATAGCTAAACTTCAGCAGAAAATGAATCTTTTAGAAGAAAAGATTTCCCATATTAAATTTTAATTTTCAGCAAGCACTGGTTTCAACCATGCGACAGCACAAATTTTTTATAAAATATTTAGGATAAAAAAACTTTGCGCCATAGCGCCTTTGTGGCTAAATCATAAAAGTAAGAAATTAACTATTTTACAGTGAAATTTTAGAATAATTGCCAATAATTATGTAAATTGTTAAAGGTTTAAATTTTCCATTTTTGTAAGATGTGTAACCATGCTTTTTTCAGAAGCAATTAAATCCTGTATTTTATTGACCTATGAATAAGAAAACTATTCATTATTTTAAAAAAACACTTCGTGTACTATTATGGTGCGTGGTTTCTGTAGTGGCACTTTTATTACTTCTTATCATCTTAATTCAGGTTCCATCTGTTCAAAATTTCGCCAAAGACAAAGCGATTTCCTATCTCCATAAAAAAATTAAAACCAAAGTTACTTTAGACCGAATTGCCATTAAATTTCCAAAAGATGTAGTTCTCGAAGGTTTTTATTTTGAAGATCAAAAAAAAGATACATTGCTGGCAGGAAAACGCTTAGAAGTCGATGTTGACCTTTTTAAACTCGTAAGCAGTGAACTCGAAATCAATTCCGTTTCGCTCGAAAATGTAAAAGCCAATATTTCCCGAAATAAAGACGGCGTTTTCAATTTCGATTATATCATAAAAGCATTCGAATCAAAAGAGCCAAAAGTCGAAGATCCAAATGCTAAACCATTCAAAATATCAGTTGTAAAAGTTAATTTGGATAATGTCAAATTTAATTTTAAAGACGATTTTTCTAAAAACGACATTGCTGTAAAACTGACACATTTCGACACCAAATTCAATAAATTCGATTTGGATAAAATGGATTTTGATATTCCGAATATCGATTTAAACGGATTAAAATTAGTTTTAAATCAGGATGTTGTGGAACAAATTGCAGTTGTTTCGGTAAAAACCGTAGATACCATTTCAAAGCGCAAAGACTTCAAATTAAAACTGGGAAAAATCAGTTTGTCAAAAATTGATGTTGCTTATGACAATAAAGATTCAAAATTAGATTCGGGAATAAAACTCGGAAATTTAAATTTATCGGTTAATGAAATTGATTTAAATAAACAGCTTTTAGATTTCGATACTTTCGAACTAAAAAATCTTAGCGGAAATCTACGATTAGGAGTAAAAGACAAACAAATTCAAACACCAAGTTTAGATACAACAGCCATAAAGCAAGCTGGCTGGAAAGCAAAACTCAATAAAGTCAACATACAAAATATTGCTTTTAAGTTTGATGATATGCAATCGAAACCAACTTCAAAAGGAATCGATTATAGCCATTTAGATTTGAGCAAATTCAATCTTGAAGCCGAGAAATTGTATTATGGAAACGACACCATTTCTGGAAATATAAAATCACTCGCAGCAGTAGAAAAAAGCGGTTTGAACATTCAGTCTTTAAAAACAGATTTATTCTACGGGCCAAAAAATGCTCATTTAAATAATCTGTATTTAAAAACGCCGCAAACACTTGTAAAAGATAAAATCAATGTTGAATACAAATCACTCGCAGCGCTTCAAAAAGATATTGCAAATCTTGCTGTCGATGCCAATTTAAAAGATTCAAAAATAGGATTCAAAGACATTTTGTTATTTGCTCCCGATTTACAAAAAACAAATCCGTTTAAAAGTAATCCAAACGCCGTTTTATACATAAACAGCCGTGTGAGCGGAAAAGTAAAAGATTTGAATATTCCGAAATTCGAAATGAGCGGAATTGGCACTACAAAAGTTTCCCTTTCGGGGAAAATAACCGGACTTCCTGATGCGCAAAAAGCGTATTATGATTTAGATATCAAAAAAATAGCTACGACTTCTAAAGACATAAATACGTTTGTACCAGCTGGAACAATTCCGAAAAACATTCAGCTTCCGTCGCAAATAAACCTGCAGGGAAAATTTAAAGGTTCTGTGCAGAATTTTAAAACCAATCTGGCTTTAAACAGCAGTTTCGGAAATGCAAAAGTTGATGCTTTATTTGATCAGCGTGTTAAGAAAAAAGAGAAATACGATGCAACGGTTTATTTACTTGATTTTGATTTAGGAAGATTAATCAAAAACGATTCGATTGGAAAAATTACGCTTAAAGCGAAAGTAAAAGGAAATGGTTTAGACCCGAAAACAGCAAAAGCAGAATTAGACGGAATTGTTCAAAAAGCAGTTTTCAACAGATATACCTACAGAGATTTAGCTTTAAAAGGAAATATTGCAAACGGTTCATTCACAGTAAAATCAGGAATGCAAGACCCGAATTTGAATTTTGATTTGGTTACAAGTGGAAATACACAAGAAAAATATCCGTCAATTAAATTAAAACTAAACCTGGATATTGCCGATCTTGAAAAATTAAATCTTCATGCCGGACCAATGAAACTTCGCGGTAATGTCGATGCTGATATTGCCAATAGTAATCCGGATTTCCTAAACGGAAAAGTGTTTCTTTCAAACGTTCAGATTTTGCAGGATAAAGAACCAATCGTTTTAGATTCGGTTCGTGTCATTGCTTTTTCAGACAATACACGAAATAATATTAAAATCTCCTCTCAGTTTTTAAAAGCCGAAGTCGATGGAAAATACAAATTGACAACATTAACGGCGGCAATAAAAAAATCATTATCAAAATATATCGACTTAAAAACTCCGAAAGCAAACGGAGAATCTGACGAACAGCGTTTGGCTTTTACAGTAACGGTTGACAATGATCCAATTCTTTTTAAACTAATTCCGAAACTGACAGGTTTAGAACCAATTAAAATCACGGGAAAATACAATAACGTAACCGATTCTTTAGAAATAAGAGGAATAATTCCGAGAATTGTATACGCAGACAATACAATTTCCGACGGAAAAATTAATATAGAAGCCAAAGAAAATGCCCTAGAATATTCTGTTTCTGTTGCAACAATTGAAAGCGGTTCATTAAAAATTCCGTTTACCAGTTTATCCGGAAAAGTAGAAAATAATGTTTTGACTTATGCGCTTGAAGTTCAGGATGCAAAAGAAAAACCTCAATATTTTATTGCAGGTGAATTTAAGGCAGAAGATTCTAAAAATATCTTTAAAATAGATGCCGAAAACTTCATTTTAAATTACGATAAGTGGAATATCGATCCTGAAAATGCCATAGAATTTGGAGATAAACGTCTTTACATCAATAAATTTTTCCTAAATAATAACGGAAATGAATTAAAAGTTCAATCACAGGGAACGCAGGATAATGCGCCATTGCAAGTCGATTTTGTGAACTTCAAAATCGAAACCATTATGAATATGGTTAAAAAAGATAAGCTGTTGATGCAGGGTTTAATTAACGGAAATGCTGTTGTTGAAAACGTAATGACAAGCCCAACTTTTACTTCTGATTTAAAAATTGATGATTTTGCTTTTAGAGGAGAAGCGGTTGGCGATATTGAAATAAAAGTGGATAATAAAACCACTAATTTACTAAATGCAAATGTGGCATTAACCGGAGAAGGAAACGAAGTAAACCTAACCGGAAATTACAAAATGGACGACGGAAACCTTGACTTCAATTTAGATATCAATAAATTGTATGTTAAAAGTATTCAGGGTTTTACAATGGGCAACGTAACAGACGGAACGGGATATTTATCCGGAAACTTTAAAATTATAGGAAATGCATCAAGTCCAAAAGTTGCGGGCGAATTAAACTTTAATGATGCCGGTTTTAGAATTACACAGCTGAACTCTTTCTTTAAAACAGATAATGAAAAAATCACTTTTAATAATGATGTAATCACGTTTGATAAATTCACGCTTAATGATGAAAATGACAACGAATTATCTGTAGACGGAACCATTCAGTCTCCTGATTTCAAAGCGTATAATTTTAATTTAGTTGTTACAGCTGATGATTTTAGAGCTATACATTCTAAAGAAGTCGATAACGATTTGTTTTATGGCGATATGTTTCTGGATACAAAACTGAATATTAAAGGAAACCTTGAAAGTCCGGTTGTTGACGGAACCATTAAAATTAATAAAGAAACCAAGTTTACAGTCGTAATGCCGCAGTCAGATCCTTCAATTGCAGATCGTGAAGGAATTGTAGAGTTTGTCGATGAAGATAATATGTATTTGAAACAAACGGTTGATTTGCAAAATAAACTTGATCAGTCCGATGTAAAAGGAATGGATGTAAATGTCGCCATTTCGATTGATAAAGAAGCAGAACTCACTTTGTTAATTGATAAAGCAAATGGTGATTATTTGAAGTTGAAAGGCGAAGCAGAATTAGTTGGCGGTATAGATAAATCAGGAAAAACAACTTTGACTGGAAAGTATGAGTTTACAGACGGTGCCTATGAAATGAACTTTAACGGAATCAAAAGAAAATTTGATATCCAAAAAGGAAGTTATATTACCTGGAATGGTGAACCAACAATGGCAAATTTAAATATCACGGCAATTTATAAAGTAAATGCCGCGCCAATTGATTTATTAGGAAACCAACTTGGAAACGATGATTCGGCAGTAAGAAATACATACAAACAAAAACTTCCGTTTCAGACTTTATTGAAAATGAAGGGAGAATTAATGAAACCGGAAATTTCTTTTGGAATCGTGCTTCCCGAAGGAAATTATGATGTTTCTTCAGATGTGGTTGAACTTACGCAGACAAAACTGAAACAATTAGAACAAGATCCGGCAGAACTAAACAAACAGGTTTTTGCCCTTTTATTATTAAACCGATTTGTGGGCGAAAATCCATTTGCAAGTGAAAGCGGCGGTACAAATGCAGAATCTTTGGCAAGACAAAGTGTGAGCAAAATTCTTTCGCAGCAATTAAACAATCTTGCCGGCGAATTAATTACAGGATTTGAAGTCAATTTTGATTTAGAATCTACAGAAGATTATACTTCTGGAACCATGCAAAACAGAACTGATTTGAATGTTGCTGTTTCTAAAAAACTGCTCGATGACAGATTAAAAGTAACGGTAGGAAGCAGTTTTGGCGTTGAAGGCGCAGAACGTGCCAACGAAGAAAGCACCAATATTGCGGGAGACGTTGCACTGGATTATCAGCTTACAAAAGACGGACGTTATATGGTACGTGCTTACAGAAAAAACCAATATCAGGTAGCAGTTGAAGGTCAGGTTGTAGAAACTGGAGTTGCTTTTATAATCACAATGAGTTACAATAAGTTCAGAGAACTTTTTCATCGTTCAGAACAAGAAAAACAAATGATTCGAGAAGAAAAAATTCGCAAAGAGAAAGAAAAGCAAAAAAAGAAAGAAGCAAAAGAGAAGGAAAAACTAGAAGAAGATCAGCAGGAAAATCAAATTGAAGGAAATGAACAAAAAACATAATCATATAGAAAATCAATATATAAAGTATTTTGTACTGTTCTGCCTGTTTTTTGTTTTAGGCTGCAGTAATACAAAATATTTGCCGGAAGGCGACTTGCTTTACGTGGGAGGTTCTGTAAAAGTCAAAGATTCTTTAATTAAGAAAAAAGAAAGAAAAGCACTCGAAAAAGAATTAGAAGATTTATTGCGCCCAAAACCAAACAAGCAAATTTTAGGATTACGTCCTAAATTATGGATATACAACCTTGCCGGAGAACCTAAAAAACAAAAAGGAACCAGATATTGGCTCCGTAATAAAGTAGGCGAACCGCCTGTACTTTTCAGCAAAGTCGATTTAGATTATAATGCTTCGGTTTTACGAAATTTTACCGAAAACCGAGGTTATTTTAAAACCCGTGTCAGCGCTGATTCGACCGTTCGAAATAAACGAGTTACGGCAGAATATACCGTTATTCCTAAAAAACAATATATCATTAAAAGTATAACTTTCCCAGATGATTCATTAGCAATGTCCAGAATTATTGGAAGATCAAGCCGAAGAAGTTTATTAAAAGTTGGAAAACCGTATGATTTGGACGTTATAAAAGCCGAAAGAGAACGAATTGACGCCAGACTTAAAGAGAAAGGATATTTTTACTTTAACCCAGATTATCTTTTAGCTCAGGTAGACAGCAGTAAAGGCGATCACGAAGTAAAAGTTAGAATTGTAATAAAGCCCGATACGCCGCCAAAAGCCCTTACAGCGTATAAAATCAATAATATTTATGTGTATCCGAATTATTCACTTTCGAATGACAGTGTGGTTTATAGAAAAAGGGATATTACACAATATAAAGATATTACGATCATCGATACAACAGAAACCTTTAAACCAAGGATTTATGATCGAACGATATATTTTAAAAAAGGGGATTTGTATAACAGAAAAGACCATAATTTAACCTTAAACCGATTTGTGAATCTCGGAACTTTTAGTTTTGTAAAAAATGAATTTAAACCTTCAGATAGTATTCCAAAAACTTTAGATTCGTATTACTACTTAACGCTTCTGCCTAAAAAGTTTATTCGTGTTGAGGTTTTAGGAAAGACAAATTCAGCTAGTTATACGGGTACTGAAGTCAATGTAAACTGGAATAACCGAAACATATTTAAAGGGGCAGAACTATTTACAATTTCTGTTTTTGGCGGTGCCGATTTCCAGCTTGGCGGAGTCAATAAAGGAAAAAATATTTATAAACTTGGAGGAGAAGTTAGTTTGACCTGGCCAAGGTTTATTACGCCTTTTCATATTGAAGGAAACAGCGAATATGTGCCAAGAACCAAAGCAACTTTGCGATATGAATATCAAAAAAGAACACAATTATATGCGTTGAATTCTTTTAATGCCTCTTTTGGATATTTATGGAAAGAAAATATTCGAAAAGAACATCAGTTAAATGTAATGGATATAACGTATGTGAGTCCAAATCATGTTACGCCCGAATATTTAGAAGATATTCAGCAAGATCCGGCTTTAGGAAAAGTGATTGAAAAACAGTTGATTTTTGGCCCGACATATAGTTATACCTATACAAATACGATGCAGAAGCGTCGAAAAAACACAATCTACTTTAATGGTGAATTAGATTTAGCCGGAAATCTTACAGGTTTAGTTACAGGAGCAAATATTAAGAAAAACGATACCATAAAAATATTTGATGTTCCGTTTAGTCAATATGTGAAAATCAAATCAGATTTCAGGCATTATTTGAAATTAGGAAAAGAAAGCGAACTAGCCAGCCGATTAATTGTAGGTGCCGGATTTGCTTACGGAAATTCAAATACATTACCAACATCAAAACAATTTGTAGTAGGAGGAACCAATAGTATTCGTGCCTTTAGAGCCAGAACTTTAGGGCCGGGAAGTTATGTTATTCCGCCAACAACAAACAACAATTACACACCAGATCAATCGGCAGATTTAAAACTGGAATTCAATACAGAATATCGTGCAAAATTATTTAGCATTGTAAGAGGCGCAATATTTTTAGATGCGGGAAATATTTGGCTTTTAAATGCCGATCCTGATAAACCCGGAGCCGAAATCTCAAAGGATTTTATGAAAGAGCTTGCCATTGGAGCAGGAGCAGGATTGCGTTTCGATTTGTCGTTCCTTGTTTTAAGAACAGATTTGGCTTTCCCTCTTCGAAATCCAGCGCTACCAGACGGACAAAGATGGGTAATCGATGATATTAATTTCGGAAGTGGACCATGGCGAAAAGACAACCTGATTTTGAATATCGCTATTGGATATCCTTTTTAGAAAAAGTTTGCCACGAATTTCACTAATTTTCACTAATTTTTTTGTGATGCTTAATTTATGAATTGATCAATAAATACAGCGCATAGAATTAGTAAAAATTAGTGAAATTCGTGGCAAAAAAACTTTAGTAAGCTTCAAAAAAAAGAAGTAAATTCGTCTAAATAATTTATTGGAATGCAAAACTTGATCAAAAGAATTATTAGTATCGGTATTACTATTTTAGTCATTGTTCTGGCTTTTAAATACTGCCAGTTTAAAAAAGATGACGACTCTACAATCGATTATAATACCAATTTAATTCAGCAACAAATCTTAAATGTTGGAAAATTGGTTGTAACCGAAGGGCATTTCTCCGAAGTGATCACTTATAAAAATCAGCAGAAGTATTTGATGGATATGATTTCGTTCGAAAAAAAGGCGCTTATTGTGGTAAATGCCAATGTTACCGTTGCCTACGATTTGCATAAAATGAAATACGATATCGACGAAAAAAACAAAACCATCACAATTCTAAATATCCCAAAAGAAGAAATCACAATCAATCCCGATATTCAATTTTATGATGTCGAACAAAGTAAACTGAATCCGTTTACGGGCGATGATTACAATAAAATCAACAAATCGGTAAAAGCCAATCTGGCGAAAAAAATCGAAAAATCAACCCTAAAAACAAATGCCCAAAATAGATTAATAAGCGAATTGTCAAAAATCTTAATAATGACAAATTCAATGGGCTGGAAACTACAATACAACGGAAAAACTATTGAATCTGAAAGTGAATTAAATCAAGATTTGAAGTTGTAGAGGTTTGCCACAAAGGCACAAAGGCGCTAAGTTTTTTTTGCCACTCCTGATGGCTATCGGGATAAAAAAACAAAATAATTTTACTTGCCTCCTGCTTTAGCTGGAGGTAAGCATGAAAAAATTTAAAAAGGCTTTAGCCAAAAAATAAGCTTTGGCTAAAGCCTCTATAGCTGGCTTTATTTTTTCCTCCAGCTAAAGCAGGAGGCAATTAAAAAGTTTGAGTCTGTTAGTCTAATCAGAAATCTGTGTTTTATATATAAATAAAGAAAATTAATGGCAATAAATTTACAAAAACGAATAGGTTATCTTTTACTTATATTATCAGCTGCTAACCTCATTCATTCTTTATATCAGATTATTATAAGATGGGGAAGCTGGGGATATTATAATAGTAAGTTTTATTCTCAACCCTATTTTGAACAGATTTTCCCATATTTATTATTCGATAAAATATCTATTAGTTCAACAGAAGAATACAATAGATTAATGTTATTTAAAACATTTTTTTTTCTTTTTAGTTTTTTACCTGTTTTTCTTTCTATAATTTTAATTTTAAATAAATGGTACTCAAAAACATTAACGAAAGTGTTTTTAGTTGTATTTATTCTATTAAATATTTTCGCAATATTTGTAAAATCATCTTTTTTTCTTCCTGTTAGAAATGAATTTTCCACAAATGAAATAGCAAATAATAGATATTTAATGAGTTGTATTTGTTATTATTCAGTAATGTCGTTTATTGCGCTTTTAATGTTTATCGGATTGTTTTATTGTAAAACCAAAAAAGAAGAAAAGATTGAAACTACTTCAATTTAATAAATATTTTAAATAATTATTAGCTGTGAAAACCACTTTTTTACTATTTATTTCATTCTTAAATCTGAATTTTTTTGGAATGGATTATTACATCGAAGCAAATGTAAAAACTCCGTGCAAAGATGATTTTCCTTCCGGTTTGTCTTTCTTTTTTGAACAAGTTGGCGGCTATGAAGAAAAAAGCATGGCTAGTCAGGTTGAGAAAATTTTAAAAATTGATCTTTCCACTTTTCAGGAATATGATTTTGAAGACTCTTCAATGCCCAATAAATATTGGAAAAATATTAATGTTTTTGAAAAAACAATTGATGATTTATTATTCAAAATAAAAGCAAATCCAAATTATTTTAAAAAAGTAAAGTACAATCCTGTTTATGAGGATTATGTATATTCTTCTGATAAAAAAGACATGGAAAAAAATCTGCAAAAAATCAAAGAGTATGAGAAAAACCCATTACACGAATATCCATATAATAATGGATATTTAAACTCAAATAAATTTGTAGAAGAGTTAAACCAATTAAAAAGCCTTCTAAAATGTTATAAAAAACATGGCGCTACAAAAATAAAACTAACCTACATGTAATTATAAATAAGCTTTGCAAGATTAAAAAAATCTGCGCATACCAGCTTAAATCAGTAAAATCTGCGGGCAAAAAACTTCGCGTCTTAGTGCCTTTGTGGCAAAGAACTATCAAATATCAAATCCAATCCACCAGAAATTAAATGCGCAATTTCAGGACGTTTTTCTTTCAATTGATCCAAATAAACCAAAATTTCCTGCAAAAGCTGTTTTTCATCAGAATCTTTCAAAAGCTCTGCAAGTTCAACAGATAATAACCAATCGTTTGAATGATTATTTTTTAGATTTTCAAAAATAGATTTCAATTCCTTTTTAGAACCTTTATTTTTTCTAATATCTCTAACTAACGCATATAAATTCTCCAATTCATCACGTTCATCAGTATGTTTCGCTTTTATAGTTTTAGAAGAAGGAACGATATTAATCAAGTCAAAACTATTTACATCGGCTGGGCCAGAAAAAGCAGAAATTACTTTTTTACCAATTGCCATATCGTAATTTCCCCAATCAGGCTGAAACAAAATAGTTTCGCCATGCGTTACCGTACAATTTCTAAAACTGATCAAAATGATTTCTCCGTGTAAGTTTCGGGAACCCGTAATAATTTCACCTTCAACAATAATATTACCTTCAAATTCCAGTTTTACTGTTTCATTTTCTACAATGCTGTAAGCCTGTAAATCCTTCGGGCTCATATCTTCAATCGCAAGATTAAAACCTTTTAGTTTCCCAATCGGACTTCCAAATCCGTGTGGATGCGTTAAAGTTCCATGACCAACTAATTCTTTTTCACGGTACGATAAAGCCGTTTTTCCGGTTGTTTGAATGTAAACCGGTTTTCCTTCTTCTTCAATAACATTTGTAAAAACTCCCGAAACTTGTAGACCTGTACTCAATTCAATTGTTCCTAGAGCATTGGATTGAATTAATTTTTTAATTCCCGAAAGACCTCCGGTACGAAGCGCCATTTTATTGGCAAACTCTTCCAGAATCAAACTTAAATAAGAAAAATTAGGTGTTACATAAAGCTGCGGCTGCAACTGCGTAATATCAAAATTCTGATTCGCTGCCGAAATATCATAAGGGATTTTCTTTACATTATCAGTCATACACCAGGCACTTTCACCAATTGAAGAAAGTAATCCTGCGCCGTAAATTTTTGGTTCTTCAACTGTTCCAATCAAGCCATATTCAACTGTCCACCAATGCAGGTTTCTAATTTGAGCCATTTCAGACAATTCACCCATATCATTTTGTAAATCGGCAACTGCTTTTTCGGCTTCGTCAATTTTTTCCTGCGGCGTATCTTCGGCTTCTTTTAAAATAGAAAGTAAACGAATCGCTTCATACATTTGATAATCTTTGTGAGATGAAATTGCTTTACAGCCAATTTCACCAAAACGTCTCAAATATTCTGCATATTCAGGATTGGCAATAATAGGAGCGTGGCCGGCACCTTCGTGAATAATATCTGGTGCGGGTGTATATTCAATATGTTCTAATTGACGGATATCTGATGCAATAACCAAAACATTATAAGCCTGAAACTCCATAAAAGCATTTGGCGGAATAAATCCGTCAACGGCAACTGCAGCCCAGCCAATTTCAGTTAGAATACGATTCATTCCGTACATACTCGGAATAGAATCAATTTCGATTCCTGTTTTGCGTAAACCTTCTAAATAAGAATGATGCGCCACTTTTGAAAGGTAATCTACGTTTTTGCGCATAACATATCGCCAAACCGCCTGATTAATAGGTGTGTAATCACTATAATCCTGAGGCTTAATAAATTGCTTTAAATGTTTTGGCAATCGTTCTAATAACGGATTGGTTTCTATAGATGCATTCATTTCGAAAACGTTGTAGATTAGAATGTAAAATTACGAATTTAGGTAGCTATTTTTTGCTATTCATCACAAAATTTTTATTCGAAAGTGATTTTTATTGCGTTTTTATAGATTTTTTGAAGTTGATTGAAAAACAAATTCTAGCAGTCATTATTTTCATAATTAACTTTTTCCAATGTTTTCTCGAAGTTTTCCAGTTCTTTCTTCGTCATTGTGGCTTCTTTCAAGTCGACTGGTAATTGTTTTTTAGCATCAGAACTAATCCATAAACCGGTAAAAGTATTTCCGGTTTTCTTTAAAATTAATACACCGCTAAAACCATGTTCGACTAAAACAAATTCATTTTCTTTCTTTTTATTTTGCGTAATATTAAGCTGAATCCATTTTTTTGATTTGTCATATCGATACATAGACGTGTACATTAAATCGGCAGTACATGGATTTTCTTCTGTTTTAATATAAACTGTTATTGGAGTTTTTCCATCAACAGTTCCTTTATATGAATTAAAAGCAGGAGCTTGTGATTGAGCGTTTAAGAAATTAAAAAAAGAGAAACAGATTATAAAGAACAGGATAACTTTTTTCATTTTAAATAGTTGATTGGTTTTTGATAGCTTTTGGGTCAATCAAATTTATCTAATTTAAAATAGTATCCAAATTTAATTTGTCAGCTATTTTAAGATTTACCCGATGAATTTCGTAACTCATTTTCGGCATTTCTAAAATACTCAATTTTGTGATTGAACATAAAGGCCATATTTGTGGCACGCATTTTAGCCTCTTCGGTAATTACTCCTGCAAATTGTGCATCGATTGTAGTATTGAAAATCTGAATCCAGCGGTCAAAATGAGTTTTGTCAACAGGCAATTGTTTGTGCGGAGGAAAAGGCGTTCCTGAATAAGCGCGAACATCAAATAAAATAGTCTGCCAAAAACCATACATTTTTTGCAAATGCGGTTCCCAGCGATCTTGTAATTTATCATTGAAAATAGGACCAATAAGATCGTCTTTTCTAACATTATCATAAAAGCTGTTCACCATTTGTTTAATATCTTCTATGGTCGAAATATCTTTAAGCGTTTCCATGTTTTCTAATAAAATTGAAATGCAAAAATACGATATAACTTCAGGTTCGATCCATGATATTTGTCATTTATGAAATAATTATAAGTTGCATTTTGGAATCAAAAACCATAATTAAACTGCTGATTTTAAAAGTTTTGTAAATGCTGAAATTTAAATGTAAGTTTTTTATGGTTTTTAATATTTTAAATAATTGATAATTAATTATTTATAAAAAATAAAGATGTGTTTTTGTTAAGGTAATATTTACAAATGATGTGTATTTGTAAAGTTGCAATTATAACGATTTCGTGAAAATTGATATATTTTTGAATCGTTTTAATAAAAATAATCATAATAAAATGAGAAAAATTTAACTATCAACAAACCACAAAAACCACAAAAAAGATGCACAAAATTACTCAAAAACCTACAAACCGAGTAAGAGCTTTTATGACACAAGTCATTATTATAATGCTTTTATTTATTACCAAAACAAATGCACAGACGGTTACACCTTTCATAACATCAGGTGATCAAACGAGATTAT
The DNA here is from genome assembly GCF_002482975.1 of Flavobacterium sp. UBA7680. Classification (GTDB taxonomy): domain Bacteria; phylum Bacteroidota; class Bacteroidia; order Flavobacteriales; family Flavobacteriaceae; genus Flavobacterium. Next base: position 35,469 of record NZ_DLHA01000018.1, on the reverse strand, counting down.
TACAACAGCAGGCAACTGTAAGTTTCGGAACAAACTCAGGAACAAATCCTTCTACAGTTACTGTAAATACAGGTACAACGTATCAAACAATGGACGGCTTTGGTTACACTCTTACCGAAGGAAGTGCCGAAGTAATCAGCGGAATGGCGGCAACACAGCAAAACCAATTACTGAATGATTTGTACAATCCTAATACAGGATTAAACGCAAGTGTAATTCGTATTAGTATTGCAGCTTCAGATTTAAGTAACTCTTCCTATAGTTATAACGAAACTTCCGGAGATACTAATATGAATAACTTTAGTTTAAACGGACCGGATTTAACGTATCTGATTCCGATTATCAAAAAAATTCAACTGATAAATCCAAACATTAAAATTTTGGCAACACCTTGGTCAGCACCACGCTGGATGAAAACCAATGGATCTTGGGTTGGCGGAAGTCTGCAGACACAATATTATGCTGCTTATGCAAGATATTTTGTAAAATACATTGCTGCAATGCAGGCACAGGGAATTCCGATTTGGGGAATCACACCGCAAAACGAACCAGAAAATCCAAACAACGAACCAAGTATGCTGATGAATTCTACAGAACAAAAGAATTTCATCAATCAACAACTTGGACCTCAAATGGCTGCGGCTGGATACGGAGGCGTTAAAATTATTGCTTTTGATCACAATTGCGATAATACAGCTTATCCAATTGATGTTTTAAACAACAGCAGTTATGTTGACGGAGCGGCGTTTCACTTGTATTTAGGAAATATCTCAGCGATGTCAACTGTAAAAACGCAAACAAACAAAAATGTTTATTTTACGGAACAATACACAGGTTCTGGTGGAAGCTTTGCCGGAGATTTTGGCTGGCACATGCAAAACGTTGTTATTGGAAGTACAAACAACTGGTCGAAAACTGTTTTAGAATGGAATGCTGCAAACAATTCAAGTTTAGGACCACGAACTCCGGGGGGATGTAATACTTGTTTAGGAGCTATAACAGTAAATAATAGTACGAGTTATACTAAAAATGTAGCTTTTTATATTATTGGTCAAATCTCTAAATACGTGAAACCGGGCGCAGTAAGAATTGGTTCTTCAAGTACAAACGGCAGTATTTTATCAGTAGGATTCAAAAACCCTGATGGCTCAACTGCACTTGTAATTTACAATTCAGGAGGATCAAATACGATAAAAGTAGTTTCAGGATCATCGGCATTTAATTACACAGTTCCGGGATCATCTGCAGTTACTTTTACTTGGGGAACAGCAAATCCGGTTGCTGTAACGGGAGTAAGTGTGAACCCAACTTCTGCAACAATTACAGCAGGACAAACACAACAATTAACAGCGACAGTTTCGCCAAGTAATGCTACAAATACAGCAGTAAACTGGAGTTCAAGCAACAATTCTGTAGCAACCGTAAATTCAAACGGATTAGTTACGGCAGTTGCTGCAGGAAATGCTACAATTACAGTTACAACGGTAGACGGAGCTAAAATAGCAACAAGTGCGATTACGGTAAATGCTTCAACAACTGGATTTCCGGGATATTATAATATTATTTCAAGAAACAGTAATAAAGGTTTAGATGTTGCCGATAATTCAACAACAAGCGGAGGAAGAATTCAGCAGTATGATGTTACTGGCGGAGGAGGAAGCAACCAAAGATGGAAATTTGTTTCTGCGGGAAGCGGAAATTATTACATCATTGTAAAATCAACCAGCATGTATTTGGCAGTTGAAAATAATGGAACAGCAAATGGACTGAAAGTACAGCAAAAATCTTTCTCATCTTCTAATGAATTCAAATGGACTGTTAATAATCTTGGTGGAGGATATTATAGTATTATCAACGTAAACAGCAATAAAGCTCTGGATGTTGAAAATGTTTCTACAGCAAATGGAGCTAATATTCAGGTTTGGGATTATACAGGCGGATTGAATCAGCAATGGCAGTTTGTTCAGGTTGAATCGACAGCAAAAAAAGCTTTGACAATAACGGAAGAAGCTGAAAGCACAAACGATATGGCAATTTTCATTAATTCGGCAAACGATTATTTAAAAATTGATACCAATCATGAAGGAAGTGCCGATGTAGCAATATTTAATATTGCGGGACAAAGCATCTTAAAAAAGAATGTAAACTTTGTAAAAGGAAATCAGGCAGAAATCGAAATTTCTAGACTTCCAAAAGGAGTTTATGTAGTAAGAGTAACCGATAGTCAGGGATCTTATTCTAAAAAAGTATTAAAGAAATAATTACAAATCGAGAATTCAATTAGTAATTTTATATTGATGTTTAAAAGGCTGTCTAATTTTTAGGCAGCCTTTTATTTTTTTATCCAATTAGTTGTGTAAACAAATCCTGATTATCGTTTAAATATTGAAATTCAAATCCGTATTGTGTCATTTTCATTTTAATAGGCAGAATGTCTTTTTTCTTTTTCAATTCTAAACCAACAATAACAGAACCAACTTCACGGCTGTTTTTCTTAGCAAACTGAAAATAAGTAATATCATCATCCGGTCCTAAAATATTATTTACAAATTCTTTTAAAGCTCCGGGACGCTGCGGAAACTGAATCATGAAATAGTGCATTAAACCTTCGTAAAGTAACGAACGTTCTTTTATTTCAGCCGTTCTTTCAATATCATTATTACTTCCGCTCACAACGCAGACTACATTTTTACCTTTAATTTTATCTTTGTAAAAATCCAAAGCTGCAATTGTCAACGCACCCGCAGGTTCAACAACCATGGCTTCTTCATTGTACAATCGTAAAATGGTCGTGCAGACTTTTCCTTCGGGAACCAAAATAATATCTTCCAGATTATAACGGCAGATTTCAAAAGTTTTATCGCCCACTTGTTTTACAGCCGCGCCATCAACAAATTTGTCTATTGTTTTCAGTGCTGTATTTTTATTTTCTTCAATGGAAGTTTTCATCGAAGGAGCGCCTTTTGGCTCAACGCCGATAATTTTAGTATTCGGACTTAAATGCCTGAAAACTTCCGATAAACCAGAAGCAAGTCCGCCGCCGCCAATCGGAACAAAAACATAATCGATTGGTTTTGTATAACTTTCTAAAATTTCAAGTCCAACAGTTCCTTGTCCGGCAATAACTTTTTCATCATCAAAAGGATGAATAAAGGTTTTATGGTTTTTAATTGCATCTGCCGTTGCCGAAGCATAAGCATCATCAAAAGTATCTCCGGTTAAAACAATTTCTACAAATGATTTTCCAAACAATTGTACTTGTTTTACCTTTTGTTTTGGAGTTGTTTTTGGCATGTAAATTTTGCCTTTTATATGCAGCAGATTACAGGAATAAGCAACGCCCTGCGCATGATTTCCTGCACTGGCACAAACAATTCCGTTTGCTTTTTCTTTATCATTTAACGTAGAAATCTTGTTGTAAGCGCCTCTAATTTTATACGAACGAACAATTTGTAAATCTTCTCTTTTTAATAAAATAGTAGATTTAAACTCGTCTGAAAGATTTAAATTTTGGGTAAGGGGCGTCGCGGCAACTACATTTTCGAGTTGCTTTTTTGCGTTAAGTACTTCGTTAAATAAACTCATAATTTGGTTGTTTTTTTGCCACGAATTGCACGAATTTGCACTAATTTTTATTATCCCAAAGAAAAATAATTCGTGGAAATTCGTGTAATTCGTGGCGATTTTTAATTATTCTTTTAAAATAAAAAACCTCCCGATGTGGGAGGTTTTTATAAATTATATTTTACTTATTTATATAACACCTCGCCATCATTGCTGAATTGCAATAATGCTGATAATCGCGATAATAATGTTATTAAAGTTTTTCATTTTTAACTGATAGAGTAACAAATGTACTTATTTTTTTCGAAGTAATAAACAGCGGTTTTGTAAAAAAACTGAATACTAAATACTGAAAACTGAATACTATTTTTTAACAGGCGGATATTGAGCTAAAATTTTATTTACGAACTCAGCAATTTTTTCGTCTTTTTTATCGACGTTTTTAGTCAAAGTTCCTAAACCTTCACCTTGCCAGATCATTTCTTTCTTTTTAGCATCGATTAAATCAATGTACAAAGTTCCTTCTGTAGAAGTCGAAACAGTAGTTTGTCCGCCGTACATCATATAAGGATTCCAACCCCAGCCCCAGCCGTAACCCCAGCCAGCACTAAATTGGTTTACATTTACTTGTTCTCTCGATTTAGTAAAAATGTTTACTAATAAATCAGGATTATCACTTTTTGTGAAACCTTTTGCCGCCATTTCATTATCAATGGCGTGAAGAATACGTCTTATATCCAAATCTGAAATCTCAACTTTGTCAATTCCGGGCTTAAAGAAAGCATAAGTTTTATAAGGCGCAAAATCGACATTTTTGTCGTAATCAGAATAAACAGTAACACTGCTGCAGGATGAAAGTATCAAAAGCAGAAAAATCGGAACTAACTTGAATGTTTTCATATTATTAGAATTAAATGTTCTTGTTCTGGTTGTTTTATCATAAAACAACTTTTACGTTTGTCAGGCTGAGCGGAGTCGAAGCCTTTTTGTTTCTATAAGCCTTCGACTTCGCTCAGGATGACATTATGGTTACTTTAAAATTTCTTTTACAAACGTTAAAGCAAACTTTCGTCAACAATATTAGGTAAAGTTACCTTTAATAAAGGCTCGACTTGCATAGCTCTTTTTATAGCAAAAATAGCTTCGTCATTTCGGGCCCAGCTTCTTCTTGAAATTCCGTTGTTCACATCCCAAAAAAGCATTGATGCTAAACGCTTTGAAGCCTCTTTAGAACCATCAAGAACCATACCAAATCCGCCGTTTATAACCTCTCCCCAGCCAACTCCTCCGCCGTTATGAATCGATACCCAGGTTGCTCCTCTAAAACTGTCTCCAATTACGTTTTGAATCGCCATATCGGCCGTAAAACGAGATCCGTCATAAATGTTTGAAGTCTCTCTATAAGGCGAATCGGTTCCGGAAACGTCATGATGATCGCGTCCTAAAACAACAGCGCCAATTTCACCTTTTGCAATCGCTTGGTTAAAAGCTTCAGCGATTTTAATTCTACCTTCGGCATCAGCATAAAGAATCCTCGCTTGAGAACCTACAACCAATTTATTTTCCTGCGCGCCTTTAATCCATTTAATGTTATCCTGCATTTGCTGCTGAATTTCACTTGGAGAAGTCTTCGCTAATTCTTCTAAAACCTGACTTGCAATAGTATCTGTTTTTTGTAAATCTTCTGGTTTTCCTGATGTACAAACCCATCTAAAAGGCCCAAAACCGTAATCAAAACACATTGGTCCCATAATATCCTGAACATAACTAGAATATTTAAAATCGATATTGTTTGCCGCCATTACATCTGCACCAGCGCGTGAAGCTTCCAATAAAAACGCATTTCCGTAATCAAAAAAGTAAGTTCCTTTTGCCGTATGTTTATTGATTGCAGCTGCGTGACGACGTAATGTTTCCTGAACTTTTTCTTTAAATAATTCTGGATTATTAGCCATCAAATCATTTGCTTCTTCAAAAGAAATCCCAACCGGATAATAACCTCCAGCCCACGGATTATGAAGCGAAGTCTGATCTGAACCTAAATCAATTTTTATATTTTCCTGATCAAAACGTTCCCAAACGTCCACCACATTTCCTAAATAAGCAATCGAAACGGTTTCTTTATTGGCTTTCGCCAAAGCTACTCTGGTAACTAATTCATCTGTAGAAGTTACAACTTCATTAATCCATCCTTGTTCGTGACGGATTTTAGTAATTTTTGGGTTTACTTCGGCACAAACCGTAATACATCCCGCAATATTTCCGGCTTTTGGCTGTGCGCCAGACATTCCGCCAAGACCAGAAGTTACGAATAAACTTCCTTCTGGATTTTGTTTTATTTTTCTAAAACCGTTTAAAACCGTGATTGTAGTTCCGTGTACAATTCCCTGTGGACCAATGTACATATAACTTCCCGCCGTCATTTGTCCGTATTGCGAAACTCCAAGCGCATTCATTTTTTCCCAATCGTCCGGTTTCGAATAATTTGGGATCACCATTCCGTTTGTAACCACAACTCTTGGCGCTTCTTTATGCGAAGGAAATAATCCCATCGGATGTCCAGAATACATCGTTAAAGTCTGCTCGTCTGTCATTTCAGACAAATACTGCATTGTCAATAAATATTGTGCCCAGTTTTGAAAAACAGCTCCGTTTCCGCCATATGTAATCAATTCATGCGGATGCTGCGCCACAGCATAATCCAAATTGTTCTGAATCATGTGCATAATCGCTTTTGCCTGCAATGATTTTCCCGGATATTCGTCAATTGGTCGTGCATACATTCTGTAATCAGGGCGAAGACGATACATATAAATACGTCCGTATTTTTCTAATTCTTCTGAAAATTCAGGAATTAATTCAGCGTGATGTTTTGGATCGAAATAGCGTAAAGCGTTTTTAAGAGCCAGCTTTTTTTCTTCTGCCGAAAGGATTTCTTTTCTTTTCGGAGCGTGATTAATAGCCGGATCGTATGCTGTCTTTTGAGGTAATATATTTGGAATTCCCTGTTTTATTTCTTCTTGAAAAGTCATTTTTTTTGAGATGCTGAGTTGCTAAGGTATTTTAGTTAGATTAACAACAGATTAATTTTTTGTTTTTTTAATTATGTATTCCTTTGAAGTTCAAATGCAACCAACGGTTAATTGATGCAATTGGAATTTGGAATTTATCCCGAGACTTCGGGATTGGAATTTATATTAAAAAACTAGGGATAACGGATATCCGACCTGTGATAAGACTTGTGGATTTTAATCCTGAATTTTCTTGAATGGATATCCATATGATATTTTAGATTGTTGATTTTAGATTTTAGATTGGAATTTGGAATTTGGAATTTGGAATTTAAAATTTGGGATTTGATTTTCTGATTTCGCCTGTTCTTTTATCAAAACCGTACGGACAATGACGACAGCCGCTTTTGCAGCAATAGCCTCTTTTTAAATGATGTTTTTCAGTAAAGCATTTGTAACCTTCGGGTGTATAGTAAAAATCTTCGCCTTCGATTAATTTATTTTCATTACTTTGCTCTTTCATAAATCTGCTTCGCGTTCGTGTTTCGGTAACTTTAAAAATCAAAAATATAAATATTTGATTATGATTTTATTGAAATCGAACAATTTTATAGCTACAAATTTATAAATTTTACAGCCAATGTTTCTGATTGTTGCCAAATATTTAATTCCGAAAGGATATCGCGGAATGGCTGTATTTCCGTTTGTGATTGTAAAATATGGTTTTGATAAAGCAAATACAGTTTTTGTGAATCATGAAAAAATCCATTTAAGACAGCAGTTAGAACTTTTAATAATTCCGTTTTTTGTCTGGTATTTTCTGGAATATTTAATTCGTTTACTTCAATATAAAAATGCAGAATTGGCCTATCGAAATATCAGTTTTGAAAGAGAAGCTTACGCCAAAGAAACCGATTTTACTTATTTAAAAAACCGATCATTTTTTCAGTTTCTACATTACCTTAAATTAAAATGAAACCAGTTTTCAATCAACATATTTCTATCGATTTCCCCAATGATATTTCTTTGACAATAAAACGCGAAGATTTAATTCATCCGTTTGTTTCGGGAAATAAATTCAGAAAATTAAAATACAATTTACTTCAGGCGAAAGCCGAAAACAAAGATACTTTACTGACTTTTGGCGGTGCATTTTCCAATCATATTGCGGCGGTGGCTTTTGCAGGAAAAGAGCAGGGTTTTAAAACTATTGGCATTATTCGCGGTGATGAACTTTTTGATAAAATCGAAGAAAATCCAACGTTAAAATTCGCTCAGGAAAACGGAATGCAATTTGAATTTGTTTCTCGCGAAGAGTATCGTTTAAAAAGTGAAACTTCCTATATAGAAAGACTAAAAGAGAAGTTTGGCGATTTTTATTTAGTTCCCGAAGGTGGAACAAATGAACTCGCCGTAAAAGGCTGCGAAGAAATCTTAACGGATGAAGATTCGGTTTTTAATTACGTTTGCTGCGCTGTTGGAACTGGCGGAACAATTTCGGGATTAATAAATAGTGCTAAGGAAAATCAGAAAATTTTGGGCTTTCCGGCGTTAAAAGGTGACTTTTTAACCGATGAAATTCGTATTTTTGCAAAAAAAGATAACTGGAATTTAATTTCTGACTATCATTTTGGAGGTTATGGCAAGATAAATTTGGAATTAATCGAATTTATCAATGGTTTTTTTGAAGAAACAAAAGTGCCCTTAGATCCAATTTATACGGGAAAGATGGTTTTTGGCGTTATAGATTTAATCAACAAAAATTATTTTCCTGCACATTCAAAAATACTACTCATTCACACCGGCGGATTACAGGGAATTGAAGGAATGAATATAAAGTTGAAGCAGAAAAAATTACCAATACTCAAAAAAAATGATTAAAAAAATTGTACTGCTCTTTACAATACTAGTTTTGGCAAGCTGTTCGTCAAGCAAACCAGCTGTCGCTACGACGAAAAAAACGACGGTTCAAAAGCCAAGAGTAGCGACGACGAAAAAACCAACCTACAGCAAACCAGCAGTTAAAAATTACCCTTCTACAAATAATACAACTGAGGTTATTCAATCTACTTCAAAAACAGTTGTAACCAGCGATTTAATCAATAATTACATTTTGCAATTCAAAGATATTGCAATGGGAAACATGAAAACCTACGGGATTCCTGCTAGTATAATTTTGGCGCAGGGAATTTTAGAATCGGGAGCGGGAAAAGGAGATTTAGCGCTTGAAGCGAATAATCATTTCGGAATTAAATGTCATAAAGACTGGCTGGGTGAAAGTGTTCGTCACGACGATGATTCGGCACAAGAATGTTTTAGAAAATATCCCGAAGCGGCAGAATCATATAGAGATCATGCTTTATTTTTAGTTGGAAAAAATAGATATGCAACTTTATTTACTTACGAAAAAGACGATTATAAATCGTGGGCAAAAGGTTTGCGAGCGGCAGGTTACGCAACAGATCCGAATTATCCCGATAAATTAATCAGCTATATTGAACGTTATAATCTGCATCAATATGATTGTCAAGTAACCGGAAAAAATTATACGCCAATTAGTAAAACAACTGCAAGTCCAACTAAAAATACAACTCCGGTTAAAAGTTCGAATTCAAATTCAAACGATCCTAATTTGTACGAAGTACAGCAAGGAGATACATTATATTCAATTTCAAAAAAATTCAATTTATTAGTTGAGGACTTAAAGCAAAAAAATAATTTAACCGATAATGCAATTTCGATAGGGCAGAGGCTTAAGGTTAAGTAATTATCAATTGTTAGTTGTTAATTATAAATGAAAAAGAAAATCATATTAGGAATTTTTATTTTTGCAACGCTTTTAATCGTTAGACTTTTTTGTGGAGTTTATGTTCATGATGAATTTGCAGGAAAACATTTTTTCATAAAACATCGCCCGACATTGAAATGGACTTTTTTTTCACCGATAGGAATGTCTGATAAAAAAATAGAAGAGCTTTCAAAAGAGGAACAAATAGATCAAAAATATTTCAATGAGTTTGTTTTAGATCAAGGTTTAAGTCGGTAAACTAAATCTAAAATCAAAACTCTAAAATCAAAAATAAGAATGTTATATAAAAGAAGTAGTCAGCTTTTTGCTGAAGCAGAAAAAGTAATTCCAGGAGGAGTAAATTCACCAGTAAGAGCGTTTAAGGCGGTTGGCGGAACTCCAATTTTTGTAAAAAGTGCCAAAGGTGCTTATTTATATGATGAAGATGGGAACAAATTAATAGATTATATTAACTCTTGGGGACCAATGGTTTTGGGACACGCTTATCAGCCGGTTGTTGATGCGGTAATCGAAAAAGCAAAACTGGGAACTTCATTTGGAATGCCAACAGAACTGGAAACAGAAATCGCAGCTTTGGCTGTTTCTATGGTTCCGAATATTGATAAAATTCGATTTGTAAATTCTGGTACAGAAGCTTGTATGAGTGCGATTCGTTTGGCTCGCGGATTTACAAAAAGAGATAAAATTATAAAATTTGCAGGCTGTTACCACGGACATTCTGATTCATTTTTGATTCAGGCGGGAAGTGGCGCTGTAACTTTTGGATCTCCAAATAGTCCAGGCGTTACAGAAGGAACTGCAAAAGATACTTTGTTAGCTAAATACAATGATTTAGAGAATGTAAAAACTCTAATCGAAGCGAATAAAGATGAAATCGCTGCGATAATTATCGAAGCAGTTGCAGGAAATATGGGTTGTATTCCGCCAGCAAAAGGTTTCTTAGAAGGCTTAAGAGAATTGTGTACAGCAAACGGAATCTTATTGATTTTTGATGAGGTTATGACAGGTTTCCGTTTAGCTCGCGGAGGAGTTCAGGAATTGTATAATATCAATGCTGATATTGTAACTTTCGGAAAAGTAATTGGCGGCGGACTTCCGGTTGGAGCTTTTGCTGCACGCGAAGAAATCATGAATTATTTAGCGCCTCTTGGTCCGGTTTATCAGGCAGGAACATTATCTGGAAATCCATTAGCAATGGCGGCAGGTTTAGCAATGTTACAATCGTTGAATAATGATCGTGAAATTTTTACTCGTTTAGAAGAAAAAACAGCTTATTTAGAAGCGGGAATTGATAGAGTTTTAAAAGCAAATAATGTTGTTTTTACAATCAATAGAGTAGGTTCTATGATTTCTGTTCATTTTGATGCCAATCCAGTTACAGATTTCCAAACTGCTGCAAAAGGAGATAATGAAACGTTTAAGAAATTTTTCCACGGATTATTGCAGGAAGGAATTTACATTGCACCATCTGCATACGAAACATGGTTTATTACAGATGCATTAACCTACGAAGATTTAGACTTTACAATTAATGCGATCGACAAAGTTTCGAAAACATTTTAAAATAAAAAGGAGGCTTTAAAAGCCCACAGATAATACAAATTTCACAAATTTTCACAAATTTTCATTTAACCTAGTTTGTGGAATTTATTGCAACAAAAAATTGGTGTCAATTTGTGAAATCCGTGTTTATAAAAACAAAAAAGAGGCTTTAAAAAGCCTCTTTTTTTTGATCTCAATTACATTTTGTCTTTTCGGTGGTCTTTCATTTTGTCTTTATGCTCTTTTTTAATGGCAGTCCATTTTTTATATTGATCTGCATTTAAAATAGATTTCATTTTTTCATCGGCAGCTTTGTGATCTTCTTCCATTTGTTTTTTCATGGCTTTTCTTTCAGCGTCAGTTGGTTTTGCATCAGCATCTTTTCTGCTTTTTTTAAGCATTTCCATTTTTGTACTTCTTTCAGATAAAAGTTCACTTACTTGTTTTTGCTGATCAGCATTTAAGTTTAAATCAGTTGTTAACTTTTGCAAATGTGCCTCATTACGTTCCTGCGGTGTTTTATGATCTTTATGATCTCCTTTTCGGCTGTGGCCTTCATGTTCTTTTTTTAGAGCCGTCCATTTTGTGTATTGATCAGCATTTAAAATCGCTTTCATTTTAGCATCATTTTCTTCTCTTTCGGCAGTAATTTGTTTTTTAAAAGCTTCTCTTTCTGCATCAGTAGGTTTAGTTTTACTGTCTTTTCTTGAATCTCTAAATTTTTCTGCTTTAGCACTTCTTTCAGCCAAAAGCTGTTTTACTTGTTCCTGTTGCTTTTTATCTAAATTCAAATCAGAAGTTAGTTTTTGTAAATGCTTTTCATTACGCTGTTCCGGAGTTAATTTTTCTCTTTGATCGCGTGCTGTTTTCTGATTGATGTCTTGCGCAAAACTTACTATTCCAACGAATAATAAAGCTGCAATAAATAATTTTTTCATTTTCGTCTTTTTTAAAGGTTTATAGCAATTAGACATCAACAGATTTATTAAGTTTAATGAGATTGTCAGATTTATCTTTTAATTAACAGAAACTATTAAGGAAAACATAATAAGATCTGAAAACAAAAAAGAGGCTCAATGGCCTCTTTTTGTAAACTATATTTAGTTGTTTTCTTTTTTGTAATCTTTCATTTTGTCTTTGGCTTTTTCTTTATTTTTTTCTCTTAAAGATTGCCATTTTGTATATTGATCAGCAGTTAAGATTGCTTTCATTTTTGCTTCGTTACCTTCTTTTTCTGCTTTTAATTCATTTTTAAAAGCTTCTTTTTCAGCATCAGTTGGTTTTACATCGCTGTCTTTTCTTGCTTCTCTTGTTTCTCTGAATTTTTCTGCTTTAGCGCTTCTTTCAGCCAGTAGTTGTTTTACCTGTGCTTGTTGATTAGCATCTAAACCCAATTCTGTAGTTAACTTTTGTAATTGTTTTTCGTTACGTTGTTCGGGAGTTAATTTTTCTCTTTGTTCACGTGCCGGTTTTTGATCGCCATCTTGTGCAAAACTTGCTATTCCGATCAATAGCATAGCTGCGATAAATAATTTTTTCATGATTTGTTCTTTTAAGGTTATAGTGTTTAGACTTTATTAAACTGAATAGGTTTAATTAATATTGTTTGAATTGCTGTTTATTTAACTTTTTGAAATGTAAATATTTAAGGTTGAGGCTTTCCTGCATATTGAAAATATTTTCTTATTTTTAGGAAACCAATAAAATGCAATCCAAAAATAAATTATCATGAACTCTTCTTTTTCAAACCATAAAATAGCTTTCTTTTCAACACAGCCCTACGATAAAACGTTTTTCAATAAATACAATGCCGATTTTGGTTTTGAACTGGATTTCTTCGAAACACAATTAAATCCGCAAACGGTAATTTTAATTGAAAAAGCAGAAATTGTCTGTGTCTTCGTAAATGACATTGTCAACGAAGCTGTAATTAAACAATTGGCAGAGAAAAAGGTAAAAATCATTGCACTACGCTGTGCAGGTTTTAATAATGTTGATTTAGAAGCTGCTAAAAAATACAATTTAAAAGTGTGCCGAGTTCCGGCTTATTCGCCACAAGCCGTTGCAGAACACGCCATGGCCATGATTTTAACTTTAAACCGAAAAACACATAAAGCTTACAACAGAGTTCGTGAACAAAATTTTTCTTTAAACGGATTGTTAGGTTTTGATTTATTCGGAAAAACAATCGGGATTATCGGAACGGGAAATATTGGAAAAGCTTTTGCTAAAATCGCTTTGGGTTTTGGCTGTAAAGTTTTGGCGTATGATATTGTTACCAATGATGAAATGATAAAAGATGGTGTTTCTTTCGTTGGTTTAGAAGAAATATTTAAATCGAGTGACATTATTTCGCTTCATTGTCCGCTAAACGATCAAACAAAGCATGTCATTAATAAAGATTCGATTGCTTTGATGAAAGAAAACGTTATGATTATCAATACAAGCCGCGGCGGATTAATTGAAACTGCCTGCGTTATTGAAGGTTTAAAAGAAGGTAAAATTGGGTATTTAGGAATTGATGTTTACGAACAGGAAGAAAAACTATTCTTTAGGGATCTTTCTGCCGATATTATTCAGGATGATGCGATTCAACGTTTGATGAGTTTTCCGAATGTTTTGGTAACGGCGCATCAGGCGTTTTTTACCAATGAAGCTTTAACGCAGATTGCTTTGGTAACTTTTAATAATATAAAATCATTATTGACGCAAAATGATATTGAAAATAAAACGGCTTTATTAATTTAAATTATCCGTTACGTTAAACCCGACAGGTTTTAAAAACCTGTCGGGTTTGGAAATTATTTATAAAAATATCAGATTATGAAAAATAAAATTTTAGTTCTAATTGGGATTTTGGCATTGTATTCTTGTCAAAGTAAAACGGAATCAAAAAATATCATTAAAACAATTGTTCAGGATACTTTGTATAAAACAATTGGAGGAACTGCTGATGTAAGTAATGCTCCCGCAAAAGATGATAAAGCAGCCGAATTGATTCGGAAGCAATTGAATATTTTATTAAAGAAAGATATTCACGCAATGACAAAAGAAGACCGATTCTTTTATTATGAAGCTTTTGATTTAAATAATGATCGGAAAAATGAATATTTTGTTGGTTTCTCCAATTCCTATTTCTGCGGAAGCGGAGGCTGTTCAGGATATATTTTAAATAACGACGGAAGTGTAATAAATCATTTCACCGTTACCGATTTTCCAATTTATGTAACGACTTCATCAACAGAAAAATTTTATGATCTTTTAATGAAAAGCGGAGGTTTATTTCATCATCTAAAAATGAAAAACGGAAAATATCCAGCAAATCCATCTATTGAAGAAAAATGGAAAGGTGATCTTCCAAAAGAAAGTACTAAGGTTTTGGATATTTATGATAAGAAGTTGGAGAGGTATTCGTTTTAAATTCCAATTTTAATGTAAATATAAATTTATTTAAACTGGACTGAAGTCCAGCTCTACAATATAATTTGTTCCTTCGGAACTAGAAAAAAAGCTTCAGCTTGATTTATATTGTAGGGCTGGACTTCAGTCCAGTTGATGAGGTTTCAGTTGGATATATGTATTGTAAGTAAAATATAGACAAAGATATTCCGTAGAGACGCACAGCAGTGCGTCTACACAATCTAATTCGACATCAATAAGATATAAAAAAATAAACCCGACAGGTTTTTTAAACCTGTCGGGTTTGAATATTATTCAATTTTTGGAATTTGTAATTTCCAAATTGGATTTTTTAAAAATTACTCCACCAATTCCACAGTTTTAAACTCGCCGTCAACGACAACTTTAGTCAAACCATGTTTCGATAAGTTTTTCATAGACACATCCCATTTTTTACCGCTTAAAGCAGAAGTAACTTTTAGTTGTCCTAATTCCATTTTATTTTCATTTCCTTTCAATAAAGTAATGATTACTTTTTCTTCGTCAGAAAGTTCAATTTGAGCTTGTTTTTTCTCCGGACGCATTTGCGGGAATAATAAAACTTCCTGAATAGAAGCATTGTTTGTTAAATACATAATCAAACGATCCATTCCAATTCCCATTCCAGACGTTGGAGGCATACCATATTCAAGCGCTCTTAAGAAATCTTCATCAATAACACCGTTTGCTTCATCATCACCTTTTTCAGATAAACGCATTTGATCTTCAAAACGCTCACGCTGATCAATTGGGTCGTTTAATTCAGAATAAGCATTTGCGATTTCTTTACCACAAACCATTAATTCAAAACGCTCTGTAAGTTCAGGATTGTCGCGGTGTTCTTTACAAAGAGGCGACATTTCTTTAGGATAATCAGTAATGAAAGTTGGCTGAATGTAATTTCCTTCGCATTTAGCGCCAAAAATTTCATCAATTAATTTCCCTTTACCCATTGTTTTGTCAACTTCAATTCCCATACCTCTTGCAGCTTCAAACAATTCTTCTTCCGTTTTTCCTGAGATATCAAATCCAGTAAAATGCTTGATAGAATCTGTCATTGTAACGCGTGCATAAGGCGCTTTAAAGTTGATTTGGTGTTCTCCAAAAGTAACTTCGCTCGTTCCATTTACGGCAATTGCACAATGCTCCAATAAACCTTCAGCAAATTCCATCATCCAGTTGTAGTCTTTGTAAGCTACATATATTTCCATTGCAGTAAATTCTGGATTATGCGTTCTGTCCATTCCTTCGTTACGGAAGTTTTTAGAGAACTCATAAACACCTTCAAATCCACCAACAATTAATCTTTTTAAGTACAATTCGTTTGCAATACGCATGTAAAGCGGAATATCAAGCGAATTATGGTGCGTGATAAACGGACGCGCTGCAGCTCCACCCGGAATTGGCTGTAAAACCGGAGTTTCAACTTCAAGATATCCAGCGTCGTTAAAATATCCACGCATAGCGCTAAATAATTTGGTACGTTTGATGAAAGTTTCTTTAACATGTTGATTCACTGTTAAATCTACATAACGCATTCTGTAACGTAACTCAGCATCATTAAATGCATCGTGAACGTTGCCTTCTTCATCTACTTTTGGTAAAGGAAGCGGACGTAATGTTTTACTTAAGAAAGTAAATCCGCTTACACGAATACATTTTGCACCAACTTGTGTAGTAAACAATTCTCCTTCAATACCAATAAAGTCACCTAAATCAGTTAATTTTTTAAATACCTGATTGTATAAAGTTTTATCATCACCTTCACACAAAACATCGCGATTGACGTACAATTGAATACGTCCTTCGCTATCTTGCAATTCAGCAAAACAAGCTTTTCCCTGATCTCTCACGCTCATCAAACGACCCGCAACGATAACCTTCTTACCTTCTTCAAATGACTCCTTTATTTGCTTAGAAGTATGATTTACAGGAAAAAGATTAGCTGGATAAGGATTGATTCCCAGACTGCGTAAGTTTTGAAGTTTTTCTCTTCTGATGATTTCTTGTTCTGATAATGCCATTTTGTGCTCTTTTTTAAGTGTGCAAAGATAAAGAAAAGAATGTAGATTTTAGAATGCAGGTTTTAGATTTTTTGTAATAGCAATTTATTGGATTTCAATCTTTAAAATGAATGGGAAAATGGATGGATTGTTTTCATTTTGATCGTGAGATTGCTTCGTTCCTCGCAAGGACACACAAACCGAAATTTCTGTAAGAAATTAAATTAAAAAGGCAGTATCTTAGCAACTTAGAACCTCAGAACCTTCCCGAAAAAATGAAATACCTATCAGCCTTTTTGTTTCTAATTCTTTTAACAAGCTGTCAAATTACCGAAACCATTACAATTAATCCTGACGGAAGCGGAGACATCAAAGTGGAGCAGCTTCGCGAAGAAAATAGTTATATGCAATTGGCGGGAGAATCGTACGGACGTGAAAATATATTTGAGGATACAACATATGTTTTTAAGGAATACATCGAAAAATACAAGGAAACATTTTTAAAATATACACCCGAAGAGCAAAAGCTGTTTCAAAAATATACCAATATAAAAGTATATCTCAAAAAGAGTTCGTTTGAGAAAGAATTTCGAAGCGTTTTTTCGCTTCATTTTAATAAAGTTTCAGAAATTCCGGATTTGTATAAAACAGAAGATTATGCAGACGATCTTCAAAATAATTATGCGTTAACCGCCGAAACTCATTATTACAAGATTTTGTATGATTTTAACGGAAAAGTTTTTAAACGTTCCGTTTCGATTATCAATGCAGAAGAACTCCAAAAAGCAAAAGACGGATATAAAAACTATGAATCTAAATACGGAAACTTAAAATTAGTCCAGACTTACACTTTAAAATATAGTTTTCCTCAAAAGATAAAATCAGTTTCAAATGAAAAAGTGGTTATCAGCCCTGATAAAAAATCTCTAACCTTAGAATTCCAGCTTTCAGATTGTTTACGTGATCCCGAAATGACAAATCTGGAAGTAGTTTTAGAGTAGGTTTTATGGCGCACGGATTTTACGGATGAAACGGGTTTACACTGATTTCTTTTTTTACTGTAGGCAACTTTGTCAAAGTTTAAAACTTTGACAAAGTTCAGGCTAAACAATAACCTGTGTAAACCCGTTTCATCTGTAAAATTTGTGGCCAATTTTCCACTTAAACATTAAAAACCACGCTCCAATCTCAGTACCTTAGAATCTCAGAACCTTAGTATCTTTAAAATAAAATAGTCTTCGTATCTTTGATAAAAAATTATACTACAATGAAATTATACAAACTACTTAGTTTTTCTTTTTTAATAGCGACATTAACAAGCTGTACTTTCACTGAAAATATTTACATTAACGATAACGGAAGCGGAAAATTCTCTGTAGACATGGATGGTTCTGCATTGATGGAAATGGCGGGCGACCAAGTTGGCAGTCAGATGGGGGCTAACGCAAAAAAAGACATTGATTCTACTTTTACCTTCAAACAATTATTTGCAGATAAAAAAGACAGCATCGCAAAAATGTCTCCCGAAGCACAGCAAGAAATTAAAAAACTCGAAAATTTTGTAGTTCATACCAAAATGAGCGCTGAGAAAAAACAGTTTTTAATGACTTTGGAGACTGATTTTAAAAGTGTAAACGAGCTTCAGGATATTTTGCAAACGGCAAGTACACTTCAAAAATTAGAAGGCGGAGCAGCAGCGGCAAGTCCAATGGGAAGTAATTTTGGAAACAATAACAGCAAACTAAGTTATACTTACGACGGAAAGAAATTTACAAGAAAAGCAATAATTGACAAGCAAAAACTGGCAGAAGTAAAAAAAGATTCGGCACCAGATATGTCTAAAATGATGTTTGCTTCATCGAATTATATAATCAAATATCACTTTCCGAAGAAAATAAAAAAAGTATCGAATCCGAATGCCTTATTCAGCGACGATAGAAAATCAATTACAATTCAATACACTTTCACGGATTATATGGAGAATCCTGACAAACTTAACTTTGACGTTGAGTTTGAAAAATAATTAAAATGAATACAAAAATTCAACTTCAAGATCTTGGAAACCGAGATTATAAATCGACTTGGGAATATCAGGAAGAGCTTTTTCAAGATATTGTTGACTTAAAAATCAAAAACAGAAGAGAAGAACTTGACTTGCCAACACCAAATTATTTGTTGTTTGTAGAACATCCGCATGTTTATACTTTAGGCAAAAGCGGCGATCTGGAAAACTTATTATTAAACGAAAAACAGCTCGAAGCAAAAGGAGCAAGTTTTTATAAAATCAATCGCGGCGGTGATATTACGTATCACGGGCCAGGACAAATTGTTGGATATCCAATTCTTGACTTAGAAAATTTCTTTACGGATATTCATAAATATCTGCGTTTTCTGGAAGAAGCAATGATTTTAACTTTAGCAGAATACGGTTTAGAGTCGGGCAGAAGCGAAGGCGAAACCGGAGTCTGGCTTGGAGTTGGAACTCCGTTTGCACGCAAGATTTGTGCAATGGGCGTTCGCGCTTCACGCTGGGTTACCATGCACGGGTTTGCTTTAAACGTAAATGTCGATTTAGGTTATTTTGACAATATCATTCCGTGCGGAATTCGCGGAAAAGGCGTTACCTCTTTAAACGTAGAACTTGGCGTAGCAAAAGTTGACGAAGAAGAAGTAAAGGCTAAAATTATCAAACATGTAGCTAATTTATTTGAAGCGGAGTTTATTAAATAAAAACGTTGAATAATTTTTAACACATAGAAACATAGATTTTGCTACTTTAAAAAAGGCGTTTCACTTACTCTAAATACGCATAGATACTATGTGTGAGAAATGAGTTTCTCTTGATTCCCTTTTTTACACATTGAAAAGCTATGTTTATATGTGTTTAATTTTTTTAGATACAGAAACGGATTAAAAAACTTTAGAAGATAAAGTATGAAAAATGCTGAAGAAAATAACAATTACAGAATTGCCGTTCCTTCAGCATTTGAAACTGTTTTTTCGCATTTCTACTTTGCCGAAAATAAAACGGAATTTCCCATAACCAAAACATTATTACCAAGTTTTCAAAGCATTCTGGCTTTTAACTTCGGAACAAAATCCTCTTTAAAATCGCAGCAGAATACTTTTTTAGAAGTTGAAAAATGTATTGTTTTGGGACCAATCAAACAAGCTTTTGATTATACTTTAGAACCCGGCTCACAGATTTTGGTAGCCAATTTTAAAGAAGATGCTTTTTACAGATTCTTTGGCAACGCACTTTTTGATTCAATGCCCATTCATCCCGATGATTTAATTAATGAAAACTGTTTTACGGTTTTATGGGAAGAACTTCAAAATATTCCTGATCCAAAAGAACGTGTCGATTATATTTTAGATTTCTGCAAACCTTATTTGCGGGAACAAACGGCAATTACAACTCTTTTAAACGATTTTCAGGATCAGAACTTAAATCCCATAAAAGCGATTGCTTCGCAGATCAATCAAACCGAAAGAAACATTCAGCTCAATCAAAAAAAGGTTTTTGGTTATTCCGTTAAAGAAGCCAACCGTTATGAACGGTTTTTAAAAGCCGTTGATCAAATTCAGAAAAATATTCTAAACGAGTTAAAAATAGACTGGCTAACAATTGTTGACGAATGTGGATATTACGATCAAAGTCAGCTTATTCATGACTTTAAATATTATATGAATATTTCGCCAACAAAGTTCCTCAAATTTCAAAACGATATCTGCAGTTCAAAACCTCAATAAAGGCAATTTCGTTTTCTTACAATTACTCCCCAAACTTGCGTTATACATTTGTCATGTTCAATCTTTAAAACTAGAAAACATGAAAAATTTAATTATTTACGCACATCCAAACGAAGCAAGTTTAAACCATTTCTTCAAAAATTCAATCGTAGCATCTTTAGAAAAATCAGGACAAGAAATTGTGGTTCGCGATTTAAACGAAATCAATTTTAATCCGGTTTTATCTTTGCAGGATATGCAGGGACAAAGAATGGGGCAAGTTGCGGAAGATATCAAAACAGAACAGGATTTTATTTCATGGGCAGATCAAATTATTTTTGTTTACCCAATTTGGTGGACTGGAATGCCGGCTATTATGAAAGGTTATATTGACCGCGTTTTTAGTTACGGATTTGCGTATCGATACGATCAGGGCGTTCAAAAAGGTCTGCTGACAGGAAAACAAGCCATTATTGTAAATTCTCACGGAAAATCAAACGCTGAACATGAAGCAATGGGAATGGACAAAGCTTTGGAATTAACTTCAGATATTGGAGTTTTCAAATATTGCGGGTTTGAAATCAAACAGCACTTTTATTTCGACAAGGCAGATAGAGCCTCGGTAGAAAGCGTTTTAGAATGGGAAAATGAACTTAAAAATGCTTTTAAACTAGTTGACGAAGTTTCTGTTTTTCAATAGAAATTTATTTTTCAAAAGAATAATTGCAAAAAATCTAAAAATGGTCAGTAAACGCTCAGGATTTTGAATTGATGGTAAATTGCAGCACTATCGTGGTTTTCTAATGTTTTTATGGTAAATTTGGTTTTATACTTAAAATATAAGCTTTTAACTAAATCTAATCTAACAACTTATGAGAAAAATCTACTTTGTATGTTTCCTATTTATGCTTAATGGTCTTTTTGCTCAAAAGAAAGAAAAATTAAATCCAATTGCGGTTTACGAAAAAGTTTGGCAGGAAAAAAATAGTGATGCAAGATTAAAACTGATCAAATCAATTTGGCTGGACGACAGTACTTTTGAAGATCCTTCAGCTTCTATAAAAGGGCAGATTGCTTTAAATAATGTTATAAATGAATTTTATAAAAAGTTTCCTGATGCGGTATTGACATCGGGTGCAAAAGTTGTAAAAGACAATTACGTAACCTGGGAATGGAAAATTATTGATGCCAAGAAAAAAGAACCTATAATGGGAGGACGCGATTTTGCCAGATTAAATGGGAAAGGTCAGGTAAGTAAAATTATTGGTTTTTGGAATAATGAGGTTACTTTATCTGATGCTGAAGTTTTACAAAACCTTGAAGCTGATAACTATAAAGTTGTAGCACAATACTACGAATGCCTTTTTAAAACAAGGGATTTTGTAAAAATGGCGGCATTAATTGAAGATGGTGCAGTTTACAATCAAGCAGAAGGTTTGCCTTACGGCGGAACTTACGTTGGCTTTAATGAATGGACTAAAATGTATGCTAAATCTACTGAGTTTTTTGATTTAGAAATTGAAAAAGAACCTACTTATTTTAGCGATGCAACTAAAAATGAAGTTATTATTTATTTTACCATAAAATGCAAATCAAAAAAATCTGGTAAATATCTTTCAATGCCTATTTCAGAACATTTTGATTTGAAAAACGGAAAAATTACCGCAATCAGGCCATTTTATTTTGATACTAAACAATTTGCGGAATTCTTAAAAAGCAGAAAATAACATACGGGAAGTTAAATAACGGTGTAATATGTTATGTTTCTGTTTATTAAAGTTTTTAGCGCAATTTTTTTCGATAGTTTTAGTTATTTATTTTAACAACTAAAAACTATTTCATATCTAAAACCTTGATAATCATGGAATGTGTTATTACAGATTTATCCCGAATGATAGAATTTAATGAAGAAGAAAGCTTGGCTTTTGAAAGCATACTTCGCTTTAAAACTGTCAAAAAAAACGAACATCTTTTGGTAGAAGGAGATATTTGTAATTTCGGAATTTTTATTGCTGAAGGAAGTATTCGTTATTATTATTTGGTTGACGGTGTAGAATCAACCGGAAATTTCTTTTTTGAAAACGATTGGTATTCAGACTTTGAAAGTTTTTTATACGCCAAACCTTCTTTATTAAATATTGAAGCTCTTGAAGATTCGGTGGTTTATTTGGCTTACAAAGAAGACTTTGAAAAATTAGTTTTACAATATCCTGTTTTTAATTCTTTCCTGCGAATTATGATGGAACGCACGATTAAAGGTTTAACGGGAAGAAATATGGCCATGTCATTATTATCTCCGGAGGAACGTTATCTACGTTTTTTAAAATACTGTCCAAAAGTAGTGGAAAGAGTTTCCTTAAAACACATTGCGAGTTATTTAGGAATTCAGCCGGAAAGTTTAAGCCGAATTCGAACCCGAATTACTTTAAGCAGTAAATCTTAACCGAAGTCAATTTTTAAGAAATCTCAGCATTCTATTTTTGCTTTTATAACCAATAAAGCAAAAATAAAATGAAGAATATAATATCAATTGTCTTAAGCCTTTTGGGCTTGATTTCCTATGCTCAAACGGGCGTTGTAAGAGGAAAAATAATAGACAAGCAATCTGAGAAACCTATCGTCGGAGCCCTAATTTATTTGGCTGCAGATGAAAGTATTCAAACAGAATCAGATTCAGAAGGAAGTTTTAGGTTAATCAATATTCCGCTTGGGAGGCAGAGCATCAATATAAGTTTTACGGGATATGAAAATACTTCAGTTTCAGATCTTGATGTTACCACCGGAAAAGATAACCTGCTGACTGTTTCGCTGATTGAAAAGTTTAATACGCTTGATGAAATCGTCGTAACATCTGGAACGAATAAAGCAAAGCCGTTAAATAAAATGGCATTGGTTTCGACAAAACAATTTACTACAGAAGAAGTGACCAGATTTGCGGGCGGACGTAGCGACGTAGCGCGTTTGGTTTCTAATTTTGCCGGAGTTTCTACCGGAGACGACAGCCGAAATGACATTGTTGTGAGAGGAAATTCTCCATCGGGAATGTTATGGAGAATTGAAGGAATGCCGGTTCCGAGTCCGAATCACTTTTCAACTTTAGGAACAACGGGCGGGCCGGTTTCGGCATTAAATCCAAATCTTTTGGCAAATTCTGATTTCCTGACTTCGGCTTTTCCGGCAGAATATGGAAACGCAATTGCGGGTGTTTTTGATTTAGGTTTTAGAAAAGGAAATCCTGACGAATACGAATATATGATTAGTGCCGGAGCTTATCCGGGATTAGAGTTTATGGCAGAAGGTCCGCTGGGTAAAAAAGGCGGATCGTTTGTTGCCGCGGCAAGATATGGTTTTGTGGGCATTACCGGATTAGCAGGAACTGATGCACAGCCTAATTACAGCGATATTAGTTTTAATGTTGATTTTGGAAAAAGTAAATTGGGTAATTTTTCTGTTTTTGGAATTTACGGTGTTTCTGATATTGATTTTCTTGGCGATAAAATCGACAAAGAAGATCCTTTTGCAGCGCAGGACGAAGACAGTTATGTAACGTCTGGATTTGCTTCTTTCGGATTAAAACATAATCTGGAGATTGGATCAAAATCGTATCTAAAAACCATTGTAGGTTATTCGAATGCCAATAACTCGTATAAAAATTTCCGTTATTATAATTATGGTATGCCAACAGAAAACAGACTTCCGTTTTCGGATATTAAAAACGATGAAAACAGATTTACGTTTTCGACTTTATTCAATTCTAAAATCAATAAAAAGATAACTTTTAGAGCAGGATTGCTTTATGAAAATTATACGCTCGATGCAAAAATGTCTTCCAGAGACAGACAGCAGGATTCAGACGGAGACGGTTTTCCAGATTTTGTTCCGTTAATCAATAACAACGGAAATTATAATGTTGTGCAGCCGTTTGCGCAGGGGCAATTCCGCTTGACGGAAAAATTAACTTTCAACGCAGGAATTCACGGGCAGTATTTTTCGATCAATGAACAGTTTGTTTTTGAGCCAAGAACAGCTTTATCATACGCCCTAAATCCTAAAAACACGGTAAGTTTTGGTTTCGGAATTCACCATCAAAGTGTTCCTGTTCCTATTTTATTTTTGAATGAATTTGTAAACGGATCTCAGGTTCAAACCAATAAAAATCTGGATTTAGTACAAAGTCAGCACTATGTTTTAGGTTATGATGTTCGTTTGGCGAATAAATGGCGTGGAAAAGTCGAATTGTATTATCAGGATATTAGCAAAGCTGCGGTTGAATCTTTTCCAAGCAGTTATTCTTCTCTAACAGAAGGCGCAGATTTTGGTTATTCTATCGATAAAACTTCTTTGGTAAGTAAAGGAACGGGATTTAATCAGGGAATTGAATTTACAGTTGAAAAATTCTTTAGTGAAGGTTATTATGCTTTGTTTACGACTTCGCTTTTTGAAAGTAAATATAAAGGAAGCGATAATATCGAACGAAATTCTCCTTTTAATAATGGCTACGTAATCAATCTTTTAGGCGGAAAAGAGTTTAAAGTAGGCAAAGCAAAAAGAAATGTATTTTCGATCGATACCAAGTTTACAACTGCAGGCGGACGTTATTATACGCCTGTTGATTTAGCTGCATCAAATAATGCGGGTTATGAAATTAGAGATGATGCAAATGCTTTCAGCAAGCAATATGATGCTTATTTGAGACTGGATGTAAAATTCGGAATTAAATTAAACAGTAAAACCAAAAAGAGATTCCACCAGTTTTATATTGATCTTCAAAACGTAACCAATAATACAAACGTGTTTACAAGAGAATATAACAGATTAACAAATAGCGTAAACCAAAAAGACCAAATTGGTTTTTCGCCAGATTTTGGATATAAATTTCAGTTTTAGTTAAGAATGTGTTGGGGCAGATTTTTAAAACGAAAAAGGCTTATCAATTTAGATAAGCCTTTTTTATTCTTCAAAGAAATTGAGTTCTAATTGATCAGGCAAAAGCCTAAAACTCATTCTATGGTATTTTGTTGGGCCATATTTTTTAATGGCTTCGCGGTGTTCTTTTGTTGGATAACCTTTATTTTTTTTCCAGTTATACATTGGGAATTCTTCGTGAATTTGATCCATATATTCGTCGCGGTACGTTTTTGCTAAAACAGAAGCTGCGGCAATACTCAGGAATTTAGCATCGCCTTTTATAATACTTTGATTCGGAATTGATTTTAGCAATGCGATTTCTTCCTTGGAAAATTGTTTTCCAAAACTGTTTTTCAAACCCAATTTTGCATTTATTGAGCGGTTTCCATCCACAATAATATATTCAGGAACATGCTTTAATTTTAAAATACATTCCTGCATTCCTTTCATCGAAGCATTCAGAATATTGATTTCGTCAATTTCATCTGGAAATAAATGTGTTACAGCAAAACACACAGCATGTTGTTCAATAATGGGTTTTAAAAAAAATCTCATTTTTTCAGACAATTGTTTACTGTCATTTAAAATTTCGTGTTCAAAATCTTCAGGCAGAATTATGGCTGCGGCAGTTACAGGTCCCGCAAGACAGCCGCGCCCAGCCTCGTCAGTTCCAGTTTCTAAAGCAAATCCCGAGAAATTTTTTGCAAGCATCTTTTTGAAATTTTAAAAGGCAAATATGATAAAATTTTATACAAAAATATTCGTTTTCATACTGTCTGCCAAGGTAATTGTATAAATTGAAGTGTTTTTTTATTTATACATATTTATCTTTTACCTTTGCTCAACAAATTTTGTCGAAATAATTACATATAAAGCCATCAAATGAGAATATTCATTTTTCTATATCTATTAATTGTACCAGCATTATTGTTTTCTCAGGAAAAACCAAAACCAGCTTCTAAAAATAATTTAGATATGAATACGCAATATTCTAGTATAACAGATACTGTTAAAAAGAAGAAGGCAAAAATTGCAACGATAGATCAATACCAAATTATTACGCTGGAACATGATACTATTTATGCCGATACGTCGCTGACAATAAAAGGTGCTTACAAACAAAATCATCTTAGAAAAGATCTTTTTGGACTTTTAGAATCTTCTAATATTGGTCAGCCGTTAAATACATTACAATATAGTTTAACGAGTTTTTCGCCGTATCCGGAAATTGGTTTTAGTGCCATGCATTCGAATTATATACAAGCAGACGAAGTTAGATATTACTCAGCAGCGACACCTTTTACAGAATTGTTTTTTAATACAACGATTAATAAAGGACAAAATGTTGATTCGTTCATTACGCTAAACGTGTCTAAAAACCTTAATTTTTCTATTGCATACCGAGGTTTACGTTCAGAAGGAGATTATATAAACCAATTAGTAAGCGCCGGAAATTTTAGATTTACAACAAGTTACGCGACAACGAACAGAAGGTATGCGTTGAATGCACATTATACGTATCAGGATAATTCGAATGAAGAAAACGGAGGAATTACAACTCCGGAAGATTTTGAAAGCGACGATCCCGATTTTAAAAACCGTCAGCGTCTGCAAGTTTATTTAACCGATGCCAAGTCATTTTTAAAAGGAAGACGTTTATTTTTTGATCACGCTTTTAGAATAAATCCTACACATGGAGACAATAATTTATATATAAACCATCAATTAAATTACGAGAATAAATTTTTCGAATACAACCAGCCAACAGTACTTTCTGCAGTTGATGGAATCGAAGATCCTGTAAAACGTTTTGGTGAATCGTATGTGACTAGCAATATAAATGATCAAACACATTTTGAAAGACTTTACAACAAAGTTGGAGCTGCTTATGAAAATTCTCTTTTAGGAAAATTTAATTTCTTTATTGATGATTACAGGTCTAATTATCAATATGATAAAATTATTATTTTTAAAGATGGCAGAATTATTCAGGATAATTTATTTCTACAGATTAACAATGTAGGTGGACAGTACGAATATCAAAAAAATAAATGGAATGGCCGATTCTTGTACACAAGATCGATTACGAATCAATCACTTTCTGATCTTGATGCAAAATTACGTTATACATTAAACGACAAGATTCAGTTTGATTTTAGATACAGAAATATCAATAAACTGCCAAACAACAACTATAATTTATACCAAAGCAGTTATGTATCCTACAACTGGTCGAATGATTTTAAAAATGAAAAGATCAATACATTAGGAGCAAATATTTATACGCCTTGGTTAAATGCAGAAGTTAATTATACTGTTTTAAATGATCATTTATATTTTAGAGATAAATCTGATGCTGATGACGATGCAGTAAGAACTCAACTCATAGAACCGGCTCAATACGGAAACGCCATTAATTATTTAGAAATAAAAGCAAATAGAGAATTTAAATTTGGAAACTTTGCTTTAGACAATACACTTTTATACCAAAAAGTAGATCAATCAGATTTGATTTTAAATGTACCTGATTTCGTAACCAGAAATACACTTTATTACTCAAATTATTATTTCAAAAAAGCATTATATGCTCAGGCAGGTGTTGTATTTAATTACTTTACTAAATATTATGCTAATGATTACAACCCGGTTATTGGGGAGTTTTTTGTGCAGGATAAAAAAGAAATTGGAAATTATGCCACTTTTGATGTTTTCATAAATGCAAGAATTCGCCAGACGCGTTTTTATATCAAAGGAGAACATTTAAACGCTTTATTTTCAAGCAGTAATTATTACTCTACGCCAAATAGCCCGTATCGTGATTTTGTAATCAGATTTGGGTTAGTCTGGAATTTCTTCCAATAGAAAACGAAACGAAACGTAACTTTACTTTAAAACCAAATATTAAACTTAAATAAAAATGGACTTTTCAAATAATATTTTAGAAACAATTGGTAATACGCCATTGGTAAAACTCAACAAAATTGTTGCTGAAATTGATGCGTTAGTACTAGCAAAAGTCGAAACTTTTAATCCTGGAAATTCTGTAAAAGACAGAATGGCCGTGAAAATGATTGAAGATGCCGAAGCTGACGGACGACTTAAACCAGGCGGAACTATTATTGAAGGAACTTCTGGAAATACCGGAATGGGACTTGCTCTTGTTGCAATTATAAAAGGTTACAAATTGATTTGTGTAATCTCAGACAAACAGTCTAAAGAAAAAATGGATATTCTGCGTGCTGTTGGCGCAAAAGTAGTCGTTTGCCCTACAGATGTTGAACCTACAGATCCTCGTTCTTATTATTCAGTTTCAAAACGTTTGGCAGAGGAAACTCCAAATTCATGGTATGTAAACCAATACGATAATTTGTCAAACTCATTGGCACATTATGAGCAGACGGGACCAGAAATTTGGAAACAGACAGATGGTAAAATCACGCATTTTGTGGTGGGAGTTGGAACTGGTGGAACAATTTCCGGAGTTGGAAAATACTTAAAAGAGAAAAACCCGAACATTAAAATTTGGGGAATTGATACGTATGGTTCTGTTTTTAAAAAATACCACGAAACCGGAATTTTTGACGAAAACGAAATTTACTCATATATAACAGAAGGAATTGGAGAAGATATTTTACCAAAAAATGTTGACTTTTCTTTAATTGACGGATTCACAAAAGTAACCGATAAAGATGCAGCGGTTTACACAAGAAAAATTGCGATGGAAGAAGCTATTTTTGTTGGAAACTCTGCCGGAGCTTGTATCAAAGGTTTATTGCAGTTAAAAGAGCACTTTAAGCCAGATGATGTTGTTGTGGTATTATTTCATGATTCTGGAAGCCGTTATGTAGGTAAAATGTTCAATGACGACTGGATGCGCGAACGCGGATTCTTAGAAGAAAACGTTACAAAAGCAGAAGATGTTATTAAAGATCATATCGATAAAGAATTAATCGTTGTTCGTACAGAAGAATTAGTTTCGCACGCGATTGAACGTATGCGTAAATATAAAATTTCACAGATTCCGGTTGTTGATATCAACGGATTTGTGGGTTCTGTTGATGAAACAGATTTGTTTAGAAGTTATGTTGCCGATAAAAATGTAGCCGAAAAACCAATTAAAGAAGTAATGGGAAAACCTTTCCCAATTGTAAAATTAGGAACTCCAATCGAAGAAGTTTCGAAATTATTTACAAAAGAAAATGATGCCGTTTTAATTGATTTAGGAAACGGAAACCATCATATTATTACTAAATATGACATTATAGGTTCTATTAAATAAGAACTTTATCAAAATAATTTTCATCCATAAATCTAGCTTTTGAACAGTTAGATTTATGGATTTTATCTTTTAAAAATGATTAAAGAATGACTTTTACCGCCATAGATTTTGAAACAGCAACGGGGCATCATCCGTGTTCTGTGGGAATTGTTACTGTTGAAAACGGGATTATAGTAGATGAATTCGTTACTTTAATTAAACCGCCTAATAACGAATACAATCCGTTTACAATTCGAGTTCACGGTATTTATCCAAGAGACACAGCTAACGCAAAATCTTTTTTTCAGGTGTATCCTGAAATCGAGAAAAGATTAAAAAATAGAGTTGTGGTGGCGCACAACGAAAGTTTTGACCGGAATGTTTTAATGAAGTCAATGCTGCTGCACGGTTTAAATTATGAAGATTTAAATATTGCTCCAAAATGGGAATGTACCGTTAAAATTTACAAGGCAAAAGGTTTAAAGCCAACAAAATTAAGTGATTGCTGTCGCGAAATGAAAATACAGTTAAATCACCACGAAGCACTTTCGGATGCAAGAGCTTGTGCTAAGTTATATATGCTTCAGTAAATAAATTGTATTATTTGTAAGAATAATATTAAATTTATTATTTTTAGATTTTTGAAATATATAAAATCTAAAAATGAAAGAAGACTTTCTTCATTACTTATGGAGATTCAAAAAGTTCGATACTTTGAATCTTGTAACTGCTCAAAATGAATCTATTACCATTATTAAAACAGGTGATTATTTAGAACTTTCAGGACCTGATTTTTTTAACGCGCACATTAAAATCGGTGATCAAAAATGGGCTGGAAATGTAGAGATTCATGTAAAATCTTCCGATTGGTATCTGCATAATCATGAAAAAGATGCCGCTTACGAAAATGTAATTCTTCATGTAGTTTGGGAAAACGACACCGCAATTTTTAGAGAAAATAATACCGAAATTCCGGTTTTGATTCTCAAAGATTATGTCGAAAAAGAAGTTTTAGAGAATTACAACGCATTGGTTTCTCCTAAAACATGGATTTCGTGCGAAAAGCAAATACATGAAATAGACAGCTTTGTTTTTAAAAACTGGCAGGAAAGATTATTTTTTGAACGATTAGAACGCAAATCAAAGTTTGTTTACGAATTGCTGGAAGAAACTAATCAGGATTGGGAAGCGGTTTTGTTTTGTCTTTTGGCGAAGAACTTCGGTTTAAATACAAACGGATCGGCCTTTCTTCAAATGTCAAAATCAATTCCTTTTTCCATCATCAGAAAAGAAAGTTTTGAAGTAGAAAATCTGGAGTCTTTACTTTTAGGAACTTTAAATTTATTAGATGGAGAAAAGGAAGATGTTTATTTTAAAGATTTAAAGTTTAGATATTTTTATCTGCTGCATAAATATCAGTTAGAAAAAACATTTATAGATCCCGTTCAGTTTTTTAAACTTCGACCAGATAATTTTCCAACAATTCGGCTTTCTCAGCTTGCTAATTTATATCACAAACATCAAAACTTGTTTTCGAAAATAATTGCGCTAAAATCAGCTAAAAACGTGTATGATTTGCTGAATGTCTCTGCAAGTTCCTATTGGCAGAATCATTATCAATTTGATAAAGAAAGCCCGAAGAAAGCGAAAACATTATCCAAATCATTCGTTGATTTAGTAATCATAAACACTATAATTCCAATTCAGTTTGCATATTCAAACATAATGGGAGATTCTGTTTCAGAAGATTTAATTGATTTTTTGAATGAGGTCGCACCAGAAAAAAATGCCATTATCGACAAGTTTACTTCCTTCGGAATAAAATCTAAAAATGCATTCGAAACCCAAACTTTATTAGAACTTAAAAATGAATATTGCAACCATAAAGCTTGTTTAAAATGCGCAATAGGAATGGAGCTGCTTAAAAATAATTAGATAATTAGAAAATGTGATAATGAGATAATTTGTACTTTTGCCTTAAGCAAGTCAAAGAAATCTAAAATCTAATGTCTTAAATCTAAAATCAAAAAATGTCTGCTATTTTAAAATTAAAATTCTTTTTTGAAAAATACGGTTTTCATGTATCATCCAGACTGGCTGATAAACTGGGAATGCGTGTCACAAGCGTAAGGTTATTTTTTATTTATATTTCGTTTGTAACGGCTGGTTTAGGTTTTGGAGTTTACCTAACATTAGCTTTTTGGATTCGCCTTAAAGATTTAATCCGTGCAAAAAGGACTTCTGTTTTTGATTTATAATTCAAAAGTTGACGATATAAAAAATAAAAAAACCTGTTCAATTGAACAGGTTTTTTTATGATAAATCTTTTTAGATTTCTTCAGTTTCGTTTTGAGGATTGTTAAGTTTTGCTCGTTTTTTACTGTAAGCAAAATAAACAATAATACCTAAAGTTCCCCAGCTTAAAAAAGCGATCCAAGTATCGTGTCTTACCTGAGTCATTAAGAATAAGTTGAAAGATACCCCTAAAGTTCCAACTAAATAAACCGCCGGAGTTTTGTAATGTCTTTCTAATTCTGGTTTTTTATATCTTAAAATCATAACGGCAACACATACCATTCCAAATGCTAATAATGTTCCCATACTACACATTTCACTCACTTTTTCAATTGGAGTAAGTGCAGCAACAATCGAAATAATTGTTCCAACTAAATAGGTACTCTTATAAGGTGTTTTGAAAGTTGTGTGAAGTTTGCTGAAAAATGGAGGTAATAAACCATCTCTAGACATTCCTAAGAAAATACGAGTTTGTCCAAGCATCATTACAAGCATTACAGATGTTAAACCTGCAGTTGCAGCAATTGTGATAATAAATACAGCCCATGTTAATCCATTTTCACTAAAAGCAGAAGCAACCGGAGCAGCTTTGTCTAATTGATCGTAGTGAACCATTCCGGTTAATACTAATGAAACCAGAATATATAGAATTGTACAAATAATTAAAGAAGCGATAATAGCAAATGGTACATCTTTTTTAGGATTGATTGCTTCTCCGGCCTGAGTCGAAACAGCATCAAAACCAATATAAGCAAAGAATACAATTGTTGCAGCCGTTAATACTCCTCCAAATCCGAAATTCATCTTCCCAGTTGCATTTCCTAATGCATCAAGAGCAGGAACTTCAGTAGGAATAAATGGATGCCAGTTTTCAGTATTGATGTAGAAAGCACCACAAACAATTACAAAAAGAACTACAGCAATTTTTACTATTACAATAATATTATTTGTACTTGCAGCCTCTTTAATTCCTTTTACAAGAATCGCAGTTACAACCCATGTAATTAAAAAAGCAGGTAAGTTAAAAGCAAAATTTGGAAGATCGATTAAATCGTGAGGAAACTCTTTATTATGTTCGATGATTTTTTCTGTAGCAGTATGCAAATCGTTGCAGAGCCAGATTGGGATGTTAATTCCAAATAAATGGAGAAGTTTTACAAAGTACCCGCTCCAGGCGACGGCGACGGTGGTGGCACCCATCATGTACTCAAGAATTAAGTTCCATCCAATGAACCAGGCAAAAATTTCGCCGATTGTTCCGTATGCATAAGCATATGCAGAACCTTCTACCGGTAATACTGAAGCAAATTCAGCATAACAAAGAGAAGCAAATAAACAGCCTATACCTGCAATAACAAAGGATAGAGCCAAAGCTGGACCCGCATAATCATGAGCTGCGATTCCTGTTAAAGTGAAAATTCCTCCACCTATGATTGCCCCAATTCCTAATGAAGTTAAACCCCATCTTGTAAGAACTCTTTTTAAATCACTTTTTTTCATATCGGCCTCAAAGGCAGATATTGGTTTAACTCTCCAAATTGACATACTATTTTATTGGTTTATTGTTATTAAGCTCCAAATGTATCGTTTTTTGTAAAAAATAAAAACAATTATGATATTTTAAGTTATAAAATATTTAAATTTTTGATTTATTCTGTTTGCAATGTTCTGTAAGAGCTGAGTTTATTTTAATCTCTATTATATCGATTGAGTTTAAAGTATCAAATTTACAAATAATATTTTTAGTATTTTTCCTAATAAATATAAATTTTATCCCGTATTTTATACTTTTTATAATAGCAATACATTTATAATAATCTCAAATTTCAAGATGTTCAGTCAATATTTTAAATTTACAAGCCAGCAAAGAATCGGTATTTTTTTACTTTTTATAATTATCATTACACTACAGTTAATTTATTTCTTTGCCGATTTTAACCAGTATGAAAAAACTTTTCCTGAAGAGAATAAATGGCTCTCCTTACAAAAAGAAATAGATGCAGCGAAAGAGACAAAATATAAGGACAAACAAAAAGTGTATACTTTCAACCCAAATTTTATTTCTGATTATAAAGGATACAAACTCGGAATGTCTGTTCAAGAAATAGATCGTTTATTAGCTTTCCGAAAGCAAGATAAATACGTAAACTCAGCCGAAGAATTTCAAAAAGTAACACAAATTTCAGATTCATTATTAAAGGTAATGTCTCCCTTATTTAAATTTCCGGATTGGACACAAAAGAAAAACGATTTTAAAACAGAGAAAAAAGAGTACGTTCAAAAAGCATCTTTCAAAAAAGAAAGCATAATAATTAAAGATATAAATCAAGCCAGTCAGGAAGATTTAATTGCAATATATGGTATTGGCGAAGCATTGTCTTCAAGAATATTAAAACAAAAAGAAGTTTTAGGGGGTTTCGTTTCTATGGAACAGCTTGAAGAAGTTTGGGGACTTTCTCCAGAAGTTATAGCCCAACTTAATAGCCATTTTAAAGTAATTATGCCGTCAGGTTTTAAGAAGATAGCCATAAATGACGCGACATTAAAGGAATTATCACAGTTTCCGTACTTTAAATATACACTTGCAAAACAAATTGTCACCTATCGAAGCATGAACGGAAATTTTAATAATATTGAGGATTTGTCAAAAATTAAAGGTTTTCCTGTTGAAAAAGCAAAAATAATTAGTTTATATTTGGAGTTCTAAAAAAATAGTACATAATGAATTTTGATTATAACGAAATGCAGTCGATGATTGCTCAATCTATAAAAGACTTTGCAGAAAAAAATATTAAGCCCTTTATAATGGAGTGGGATGAAGCCCAGATTTTTCCGGTTGATTTATTTAAAAAATTGGGAGAAATGGGGTTTATGGGAGTTTTAGTGCCCGAAGAATATGGAGGATCTGGATTAGGTTACCACGAATATATTACTGTTATCGAAGAGATTTCAAAAGTAGATCCTTCAATTGGTTTATCAGTTGCAGCGCATAATTCGCTTTGTACCAACCATATTTTGACCTTTGGAAACGAAGAACAAAAGAAAAAGTATTTGCCAAAACTAGCTACAGCAGAATATATCGGAGCTTGGGGTTTAACAGAACATAATACAGGTTCTGATGCAGGAGGAATGAATACAACAGCTGTTAAAGACGGGGACTCGTGGATTATTAATGGTGCTAAAAACTTTATTACACATGCCATTTCTGGAGATGTAGCGGTTGTAATTGTTAGAACAGGAGAAAAAGGAGATTCTAAAGGAATGACTGCTTTTGTTTTAGAAAAAGGAATGGCAGGATTTTCATCTGGTAAAAAAGAAAATAAATTAGGAATGCGTGCAAGTGAAACTGCCGAATTGGTTTTTGACAGCTGCCGAGTTCCAGATGCAAACAGATTAGGCGAAGTGGGACAAGGATTTGTTCAGGCAATGAAAATTTTAGACGGAGGCCGAATTTCTATTGGAGCTTTATCATTAGGAATTTCAAAAGGCGCTTATGAAGCTGCACTAAAATATTCAAAAGAAAGACATCAGTTTGGTCAGCCAATCAGTAGTTTTCAGGGAATTTCATTTAAACTGGCCGATATGGCAACAGAAATCGAAGCTTCAGAATTATTACTGCACAAAGCGGCATATTTAAAACAGCAGCATAAACCGGTAACAACATTGGGTGCAATGGCAAAAATGTATGCTTCAGAAGCGTGCGTTAAAATTGCAAATGAAGCAGTGCAGATTCACGGTGGCTATGGTTATACAAAAGATTTTCCAGTAGAGAAATTCTACAGGGATTCTAAGTTGTGTACAATTGGAGAAGGAACTACTGAAATTCAAAAATTAGTTATCTCTAGAAATTTGCTGAAAGAATAAAGAATAAAGAATAAGGAATAAAGAATAAAGAATAAAGAATAAAGA
>NZ_DLHA01000062.1 GCF_002482975.1 Flavobacterium sp. UBA7680 | reverse complement strand
CCTAAGAGGTTTTGGTAGTTTTATTGTAAAAACCAGAGCTGAAAAAACTGGTAGAAACATCTCAAAAAACACTACAATCAAAATTCCAGCACACAACATCCCTGCGTTTAAACCTGCAAAAGTATTTGTAGAAGGAGTTAAAACTAACAACGAAGCAAAATAATATTAATTAACATAAATCTGACACGATATGCCAAGTGGTAAAAAAAGAAAGAGACATAAGGTAGCTACTCACAAACGTAAGAAAAGAGCGAGAGCTAACCGTCACAAAAAGAAAAAGTAGTTTTAAACTACTTTTTTCTTTTTAAACGTTCATTGAAATTGAAAAAAGATGAAAGAGAAAAGAAAATAGAATATAGACGTAAAGTCTATTCTCTTTGCTCTATTCTCTACTAATCTTCTTTCCCCGGGTTCAATACCTGTTAAAATATTGTTTAATCCATCTGTAGATAAGATTTTAGATTTTAGATTCCAGATTTTAGATTTTTTATTAAGTCTATACTCTTCTCTCTATATTCTATTTTCTGAAAAAACAGATAAAAATTTACAGTGTGAATAAAGAATTAATCATTAGATCTAGTTCTGAAGCCGTAGATTTTGCCTTATTAAAAGATGGAAAACTAATTGAATTACACAAAGAAGAAGAGAAAAGCAACTTTCAGGTTGGTGATATTTTTATTGCCAAAATCAGAAAACCAGTTGCCGGACTTAATGCTGCTTTTGTAAATGTAGGCTTCGAAAAAGATGCCTTTTTACATTATCACGATTTAGGTCCAAACTTAGCTTCTCAGCTGAAATTCATAAAACTTGTAAGCGCAGGTAAAATAAAAGATTTCTCCCTAAAAACCTTTCAGTTTGAAAAAGAGATTGACAAAGATGGCATCATTACTGATATTTTAAGTGCCAATCAATCTGTTTTAGTTCAAGTAGTTAAAGAACCTATATCGACCAAAGGTCCAAGAATAAGTGCTGAGCTTTCTCTTGCCGGAAGATTTATCGTTCTAGTTCCTTTTTCTGATCGTGTTTCTATTTCTCAAAAAATAGAAGACAAAAAAGAAAAGGATCGTCTAAAAAAACTTGTTCTATCGATCAAACCTAAAGGATTTGGTGTTATTGTTCGTACAGTAGCCGAAGGCAAAAACGTAGCCGAATTAGAAAAAGATTTGCAGAACCTGCTTGGCAGATGGTCTGCAATGTGTAAAAAATTACCAACTGCTCATCATCCATCAAAAGTATTAGGAGAGCTTAACAGAGCTTCTTCAATATTAAGAGATGTATTTAATGATACCTTCAGCGGTATTCAAATAGATGATGAAGAGTTGTTCCACCAAACGAAGGAATATCTGCAAGAAATTGCACCTTCGAAACAATCGATTGTTAAGTTTTATCAATCAAATGACACTCCAATTTTTGAGAAATACAATATAGAGAGACAAATCAAAACTTCTTTTGGCAGAACCGTTTCTATGAGTAAAGGGGCTTACCTTATCATCGAACACACTGAAGCTCTTCACGTTATAGACGTAAACAGCGGAAACCGTTCGAATAAAGCTACCAACCAGGAAGACACCGCCATGGAAGTGAATATGATTGCCGCAGCAGAAATCGCCAGACAACTTCGTCTGAGAGATATGGGCGGAATTATCGTAGTTGATTTTATCGATATGTCTAATCCAGAAAACAGGAAAGTTTTGTTCGACTTCTTGCGAGAAGAAATGAGCGACGATAAAGCAAAGCATAAAATATTACCGCCGAGTAAATTTGGTTTAGTCCAGATTACAAGACAGCGAGTAAGACCAGAAGTTAATATAAAAACTAGAGAAGAAGATCCAAATAAAGTTAATGGTGAAATTGAAGCGCCAATATTAATAATTGACAAGATCACCTCTGACTTAGAAAGACTTTTAAAAACCCACAATAAAGTTGTGCTTAATACACATCCGTTTGTGGCTGCATACCTCAGCAAAGGTTTTCCATCATTACGTTCAAAATGGTTTTTTGAACATAAGAAATGGGTGAAAATCATACCTCGTGACGCTTACACGTACTTAGAATACCATTTCTATGATAAAAAAGGAAATGTTATTTCAGAATAAAAATCAAAACCGCCTTTCGTGAGATTGGCGGTTTTTTTGTGTCTTTTTTTTCGCCACGAATTACACGAATTTGCACGAATAAATTTGTCTCAATAGGTGTAATTCGTGGCGGAAATTTATGTTCAAAAACTATATTTCAAAAGTAATTTGAATACTAATGTCACCCTGAGCGAAGTCGAAGGGCGCTCCAATTGGCACGTGGGCTTCGACTTCGCTCAGCCTGACATACAATACCCATAGAAGCAAATTTTGGAATTTGGAATTTAAAAATTGGAATTTATTTTCAACATTTATTCTCTAACAATTTCTATTTTTCGTCTAATTTCATTTCCAGATGCATCTACAACCGTAATATAATGTATTCCTGTTGTTGGCATAATTGGCAGTTCATGAAAAGTTTTTGTGGTGGCTTTATAAACATCATCCACATACCAAAAAAGCTCTTTATCCCTTTCAGAATAAGCTACTTTTAAAATTACGGGCTGTACTTTACTGTTAAAGTCTTTAGTTAGGTAAATTTTGCTGTTGGCTTTCGGGTAAATAAAATCCATTGTTTTGGCTTGTGTTCCCTCGCAGCCTTCTTTAAATGGCGGTAGAGGAAGATATTCAATATGCTGGCTTTTGTAATACCAAGCCATTACCGGAGGTAATACAAACCAGTTTTTAGTAACAATATTTTCGATGCTTTCGCAGCTGCTGTTTACCTGAAATTGTTCTGTTTTATCTAAATGAATGGTTTTATGATACGGACAAACCGCAGTAGATTTTCCTTTTTTAGAAACCCATTGTTTTATTTTCGGGCAGTTTTCTTTTGCCAGATATCCGCTTAAACGACAAACCTCAACTTCTTCTAAATCTTTATACGGAATATCAAACCATCTTTGTCTTGGCAGTAAATTAAAAACGTCGAATAAAATTGGGGCAGCACTTGTAACTCCGGTTAAAGTCGGTCGTCCTTCTCCGGTTGCATTTCCAACCCAAATTCCCACTACATATCTTGAATTTGTTCCAATAGCCCACGCATCACGATTTCCGAAACTTGTTCCTGTTTTCCAGGCAATTTTTAACGAGCTGTCATAAAACTTCCAGGCTTCATCTCCTTCCGGCCTGTTCACTTCTTCCATCGCGTTATACGTTAACCAAATTGATCCCGCACCCAAAATATTCTTTTGATTGGTTTCTGAGCCAAAATCGGGCTTAAAATCATTTTTATAATTTAGCTCCGTGAATTCATTTGTTCGATATTTTCCGTTGTTTTTAGTATAATAATTAACCGTAGAAGAAAGATTTGCATACGTTCGGCATAAATCCCATAAATTACTTTCGGCACCGCCTAAAATGAGCGATAAACCATAATGATCAGGAGTTTTGTTTATGTCTTTTAATTTGAATTTTTGCAGTTCTTCATAAAATTTATTGACCGTAAATTCCTGAAGCATTAATACTGCCGGAATATTTAACGAACGTGACAAAGCACGATGCGCCGGAACAGCTCCATCAA
Source organism: Flavobacterium sp. UBA7680 (assembly GCF_002482975.1). GTDB lineage: Bacteria > Bacteroidota > Bacteroidia > Flavobacteriales > Flavobacteriaceae > Flavobacterium. The sequence goes on along the minus strand of NZ_DLHA01000062.1, from coordinate 36,794 downwards.
ATGTTAAATTGAAATTCTGCGGTGTATAACCTGAAATCTGCGTTGGAACATCAGCTACTAAAGTGTTTGGTAAAAGTTCCCCATCATCGAGCATTGCGCCATATAAAAGCGGTTTTAAAATACTTCCGGTACTTCGCGGAGCATCAATAATATCAACATCTTTTTGATGATCTTTATCTGTTGGGGAATTTCCAACATAACTCATTACATTTCTGTTTTGAACATCAATTACCAAAATCGCCAGATTATGAACTTCATTCTGTTTATATTGATTGTAATAATATCTTGCGATTTGATTTACCCTATTTTGCAAGGCATAATCAATGGTCGTTTTTACTCGTGTTCCTTCTTCACTTTTTGCTACTCTTTGCAGTAAATGTGGTGCAATTTGAGGCAGATCATACGGTTTTTGAGGTAAAGGTTCTTCTATCGAAAGTTCATACGTCTGTTTGTCGATTATTCCTTCCTGCTGCAATTTCAGTAACAGTCGGTTTCGTTTGTTTAGTAATTTTATCTGATTTTTTCCGGGATAAATTAAACTAGGCGCATTCGGTAAAACGGCTAAAACAGCATTTTCTGCCCAAGATAATTGATTCGACTGTACTCCAAAATAACGCCACGAAGCCATTTCTAATCCCACTACATTTCCTCCAAAAGGCGCATGAGCAGCATACATTTCGAGAATTTCATTTTTAGAATATCCTAATTCTAATCGGGTTGCGAGAATAATTTCGACAAGCTTTTCAAAATAAGTTCTGTTTTTTCCTTTTCGGGAAAGTCTTATTACTTGTTGTGTTAGTGTGCTTCCTCCTCTTACCACTTTACCCGCTTTTCGGTTTTGCTTAAACGCATTTACCATTGCTCCCGGATTAAATCCCGGATGTTTGTAGAAATACTCGTCTTCAAAATAAACAATACATTTTTTGAATTTGTCAGGAACGCTGTCCTGCGCCGGAAAACGCCATTGTCCGTCTCGGGCAATTTTTGCTCCAAGTAATTCTCCTTCTTTACTTTCAATAACGGTTGAATAGGGTTCTTTGAATAAAGTTCGGGGAAGGGAAAAATAGTAAATCAGCAAGAGCACAAATGCAATTGCTGATTTTATTTTATTTCTTTTAATCCAGTTTATGATGCGTTGGAAAAACGCTATAAGTTTATTTTTCAACGTAGTAATTATTTAACCGCAAAACCGCTAAGTTATCGCAAAGTTTTTTTGCCCACAGATTTTACGGATGAAACGGGTTTTCGCAGCGTAATTTAAAAGTATCCGTGTAAACCTGTTTCATCCGTAAAACCCGTGGGCTCTATAAATTTACTTCACAACCTCAACCCAGAATCCTTTTGTTCTTGCCAGGAATGTGTTGTCGTACATGGCTTCGCATTGCAGGCCTGGTAAATAATAATTTCCTAAATACGATGCGTTTAACAGAATTCTGAACACTTTCGTTTCTCTGGATTTCATTCCGAAGTAGAAATTGGTTCTGTCATCACGGATATCAATATAATCGGCAATATTATTTACTGCGTCTCCGTAATCGGTAAAACGTGTATTTACAATTTCGAATCCAGAAGGCAGAATTTGTGATAATGCGACATTTTGAACACTTTCATTTCTTTGGTTTTTAATGGTAACCTCAGCAATAAATTCTGTTCCCTGACTAATTCTTGAAACATCAATAGTACTTCCTTTTCTGTTTTTGAAAACAATACTTGCCGAAACATCACTTTGAACAGCATTTTCATGTCCGATTGGTAAAATTCCCGTATTCAATATTCGAACATAAACCGTATTATTTTTAAGGTTTTTTAAGGTGATGCTATTTGTTCCGCTGGCAGCAGACAAACTGCGATCTGCGATAGTTTTTTGCGTATTTATAGTTTCTCCTTTACCATTTTTACTAAACTGGATATTGATTCCTTTTGGACCGTTACTTATCGCAAATTTCGACATTGAATACAAGCAGTAAGCTGTTGTCTGCGTACTCATCCACTGATTTGCCGACATTTCTTTAGCTAATTTAGTCGCCATTGTAAATGCTTTTTGTTTTTGATCTAAAAGAAGCAGCGTTTCTAAAGCCATTGCTCTATTCCTTTCATCTGAACCATAATAGTAATAATTATAGTTGTCTGAACCGTCAATACTCGTTTGAAGCAGTAAATTCTGTCCAGCTGATTTTTGTCCGGCTAAAACATACGCTGCAGCCAAACGAAGTTTACTTTCATTCGAAATTGATTTTGTTTCACGCAATCTGTTCATTGACGACAAATCGGCATTTCCGGCTAAGGCTAGAGTATATAATCTATAAGACTGAGCCAGATCGTTTCCGTATTTCGGTTCAAAACGCCATTGTTTCGCTTCTTTCTGCTGATACGAAAGCCATTTTGATTTGAAATTAATTGGCAGTACGTATCCTTTTTTCTCTGCTTCAATCAAGAAATGTCCAGCGTATGAAGTTCCCCAATCGTCTGCAATTGTACCTCCTTGCCAGTAAGGTAATCCACCATTTGATAATTGGAAATTTCCTAATCTCTGAATTCCGGCTGCAATATTTTTTTGAATAATATCTTTACGTTTCGCATCAATATCGGCAACATCACTTAAGAATAATTGCGGGAAAACTGACGACGTTGTCTGTTCTACACAACCATGCGGATATTGAATTAAATATTGCATTCTTCCATTCAAATTCATCGATGGCATTGACGAAACTTCTAATCTCGCTTTATTGCTTCCGGCAACACCAAATGTTTTCCACGAAAGTGTTTTAGTACTGTTTGGAGTCAAAATAACATCTGTAAAAGTACTCGTAACCGGATTCGGGTTCGTCATATCAATTTCAACATCATAACTTGATTTCTCATTTCCTGATGTTGCAATTACCTGAACTTTTGCAATTCCGGTTGCAGAACCTACAACTAAATTGAAATACGCCATTTTTTCGTCTGGCTGTGCAAAACTTAGTTTTTGAACCGCACTTCCCACAACTTTTAATCCGTTGCTCGTTTTGATCTGAACAGAAACATTTTTGATGTTATTTTCTGTTGCAAAAACAGTAACCGGAATTGTCACTTTTTCTGAAGGTGAAATTTTTCTCGGTAATGAAGCCAAAACCATCAAAGGACTTTTAACCGGAGTTGCTTTTTCTACACTTCCGTAAGCACTTGTCGCAGCGTCACCGGCAACAATCATAGTTCTAACTGAACCAATGTATTTTGGAAGTTTTAATTGATGTGATTTTGTTTCTCCTTTTTCTAATTTAAACGGTCCGTAATACAACACAACTGGTTTAAAACGGTTTGCTTTTTTAGCTTTTCCGCCTCCTAAATCCTGATCTCCACCAATACTGAAAATCTGGTTTATTTTTCCGCCGTAAGCGCCAATTACATCATCGTAAACGTCCCATGTTTTTACACCTAATGCTTCACGTACATAGAAACTATCCCATGCATTTGGTGTTTTAAAACGAGTTAAATCCAGTAATCCTTCATCGACAACAGCGATCGTATACGTCATTTCTTTACCTGATTTTTCACCTACTTTAACTGTAAATGGCTGTTCTGGTTTTAAAACATCAGGCATATTAATGGTTGGTGCCAAAATCGTGTTTTTATCTACGACTTCAATTGGAACGATTCCGTACATACGAATTGGTGAATCGTTTTTAGTCGAAGCGTGCGGCTGTAATAACGTGATATTGAAATACACATTTGGCGCCATTGCTCCCGTAATTGGAACTTCGACTTTTGTTTCTCCGTTTTTAGTTTCAGCCCAAAGTGTTTGTACTACTCTTGATCCATTTTCTATAGAAATCAACGCACGTCCGCCTTCACTTGAAGGGAAAGATATTTGTGCTTTTTCTCCAACGGCATAATTCTTTTTATCGGTAGAAAAAACCAACATATTTGCTGTCGAAGCATCTCTGTTTCTGGTTTTTCCAGACCAGATTGGCCAGTCGATATTTACGGTTAAAGCTGTTGCATGTCCGTCGTTTGGATCTTCAACTCTGATTAAATAACGTCCCCATTCTTCATCGGTTAAAGCAAATTGAAAACTTCCACGTCCGCTAGAATCGGTATTAATTACCGTAGATTTATAAGATGTTGTAGAGTTCGATGAATTATAATTCGATAAGTTATCGCTTGAAGAATCCCACCACCATCTCCAATCGACTTTGTAAATTCTTACTTCAAGATTTCGAACTGCTTTTGGTCTTCCGTTTTCATCAACCGTAACTACTTCAAAACGATTATTCGTTCTGGTTTCAAGCATGTTATATTTGTTCAATTCAGGCGATTTTACTCCAACATAGGTTTTATATGGAGAATACGTTGTTGAAATAACATCGGTACTAAAATCACCGCCTTCTTCATACACTTTTGTTATGAATGAAGCACGAAGCATTCCTGGTGCCTGACCTTGTAATTTTGGCTGAATGTTTACCGAGGCTTTTCCACTTTCGTTTAATTTTCCAGAGAAAACATTTATTTCTTCTGTACTAAATTGACGAACCATATCGTCAAAACTATACTTTTCATAGCCTTTAAAAGTTGTCGTTTGCTGCGAGAATTTAGCCTGCATTTCTACATTTAAATTCTTAGCAATCGCACCATGAAGCCAAGTCACTTCCAGATTATCTGTGTTTGGATAAGATGATGAAAGTGTTTTTCTGCTAAAAGTATTTTTGATTTTTAAACGATTTGGTTTGATCGTTTCTATTTTAATACTCTTATAGAATTTCGCACCACCAACGCTTACCATGGCTTCCCAGTTTCCGGTTGGCGCATCCTGATTTGTTGGAACTATAAACGCATAATGATTTAAGTCATTCGTTTTTTGAACGGTTTGATAAACGGTTTTTCCATTCGGATCATTTAATCTGAATTTTATCGGATGTAATTTTGGAAGTTTGTTCGCAGCATCATTTAAAATGAAAGACAAATACAAATTATCTCCCGGACGCCACACACCTCTTTCTCCGTAAATAAATCCTTTTAAACCTTTTTGTAAAGTCTCGCCGGCAACATCAAAATTACTAACCGATAACGAAAGTCCATCGTCTAACTTCACGTAAGTAGATTGATCGCCTAATGTTACAATTGCAAAATAGGCGAATTTATCCAGCTGAAAAGATGCAATTCCTTCGCTGCTTGTTGCTTGTGTCGAAATTTTTTGCTGTTGAAAATTGTACAAATCAACTCTTGCGTTCGAAACTGGTTCGGTCGTCACAATATTATTTACAGCAAATAGATATGATTTATTTTCACCTCTTTTGGCAATAACTCCTAAATCTGAAGCCAGAATATTCGTTGCAATTTTCGCATTATAATAATACGATCCAGAGCAAGGATCTTGGCTTTCTCTCCATTCATAATCATCATAATAGTAATCGTCGTACGAGTTTCCACTGTAGTTTACATCATTTTCGTCAACTTCTTCTTCCTCTGCTTCATCTTGATTTCCATCAGATGTTTCACATTTATACAGGGCGTATTTCTTTTTATATTCAAACTCAACTCTATAAATTGCTCCCGGTTCCGGTTTAATAATTTTAGATAAATCTAAAGCATACGTATTCCATTTCGTTAGATTTACGAGTGTGCTTTCCCTTAAATTAAGCGTTGTTTTTGCAATAGGCTGCGCTACTTTCTTTAGGTTTTGCGCACCGTTTAATTCATTATATTGAAGAAACTGCAGAATATTGTTTTTGTAAATTTTATAAACTTTTACATCAACAGCACTTAAATTTACAGCTTCAAAATTCAGTTTCAAATTGTTTGAACTTGGCAGAATTGTCCCGTTTTTAACGAAACGAACGCTTGGTTTTATTTGGTCAAAAGAGATTTTTTCAGAATAATTGGCTTCCATTTTTTTACCGTACTGGCTTTCAATTCCCTGAAAAACTTCCAGAAGCAATTCTCCAGTAATCACTTGTTCCGGCTCTTCATCGGGAACAACTTCTACTATATCTTCTTCTACCGGAGCTTCAACAACTGCGGCGGCAGAATCGACAGCAACTGCTGCAGAATCAACGGTAACTTCAGCCGTTTCTTCCTGAACAACAACTGGTGCCGGTTCCTCTTTTTTAGGAGCATTTTCGTTTGTAAAATATACTTTCAGTAAATTCCCTTGTGTAGAAAACTTTAAGTTATTGGTATTCTGAATCGAAACTAATCCTTTAAAATCCTGTCCTTTTTCTAAAGGTTCAGAAAAATTAATTGAAACCGATTGATTGCTTCCGTCCGGAACTTCAACTTTTATAATTTTAAATTCGTTTATACTTGTAATCGGGAAGTCGATTTGTCCTTTTTGATCAATATCAAAATCATTTCCGTCATATATAATCTCCAAATTCGAAGCTTCAGAAAAACGCTGAATACTGTCAATTATAAAACGAAATTCTTTAGCAGGACCAGTCGTTTTTTCAAATTTAATTTTAAGATTGCTTCCTTTTTGTTTGGCTTCAACCAATTTTTGAGCCGTTTCAAGATCAATTTTATCTGCTGTTTTTAAAACGCAGTTTAAATATTGATATTCTTTACTGTACGACTGAATATCGCCGGTATTTATGGTAAAATCCTGCTTAACTGTTTTAACCGTAAAGTTGAATTTAGAAAGGTCTTTTTCCTTTTCTTTTGGAATTGCTGTCAGCTTATCTAAGTTTAAAGTAACCTGATATTCTGTTCCCGGATTTAATTTTTTCTCAGGAATAAAAGCAATGGTATTGGTAGAAAGTGCTACCACTTTTCCGTGAACGTTTGGCGAAATATCAAACAAATCGTCGTCTAATTCCTGATTGGGTTTCCAATCATTTTTATCGAAGGCCAAAACGACTCGGATATCGGAATCGGAAGAAACGATTCCGCTGGTAAAGCTGGTTATGTACTCTTTAAATAATGAAAAATCTGAATTGAAATCTGCAGCCGATTTTCTGCCGCAAGATTGAAAAATAAAAAACACAAAAAATACGAGAACTAAACCTTTTGCTTTCACTTTTATTTAGAGTTAATTGGTTAACAAGTTAGTAATTTAACATGATTTGCTGTTTAAAGTCTTAACAGCAAAACGCAAATTAAATTACAATAAAAGTAAAGTATTTTTTGATTCTTTAAGAAGAAAATTCTTTAGTAATAATTATTTAACTTTTGTTGAAGTTTAATCTATTATTTACGCCTTTGCAGAAAAAACCGCTTCATTAAATCTGCGGCTTCATTAGCCATTACTCCAGAAACTACAGTTGTTTTTGGATGCAGTTTTGTTCCCATACTTATAAAACCTCGTTGTTCGTCGCGTGCGCCAAAAACGATTTTCGAAATCTGACTCCAATATAAAGCACCCGCACACATTTGGCAAGGTTCAAGCGTTACATAAAGTGTGCAGTCTTTTAAATATTTTCCTCCAAGGAAATTGGCTGCTGCGGTTATAGACTGCATTTCAGCATGAGCTGTAACATCATTTAATAATTCAGTCAAATTATGGCTTCTTGCAATTACTTTATCAGCCACAACAATAATAGCTCCAACAGGAATTTCGCCTTTAGCAAAAGCTTCTTCGGCTTCCTGCAGGGCTTTTTTCATGAAATATTCGTCGGTGAAAGGGTTTATCATAATTGCAAAAATAGGATTTTAGAACTTATTTTTTATTACATTTATTTTTTGATATTTGAATATGGAAGAAAAAAACAAAATAACGATTCCCAAACCTTGTGGTGAAAACTGGAACAAAATGACGCCAAATGAAAATGGTCGATTTTGTTTGAGTTGTTCTAAAACGGTTGTTGATTTTACTTCCATGCTTCCTGATGAAATTCAGCATTTTTTCATTCAAAATCAAAACGAAAGAATTTGCGGAAGATTTAAAAATTCGCAATTAGAAACCATTACAATTCAAATTCCGAGTCGGGTTTTATACACACAAACAAAATATCATAAAATGTTTTTGCTGGCTTTGTTTATCGCAATGGGAACTACTTTGTTTAGTTGTGCAGATAAAGATGGCAACAAAAACAGAATTGATAAGATCGAAATTGTTGACAATACCGCACAAAATCAAGATGAAAACGAGGATGTTTCCTCCTGTTATGGGCATGAAATCGAAGCTAAAAAAACAAAACCAAAAAAAGCCAGAGAGAGAATTACAATGGGAGCTATGATTCCTCCAAATTCTATTCAAACAGGAAGTTTTCATTATCATAGTATCTATAATTCGACCGATTTAGATGTTTCACCTGCTCCAGAAAACGGGATGAAAAAATTCCATGAGTTTTTTGCCAAAAATTATGTCGCCCCAAACAAAACAGAAAAGTTTAAGGGAAAAATATCTATCTTATTTGTTATAGAAGAAGATGGCAGTTTGAGTAATTTCAACATCGTTAATAATACTCCGAAAGAAATTGGAGAAGAAGCTATTAGAGTTTTAAAAACAGCTCCAAATTGGATACCGGGAAAACGAAATAATGCCATTGTTCGTTCGTCTTATACTTTACCAATTACAATTAAATAATGGAAAGAAAACATAAAATTACAATTCCTGAACCTTGCCATGAAGACTGGAACAAAATGACTCCAAGTGAAAATGGTCGTTTCTGTTTAAGCTGCTCTAAAACTGTAGTTGATTTTACATCAATGCTTCCTGACGAAATTCAGCATTTTTTCGTTCAAAATCAAAGTAACAAAATCTGTGGAAGATTTAGAAAATCGCAATTAGATTCTGTTACAATTCAAATTCCGAGTCGGGTTTTATATGCACAAACTAATTATTATAAAATCTTTTTGCTTGCTTTATTTGTAGCTATGGGAACTACTTTATTTAGCTGCGCAGATAAAGAAGGAAATAAGAAAAAAATTGATAAAGTTGAAGTTGTAAAAGATACCGTTACTAAAGAACGAGTTATGGTTGGAGACGTTCCAATTAATCCGAATGATTCTCATCATAACCCTTTACCGCCGCCACCTCCTCCGCCAAAAGTTGATCAGGTTAAATTTGTAAAAAATCCTGTAAATAATACTAAAAAAGAAAAATCTATAAAGATCAATTGTAAAAAGGCTGTGGAAGAAGAGGATAATTCAACATTTGTTACTGGTGCTGTTATGCAGACAAATGCAGAATTCCCTGGTGGAATTGATCAATTTTACACATTTTTTGCAAAAGAATTTAAAAAGCCAGAAGGCTCAAATATTGGAAAAACGAAAATCATTCTTGCATTTGCAGTAGAAAAAAACGGCTCTGTATCTTATCTTCAATCTCAACCTGCTGTCGACCAGCCTTTGGAGAAAGAACTTATTCGGGTTTTAAGTTTATGTCCAAAATGGGAACCTGGAGAATCGAATGGCAAAAAAATTAAAATGCAGTATTCTTTACCAATTGTATTGCAGTAGATCTCACTTATAAAATTAAATTTAAAACCGTAAATTTGCTTTTTACCTTACAATGAAAAGCAATTTACTTTCGAACATATACAATCCTGCCGATTTACGTCTTTTAAAAGAAGAGCAGCTTACTGAGGTTGCTCAGGAATTACGTCAGTTTATTATTGATGTTGTTTCTGTAAAAGAAGGGCATTTGGGTGCCAGTTTAGGTGTAATCGAACTGACAATTGCTTTGCATTATGTTTTTAATACGCCCGAAGATTTATTGGTTTGGGATGTTGGACATCAGGCTTACGGACATAAAATTTTAACCGAAAGACGAGAATTTTTCCATACTAACAGACAAATTGGAGGAATTTCGGGTTTCCCAAAAAGAGCAGAAAGCGTTTATGATACTTTTGGAGTTGGGCATTCTTCTACTTCTATTTCTGCAGCGCTCGGAATGGCGATTGCTTCTAAATTAAAAGGCGATTTCGATAAACAACATATTGCTGTTATTGGCGATGCTTCTATCGCAAGCGGAATGGCTTTTGAGGGTTTAAACCATGCCGGAGTTACCGATGCTAATATTCTTGTAATTTTAAACGATAACGCGATTGGAATTGATCCAAGTGTTGGTGCTTTAAAAAAATATCTGACTGCGGTTAAAAACGGAAAAAATCCGAAACAGAATAACATTATAAAATCGCTGAATTTTGATTATTCCGGTCCAATCGACGGACATGATTTTCCAACTTTAATCAAAGAATTAAATCGATTAAAAAAGATAAAAGGTCCAAAGTTTCTTCATATTGTAACCACTAAAGGAAAAGGTTTACAGCAAGCTGAGGAGAATCAGGTAAAATATCATGCACCCGGAAAATTTGATGCTTCAACGGGAGAAATTCATTCAAAATCTGAAGAAAATCTTCCACCAAAATATCAGGATGTTTTTGGTTTGACTATTTTAGATTTAGCCAAAAAGAACGAAAAAATAATAGGAATCACACCCGCAATGCCATCCGGAAGTTCTTTAAAATTCATGATGGATGAACTGCCGGAACGTGCTTTTGATGTGGGAATTGCAGAACAACATGCCGTAACGCTTGCTGCCGGAATGGCAACTCAGGGAATGATGGTGTATTGCAATATTTATTCTACTTTTTTACAGCGCGCTTACGATCAGGTTATTCATGATGTGGCTTTGCAAAATTTACCCGTTATTTTTTGTTTGGACAGAGCTGGTTTAGTTGGCGAAGACGGTGCAACGCATCACGGTGTTTTTGACATTGCTTATCTGCGTTCTATCCCTAACATGATTATTTATGCGCCAATTAATGAAATTGCGCTGCAAAACATTTTATACACGGCTCAATTAGGCATATTAAATCATCCTATTGCGATTCGATATCCTAGAGGACGCGGAGTCTTACAAAACTGGGAAGTAGAAAATTTCGGACATTACGAAAAAATTAATATTGGCGAAGGAAACTGCTTAAAAAAGGGCACAAAAACGGCTGTTTTATCTACAGGGGCAATTGGAAATAATGTTATTGAAGCTATAAATCAGTGTTCGAATTCAGATGAGATTGCGCATTATGACTTTTCATTTATTAAACCACTCGATATCAGTTTGTTAAATACTATTTTTTCATCTTTTAAAAATATAATTACAATTGAAGACGGAGTAAAAAAAGGCGGATTTGGAAGTGCTGTTTTGGAGTTTGCAGCAGCAAATAATTTCAAAAATGATGTCAAAATTTTGGGTATCCCTGACGAGTTTATTGAGCATGGAAGCGTGCTGCAACTACAACAATTGTGTGAAATTGACGTTAAATCTTTAATAAATCTTTTTTCAAACGGTGTAAAATAATTATTTTGCAACACCAAAAATACAAAAATAAGCCTAATGAAATTATTACGTTCTACCCTTTTGCTTCTGTTGCTTCTCTGTTCTTCAAAAAACTTTGCGCAGCTTATACAAACGACTTTAGATCCAAATCAAGTACCTAAACTGCCTTCAAACTGGACTAAAAAAAATCAAGTGGGTTTTGATATTTCAGAGATCGCTTTTGTGAATTGGAGTGCCGGGGGAACAAGTTCTATTTCTGGTTTATTTAAGGGTGAATTTGGACGAACTTTTGTAAAAGGAAATCATAAGTGGGTTAACGAACTTATTGTTAAATATGGTTTAAATAAACAAGACGGGACTGAACTTAGAAAAACAGATGATGCTGTTTTATTAAACTCAACATACGGATTTAGAAAAGATACGGTTTCAAACTGGTATTATTCTGCTAAGTTTAACTTCAATACACAATTTACAGACGGTTACAATTATCCAAACCGAGATATTGCAATTTCCAGACCTTTTGCTCCAGCTTATATATTTCTGGGAGCGGGAGCTGAGAATTCAGACAAAAAGAAAAACAGAACTTTTTACTTCTCTCCTATTACGTTAAAAACTACTTTGGTATTAGATCAATACTTGGCAAATCAAGGTTCTTTTGGTGTGAAAAAAGCGGTTTATGCACCAGATCCTTTAGATCCTAATAATCAAATTTTAATTGAAGAAGGACAAAAAGTAAAGGCGGAGTTTGGTATTCTTTTTACGGCATACATGAAAAGCGAAATCTTTAAAAACATTTTTTACGAAAACAGATTAAGTTTATATACCGATTATCTAAACAGATTTGGAAATGTCGATGTCGATTACGACACTCGTTTAGATCTTGTTGTAAATGCTTATGTGAAAGCGAATATTGGCGTTCATTTAGTTTACGATGATGATATTAAAACTAAAAAAGATGTTGTTGATCCTGTAACCGGAAGTACTTCGCAGGTTAACGACGGACCAAGAGCGCAGTTACGTCAGGTTCTTGGAGTTGGCTTAGTTTATGCTTTTCAATAAATAATAAAATTCATTCTATAAAAAAAGTGCCTGTAATATTACAGGCACTTTTTTTATAGTATAATTTGAACATTAATTCTTTTTTCTTCCCTGAATCATTTCGTATAATTCTAATGCATTTCCGTCTGTTAAAAGAGAAACGTAATGGCAGATATGAAGCAGACGCTCATATAAATTGCCTTTTTCTAAATTATGTTTTTCAGGCAGCATTTTCAAAATCAATTTATCGTAATTTGATGCTGTTCCTTCGTATTTATTATTGAATGCTGTGATAAACTTATCAAGCAACGTTTGAATAATTTGATACCCAACAATTTCTTTTTCAATAACTTCTCGGCTTTGATAGATTTTTTCAACACTTAAGTTGATAATATCATTCATTTGCGCTTTGTATTTACTTTTATCTGTTAAAGCAAAAGGGAAATTTCCGGCTAGAATTGCTTCTTCATTTTCTACAAAAACATCAACAGCATCATTAATTAAGGCTCCAATTGCTAAAGCACGCAAATAACTAATTCTGTCTTCTTTTGTTTCTAATAATTTATATTTGGCAACTCCAATATTGTCTTTTACCAATTTGATTAAGTATTCTAAAGCATAATCTTCAGAAACTAAACCAAGATTTATTCCGTCTTCAAAATCAATAATCGTGTAACAAATATCATCTGCAGCTTCAACTAAATAAGCCAGCGGATGTCTTTCAAAACCAATGTCGCCGTCTTCTTTATTTGGGATCATTCCCATATCTTCGGCAACTTCTTCAAAAAAAGCTTTATCAGACTGGAAGAAACCATATTTTTTATCAGCAATATTATTGGTTGGTTTTTTCGGAAGACTTTCTTTCGGATATTTCATAAAAGCACCTAATGTTGCGTATGAAATCCTAAGTCCGCCTTCAATTCCCGGACGGCTTGCCGTTAGTACCGAAAATCCATTGGCATTTCCTTCAAAATCAATTAAATCCTGCCATTGTTTTGCTGTTAATTTATCTTTGTATTTTAATCCTTTTCCGGTAGAGAAATATTCGCCAATTGCTTTTTCTCCTGAATGCCCAAAAGGTGGATTCCCAATATCATGCGCTAATGAAGCTGCGGCTACAATTGCCCCAAAATCATTCATATGATAACCGTGAATTTCTTTTAAATAAGGATATTTTTCGATGATTTTTTTACCTACCAAACGCCCTAAGGATCTTCCCACAACAGAAACTTCTAAACTGTGCGTTAATCTGGTATGTACGAAATCTGTTTTAGAAAGCGGAATTACCTGGGTTTTATCTTGCAGAGAACGAAATGCAGCCGAGAAAATAATTCGGTCATAATCGACTTCAAAACCTAATCGTGTATCATCTTGTTCTACACGTAATCTTTTGCTTGTATCTCCCTGACGTTTTAATGATAAAAGTTGTTCCCAGTTCATTTTTCTATTTTAGATTGTAGATTATTGATTTTAGATTGAGGATCTAAACGTCAAAAATACATTTTATTTTAGGATAATATTAAATAAAAATAGGCCGCAGATTAATTTGATTTAAAAGATTCGATGTTTTTGTTTGCCACGAATTTCACGAATTAACACAAATCAGTGCGCTTAAATTAATTCGTGAAAATTCGTGAAATTCGTGGCAAAAAACCTAACCATCAATCCTAAAAAATCATTATAATCTTTTTAATCTGTGGCAAAACATTAAAACTCTAATGCGGTGCTATGCTTTATTTCTCCCATTACAAAAATACTGTTCGTATTTCCGATGTTTTCTATTGTCGATAATTTATTCATTACAAAATCCTGATAACTAGCCATATCCTGTACCAAAATTTTCAGCATAAAATCGTAATCGCCCGCAATATTATAGCATTCTATAATTTCAGGAAGCGCTACAATATCTTTTACAAAATTACTACCCACATTTTTGGCGTGTTCTTTTAAACGAACATTGCAAAAAACCGTCATGCCGCGGTTCATTTTTTTTCTGTCAAGTAATGCCACATACTTTGTTATAAATCCGTCTCTTTCTAATCTTTTTATACGCTCATAAACTGGTGTTACGGTAAGAAATAATTTACTGGCGAGGTCTTTTGTGTTGATATTTGAGTTTTCCTGAAGATGTTTCAGGATCAGCAAATCGGTTTTATCGAGGTTTTCCATAGTTTTTTTTACGGCTAAAGGTTCATTTAAAAGATATTCACAGTAATAAAATCTTTTTAAAATCACTTTTAAAATACATTTTACTGAAATAAACATCAAATATAAGTTATAAAATCTAATACAATAAATTTGTTCAGTAAAAAACACTGAAACTAAAATGAAGACAAATAATTTAGGTTATCCAAGAATTGGAAGTAACAGAGAATTAAAAAAAGCCAGTGAATTGTATTGGGCAGGAAAAATTTCGGTAAATGAACTTATCGATGCCGGAAAAGAAATTCGTATCAAAAACTGGCATTTACAATCACAAGCCGGAGTTGATTTGATTCCGTCTAACGATTTTTCTTTTTATGATCAGGTTTTGGATTTGACTTTAACAGTTGGTGCAATTCCTCAGCGTTACCACGGATTCGCAAGAAAAAATTCAGCTCTTGACTTGTATTTTGCAATGGCAAGAGGTGCACAAAAAGAAGGCCAGGATGTTGTAGCAATGGAAATGACAAAATGGTTCGACACCAACTATCATTATATTGTTCCTGAATTTACAAAGAACCAAAAATTTGAATTGTTTTCAGAAAAAATAATCAATGAATTTAAAGAAGCAAATGCTTTAGGAATTACAACAAAACCAGTTTTAATTGGGCCAATTTCGTATTTACTTTTAGGAAAAGAAAAGGAAGAAGGTTTTAACCGAATTGATCTTATTGATGCTTTGCTTCCTGTTTACTTCGAAATTTTCGAAAAATTACAAGCAGAAAATGCAGAATATATTCAGCTTGACGAACCTTTTTTAGCTTTAAATTTAACGGATAAAGAAAGAAATACATTTACGCAGGTTTACAACGAAATCAACATTCGTTTTCCAAAGCTTAAAATCATTCTAGCAAATTATTTTGACTGTTTTGGAGAAAATTTGGAAACGGCTTTGGCTCTTCCAGTTGATACTTTCCATTTAGATTTAGTTCGTTGTCCGCTTCAATTAGATGATATTTTAGAATCCGGGAAACTGGCTTCAAACGTAAATCTTTCTTTGGGAGTTGTTGACGGGAGAAATATCTGGAAAAATGATTTCAAAAAGTCTTTAGAAATAATCAAAAAAGCTGTTGATGCTTTAGGCGAAAGCCGAATTTTAGTAGCGCCTTCTTGTTCTTTAATTCACAGTCCGTGCGACTTAGATTTAGAAACAAATGACGAAACTTTAACACCAGAAATCAAACAATGGCTTGCTTTTGCGAAGCAAAAAATCAATGAAGTTGTAGTTTTAAAACAATTGTCGGCTTCAAACGAAATTGACATTAAAAACTCAATTGATTACGAAAGAAATATAATCGCAAATGAAAACCGTAAAACTTCAAAATTAATTCATAACAACGATGTTAAAGCGCGTGTTGCCGGAATTACAGCTTCTGATGACAAGCGTAAAAGTGCTTTTACAACAAGAAGAAAAAGCCAGATTGAAGCTTTAAATCTTCCGTTATTCCCAACCACAACAATTGGTTCTTTCCCTCAAACGACTGAAGTGAGAAGCTGGAGAGCGAAATTCAAAAAAGGGGAACTAACTACGGAGCAATACAATGCTTTAATCGAAAAAGAAACCGAAGCTACGATTCGTTTTCAGGAAGAAACCGGAATTGATGTTCTGGTTCACGGAGAATTCGAACGTAATGATATGGTGGAATATTTCGGGGAACAATTGGCCGGATTTACTTTTACAAAAAATGGCTGGGTTCAAAGTTACGGAAGCCGATGTGTGAAACCTCCGGTTATTTATGGTGACGTTTCAAGACCAAACCCAATGACGGTAAAATGGTCGAAATATGCGCAGTCTTTAACTCCAAAATGGGTAAAAGGAATGCTTACCGGGCCTGTAACAATTTTACAATGGTCGTTTGTACGTAACGATCAGCCTCGTTCTGAAACTTGTACGCAAATCGCTTTAGCTATTCGTGATGAAGTTGTGGATTTAGAAAAAGCCGGAATCAAAATTATTCAAATTGATGAGCCTGCCATTCGTGAAGGTTTACCTTTAAGAAAAGAAGAATGGGCGAAATATTTAGACTGGGCTGTAAAAGCTTTTAGAATTTCTGCAAGCGGTGTAAATGATGATACACAAATTCATACACATATGTGTTACAGCGAATTCAACGACATTATTCAAAATATTGCCGACATGGATGCCGATGTTATTACAATTGAATGTTCTCGTTCGCAAATGGAGCTTTTAGATGCTTTTGCCAATTTTAAATATCCAAACGAAATTGGACCAGGAGTATATGATATTCACTCACCGCGTGTGCCTTCGAGTGCAGAAATGGTTCGTTTGTTAGAAAAAGCTTCGGCTGTAATTCCTGTAGATCAATTATGGGTAAATCCCGATTGTGGTTTAAAAACACGTCATTGGGATGAAACTAAAAAAGCTTTAATCGAAATGGTTGCAGCGGCTCAGGAAATGAGAGCTGCGGTTGAAAATCCTATAAATTAATAGTTTCCTTTTAGATATATTTTTGTTTTTTATGTCAGCTTAGTGGAGTCGAGAATTAGTTATGATTTAGTTTCGACTTCACTTTTGCGGGCATTAGTTTTTTAGATTAAACTTTTCTTTTGCATTTCCTGAAATTTCAACAACATACCAATTAACGGCTATTAGATAGTCCATTTTTTCATTCGATAAAAAATATTCCATTCCAAAACTATCCGCTATAATCTCTCCCAATTTTCTAACATCTACTATCTTAATAACTGTTGTCTTTCCTTCAGAATTATACTGATCAAAAAAAACATAACCGCTTTCCTGATCTAAATTTTCAGAATACGAAAATTCATTGTCTTCTAATGGTATTGAAATGGAATTATCTCCAATTCCTAAATGACCTGTTACCCTAAAGGGTTTAAAAGAATCTAAAACTTTCTCAATATATTTTTGAGAATCTTCTTTGTTCAATAATTCAACTTCTATATTTAACCTATTGGCAGTTTCTATAAATTCTTTAGCTTCGCTTGGTAATAATCTTAATGCCATTTTATTTATCATAAATATCTTCTTTCAAAAATATAAAAAAGCACCCCAATTGGAGTGCTTTCCTATTTATATAAAATCTAATACTAGAAATTCTTTGAAATTCCTACAGAGAATGCCTGACCTAAAGTAAATGAGAAGTTTTTAATATCTCTTCCTCCATTATCATAATTAAAAGTATCATAACCCAAACCACCAATGTTGAAGTTTAAACCAAAACCTTTATTAATATTAATAAAAATAGCTGGAGTAACGGCTGCATAAATTCCATCAGCTTTTTGAATATTTATTACATCTGCCGGATTTTCTGTTCTTTCTTTTTGATTTTGAAAACCTAAACCTAAATCAGTATAAAATGAAAAGGTTTCATTTAATGGTTTTGTATAACGAACAAAACCTCCAATCTTTAAATTATTGTTTTTTTGCAGCATCAAATCTCCATCTTTACTTTGATAAGTTCCTACAGCACCTTCGATACCTGCTGTCCAGTTTTCATGAAACTGATAACCTACTTTTGGAGCAAAAGAAAAGTAATGCTGTTTATTATCACCTGCATTATAAGAAGTTGTTTGAGAATTGTAAGCAACACTTCCCATAACTAAAACTGACCCTTTTTGGGCATTCGCAAAGCTAAACATAGCCAATGCAGTAATAACTAGAATTTTTTTCATGTGTGATATTTGTTAAATTTTGAAAGATATTTAACAATAAGAATGCCACAACTTTATTTTATACAATTTCTTAACAAATCCATTAAAATATAACATATTGTAAGTGAATAATTTCAGAGTGTTTTATACAAAAAAAGCACCCCAAATTGGAGTGCTTTTCTGAAATTGAATATGTAACTTAAGATTAGAAGTTTTTAGAAACTCCAATGTTAAATGTTTGTCCAAAGTTGAAGTAGAATTTGCTAACATCAGCACCATTATTATCGTAGCTTAATGTTTCGTATCCTAAACCACCAATACTAAAGTTAAGACCAAATCCTTTTTTCATGTTAATGAAAAGAGCTGGAGTTACACCAACGTACATTCCATCTGCTTTAGATTTTGATTCAAGTAATCCATTATCATAATTTTTTACTTTTTGATTTTGGAAACCAGCTCCCATATCAGCAAAAATAGCAAAAGTCTGGTTCAATGGAACTGAGTAACGAACGAAAGCTCCAGCTCTGAAAGCATTTACTTTTTGTTCCTCACCAATAAAACCATTTTTTGAAGAAGAAACTGTAAATTCACCTCCAACTGTCCAGTTGTCGTGAAATTGGTAACCTACTTTAGGAGAAAAGCTAAATTCATTTGATTTTGATTCAGTAAATCTGTATTCTGCTTTTTCAGAAGAATATCCGATGTTTCCACCTACTAAGATTGTTCCTTTTTGAGCGTTTGCAAAACTGCAGATAGCCAATGCAGCCATCACTAGAATTTTTTTCATAATTTGGGGTATATTTTAATTTTAGCATTCCTTTAACAATAACAATGCCGTGAATACTGGGCTCATCAATTTTTTTTATAATTACTTTAAAAGATAATTTTTAGCAATCGAGACTATTTCTGTTTACTTTTGTAGCAAATAAAAAGTCATGTCGATAGAAGTAAACAGTATATCAAAAAGTTACGGAGAGCAAAAAGCTTTAAATGAAATTTCGTTTAAAATTGAGAAGGGAGAAATCGTAGGATTTCTTGGTCCCAACGGAGCCGGAAAATCTACTTTAATGAAAATTTTGACCACTTATTTACTTGCCGACAGCGGCTCAGCCCTTGTAAATAGCCACGATGTCATGACAAACGCTAAAGCAGTGCAGCAGTCGATAGGATATTTACCAGAGCATAATCCGTTATATTTGGATTTGTATGTTCGTGAGTATTTGGCTTTTAATGCCGATGTTTATAAGGTGCCAAAGTCAAGAATTGAAGAGGTAATTCAACTGACAGGACTGACACCGGAAAGCCATAAAAAAATCAGTCAGCTATCAAAAGGATACCGCCAGCGCGTTGGGTTAGCGAATGCTTTATTGCACAATCCTGATGTTTTGATTTTGGATGAACCAACTACAGGTCTGGATCCTAATCAGTTAATGGAAATTAGAAATGTAATTAAAAATATTGGTAAGGATAAGACCATTTTTTTATCAACACACATTATGCAAGAAGTTGAAGCAATTTGCGATCGTGTCATAATTATTGACAAAGGACAAATCGTTGCCGACAATAAATTAGACCATTTGGTTGCGGCAAACAAAGAGCAAGTTATTGAGGTAGAGTTTGATTACAAGGTAGAAGAGCAACTTTTAGCCAAATTAGAAAACATTTCTTCATACAAAAACACGCATGACATGACTTGGGAACTGACTTTTGTTACAGAAAAAGATATGCGTCCGGCAATTTTTGACTTCGCTACTGAAAATGGTTTAAAAACATTACAGTTAAATCAAAAAAATAAAAACCTGGAGGCTGTTTTTAGAGAAATTACTAAGTAAGTTTTCAGTCGCAGTCGTGGTTTTCAGTCGCAGATTATAGAAAAACCGATTTATTCTTAGGGATAAATCGGTTTTTCTATTCTAAGAATCTCTGTTTCTCTTCATAATTTCCTTCTCTTTCAAACATTATTTACTTGTTATCAAACGTTTGATAATTTATTATGTAATTTTTAATTATTTTTATTTAGACTTGTTATAAATAGTATTATATTTGCCGATATAAAATTATAATATCAGCACTATGTCATTTCTATACTCCTATATAAAAAGTTTTTTCATTTCAATTTTAAATCAAACAGAAAGCTTTTTAGAAAAACTTTCTCATAAAATTGAACAAATTGTTTTGCAATAAAATATAAGCCTATTTACACATTTAAAAGCCCAGAATGAAATGAATGTATCAGCCTTTACATATAGAATTTAAATCCCTTGAACTTGTTTTTTTGTTTTTTATTTTTTTTTGAAAGAAAAGAGCCTGCTAATTTTAGACAGGCTCTTTTTATTTTACTGAAATGATATTTGATTTTAGTATTTTGAAGTAATAATAGATATAAAATGAAATTGTTATTACAAAAAAACCATATAATCAAGTCCGTAAAAGATATTGATTATATGGTTATATGAAATTAAAGCGGAAAGTTTTAACCTATTTTATTATTGAGCGGTATACGTTAATTTAGTAATAGCCGAAATATCAGTTCCACCCCCAGTTACTTTTGCACCAGCAGTTGCAACTCCAGTTTCTAAATTAATTTTGTAAATACGAACTTCATCATTCGTTACAAAAGCTTTATAAGCATTTCCATTTTCAACAAATAAACTTCCTATACCAAAATAGTTATCACCAGCGTGTCCAGGTAATCCTGTTACTGCAGTTATTTTTTTAGTTGGTAAATCGATAATTGCAGATTTAAATTTAAATGTATAATGACGTAAGAACCCCCATTCTACCGTATCGTCTGCAGCAGGAAGATAAACGATGTATGCTTTTTCTCCTCCAATTGGGTAAGCTGCAAGTACTTTTCCGTTAAGAGTGCTTTCCTGAAGATCGAAGAAATAAGAAGCATCAAAATCTGTTTGTCCTTTATTAATACGAAGAATTCCAGAGTGAGAATCTTCTTTTACAGTATAACCTCCAGCTTTAGCATTTGAAGAGAAAGTATAAACATTTCCTGAATCTGTGCGTATAATACCCGTGTTAGTGTAATACATCCCAACTGCAGTTGTACGAGGATCGGCAATTCTTTTTACAAAAGTTAAAGATGGGTAATCATAAACTCTAATGTAAGCTTGTTTTTGATCTATCTGCCAATCATCACTTGCATCTCTGTTAAATACAGATACAAACACTTTATCTCCAACTACTGTTACACCTGTTGGGAAATCAAAACGACCTGTAGTAGTTCCGAAATCGTTAAATTTACGGCTTGTAATAAATTGTTTTACAGGATCATAAACAATTAATTCATTGTTTGAACTCGCACCTTCCCATGAAGCGCCAACAATTAATAATTTATTATCTTCAGTAACACCATAAGCATACGGAGATTCGATAAAAACACGGCTTCCGGCAACTAATGCTCCGGCAGCATTTAATGAAAATGGTGCAGAACCTTCAGCCTCACTATCCATTGCAAACATAGTATTAGCAATTGGAATGTATGAACCGCCTTGTTCAATTCCTTTTCCATTCATGTCTATAGTCCCGGTCATTAACTGATCTATTGAACTAAAGCTCCACATGTAGTTTTCATTCCAGGTATCAGTTTGGTAACCAATAACATATTTACTTAATGTTACGGGTTCATCTGTATTAGAATCGTCACTGCTACATGAAAATATAGTAACTGACATTAGCATAACTGCTAATAGATTTTTAATTTTAAGTGTTTTCATAATTATTTAAATTTAGTTTAGTTGTACCAATAACTTCAACTGTTTCTGGCATTAATTTTTATATAGTATTAGAAAGCTTACATGAAGAAATAACGAAGTTTTAATGTAAATGATCGCCCGGGTTTTTGCACATTAAAATAATCGTAAAGTTTAACGTCTGTAATATCAAAACACTCTAATGCAATGTTATAGCGTCCGTTTTTAAGTGAATAAGCTACAGATGCGGAATAATAAAGCTGTTCAGGAATTTCTTTTTTTCCCGTTTCTCCAAGATTTGGATTTCTTAAATAATAACTGCTTGAGTAATTTGTCAATAAATTAATAGTAAGGAAGTCGTCTTCAAACCCAATTTTTTTGAAATTAAATCCTAGGTTGGCATTTCCGTATAAAATTGGAACGTTTGCTAATTGTTTATTATACAAATAATTAACCTGATTAGTACCCGGAGAAACCGTAGCATCTTTATTAACTGTTTTTTGATACGTTGCGTTTAAATCTAAAACCAGCCAGTCTTTGTAGCCATAATGCAAAACTCCATCAACACCTGTTACTTGTATATTTTTAAAATTAATCGCTTTACTTTTTGACGGATTACTTTGATCTTGCCTGTCTTGTATAAAGTCATCTGCTTTTCTGTAGATAAAATTTGCTTCTGCTCCATAAGAATGTACCGCAGCAGCATTTTTATAAGAAAATCCAAAATTAAAATTATCACTAGATTCCGGCTGAAGATTTGGACTTGGACTTACTCTAAGACCATCTCCTAATAATTGAAGTGCTGAAGGCATTCTGTAAGCATGCTCAAAAGATGCTTTGACCTGTAACGTTTCGGGAATTAAAAAATAAGCTGCGGCACTGCCATAACCAAAATTGTTAAAGGAAGGCTTGACTATCTTTTCTGAAGTTGTACCCGGATCTGTTGTTACTTCTCCTTTTAAATCAAGCATTTTTCCAAAAGCTGTAAAAGACAATCTTTTTTCAAGCGCCGATAAACTATATGAAAAACCTACAATGTTTTTATTCAAAAATGGTTTTGTTGGTTTGTCCGTAGTTATATATTCATTATCCTCTGTACGCTTATATCCTACATAAGTATAATTTAGAGCAAATGTGTTATTCTCATCTAATTCATATTTTAAATTAGCATTACTTTGAAGAGATTTTACATCGTAAACCATTAAAGTTTTAACGGTATTAATTTCTCCTGAACTATTGTAAGCCGGCACATCTGTTCGTACTCCTCTCCATGTAAATCTTCTCGATGAAGTATCAACCTTGCGTTCTTCTGCTATGTTGTAAGATGCTGCCCAAGTTGCGGTCAACCCTTTAGTAAACAAGTTTGATTTCTTGTACTTTAATGAAGTAACAAAATTATGGCTGTCTTCAAAAGCATCACCAACAACTCTAAACATAGTCGGTCCTTGTTGTACTTCCTTTTTATTTGCACTACCGGTAACACCAACTAATAAGTAATCTGCATATTTTTTGTCTTTTACTCCTACTTCTGCTATAATAGTTGCTTGTTTGTAACCATCATGAAAGTGTTTCAGTTCTTCCAGTGGCCCAAAAAGCCCTGTTACAGGATCTGGAACCTGAGCTTCGACTTTATAACTATTATCAGAATAATTAAGAAAAGCATTAAGATTGGTCACAAATCCATTTTTACTCGTAAAACGTGTATTTAATGCCGCCTTATGAGTATTAAAAGATCCATAACTGTATGATGCATCAATATATCTGTTTACATTTTTATTGGTTACAATATTTACTGCACCTCCTAAAGCGTCACCTCCTAATTCAATTGGCACAACCCCTTTATAAACATCAATTCTTTCCGCCATATTTGTTGGAATATTATTCAATGTAAAAGATGGCCCATAATTATCTAATGGAATTCCGTCCATAAAAAATTTAACCTGATCTCCGGAAAAACCATTCAATGAAAAATTAAAAGCAGAACCCATTCCTCCTGTTTCTCTTACACGAACTCCGGTAGTTCTATTTAAAACCTGATTTAAATCGGCAGAAGTATTATAAAGCTGTTTCAAATCAACTGCAGTAATATTAAAGGCTTCTTCGCGAACGCGCTGTACTTTAGATTTTCCTTTAACCTGAACTTCTTCTAAAGCTGCCATATCCTCTTCGATAGTAATTGTAGGAAGTGTTTTAGACTGATCAAGATTTATTTTAGTCGTTTTAGTTTTATAACCAACATAAGTAATTGATAAAGTATAGTTACCTGGCACGGCACTAATTTCAAACTCTCCTTTTTCGTTTGTTAAAGTTGAATAAGATGTGCCTTTTAATGCAACCGAAACACCTTCGGCAGGTTTTCCATTATCTCCTAAAACGACACCGCTTAAGTTTACTTTGCTATTTTGTGAGAAACCCTGAAGCGAAGTGAAGAACAATAAAATCAGGATTAACAGTCTATTTATTTGCATTATATTAATTTGGTTTAAATTAAATTTGGCACAAAATTAACATACAAATACAATTAAAAGCAAATTTATTTTTATTTATTCTAAATAAGAACAAAATTAACCATTAAAATAAAATATCAATAAAAAAATCTGTCAATTCTTAAGATTTAATTAAGATTGATTTAAGTTTTTATTAAATAAAATTGAAAATAAGTTAAAATTACAATGTTTAAATTCATTAAAAACCTTACAAACCGCATAAAAAAAGTCCTGCTAACCGTAGTTAGCAGGACTTGTAAAAAAGTTTTTTATTGTTTTTTTTTAGATAAGTAGTTTCATTTCATCTAAAACTATTTTAATATCATCTTTTGTTGTTCGCCAATTTACAAATGAAGCCCGGATTCCTTTTTTATTTTGATAAACAGTCGGCGTCATAAAAACGGTTCCCGTATCATTTAATTTGGTTAAAAACTCGCTCACTTTATCTTGATTTTCGTCTCCTTTTAAAGTAAAACAAACATTATTTAATCGAATTGGAGCCAAAAGTTCAAAGTTGCCATCTTCGATAAGAGCATTTCCAAAATGAAGCGCTAATGAAGTACTTTTTTCGATAATATCACAAAACCCTTCTTTCCCATAAGCCACTAAAGAAAACCAAACCGGCAATGCTCTTAAACGACGTGAATTTTCAGGAAGAACATTTAAATAATTAAAATTCTCCAGCGGATTTCCTAAATATGGCGCATTCGAATTTTGAAACGTTTCAATCTGCAGGTTTACATGATCTTTTTTAATTAAATAAAAGGCACTTTCATAAGGGACATTCAGCCATTTATGGCAATCAATTGTAATACTGTCTGCTCCTTCCCAGCCTTTTACAAGATGTTTGTATTTTTCTGAAGTTGCAGCAAACCCTCCAAAAGCACCATCGACATGCCACCAGAAATTGTATTTTTCTTTTAGATTTGAAATAGCTTCAAAATCATCAAAATCTGCAGTATTTACAGTTCCGGCACTTGAAATTAGTATAAAAGGTTTTCCGTTTAAATCTTTAATTTTCAATTCTAAATCAGCAATATCAATTGCTTCACGATTGCCTTCAACTGTTTTTACTACGGTGTAATTCTGACTTCCGATTCCTAACATCGATAATGATTTTATGGAAGAAGAATGCGGCGTTGCAGTTAAAATAGGTATGGTTTCTGAAATTCCGTTTTTAGCGAAATCCTTTCCAAGTTGTTTTCCAAACCATTGTCTGGCAACCGCTAAACTGGTGAAATTTGACATTGTTGCTCCCGTTACAAATCCGCCTAAAAAAGAGTCCGGAAGTTCTAGTAATTGTAATAATAGATTAATAGTTTCAAATTCTATTAATGCCGAATTTCCGCCCTGCGAATTTATCGATTGTGTATTTTGGTCGTAAACCGTTGCCAGCCAATCGCCAACAATAGAAGCCGGAGTTGACCCGCCGGTTACAAATCCCCAATAACGCGGCCCTGGAGACGAAACTAATAAAGGCGCTAGTCTTTCATTAAATTCTTTTAAAGCTTTTTCTGAACCTAAACCTAACTCGTTTAAATCTCGTTTGGGATCAATTTTATTATTATTGGATGTTGGAATATTTTCAAGATTATTAAGAAAATCAATCCCTTGTTGTTTTGCTTTTTCTAAGATATTTTCTAAATCGTTTAGATCGTGTTGTAGTGTTGTGTTCATATTTATATAGTATTTGATCTCACCCCAATTGTCAGGCTGAGCGAAGTCGAAGCCTTAACACAAGGTGAATAAAAGTAAATTTTAGAATTATTTTTAAGAATGGAATATTTTATAATGAAGCTACCACTTGGTCTTTTCCGAGAATCTCGAAACCATCATCGAGCAGATTACATCGCCGTTTGCGTTTAGTAAAGTGGCAATTGGATCAACCAGAGTTCCTAAAATCATAGCGACTGGCAGTGCTTGTTCCATCGGAAAACCATAAACGGTAATGGCTAAAATTTCGCCTATATAACCTCCGTTTGGAATTCCACCTTCGACAATTGAGACAATTACAGTGATTCCTAAAGCCAGAAGAATGGTCATTGGATCTGTAAAATCTTTTCCAAACATGGCAAACAAAAAGGTTATTTTTAAAATGGATGACATACTCGAACCGTCTTTGTGTAAAGGCCCTCCAAGTGGAATTACCAAATTACGAACATGCGACGGAATTCCCATTTTTTGTGCCGCATCAAGATTTGCCGGAATGGTTGCAATACTACTGCAGGTTCCAACAGCTGTTAATGACGGCGTGATATTATTGCTCCAAAAAACTTTAAAAGCTCTTTTCCCGCCAGCGACAAATGCGTATAAACTAAAAAATACAAAGAAATAGAATATACAGGCGGCATAATAAACGGCCATAGGTTTTGCGTAAACTCCAAATAACTGCGGTCCGAAAATACCAACCTGATAAGCAAAATAAGCTCCTAAACCAATTGGTGCGAATTTCATTATGATGTTTAATAACTGCTTCATAACCTCGTTTCCTGAATCCAAAAAACTTTTGAAACCATTTCCTTTTTCTCCAGACTGTAATGTTGAAAAACCAATTAAAAAAGAAAAAATAATCAACGCCAACATGCTTTTTCTGGACAATAATTCGAAAAAATCATTTGCTGTAAGCAGTTTCACAATTTGGTCTCCCGCTGATCCTGATTCAATATTTTCAACTTGAACGCTGGAAATCTTAATATACTCGTGAATTGGGAAGAGATATACAGCACAAATCATTACAATGGCCGAAATAAGGATTGTCGCCAAAAAAACCAAAATCATAATAACAAACAGTTTTCCTAGTTTTTCTGTTCTCTCCAAATTAGCAATTGAAGAAGCAATTGTGAAAAATATAAGAGGAATAATGGCTGTAAAAAGTAAGTTTAGGAAAATGTCGCCAAGTGGCTTTATTACTAAAACTTTTTCTCCAAAAACTAATCCAAAAATACTCCCTATTATAATACCGCCAATAAGCAAAAGTATGCTGCTGTAATTCTGTAAAAAATTGATTTTTTTAACTTCCATAATTTAATAAGGATTATAATTCAGAAAGATTAATAATAAACAATGAAAGTACTTAAAAAACTGCTAGAATTAATTATTTTTTTTGCCACAGATTAAAAAGATTTAAAAGGATTTTTTAATCTCTGGCAAAATATTTCTATTTTTCCAGAACAATCGTTGTGTAATCTCTGTCGGTCAATTCTCCAGTTTTGCTTTTTACTTTTTCTGTCTGCGTTTCTGTGTAAACAATTTTAAAAGGCGTTTTCTTAATTAGATTTTGCACTTTTTCTGTGCTGTATAATTCGAATTCAAATTGTGTAAAAGGTAATTGCTTCATGAAATCTTCCTGAGCAAATGTTACACAGAAATTTCCATTTGATTGCAGAACTCTGTAAATTTCTAAAAGTAACTTTTCTGGTTCCTGCCAAAAATAAATGGTATTTACGGTAAATATTTTATCGAAAGATTCATCTTCAAACGGAATCTTGTTTCCGTCATAAAGTGAAAAGAAAGCTTGTTTTTGAGAGACAAAATTTCTGTTGATCTGACGCGCTTCCTGAAACATCAGTTTCGACATTTCCAGTCCGTAATATTTCAGATTTTCTGCTTGTTCGAATAGAAATTCTACGTGTCCGGCATTTCCGTGACCCAATTCCAGAATTTTATTTTCTTTGAATATATTGAGATTTTGAATCGAATGACGCGTCATATTGATGTTCGTTTCGTTCATCATATTCCCCATTTCGATTCCTTTTTCTCCCGATGGATGTTTTAATTGAGAGGCTATGGCTTGTAATTCTTCTTGTTTCATGGTAGTAAAATTAAATTCCAAAATTTAAAATCCAAATTCCAAGCCTCGTTTGTCATTGCGAGGAACGAAGCAACCGCACTAATGATTACAAAGTCATCTTTGTCATTCCGAGGAACGAGGAATCTCCACAAGTAGCTCTACAAAGATTGTCGATTCTGATTGTGGAGTTTCTCGCGAAGATTTCTCCTTCGTCGAAATGACAAACTTGTGTGTTATATCAGGCCGAAAATTAAAAAACCTGACTCGCGATCTGGCGAATATTCTCCGATTTCCCCATTGAATAATAATGCAAAAACGGAACTCCGGCAGCTTTTAATTCTAATGACTGCTGAATCGCCCATTCGATTCCAACTTGTTTGATTTCAACATTATTTTTGCATTTATCCACAGCATCAATTAAATCTTCCGGCAAATCGATTCTGAAAATCTGTGGTAAAACTTGTAAATGTCTTTGAACTGCGATTGGTTTAATTCCAGGAATAATAGGAATTGTGATCCCCATTTCTCTTGCTTTAGCCACAAAATTAAAATATTTCGAGTTGTCAAAAAACATTTGTGTTACCACATAATCTGCGCCTGCGTCAACTTTTTCTTTTAATCTTTTTAAATCTGATTGTAAAGATGGTGATTCTAAATGTTTTTCAGGATAACCTGCAACACCAATACAAAAATCAGCTTTATTGTCGATATCCATCACTTCGTGCAAGTATTTTCCGCAGTTTAGATCGTTGATTTGTCGCACTAAATCAATTGCATAATGATTTCCGCCAGCTTTTGGCACAAAAGATTGTTCGTCTTTCATAGCGTCTCCACGAAGCGCCATTACATTGTTGATTCCCAAATACTGGCAATCTACCAGCATATATTCTGTTTCTTCTTGTGTAAATCCGCCGCAAAGCAAATGCGGAACGGTATCTACATTGTATTTATGTTTTATAGAAGCGCAAATTCCCAGCGTTCCCGGACGCATACGAGTCAATTTTTTATCCAAAAGTCCATTGCCTTTATCAATATAAATATACTCTTCGCGAGAAGTCGTTACGTCAATAAACGGCGGTTTAAACTCCATTAACGGATCGATATTATCGTATAATTCCTGAATACTTTTCCCTTTTTGAGGCGGAATAATTTCAAATGAGAATAATGTTTTTCCTTTGGCGTTTTCTATATGCTCTGTTACTTTCATTAATTTGTTTTTTGTTTCAAGTTTCAGATTTCAGGTTTCAAGTTCTCTACAGCAACTTGAAACCTGAAACCTGAAACAAAAATAACTTTTCGTTAATCTGCTATATTAGGATTTAACCATTTCATGGCATAATCTGTTGGAACGTTGCGTCGTTTGGCATAATCTACAACCTGATCTTCTTTTATTTTTCCTAGTCCAAAATACCTGCTTTTTGGATTTCCGAAATAATATCCCGAAACAGATGAAGCCGGCCACATCGCCATACTTTCTGTTAAGGTCACTCCAATTTCTTCGGCTACATTTAAAAGCTTCCAAATCGTTGGTTTTTCCAAGTGATCTGGACAAGCTGGATAACCCGGCGCCGGACGAATTCCTTTATAATTCTCTTTAATCAATTCTTCATTAGTTAAAGATTCTTCTCTGTCATAACCCCAGAAATCTTTACGAACTCTCTCATGAAGATATTCGGCGAAAGCCTCAGCAAAACGATCTGCAAGCGCTTTCACCATAATCGAATTATAATCGTCTAAATTCTTTTCAAATTCCGCAGCCCATTCATCTACACCAAAACCGGTTGTAACACAAAAAGCTCCCATATAATCTTCTATCCCGCTTTCTTTTGGTAAAATAAAATCCGATAAAGCAATATTCGGAGCACCTTTTGTTTTTTGTGACTGCTGACGAAGCGTTAAAAATTTCTCCAAGACTTTTCCGTTTTCATCACGCAATTCGATATCGTCATCGTCAACTTGATTCGCAGGGAAAATTCCGAAAATACCTTTTGCCTTTAGTTTTTTCTCTTCTAAAATAACTTTCAACATTGCCTGAGCATCTGCAAAAACAGAAGTAGCTTGTTCGCCCACAACCTCATCCGTTAAAATCGCAGGATATTTTCCGTACAACTCCCAAGTTTGAAAAAATGGTGTCCAGTCGATATACGGAACCAAAACATCCAGTTCTATTTCGATGGTTTGCGCTCCAATCACTTTTGGTTTAGTTGGCGTGTATTCGCTCCAATCCAATGGTAATTTATTTCTACGAGCGTCTTCAATACTTAAGAAATTCTTATCTCTCGAACGATTCAAAAACGTTTCTCTAAAAGCATCATATTCTGCACGAATATCACTTGCATATATTTTTCGGTTATGATCTAAAAGATTTCCTGCAACGGTAACAGCTCTCGAAGCATCGTTTACGTGAATTACAGTTTCTCTATATTGTGGCGCAATTTTCACGGCGGTATGCGCGCGAGAAGTTGTTGCCCCACCAATCATAATCGGGATTTTAATTCCTTGTTTGTCTAATTCTTTGGCCAAATACACCATTTCGTCAAGCGAAGGTGTGATCAATCCGCTTAAACCAATAATATCGACATTATGTTCGATCGCAGCGGCAATAATTTTTTCCGGAGGCACCATAACGCCAAGATCTACAATCTCGTAGTTATTACAAGCCAAAACCACCGAAACGATGTTTTTACCAATATCGTGAACGTCACCTTTTACGGTTGCCATTAAGATTTTTCCGTTTCCTTGTTTGTCTCCGGCTTGTTTACTGGCTTCGATATAAGGCAACAAATACGCAACCGCTTTTTTCATTACACGAGCCGATTTTACAACCTGAGGCAGGAACATTTTCCCGCTTCCAAATAAATCTCCAACGACATTCATTCCCGTCATCAAATTGATTTCGATAACTTCAATTGGTTTTGTTGCTGCTAAACGTGCTTCTTCTACATCTTCTTCAATAAAAGCATCAATTCCTTTTACTAACGAATGCGTAATACGCTCCTGAACCGTTCCAAAACGCCATTCCTGAACTGCTTTTTCATCGCTTTTTACTTCTCCTTTTACATTTTCTGCAAAATCCAAAAGTCGTTCTGTAGCATCGTCACGTCTATCTAAAATTACGTCTTCAACGTGTTCTAATAAATCTTTCGGAATATCATCATAAATCGTCAACATTTCGGGATTTACGATTCCCATCGTCATTCCGTTTTTAATGGCGTGATATAAAAACACTGAGTGCATCGCTTCACGAACGGTATCGTTTCCTCTAAAAGAGAACGAAACGTTACTTACTCCACCGCTGATGTGCGCGTGAGGCAGGTTTTCACGAACCCATTTTGTTCCTCTAAAAAAGTCCAAAGCATTTAAGCGATGTTCTTCCATTCCCGTTGCAACCGGGAAAATATTCAAATCGAAAATAATATCCTGTGGAGGAAACCCTACTTTGTTCACCAAAATATCATACGAACGCTGACAAATCTCCACTCGACGATCGTAATTATCGGCCTGACCTACTTCGTCAAATGCCATGATAATTGCTGCCGCACCGTAACGTTTGATTAATCTAGCGTGGTGAATAAAAGCTTCTTCACCTTCTTTTAACGAAATCGAGTTTACAACGCTTTTTCCTTGTACTACTTTTAGACCTGCTTCGATAATTTCCCATTTCGAACTGTCAATCATAATCGGCACTCTGGAAATATCGGGTTCTGCAGCAATTAAATTCAAAAATTTAGTCATTGCATTTACACCGTCAAGCATTCCTTCATCCATATTAATATCGATGATCTGTGCTCCACCTTCTACCTGCTGTCTTGCAATATCAAGCGCCTCGTCATATTTCTCTTCCTTGATTAATCTTAGGAATTTTCTTGAACCTGTTACGTTTGTACGCTCGCCAACATTCACGAAAACACTTTCAGGCGTAATAATTAATGGTTCTAATCCTGCTAATACAAGGTCTCTTCTTTTTTCTGTCATTTTCTTCAATTTTCAACGGAATAAATTCCGTTGCTACAATATGTTTCGTTCCTCCGGAACTTTTATTCAACGTCTTGCTTGTCTTTGCGAGGAACGAAGCAATCTCACTCTTATTTTCAAATCCTAAAAATTCATAAATCTTAGGTCATTAATAATCTTAATTTGGGCGTGTCCCTCCGGGCCGGGCTATCCGCTTTTAGTCCTCGCTCTTCCTTCGTCAGGCTGTGGGCTAACCGCTTCTATCCCTCACGCAGTGCTACCAACCATTTGTTCCTACGGAACATTTATTTCCACCTTGAATGCTCTATATATTTGCAAGTTACTCCTGCATCATATATGTAATATTTAGTTTTAGTAAATCCTGCTTTAACTAATGAAATTGAATCAGGTTCTAATTCTTCTTCTAAAACTATATAGTTTTTTTCTGGGTTGTCTAAATCGTATTTTACTTTATAAAACTTATTTACATGTCCATAATCACTAGAAACCTCAGCTAAAACTTTTTTATTTGTGTAAAAATAATATCTCAAAGACCTAGTTTTTCTGTGGTATTTGACTCTAGTTGTAAGGCCTATTGTTTCTCCTTTTAAATTTTTATCGTATTCATCATACTTCTTTTCATTCTCATTCGAAAAAATACTAAACAAAAATATTAGTGCAAGCAGAGCTATTCCTACAACTCCTTTGATTTTATCTAAATCTCTTTTGTTTTCTTCCACTTTTTAATTTTCAATCAAGTAAATTCCATTTCTACAAAATATATCATTCTTACGGATTTTCTTCTTTTTGCTAGCGCGAGCGTCACGCTCGTGCACATTATAAATTCTTATAACAATCTTTACTCGACGAGCTAGAAGCTCGCGTTAAATGGAAAATTTCATATACTGTCTTCTCCCTTAATTTTTAAAAATCTCGATTTTATTATCCTTAAATCATTCTCAGACATCACAGATAAAGATGATTTAGGAAATTTACCTGATTTAAAATATTTCATCATCCAATAAAAAGAATATAAAAACGAATAAATATTAGATGCGATAAATAGATTTAAAAACTGTAAAACATCTTTATAACCAGTTTCAAATAGAAATAATAATACAATATAAAAACAAAAAACAATTGCCAAACCAACATATAAAAACGAAACTAAAAAATCTAAAAAAACATTTTTAATATTAAAAATACTAGAAACAATATCACAATTTTTAAAAATTACCAAATAGAAATATTTGGTGAAAATCATAATTAATATAAAGTATATTAAAAACCCAAAATATTTAATTATTTCAAATAACTCTATGTTTTTTCCTATTTCTTCCATTGAATTATCTTTAAAATACTAGCATCAAAAACTTAAAAATATTTAAAGCAATTCAGGCGCAACTCTCGGCTTATAATCCTTCGCAACCTCAGCTATTAATCGAATATGATCTGGAGTTGTTCCGCAGCAGCCACCAATTATGTTGATTAAATTATCATCTAAATATTCTTTAATGAATGCCTGAGTTTGTTCTGGTGTTTCATCGTATTGTCCGAAAGCATTTGGTAATCCTGCATTTGGATGTGCTGAAACATTAAAACTTGTATTGTGCGCTAATGTTTTTAAATACGGTTTCAACAAATCGGCTCCAAGAGCACAATTGAATCCTACGCTCAATAACGGAATATGGGAAACTGAAATCAAAAACGCCTCAACAGTCTGCCCAGAAAGCGTTCTTCCTGAAGCATCTGTAATCGTTCCTGAAACCATAATTGGAATATCAAGATTACGTTCTTCTTTTACTTCTTCGATCGCGAAAAGTGCTGCTTTTGCATTTAAAGTATCGAAGATGGTTTCTACCAAAAGTAAATCGCAACCGCCATCCATTAAAGCTTCTACTTGTTCTTTGTAGGCGATTCGTAAATCATCAAACGTTACGGCTCTGTATCCCGGATCGTTTACATCTGGCGACATACTTGCTGTACGGTTTGTCGGTCCGATTGAACCCGCTACAAAACGAGGTTTTTCCGGATTTTTTGCGGTAAACTCATCGGCTACTTGTCTTGCGATTTTTGCCGATTCGTAGTTTAACTCGTAAACCAATTCTTCAAGAAAATAATCGGCCATACCGATTGTGGTTCCTGAAAAGGTATTGGTTTCTACAATGTCTGCACCAGCTTCATAATACGCGGCATGAACATCGCGGATCGCTTGTGGTTGTGTTAAGGATAGTAAATCGTTGTTCCCTTTTAACGGATGCGGAAAATCCTTGAAACGCTCTCCTCTAAAATCTTCTTCGGAGAAATTATAGCGCTGCAACATGGTTCCCATTGCTCCGTCAAGGATTAGGATATTTTTTTTTATTGCTTCTTGTATTGTAATTGCCATATTTTTTTGTTTTAGCTACTAAGACGCTAAGGTTCTAAGATGCTAAGTTTTTTTATTATGATTGTGAAGGTTCTTTTAAACCTGATAGGTTTCTGAAACCTGTCGGGTTTAACCTTCGATATTTTTTTTACATTAATTCCAAAAGTGCACTATTGCCAGCTCATTAGCCCCGATGGAAGCAAATATCCTTTTATTCTGGGGTTCAGAATAAAAGATATTTGTGTACAGCGGGAACTGTTGACTGCAAAAATGCGCCAATGATTCGCTCCTGATACAGAATCTGTTTCAGTAAATATTATATGCTATCAGGAAAAGTTTGGAGAAATACGAGTAATGTATTTGTGTTATCTATCTTTAATACTGGAAAATGTCGTATAAAGTAGAATTTAGCACCTTCTTTATGATAAAGGGTTGCTAAGGTTTCATCGGGTCTATCCCTCCGCCTTTCGTGATAACTGACAATAATTTTAAGAACAGTGCAAAGGTATGAAATAGGCTTTCGATTTGCAAATGTTTTTTTTAAGGTTCTGAGATGCTAAGGTTCTGAGGGACTAAGTTTAAAGTTTGGCTTTGTTTTTCAAATATAGCCCGCGGTTTCAACCACGGGAAACGTATTGTGATTATGCGCTGTGTCTATTCGTTGTGTTCCAGTGGTTGAAACCACTGGCTATGTTTTAAATAAAATGAGATTGTTATTTGTTTAAAAAACAAAAAAGCCCAAACTAAAAATTTGAGCTTTCTATATAAAAATCTTAGAAACTTAGTCCCTTAGAAGCTTAGCATCTTAAATTAGACAATCGCCTTCACAACCGCTTTTGGAGCTTCTTTACGAGTTCCGTCGAAACCGTCTACACCAGAAACTGTTGTATATTTCAATACGTATTTTTTACCTGGATTGATGATTTGGTATGCTGCCTGACACATTAAAGTTGCTTCGTGGAAACCACAAAGAATCAATTTTAATTTTCCAGGGTATGTATTAACGTCTCCAATAGCAAAGATTCCCGGAATATTAGTCTGGTAATCTAATGCGTTGTTTACTTTAATCGCATTTTTCTCGATTTCTAATCCCCAGTCTCCAATTGGGCCTAATTTTGGTGTTAATCCGAAAAGTGGGATAAAGAAATCTGTTTCGATTTTACGGTGTGCACCGTTTTCTTCGATATCTAATGATTCAACGTGCTCAGCACCATTGATTCCGATAACTTCTGCTGGTGTAATTAATTTAATTTTTCCGGCAGTTTTTAATTCCTGTACTTTTTCTACTGAATCAAGAGCTCCTCTAAATTCATTTCTACGGTGAATTAAAGTTACTTCTGAAGCTACATTTGCTAAAAAGATACTCCAGTCTAATGCTGAATCTCCTCCTCCTGCAATTACAACTCTTTTATCTCTGAATTTTTCAGGATTTTTGATGAAGTATTTTACTCCTTTATCTTCATAAAACTCGATATCTTCGATAAGTGGTTTACGAGGCTCAAAACTTCCTAAACCTCCTGCGATAGCAATAACAGGTGCGTGAAATTTAGTTCCTTTATTTGAGGTTACGATAAAACTTCCGTCTTCTTGTTTATCGATCGTTTCAGCACGCTCTCCTAATGTATAACCTGGCTCAAATTGTTTAATTTGTTCTTGTAGGTTATCAATTAAATCTCCTGCTAAAACTTCCGGGAAACCAGGAATATCATAAATAGGTTTTTTAGGATACAATTCAGAAAGTTGTCCTCCTGCTTGTGGCAAAGCATCTAGGATATGACATTTTAATTTTAATAATCCTGCCTCAAAAACGGCAAATAAACCTGTTGGTCCTGCTCCAATTATAAGTATATCTGTTTTAATCATTATGTTGTTGTTTATAATCATTCTTAATAATACAAAGAAACGAATAATATATTCTAATGTCAAATGATTTTTATCATTGATTTCCTTGCGAAATTTTTTACTCTTTATTTTTTAATGAAGCGGTAATCTTGTTCATCCATCGGGTTAAAACCTGACGCTACAATATAAATCGTTCCTTCGGAACCTCTTTTCTTACCCTTTATTTTTCAATGAATCGGTAATTTCGTTCATTCTTTTAACCTTGTCTTCAAAATTACCTTTTAAAGTTTTCCTGTATTCATTGAGGTTTTCTACCATTTTATTGATATCCTCGGGGATAACTTCTTCGAAAAATTCCCGTAACCTTTTGGCGGTTGTTGGTGATTTTCCGTTAGTTGAAATCGCAATTTTCACATTTCCTTTTGTTACGATTCCGCCTAAATAGTAATCACATAAATCTGGCGTATCGGCAATATTGCAAATCAAATAACGCTTTCGGGATAAATCATATACCTTTTTATTGACTTTTAAATCATCGGTACAGGCAATAACCATATGACGTTTTTTGAGCATTTTCTTT
>NZ_DLHA01000007.1 GCF_002482975.1 Flavobacterium sp. UBA7680 | reverse complement strand
TTATTCTTTATTCTTTATTCTTTAATTTATTTCTTAGCTCTAATTATTACTGAAAAACTAAATATATAATTTACTAATAATGAAAGACATTGGTTAAAAATACTGTAGTACAAAATGCCCCGAAGCTTTGTTAAATCCCAAATAAAATAAGCGAATATGACGGTTCCTAAATTGAGTGCAATTACAAATATTGGGTTTAAAAAATGTCCCCTGCTGCCTATTAAATTACCGCTCATGGCAGCAATTAATCCGATGCAGTTGGATAACATAATTAAAAAGAGTTCAGATGATAATGAACTGTAAGAGGCTCCTAAAAGCCATAACATTTGAGCAGGAAATAAAAATACGATCAGCATTATAAAGCCTGCTGCCAAAAAAAGGATTAACTGAAAAAATAAAAAATATCTTAAAAGGATTTCTTTATCATCTGCTAGTCTTGAAAATCGGGGTAAAAATAAAGTGCCTGATATCGTGGTAAAAAAAGCCATGAGTGCCGCAAATCTGCCCAACGCTCCTATACTTGCCAAATCAGTAGAGTTGCCAAAAACAGATAATATCCAAATTACGATTTGTCCTGATAGCGCATAAAATATAATATTGGGCAGGATGCGGGTTACAATTTTGAGTATCTCTTTACGAATTACGGGATCTGGTTTTTGGTGGCTGTCAACAAACTTTTTATTGATTATTTTGAGTTTGGAATTGCCGTATATCTGCGGAATTCCTGAAGCCAAAATAAGGACGAATGTCCAGGGAAAAATAAAAATTGTTAGGATTACTAATAGCAATCGTCCAAATCCAACTCGTAATTGATTTTTTTGTAAACTCGAAATATCCTGATGTAACTTGGGTGTTATTTCTAGTAAAGAATCTGATAAGGCGGCGTAAAAAGCGGGAATCAAGGACAGAAAAATTAAAACTGCCGATAACCAGCTTGCATTGTTTTTTAATAATAAATAAATGATTATTGGGGTAGAAACGGTTAAGGCTATAAAGGCGAATTTCTTTCTTAAATCTAAACCTGTTGCCAAAACTTCTCCCAGTTTTTTAGGGTCTTTCCATACTTTGCCGCTTAGTGCCATGACTCCGTTTGAAATACCAGAATCTGTAAACATTACTAAAGTTCCTAACATGATATTAGCGAGCGTGTATAAGGCGTATTCCTGAACGGGCAGCATTCTGACAATCAATATCCCCGAAACAAATCCAATTAATTTTAGGATTACTTCTGTACTTCCTACAATCGAAATTAATTTTATAAAATTTAGACTTTTATCGAAATGCTGGTGCTGTTTTATTTTATCTAATGACCAGTTCATTTTCTACTTTTAATTTAGCACTAAAAGAATTATTTTTTCCAATTCCTTTTACCTGAAAACCTATTGTGGCTAATTTTTTAAAATCGAGAATATTTCGTCCATCAAATAGAAAAGCGGGTTTGTACATGTTGTTATAAATACTTTCCCAATCGTAGGTTTTAAATTCATCCCATTCTGTTAATATGGCAGCTGCATGAGCTTCATCAAGTGCTTCTATCGCTGTTTTGTAAACGAATATTTGATTTAATTTTGATTTGATTTTTTCTTCAGAAAGTCCTTTTAGTTCCCATAAATAGCGCATATCGGATTTAATTTTTTCTTCTGAAACTTTGGGATCGTAAACATGAATTTCTGCTCCGTCTTCGATTAAATGTTCGGCTACATAAATCGCTGCAGATTCTCTGGTATCGTTGGTATCTTTTTTAAAAGCCCAGCCTAAAAAAGTTATTTTTTTTCCGCTTACGGTATTAAAAAGGGAACAGATAATATTTTTGGCAAAACGGTATTTTTGATAATCATTCAGAATAATAATTTGTTCCCAATAATTGGCCACTTCCGGCAGATTAAAATAACGGCACAAATACACTAAGTTTAAAATATCTTTTTGAAAACAAGATCCTCCAAATCCTACTGAAGCTTTAAGAAATTTAGAACCAATTCTGCTATCAGTTCCAATCGCGGCGGCAACCTCATCAACATCGGCTTCTGTGGCTTCACATAAAGCGGATAATGCGTTAATTGACGAAATTCTT
Organism: Flavobacterium sp. UBA7680; assembly: GCF_002482975.1. GTDB lineage: Bacteria > Bacteroidota > Bacteroidia > Flavobacteriales > Flavobacteriaceae > Flavobacterium. Next base: position 34,915 of record NZ_DLHA01000007.1, on the reverse strand, counting down.
TGTGCTAAAAAGGCATTGGCTGTTAATTTTGATAATTCTGAAGACCATACATTTGTAGTTAAAATTTGTTTCGGCGAAAGCCAATGTGCATAAATATCAACCAAAGACTGAATGGCTTTTTGACCGCTTTCGGTTTGATTTCCTCCAATTAAAACTCTATCGGCATTAAATAAATCTTCGATGGCAGTTCCTTCGGCTAAAAATTCGGGATTAGAAAGTACTTCAAATTTTACTCCGTTTCCGGTATGATCTAAAATAGTCTGCAAGGTTTGAGCTGTTCGAACAGGAAGCGTTGATTTTTCGACTATAATTTTATCATTTTTGGCTATTCGGGCTATTTGTCTGGCGCATAATTCTACAAATTTTAAATCGGCAGCCATTCCTTTTCCTTCACCGTATGTTTTAGTTGGCGTATTTACGGCTATAAAAATCATATCTGCGGCTTCAATCGCAGCATCAACATCGGTTGAAAAAAACAAATTACGTCCGCGTGCTTCACGAACTACATCTGCAAGTCCGGGTTCGTAAACGGGTAGTTTATCTAAATTTTCTTCATTCCACGCCGAAATACGTTCTGTATTTAAATCTACAACTGTTACTTTTATTTCGGGACATTTCAATGCTATTACAGACATTGTTGGTCCTCCAACATAACCGGCTCCTAAGCAGCAAATATTTTTGATTTTCATTTAGTTCGTTTTTTTTAGGAAGTGGATTTTTTTAAACACATAGAGACATAGATTTTAATTATGCATAAAAGACTAACAAAAGAAACTCGTTTCTAGCACATAGTTCTCAATGTTTGTCATTCCGAGGAACGAGGAATCTTCGTAAGCAACTCCGCATAGAGAATTGCCAATCTTTGTAGAGTTTCTCGCGAAGATTCCTCGTTCCTCGGAATGACAAGATTGTGCTGTCTATGTTTGTTAATGCAAGTGAAACGCCTTTTTTAAAGATTCCTAAGAACTATGTTTCTATGTGTTTAAATTAAGCGCAACTGGTTTATTAATCTGCAGTATTCGTTATTCGAAATAATTTAAGATCGTATAACCACATTCTTTTAAATGCTGTTCTTTCTCCATCAGTTTTAAATCAGACTGCATCATTTCTTTTACTAATGATTCTAAATCGTATTTGCATTTCCAGCCGAGTTTCGTTCTGGCTTTTGTGGGATCGCCTACTAATAAATCTACTTCTGTTGGTCTAAAATAATTAGCATCGACTTCTAATACTTCTTTACCAATCGGAATTTGATAATCGGGATTGCTGCAATATTTTACAAGAGCTTTTTCGTTTATTCCTTTTCCTTTGAATTCTAGTTCAATACCAACTTCGGCAAAACTCATTCGTACAAATTCACGAACTGTTGTGGTTTTTCCTGTAGCAATTACCCAGTCTTCCGGTTCATCGGCCTGTAAAATCATCCACATCATTTGTACATAATCTTTGGCGTGTCCCCAATCGCGCTGTGCGTCGAGATTTCCTAAGTATAATTTATCCTGAAGTCCTAAAGCTATTCTTGCTGTTGCTCTGGTAATTTTTCTTGTTACAAAAGTTTCTCCGCGAATGGGTGATTCGTGATTAAATAATATCCCATTACAGGCGTACATTCCGTAAGCTTCTCTGTAGTTTACCGTAATCCAATAGGCGTACATTTTGGCTACGGCATAAGGCGAACGCGGGTAAAACGGCGTTGTTTCAGACTGCGGAACTTCCTGTACTTTTCCGTACAATTCTGAAGTTGAGGCCTGATAAATTCTTGTCTTTTTTTCTAATCCAAGCAAACGAACAGCGTCCAGAAGTCTTAAAGTTCCTAAACCATCTGCATTTCCTGTATATTCTGGAGTTTCAAATGAAACGGCTACGTGGCTCATGGCGGCCAGATTGTAGATTTCATCGGGTTGAACTTCCTGAATGATTCGGGTTAAATTAGTGCTGTCTGTCATATCTCCATAATGCAGAATAAAATTTCTGTTTTCTACATAAGGATCCTGGTATAAATGATCAATTCGGTCTGTATTAAATAAAGAAGTACGTCTTTTTAATCCGTGTACGATATAGCCTTTTTCTAATAAAAATTCACTTAAATAGGCTCCGTCTTGTCCTGTAACTCCTGTTATAAGAGCTGTTTTTTTCAATGGATTCATAATTTAATTATAAGGCACAAAGGCATTATGCTGCAAAGTCGCAAATTTTATAAAGGGGTAACGATAAAGAGGTTTGGGGTAATTTGAAGAGCAAAAGGTCAGTAAACCTTTTGTTTGAAATTTTCGATGTTTTCTAAAAACCAAGTGTAGGTTTTTTGTATTCCTTCTTCGAGTTCTATTTGGTGTCTCCAGCCAATGCTGTGCATTTTAGAAACATCCATTAATTTTCGTGGTGTACCATCAGGTTTTGTGTCGTCCCAAAGAATTTCTCCGGTATGGCCTACAATTTTTTGTACCAATGTAGCAAGTTCCTTAATGGTTAAATCTTTTCCGGTTCCAATATTATACAAATGTTCCGGAAGCTCATTTTCTAAAGCAAAAACTACTGCTTCTGCCATATCATCTACAAATAGAAATTCACGCATGGGTGTCCCTGTTCCCCACAAAATTACTACGGCATTGTTGTTTTCTTTGGCTTCATGAAACTTGCGAATCATGGCGGGTAAAACATGCGAGCTGTTTAAATCAAAATTGTCGTGCGTGCCGTATAAGTTGGTTGGCATCATGCTGACAAAATCTTTTTGATATTGTCTGCGTATGGCTTCGCATAATTTTACTCCGGAGATTTTTGCAAGAGCGTACCATTCGTTAGTGGGCTCTAAAGGAGCTGTGAGCAAATATTCTTCTTTTAACGGCTGTGGTGCAAATTTTGGATAAATACAGGAACTTCCTAGAAAAATGAATTTATCTACCACTAAACGATGCGCTTCATTAATAAGATTGTTTTGAATCAGCATATTTTCCATCAAAAAATCGTACGGAAAATCATTATTGGCCTGGATTCCTCCCACTTTTGCGGCAGCATCGATAATTACATCCGGTTTTGTTTTTCTAATAAAATCCCGAACTGCTTTTTGCTTTCTTAAATCTAATTCTTTGCTTGAAGCTCCTATAAGATTTGTGTAGCCTTTTGCAGTCAGCGTTCTCCAAATGGCGCTTCCCACCATTCCGTTATGTCCGGCAATATATATTATGGATTTTTTATTGATCATAGTGTAAATTTTATTTTACAGCAGCGGAGAAGCAATCGATTCTAATTGCTGATAAACTTGCTTTACTTCCTGAGAATTTTCTTTTTGCAAAACCATTAAAGCATCGGCGGTGTAAATCAAAATGCAATTTTTAACGCCAATAAAAGTGGTATGCAATGAAGTTCCTATAACAATATTTCTGTTGGCATCAATGGGATGTCCTTTTTGAACCAAATAATCATAAACTGATTCAAAAGAACCTAAATCTGACCAGCCAAAATGTGCTGGAACAACTTTAATGTCTTTGCTTCGTTCCATAACAGCATAATCAATACTTATAGAAGGAATTTTTATCGACAATTCGTAGTTCAAAAAACCGTTTGTATTGTTTTCCCAAGCTGTTTTTGAAGCTTTGAAAACTTCGGGTTCCTGCTTTTCGAGTTCTGCCAAAAACTTTCCGGCTTTGAAACAAAAAAGTCCGCTGTTCCAGAAATAATTTTTCTTTTTAAGATACGTCATCGCCGTTTCAAAATCAGGCTTTTCATGAAATGCGATTACATTTTCATCTTCAAATTCGATATAACCGTAACCCGTTTCCGGTTTAGTGGGTTCTATGCCAAAGGTTACTAAATAATCCTGATTGGCTAATACAATGGCGTGCCATAAAGCATTATTGTATAAATCGCTGCCTTCTATAATATGGTCTGAGGGGGTTATCAATAAAATATCGTCTGGTTTTGATGCAAATGCGGCAAAGGCAATTGCTGCGGCTGTATTGCGGGGTACGGCTTCTACAATATGAGTAAAATGCTTATTCAGTTTTGACATAATCGCATTCGTCATTTTGTAGTTTTCAATATTTCCAACAACTATCATTTTTGTTGAAACATTTTCGTTACGAGCCACTGTTTTTTCAAAAAGTGATTGTCCGTCAAAAAGTTCAAGATATTGTTTTGGAAGTGTTTTTCTGGAAAGAGGCCATAATCTGCTGCCCACTCCGCCAGTTAAAACTACATGAGTAATAGTGGTACTAATTGCCATTAGAATGTATTAAAATTTCTTTTTGATACACTTCATGACGAAGGTTAGTACTCGAAAAACGGTGGTCACGGGTATTAAAATATAACTCGATTCCTTTTTCTTCGCAATAGGTTCTTCCTGTAAAGTCTTTCTCTTTATATTCATCTCCTAAAACACGCATATCAATAGTAAAAGATTTCAAAATATCTTCTAAATCCTGCTCTGTTGCATAAGGCACAATTTCGTCGACAAATTTACACGCTTTTAACTGTATGTATCTTTCGACAACAGTCTGCGTTGGTTTGTTTTTTGTTGGGCGGTCTAACGTTGGATCAGTCTGCAGGCCAACAATTAAATAATCACAATTTTGTTTCGCTTCTTCAAGCATTTTTACGTGTCCCGCATGTAGCAAGTCAAAGGCGCTAAAGGTTATTCCAATTTTCATCTTTTTAATGTTTTAAATTAAATAATCAGTTTATGAATGGAGTAATGATTTGTGAAAAAGTATTGTGAACCTGTTTACTGGGGTTTTGGCGCTATTTTTTAAAATTTAAAAAATGGGTTCCCCGTGAATAGTTACATGTGTACTACTCAAAAAAGAAAAAAATTAAGGGTATAAAAACTAAAAATATTGTGGTTTTTGACTGTTTTAAAAAGATTAATTTCTGTTATGCGAAACAGAAATTTAAAATCCATAATATCAATCTGAATACAACAATAATTTAAGATAAAATTATGATAATGAAGCTGATAAGAAATTACTTTTTTGTAACTAAATGTCCTAAATAAGGAAAAATTAGCATGAAAACCGTAAATATTTTTAGTCTCTCCAGATTAAATTTACATCCTATATTAATACTGAAATGGTGCTTTAAAACGGCTTTATCTTTTAATGATTATTAACAGTTATTAAGGAAGACATTTTCAGTAAAAATAAATACCAATACAGCTTATCTTATTTTAAACTGATTTACAATTACTATAAATAAATTAAGAATTATGAAGTGGTATGTAGTCTATACAAAACCTAAATGGGAAAAAAGAGCAGCAGAACAATTAACGAAGTATAACATTAATTGTTACTGCCCCTTGATTAAAAAAACGCAGCAAAGATCTGATAGAAAAATAAAGGTAGAAGTGCCGTTATTTAACAACTATATCTTTGTGCAAATACCTGAAAAAGATAGAAATATGGTGTTTTATTCTCCGGGTGTAGTTCGATATTTATTTTGGTTAGGAAGACATGCAATTGTAAAAGACCAGGAAATCGAGACGATAAAAGAATGGCTTAATTGTGGAGATACTGCTAAAGAAATTTCAGTGATGCAGTACCAAATAGGAGATAAAATACATTTGAATTCCGGGCCTTTTTGTGATCAGAATGCCGTTATAAAAGACATTACAAAAACGCATTATGTTTTAATTTTAGAATCTTTGGGATATGTTTTAAAAGTAAAACATAAGTAATAACATAAATAAAAATAGAGTTCTTATAGGAACTCTTCTTTTTCAAAAAAATACTAATTGCTCAATCTGAAAATTTCACTTTTTTTGATTCCTAAAATTTTAACCAGTTTATCTAGTTTTGACAATTTTAGGTCAATCATTCCATTTTCAATTTTTTCGTATTTTTTTACACTTATTTCCATCTGAATGGCAACATATTCCGGAGTATGATTATTCTGCAACCGATACTCTTTTATTCTTAAGTAGTAATTTTCCATAACCTTCATTTTTAATTATTTATTTTATCTATTTAAGCTTCTTTACTATTTTCCAGATACTTTATCTGGTTGTCTCATTAAAAAAAATCGAAACATCGAATTTGAATATAAACTCAATTGAGACTTCTAAAACTTTTGAAATTTCAATTAATTTAGATACTGTTAAATCAACATCACCTCTTTCAATTTTGCCATAACCGCTGGTACTCATTTTTAGTTCAGCTGCTACAAACTCTCTGGTTAAATTTTTTAATTCTCTTATTTTTCTAATATTTTCGTATACACTGTATTTCATAAAACAAAAAATATAAATAATCCTTATTTTGAGATTACTATTGCATCTTAAAAAATACAATAGGGTGATAATTTGTTTTTCATTATACTTTGTAAAAAAATTACTATTTTACAATAACTGTTTAATTATTAATAAAGAATAAAGCTAAATGACTGTTTTTATTTAGTATTCTTTTTAATTCGTGGTTAAAAATATATATTGTTTTCAGTTTATAATAATAAATCTGTTCAACGGATTTTAAAATCCGATAAAATACAATTTGCAGCCTTTTACAGCTATCATATTCAGGTAAAAATGGCTGAAAAACTTCTTTAAAAATTACTTAAACCAGCATTATCAGCCGCTTTAAAACATTGATTATGTAAGATTTATAATAAGATTTTAGTAAAATTAGAAGTAGTAAACTGCATTCCTGATAATCTTAAATTGAAGAATAAAAAAAGAGGTTCAGATTAAATTAATCTGAACCTCTAATAATTGTATTATTTCTGTTTTTTATTGTGTCACCAATAACTGCGGATATGGATTTGGTGTTGTATTAATAATTACCGTTGGTACGCCTACTTTTACGTTTACTAATAATTTACTCAATGTAGGATTTGCTGATAATGTAGAGTTTACATAAATAGCAGAAGAATCATAATATAGATTCGACGGTTTTGCTACGACTACATTTCCTGCAACTGTTGAATTTAAAATGTAATGAAAAGTCGAATTGTACACTACAGGCGCAAACATATTAGAGCTGTCTGAGAATTTACATCCTTCAATATAAGTAATCATAGCATTTAAAGTTGCCGCTGATGAAGTGTTATTGAAAAAATTAGAACTGTATATCGAAATTGAATTACTGTTGATTACGCTCGCTCCGGTATAATTACTAAAATCACAATTGGCAATTACAGGATAATTTTGTGCTCCCATGTCTAAAGCAGTCTGACCTCTATCAAACTTACAGTCTACCCAGGCATTTAAGTTATTTGGTCGGGTTGCTTTCATTGACATAGCTGTAGTACAATTTATAAACTGACTTTTGTAATACATGGTTTTGTCAACATAACTCGATGTGTTATAATCTCCTGCGTATGGCAATAATGGTTCCTGGAAGAAACCTCTTGTACAATTTACAAAACCTAAATACTCAAAAAAGTTATTATCAAGTCCCATAATTTGATACAGGTGAATTCCGTTAGTCTGATCTCTAAAAGTAATAAACCTTAAATTTGCATAAGCAATCTGGCCAATTCCAACACCATTTCTTTTACCTGCATATATACCCGTGCTGCCGCCCTGCAGCGTTAAATAGGCCAGAATAAAATTAGTATCGGTTCCTGTGTCTAATGTAATTAAAGGGAAATCATCTTTTAAGCCTACAATTACCGTTTTTCCGGTTCCTTGTCCTATTATACCGTGATTTCCATCAAGATGAACATTTAAAGTGCCTCCTATATAGAATATTCCTTCCGGTAATTCTGTAATTCCTTTTGTATCAATAAGATTTTGAATATACGCTCTTTGATCTGCTTTTCCAGTTCTTTCCGTTTTCCAGTTTGGTCCCAGCGGATCTGGCAGTGTTTCCCAGGCTGTTCTTGCCCAAGGTGTATATTTTGCTCCTAAAATAGTATTGCTAATAGCAGACACAACCGCTGTATTTGTAATGGTACTGGTTTGCTCTGTTCCGTTATATTTTATTGCATTGCTTTTGTCTAAATTCCCTAGTAAATCAAAACCTGTCACAGTTCCGCTTCCTCTTTTGTATGCTCCTTCTCCATCAATTAAAAACATATTGGTTCTGGCCGAAATTACATCATTTGACGTACGCAGGTATTTATTTAAGAAGGATACATTTTGAGCATCAATATCATAAGATCCTGTTTGAACAGCAGAATAAGCATTTCCGCCGCCAAAATCGGTAATCTTTAAATTACCCATATTTTTAGCCGTAAACATTGCTTTTGTTCCCTGTCCGTTTAGATTCCATCCTTCGCTGTCAACCCCAACAAAAGTAGCTGATTGTAATCCGGCGATATCCGTTGCGTCTCCTGCAGGAGTTAAATAATTAGAATGCAGATTTACGTTTCCATAACTTGGCGTTGTGGTATTTCCTTTCATTATTAATTGATTGGAAATAGACTGCGCCTGATGTTTTATAATCTTATTGTTTCTGAAATAACCCGATGCGCTACAATCAAACTTAATTTGTCCTCCAATATTAATCAGCTCATTATTATCTAATTGTGCTCCGCTTGCATTGATATAAACGTATCTTAAAGTTTTAAGAACGCAATTTGTTATAGGCGCGCCCGGTTCAAAAGTAACGGTACGGTCTACAAACGAAAGTTGTTCGATGTGTACATTGGTGCTTCCGGCAGCGATTTTAATATTCGATACTTTAGATAATGTTGGATGTCCGTATAATCTTTGATTGCTTTTCATCACAAGATCTACTCCGGAGTAATCTCCTTTTTCTAAACGTACAGCACCATATTGATCTAAAGCAGCCTGAAGCGTTCCTTTTTGCGCAAGCGGCAGTAAGTGAGCCTCAAAATATTTAATTTCTTCTATTTGATTTTTTATGCCTGTTGGTGGTTCCGGTACGGTAACCGGAGCTTCTTCAAGAGCATATTGGTAGTTTTGTGAAAAAACTGCTGTTGAAAAGAGTAAAAAAAATAGTAACTTTTTCATTGTCCCGATATAATATAGGAATTTGTGCCTGTTTTTCTAAGAAATCCAAATCTTACGTTTCCAGATGCACTGGTAAACTTCGCACTTCCGTTTGCAGTATAGTTAATAGTTACGCCAGAAGATGCTTGTATCGTTAATACTGCACCATTATGAGCTTCTAAATTAATAGTATCGCCTGTTAGCATACTCGTAAAATTAGAGGTTAATGTTAATGTAGATGTTGCGGTACATTCTATTGTATTATTTACATCTGTAGTAGTAATGTTTCTGGAAGAGGTAAACGGAATAATTGCCGCTCTTGGCGTTGTAGTAGCTGTACCCACTATTCTTTCGGCTGTTTTTGCATGCAATGCATAAGGAACACTCAAAAGCTGTGTCGTTCCCATAATATTATAATTAGCTCCACCTGTTACATCAACTTGTGTTTCTATAAAGTATGGGCCTTTTTCCCAGGCAATTGCACTAAAAGTACCTGTAGTAATATTTCCTGTTCCTATTTCAAGAGAAACCAAACCATTGTTATTGGTAGTCGCAGAATGTGTTTCCTGATAAACGGTAGTTCCTGCTGCACTGCCTTGATGTACAATAACTCTCAGGCTTATTCGTGTGTTAGCAACCAAGTCATTATTCTGTGATCGAATAATGGCCTGATAGCTCATTTTTTCTGGTGATTGTGCATATAACTTAAGCGTAACAGTCACAAATAATAATAGTATGGTAAGCGCAGATTTCATTGTCTTATTCTTTATTTTTTTAATATTTTAAATGATTCCAAAATTTTGCCGTCTACATATACCACAAGTATATAAAGAGAAGGAGTTAGGTTATTTAAATTAACCTGAGTTTCGGTTTGATTAATTTTGTTTTGTTTTAATAGTCGGCCCTGAATGTCATAAAGTCTGTACGATCGATCTTTACTTTCTAATTCGGGTGCTTTCATGCTTACATTAACAAAATCTGCTGCCGGATTTGGGAAAACTAATATGGATACTTCAGGCACCTCAACTTCCGGATTATCCAAAGTTTCATCTGATTCTTGCTGCTGTATTCCCTGAGCTACGTTATAACCTGTTCCAATGTAGGTATAGAATACTTGTCCAATTGAATATGTTACAGAACCTGAACTTCCGGTTGCGTTGCTTCCGGATGGAATTATAGTTTCCATCGTGTCATTTGCCTGCGTCTGGCTAAGCCCTTTAAAAGGGATAAACGCCATCATAATTATGAGTAAGTTTAGGTTTTTTATATTTAAATACTTCACAGTTCTATAAGCCTTATAATTTATGCTGCAAAAATATTTAATAGCAAAATAAAATCGATATAACGAATTTTATTTCCGATAAACTACACAAAATGTAGTATTTTAATGACTATTTACCTACATCAAAAAAATGTTTTTCTATAAATTACTACGATTATTTTAAAAAAAATAGCTGCCGATATAACTTAAATAATAGTTCTAAAAATTAAATATTTAACGCTAGTATAAACTGGTTGATACTTAATTACAACGGCAATTTATTTCACTAAATTATATCACTAAATCCTTTTTATTTAATCTTTAATTATGGGGTGCTTTTATAAAAAAATCTGTATTAAATTAACAGTTATCTTATTGAATACAAGATATTTAGAAACTGCAAAGCTAAATATTTTTCTACAACAAACCATTACTAAAATAAAGTTTTTCCTTACAAAGGAAAAAATGGTCTGAATAAGGAATTATTGACTTTTAAAAATAAGTCCGCAGATAATTTTGACTGTAATTTTATCTCGAAAAAAGCTTCTCTTATTTAATGAGAAAATTGCAGACCTAAAATTGATTAAAAAGCACTGGTCAATTTTAAAATAAATATCCCAAATAATTCAAAATATGCAATTCATCGAGAATAATGGCTTTATACAGAAAATGCAAGTATTAGTAAAAAAAAATTACTTTTTTTGATTAACATATTGATTACTAGGACATAATTATAATTTCAATAAATGCCAAATCAATGATTAAAAACTACTTATAACCTCTCATTTATTTATTAACGAAGCAGACCATTGTAAATAAAAAATGCAGTCATTTTAATAATGAGCTGTAAAACCGGATGTAAGTCGCGTTTTTCTTTAGTTTCCCATTAATTGAATCTTATTATTTGTTCCACTCTAATTTTAATACCATTAAAATGAAAAGAGCTAACAACAATGATTTAGCCAACGACAGAAGTTGGACCAAAATGGCGTATCCTAAAAGTACGTTACCGGAAATTTTTGCAGAACAGGCTGCTTTATCTTCCAATTCAATAGCACTTGAATATGGAGATGAACAGGTTAGTTATGCATCGTTAGTGAAAATGACAAACCAGCTGGCTCATTACTTTTTGGCACAGGGTTTATCTTCCGGGCAAATTGTTGCTGTATCAATGGAGCGAACTCCTAATTTAGTGGCTTCTCTTTTAGCTATTTTACAGTGCGGAGCGGCCTATTTACCATTAGATCCAAAATTTCCAGCGGCACGTTTAGAATTTATGCTCGAAGATTCTGGAGCCAGTTTTTTACTGACTACAAAATCACTTGCCAAATCCTTGCCTGCTTATTCTAAAACGATAGTAATTGAAGACGTTTTAGCTGCACTCAATCAATATCCTTCAGTTCCTGTTTCAACTTCTGTTTCTTATGATGCAGCGGCGTATATAATGTACACTTCCGGATCTACAGGAAAACCTAAAGGCGTTACCGTTACGCATAAAAATCTAATAAATTTCCTGTTCAGTATGGCAATTGAACCGGGTATAAATACCGAAGACAGACTATTATCGATTACCACAATTTCCTTTGATATTGCGGGTCTCGAATTATTTCTGCCGCTAATAAAAGGTGCAACAGTAGTTTTTGCCGATTATGAAACGACTCGTGACGGGCATCTTTTACTTGATCTTTTACAGAAAAAAGAAATTACAATATTACAGGCTACACCTACCACATGGCAGTCGCTTCTTGATTCCGGATGGGAAACACCGCTGGCTTTAAAAGCATTATGCGGCGGTGAAGCTATGCCTTTAAATTTAGCGCGCCAATTAACGTCAAAATGCGATTCTCTTTGGAATATGTATGGCCCAACTGAAACCACAGTTTGGTCGGCAGTAAAACAAATTCAGGCAGAGGATGAATTAATTACAATTGGTTTTCCGATTGCCAATACACAGATATATTTACTTGATGAAGAAAGAAAAGCCGTTGAAACCGGAACAATTGGAGAAATCGTAATTGGCGGAGACGGAGTTGCAAAAGGGTATTGGAACCGTCCGGAACTTACTGCTGAAAAATTTATTCCCGATCCGTTTTCTTCAGAACCAAACGCAATTCTGTATCGCACCGGAGACTTGGGAAAATTACTGCCAAATGGAGAATTTCAATGTTTAGGCCGTATTGATCATCAGGTAAAAATAAGAGGACATCGTATTGAATTAGGCGAAATAGAAGCCGCTTTAAACAGTATTCCCGAAATAAAACAATCTGCCGTAATCGTCAGTAATTATTTTGGTAATGAAGATAAACTCGTGGCTTATTTAAAATCTGGTGCTGAATTACAGGACGAAAAACCCATTCATGAGGCACTTTCAAAGGTTTTGCCCGAAATATTATTACCGTCAAAATACATTTGGGTAGACGAATTTCCGATTACGCCAAATGGAAAAGTGGATAAAAAAAACTTACCCGTTCCTGAACACAACAGACCAGATTCTGCACCGCCGTTCAAAAAACCGACTACGCAATTAGAAAAAGATATTGTAAAAATTTGGAGCGAAGAATTGCAAATAGCAAGCATTGGTATCGATGATGATTTTTTTGATATGGGTGGAAGTTCTGTATTGGCACAAAAAGTAACGTCTTTAATGAGACAGCAATTAGAACTGGATATCTCTGTTTCAAAAATCTATATTCATCCAACCATTAGAGAACTTGCCAGTACTTTAGAAGAAAACAATACTAAAGAAGATTCGTTTACCTTTAAACAAACAGGCAAACAAACTTCTAACGGAGATATTGCCGTAATTGGAATGGCCGGAAGATTTCCCGGTTCTGATACCATTGAAGAATTATGGGAAAATCTAAAAGAGGGAAAAGAAACAATTTCCTTATTTACCAAAGAAGAATTAGATCCAAGTTTACCAGAAAGTCTTCGTAAAGATCCATTTTATATAGGCGCAAGAGGAATTTTACCTTCGGCTAAAACATTCGATGCTCATTTCTTTGGACTAAATCCGCAGCTTGCCGCCGCTATGGACCCACAAATACGTGTGTTTATGGAAATTTCGTTTGAAGCTCTGGAGCAAGCAGGACATCTTCCGAAACATTATAAAGGAAGTATCGCCGTATATTCTGGAAGCGAAATCAATACGTATTATGAACATAATATATTCAATAACCAAGAGCTGAAAAGTTCTGTAGGCGAATTACAAATTTATACCGTAAACGGAAAAGATTTTATTGCGCCGCGTACTTCTTATCATTTAAATTTAAAAGGACCTTCGGTTAGCGTACATTCCGCCTGCTCTACTTCATTATTAGCCGTTGCTGAAGCCGTAAAAGCAATAAGAACCGGCATGTGCGATATTGCCCTTGCAGGAGGATCGAGCGTGACTTCGCCTATAAACAGCGGACATCTTTATGATGATGGTTTTATTAAAAGTCCCGACGGATCGACAAGATCTTTTGACGCTGCCGGAAAAGGAACTGTTTTTAGTGACGGCGCCGGAGTTGTTGTGCTAAAAAGACTGGAAGAAGCAGAGAAAGATGGCGATATTATATACGGCGTAATTAAAGGCGTTGGCGTAAATAATGACGGTGGAGACAAAGGCAGCTTTATGGCGCCAAGTCCGCGTGGTCAGGCTGGAGCGATTATAAATGCTTTTAACGATGCTCAAATTGCACCTTCCTCAATCAGTTATATGGAAGCGCACGGAACTGCAACTCCGGTTGGTGATCCTATAGAAATTGAAGGACTTAAAATAGCCTATGGTAAACAGGAAAAAAACAATTATTGTGCATTAGGTTCTATAAAAAGCAATATGGGACATACTACAGCAGCTGCCGGAGTTGCGGGTTTAATGAAAGTATTATTAGCGATGCGTCATAAACAAATTCCGCCAATGGTTAATTTCAACGAACCAAATCCAAATATAGATTTTGCGAACAGTCCTTTTTACATCAATAATAAATTAATTGAATGGGAAACGGACAGCATAAGAAGAGCCGGCGTGAGTTCTTTTGGAATTGGCAGCACAAACGTTCATGCTATTGTAGAAGAATATACAGCAGAACCTCTTCCCTCTTCAGCCGGACGTCCGCTTCAATTATTAATGTGGTCTGCAAAAAGCCAAAACAGTTTATTGGGTTATGAAAATGCATTGGGTCATTTTATTGATAAATCAAGAAATATTCCTTTAGCAGACATTGCTTATTCGTTGAATATTACGAGAGATGATTTTAACCAACGCAGCTTTTTAGTAACAAGTTCTACAGATGATGCGGTCGAAAAATTAATTTCTTTAAAAGCAAAAAGTACTAAATCTTCCATATTAAAAAGTGTTCCAAGTGAAATGGGATTTTTGTTTCCGGGACAAGGAGCGCAGTATCTGCAAATGGGAAAAACACTTTATGATAACGAAAAAGTATATCGTGAAGCGGTAGATAGATGTGCAGCATTATTAATGGAAGATTTAAAATTAGATATTCGCGAAATTCTTTATCCAGAAACGAATTCTACAGAGGCCGAAGCACGCTTAAAAGATACCCGCTTAACGCAGCCAAGTTTATTTGTTACAGAATATGCACTGACTCAGCTATGGATGAGCTGGGGAATTAAACCCACTTTTCTTTGCGGTCATAGTATTGGCGAATTTGCAGCAGCACATTTAGCCGGAATTATGAGTTTAAAAGATGCCTTGCATATTGTTGCTGTTAGAGGAAAATTGATAAGCGAACTTCCGGGTGGATCAATGTTAGCAGTACGCGTTCCTGTAGAAAAATTATACGAACTTATTCCTGATACACTTTCGGTTGCTGCCATAAATTCAAGTCAGTTTTGCGTGGCTTCGGGTACAAAAGAAGATATTGCATTATTTAATCAAGCACTTGATGCGCAGGATATTCCAAACAAACTGCTTCTGACTAGTCATGCCTTTCACTCTTTTATGATGGAACCTATTTTAGATTCTTTTAAAGATGAAATAGAAAAAATAAAATTAAATATTCCGAGGCTGCCGATTATTTCAACAGCAACAGGAACTTGGCTTTCAGATACTGAAGCGACAAGTTCAACGTATTGGGTTAATCATTTAAAAAACACAGTACGATTTGCAGATGCTATGGATACTGCATTTGAATTAGAAGATTACATATTGTTAGAAGTTGGTCCGGGTCAAACCCTTATTACGCTGGCACGTCAGCAAGCGGCTGGAAAAGTTATACCTGCTTTTTCGAGCATCAATTTTCCTAAAGAAGAACAAGACAATGAATATTCTACTTTATTAAATACTGTTGGGGAATTATGGGCAAAAGGAATAAGCCCAGATTGGAAATCTTTCTACAACGAACAGCAAAGACAAAAAATAGAATTACCGGGTTATGTTTTTGATCGAAAACCGTGTTGGATTGAGCCTTTAAATGTTATTGAAACCATAGTTGAAAGAAATACAGTTTCTGAAATTGTTCCGAATATTTCTGAAGAAACTGAAAGCATTTCTGCTTCAGCAAAAGAATCAAGAAAGGAATCTATATCAGTTAGGATTTCAGAAATTATAACAGAAGCTTCGGGCATAACTTATGATCCTGATTCGGCTTCTAATACATTCTTAGAATTAGGATTGGATTCTTTATCGCTCACTCAATTATCAGGAAGACTGAAAAAAGAATTTGATCTGCCTATCACTTTTAGACAACTCAATGAAGGATATCCTACTCCATCGCTTTTGGCAGATTATATAGATTTAAATCTTCCTGAAGAAGCTGAAAGTGAGATTAAAGAAAATGAAATTGTTTCTAACGAAATTCAGTCTTCTGTTGTAACAAATGAAGCTCCAGTATCAGTAAACCAAAATCAAACTTCATTAGAACAAATTATTCAGCAAATTCAGCTTTTGAGCCAGAAAGTAGATCAACTGCAAGGTTATCAACATTCCTCTGCAAACGGAAATGGTTCATTTGTCAATTTAAAAGTAAAACATTTTGATGCCCTTACATTTAATCATGAAAACCGAGTCGAAACAAACGGATCGAATGGCGCTCATAAAAAAGAAAAAGCTTTTGATCTTTCAAAAATAAACGGACATCTGTTTCTTGAAACTAACTCTGAAGAAAAAAAATATACCATAATGGCAAACGAACCTCCTATTTACGGCAGTAAACTCGGAAGGGACGAAAACGGAAATCCGGCATGGTTTATTGAAGATCCTGTTCAAAAAGGAAAGTTTAATAAAACGATGTTATTAGAGTCAGATAAACATAATTAATAATTCAGATTGTCAATTTAAAAACTGTGCAATTACTTTTAAAAATAGAATTATGATAACAATGAAAAATAAATCTCAAATAAAAACTGAAACTGAAGTTCAATTTAATCCGTTTTTACCTGAAATTGAAAGAGTAATTCAAACCACAAATTCACAGCAGGAAATATGGTCAGATTGTATTTTTGGAGGCAGTGATGCTAATAAAGCGTACAACTTGTCTGTTTCTATTAAATTGAAAGGCAACCTAATAACAGACACATTTGAGCAGGCTGTAAAAACCTTGATACAGCGTCATGAATGCTTGAGAGCTTCGTTTAGCCCGGACGGACGTTATATGTGTATTTACAACGATGTTGATTTTAAGGTTTCGCATAATAATTTTTCAGACCTCGATACAGCTGAAAAAGAGCTTACAATAGAAACTTTGGTTAAAGAAGAAGTAAATGGACTTTTTGATCTTGTTAACGGCCCATTATTCAGAATTAATTTGATTAAAATCGATGAGTTTGAATATCTGGTAACCTTAACCATTCATCATATTGTTGGAGACGGACTAAGTGTTGATATTATATTAGAAGAACTTGGAGCGCTTTATTCTGCCTATGTAGAAAATAAAAAACCAAACCTGCCAAATCCGGAGCGCTTTAGCGAATATGCCGAAAAAGCGAATTCATTTATGCTGACTACTGAACATAAACAGCAGGAAGATTTTTGGCTTTCTATTTATAAAGAATCGACTCCCACAATCGAATTACCGCTAGATTATCCAAGACCTTCTTTGCGAACTTATAACAGTAATCGTATTGATTTTCCTTTTGATAATACGATGACCGATTCCTTAAAAAATATAGGAATAAGTGTTAATTGCAGCTTAGTTACCACTTTGCTTGCCGCATTTGAAGTTTTTTTATGCAAAATCACGGGTCAAAGTGATTTAGTTGTTGGGTTTCCTTCTTCGGGAAATACATTATACGATATGAAACAATTGATTGGAGATTGTGCTAACCTGCTTCCTTTACGCAGTAAAGTTAATCCTGATATCACTTTCTTAGAATATCTAAAACAAAGAAATTCACAGTTATTTGATGCTTACGAACATCAGCAGGTAAGTTTTGGTCATCTTCTAAAAAGCTTGGCTATTGCCAGAGATTCTTCCAGAATTCCTTTGGTGCCGGCTGTATTAACAGTTGATATGAATCAGGATATCGAAAGTGAATTTTCATATGCCGGTCTTTCTCATGAACTTACAGTTAATCCGAGAGCATGCGCAACCTTTGAAATTCAGCTTCACATTTTTAGAACCAAAAACGGGCCTGTATTTCAATGGTATTATAATACTACACTGTTCAAACCAGAAACGATCAAACAAATGATGGCAACCTTTGAAGATATCATCAATAAACTAATAGATGGTGCAGATAAGCCATTATCAAACATATTGGGAAGTCATTATTTAGTTGATTATGATGTTTTAAATACTACTGAAATATCTTATCCGGATGTTTCCTTATCCGAGTTATTAAAAAAACAAGCCGAACTTACGCCAAACAACACAGCCTTAGAATTTCATGAAACAACAACTACTTATCTTGAATTACACCAAAAAGTAAATCAATTAGCTCATTATTTAAAAGCACAAGGCGTTCAGTCTGGAGATATTATTGCTGTTTCTGTTTCGCGCAGTCCGGAACTGCTTTATAGTTTGTTGGCCATAATGCAGTGTGGCGCGGCTTATCTTCCGCTAGATCCTGAATATCCTAAAGGCCGTTTGGAATTTATGCTGAATGATTCCGGTGCAAAAGTTTTATTGACCAGTAAAACATTATTTGCGTCTTTACCATCATGGCCGCTTACACTTTTTATAGAAGATGCTATGGAGTCCTTAAACCATTATGATGCATCACCATTATCTTCTATTGTGAATCCAGATAATATGGCGTATATACTTTACACCTCTGGATCAACGGGAAATCCAAAAGGTGTTCCTATTACTCATAAAAACTTGGTTAACTTACTTTGCAGTATGGCTATAGAACCCGGTATTAGTGAAAACGACAGATTGTTGTCGATTACTACTATTTCTTTTGACATTGCGGGACTGGAACTCTATTTACCACTTATTAAAGGTGCAGCATTAATACTTGCTGATCAGGAAACGGCGAGAGATGGACGACTTTTGCTAGAGTTGGTAAAAAAAGGAAATATCAGTTTTTTGCAAGCTACTCCCACAACATGGTCCATGCTTTTGGATTCTGGCTGGGATGAACCTTTACCGCTTAAGGCTTTATGCGGCGGTGAGGCAATGCCTGCAGATCTTGCCAGAGAACTCACAAGAAAATGTAATACGCTGTGGAATGTTTATGGCCCAACGGAAACCACTATTTATTCGGCTGTAAAACAAGTAAAAGCAGATGATACTTTAATAACGATTGGTAAACCTATTGCCAATACACAACTTTATATTATTGATGAACAAGGTCAGCTTGTGGCTCCGGGAAAAATTGGTGAAATTGCCATTGGCGGCGATGGCGTTGCAAAAGGATATTGGAACAGACCTGAACTTACCTCAGAAAAATTTATTAAAAATAGTTTTTCGACTAATAAAAACAACATCATTTATCGTACAGGCGATTTAGGAAGACTACTTCCAAGTAATGAAATTGAATGTTTAGGGCGTTTGGATCAACAGGTTAAAATTAGAGGACAACGTATTGAACCCGGTGAGGTGGAACACGCATTGCTGCAGCTTGACGGTATAAAATATGCTGTTGTATTGGCTAATGAAAACTTTCTTGTCGCTCATGTTGTACCTGATTCCAGTATAGAGGAAGCTGAAACTCAAATTCCTTTATGGCGTGAAACTTTGGCCGCACGCCTGCCAGCACAATTAATGCCACATGATTTTAATCTATTGGAGAAAATACCAACAACGCTTAACGGCAAAATAGATCGTAAAGCATTATCTCAATTTAAAACAAGCAAAATAGCTGAATATACTGCTCCCCGCACAGAAGAAGAAAGTATTGTGGCAGCTATTTGGAAAGAAAGTCTTGGTTTAGAGAATATCGATATTTTTAGTGATTTCTTCGAAATGGGAGGACATTCTATTAAGGGTGTAAAAGTCATGATCGAAATAGAGAAATATACCGGTATACGAATTCCGCTATCAGCATTATTTAAATATTCGACTGTCGAAAAATTTGCAAAACTGTTGAATACGGGTACCGAAATTTATTCTGATTGTTTAGTTCCGATAAGTCCAAGCGGACATAAAGTGCCTCTTTTTATCATTCACGGAGCCGGACTTAATGTTTTAAATTTTGTCAATTTGAGTAAACATTTTGATGAAGATCAGCCTATTTATGCCATTCAGGGTATTAAACCTAAAGGTTTTGACGGATGGTATGAGTCCATTGAAGCTATGGCGGCTCATTATATTGATGCTATTATAAAAGTAAATCCAAAAGGGCCTTATGCTTTGGCAGGTTTTTCTTTTGGCGGTATTGTGGCTTTCGAAATGACGCGTCAATTAAAGGAACAGGGACGAAAAGTAAGCTTAACGGCATTACTGGATTCTTATGTCGATTCTTCTTATTATTATGGAAGTTACAGACGCAAACAACTCGTTAGATATTTTGATATTACACATAGAAGATTAGATTTTTTAAAAGAAATGTTATTGAGCTGGAAAGCTTTTAAAATGCGTATTAACGGAAAAAAAGAATATATCCTGAAAAGGCATTTTGGTAAAAAAGATGAAATGACCGAACAGGAAGAACTGGCGCTTAAGGAATTTATTGAAGCTGACAGCATGGTTAAAAAAATTGTGGATCGTTATCACCTTAAACCACAAAACTTTGAAGTTGATTTATTTCGCTCTAAAGATGACATTAATTACAGACTTGACCCAACGCATCTTGGCTGGAAAAAAGCCGCGCTGGGAGGCGTAACCATTCATAATATCTCTGGGAATCATTTAGACATTGTAGCTCCGCCAAATGATATATTTTTAGCGAGACTACTTCAAGACATCTTAGATGAAAAAAATGAAAACATCTAAGCTCTTTATCTCTTTTTCGGATATAAAGGGCGATACATTGGTTTCTGGTAAAGAATATTCTTTAGATACTAGTGATATCATCATATATAGTATTTATCTGCCCAGTTTTATTGAATTTAAATCTAATTTATCACAGTTTCTAAATTCTCCTGAACTCAAAAAAGCAAAACGCTTTTTTAAGGAAATTGACAGAGACCGGTTTATTATATACAGATCGATTTTAAAACTTATTTTAGGAGCTTACACTAAATCAGATATAAAAAATATTCATCTTGATTATGACTTTAATAAAAAACCATATCTAGCCTCACACCCGTGGCTGCACTTCAATATCTCGCATTCGGAAGATTATGCGGCGATAGCGGTTTCACATAAAAAAGTGGGGCTGGATATTGAATTTTTATCTAAAGATTTTAAATTCACCAACCTGCTTCCGGATATTTTTGATGATCACGAAAGATTATTGATTCAGAATGCTGATGATAAAAAAAACACTTTTTATACATTATGGACACGCAAAGAAGCTTTTGTAAAAGCATTAGGAAAAGGAATTGATGAGGATTTTAAATATATCCCCTGCACAGACGGACAGCACAATTTAGAATTTAAACTGGTAAAAAACACCCAGAACTGGCAAGTATATAGTTTCGATTTTGCCGAGCAGTATTTGGGCGCAGTTTCCTATGAAGGACTTCCAACAACTTCAGATAATTTGTTATTGTATATGGTTCCCGATAGTATGGAAAATTTACTGGAAATGACTCAAAAAAGAAATTACTAATATTCTGTTTTAATGTTTTCTGCCGTTTTATAGGATTTGAAAAACTTATAAGCTCTTTTTTCTGCATAAGAATACGTTGAATTTCGCAGTGGAAAAGCACAGTGTCCGCCATACTTTGGCGTTTCCAGATAAACATATTCGCTTTCTTGTGCAATTGCTCTTGGATAGCATCTTTCACCTAAAAATGGATCATCCAGAGAATTAATAATTAAAACCGGAGTAGTAATATTTTTAAGTGAAAATTCAGGAGAAACTTGCTGATAATAATCGTCACGGCTCGCAAAACCATGAAGCGGTGCCGTAAAATACTGATCAACCTCATCAAAAGAAGTAATTTTATCAATTTGATCTCGGTTTATAAAATCAGGAAATTGTGCTGCTTTGTATTTCAGCTTTTTCTTAATATCAATAGTAAAGTTCTTTAAATATACTCTGTTGAAGCCTTGTTTCAATATCTCGGCACTTGTTGCAATATGCGTTGGCACAGAAATAGAAACTCCGGCTTTTATACGCTCATCGATTTTTGTCCATCCAAAATAATTCAGAAGCTGAACACCTCCCATTGAATATCCAATCATGTAAACATCTTCAAATCCTTTTCGCAAAACAAACTGAACTACCTCATCCAGATCATCAACTGCTCCGTGATGATATAATCTCGGCAAACGGTTCATTTCTCCTCCGCAGGTGCGATTATTCCATGCAAAAACCGAAAAACCTTTCTGCTGAAAATAAGCTGCGCAGCTATTATTATAAGTTCTTCGGGAATCCCCTTCTAAACCATGACACAGGATTACTGCTTTTTTTGGATCATTTATAAGAAAATCAATGTTGATAAAATCACCATCCTTCAACTCCAGTTTTTCTCTGGTGTATTCCGGAACTTCAAATTTTTTAATCAAAGCAGCATAAATGGTAGAAACATGCCTGTTACGGTGAATCATTGAAGGAAAGTCATATTCTGATTGTTCAATTACCGGCATGATTAAAAGTTTTTTAGTGGTTATACAAATCTAAGAAATGTATCAATATGTAATTTAAAACTGTCATTTTTATTTTCATCTTTAATACAAATTAATTTAAGCAAACATTCCTGCTCTTTCTTCGTAATTGTACTTCTCAACAAACAAAATTTGACATGTATAACAAAGTTTGAACTTTTTTATCAGCCTATATTTGTTTCCTTATAAAAATTCAAAATAGTATCTTTACGTTTCTACGATTAATTTTAGTTCAACATGGCACAGCAGCAAACTAATAAATATGCCAAATTTGTCCATATGGTGACAGAAGAAAACCTTTTCAAGGATGAAATCATGCTTGATTTCCACTCTTTTGTACACATAATTTCGGGCGAAATGCTAGTTGTACAATCTGATAAATCGTATACTTTTGGAGCAGACCAAACAATGCTTTTCCCGCGTAATCAATTATCTTCTGTAATAAAAAGACCAAAAGACGGAAGGCCTTATAAAGCAATAGTTTTAACGCTGACAACCGATCATCTGGAAAAATATTACACTAAAAATACCTTTAAAATTACCCAAAGCCCAATTCTTAAAACCAGAATATTTAGCAAACATCCTCTTTTAGACAGCTTCTTCGCATCTTTAAAACCTTATTTCGACCTTACGGAAGAACTGCCGGACAAACTGGATGTTATGAAAATTGATGAAGCGATTACTATTATTCGTTCTATTGATCCTGAAATCGATAATCTTTTAGCAGATTTCTCTATACCGGGAAAAATTAATCTGCCCGATTTTATGGAAAAGCATTTCATGTTTAATATGCCAATGGAAAAATTTGGATATCTTACCGGAAGAAGTCTTTCTACTTTTAATCGTGATTTCAAAAGAGCTTTTAAAACTACTCCCAGAGAATGGCTTATGCAGAAACGCTTGGAATTAGCGCATTACCAACTTGCTGAGAAAAAACGAAAACCTATTGATGTATACTTAGAAACCGGATTTGAAAACTTGTCCCACTTTTCATTTGTTTTTAAAAAGCATTTCGGGTACGCTCCTACTTCATTAAAAAACCAATTGCAATAGATTTTCATTTGACTTGTACAACAAAGTAAAAACGACTTTTACAGCAAAGTTTCACAAAACAGTCACTTATACCTTTGTTTCATTAAATTATAATAAAAATGAAAGCAATAGTATTAAAAGAAATCGGTGCGCCCGAAAATCTTATCCTTACAGAAATCCCTATACCATCCATTCAGGAAGATGAAGTTTTAGTAGAAGTAAAAGCAATTGGAGTAAATCCTGTAGATGCGTTCGTAAGAAGAACAAAAGAAGCTTTTGACTGGGTGTATCAATACAAAGGAACAGAAGAAAATATTATTCTTGGCTGGGATGTAGCCGGGATTGTAACTCAAATTGGAAAATCGGTTACAAGATTAAATGTTGGAGATGAGGTTTTTGGTAATTTCAAATTTATTGGTCAGGCAAATGCTTACGCAGAATTTGTTGCCGCACCCGAAAAAGAAATGATCCTGAAACCAGCTAACATTTCGTTTGAAGAAGCGGCCGGAGCAACAATGGCGGCGCTTACTGCATGGGTTTCTGTAGTTGACCACGGAAAAGTTAAAAAAGGTGATAAAGTTATCATTCACGGAGCATCTGGTGGTGTTGGACATTATGCCATTCAGTTCGCCAAACATTTTGGTGCTCACGTTATTGCAGTAGCATCTGAAGCAAACAGAGATTTCGTATTAGGATTAGGTGCCGACGAATTCATTAACTATAAAACTCAAAATTTTGAAGAGATTGTAACAGATGCCGATATCGTTCATGATGCAGTTTGGAGCGACGATGTAAACCACATAGAAAGATCACTTAAAGCCTTGAAACCCGGAGGAAAATTATTAAGTCTTATTGTTTATCCTGATGCAGAATTCATTGAAAAAGCAAAAGCAGAAAAGAATGTTGATGTAATAAGAGTGAATGTGCGTTATCCGGAAGAAAACTATTTTGAAGATATGCAGGCTATTGCAAAGCTGCTTGAATTAGGCGTTGTTAAAACTCATATTTCGCAGGTTTTCCCTTTAGAAGATATGCATAAAGCGCATACTGCTATCCAATCCAAAAATACGGTTGGAAAAATTATAGTAAAACCATAATCATGCCTTCCTTATCCGTAATAAGGCTTCACGCCTCAGTTTCAATAAAACCTGATAATTGGGATAAATTTCGACAAATGGTTTCTGAAGTGAAAAGTATTGTTGCTTCTGAAGAGCCTGGCAATGTACTAACACACGAAACTTATTATCAAGAAAATAGTTTTGATTGTTTGATTATCGAAGCGTATGCAAATGAAAATGCATTTTTAGAACATCTGCAAAAAATACAACCGCTGATGAATAAGTACATTATAAATTGGAATGTAAACCGTATGGAATTATGCGGTTTACTTTCTGCTGAAACGGTATCGGTTCTCAAAGAAAGCGTAAAAGACGGTGAATTTATTTTTTATGATAAAATATTTTGACCCATTATTGAATTTTGCCCCAAATTCATTTTCGATAAAAGCTGTCGAGAGGCAGCTTTTATAATTGAAAAGCAACATAAAATGTTGTTCCTTTTCCAATTTCACTTTCAGCCCATATCTTTCCTTGAATTTTATTCAGCATTTCATGACTTATCTTAAGAGCTACTCCCACTCCGCCATTTATAGAGGTGTGAAAAAATTCTGCTTTAATGTCAAAAAGAGACTTTAAAGTATCCTTGCACATACCGTTTCCAGTATCTCGGATTTTAAATATCGTGCAGTTATCTTCTATACTTGCACTTAAGTAAATTACACTTCCTTTTTTAGAGTACTTTGTCGCATTATTTAATAAATTTCTAAAGATGAATAATGCGATTTGTCGTGGAGCATAAAAATTTAATTCCTGCTCGACAGATGAATGGATCGTTATTGCCTTTTCTTTTTGATTATTTACAAAAAACTGATTTGCTTCATTTAAAATTTCGACTGCATTAAGTTGTTCTTTTTGTACATTATAATTATGTTTTTGAGACTTAATCCATAGTAAGATACCATCCATAAAACTAATACCCTGACTAGTTATCTTAGTAAGTTCGCTCATGACCATATTAATTTCTTCCTGGCTTTCTATTTCTCCTTTATCGAATAATTGAGTGATCATATTAATGTTACTAAAGGGTTCCCTAATATCATGGGCTAATATGGAAATTAACATCGTGTTAAATTTCTCCGAAATCTCCAGCTCTTTATTTCTTTCCAGAGATACTTTATGAAGGTTAAGCTGTGCTTCTACAAATCTTTTTCTATTTTTTAATGCCAGCCAAAGAAAAAATCCAGTAAGCAGCATGGCAAGAATTATAATGATAAGAAAAAGAGCCAGCCTTTTCTCTTGTTTGTATTTTTCCTTCGTTTTTTCTAAAAGATTTTCCCTTGAAATATAGGATAAATAAGTATATCCGGATTTTTTAACTGCTATTGCATATTCATTTTGTTTGGTCAAAAGTAATGAAGCATACTTAAATGCATTTTGAGTATCCTTTTTTTTCTTATAAAAATTATAGAGACGATCTGCAAATGCAAGATATCGATCGGTATATCCAAATTTTTCGGAATCTTTCATTCCAAGTTCATAATATGCTATGCCTTCTTTATATTTCTTTAAATCAAACATCATTTCTCCCAAAGCCATGTATGCACCAACCTTAACATACTCACTGCCTTCATGTTCTGCAAGTGTTAAAGAATTTCTTAACATTTCAATACCTTCCAATTTTTTCCCATCATTATAAAGCTGTATGCCAATATTGTTCTGGCTGCATATTATCATGGGATAATCTTTGTATTTTTCAGCAATTCTTAATCCAATTTTACAGATTTCATTTCTCTTTACATTAGTAAGTGTAGGATCCATGCCTAAAATATCGGTAAGAATTAAGGACCTAATTGAATCTTTTTGGGCTAGTTTAATTTTTTTATCTGCGTTGTAAATATATTTTTTAGCTTCACTTTTATTATTATCGATAAACATAAGTACACTTATGTTCATTAAAAGCTGTGCCTGATTTTCCACATCTCTTAATTCTTTATAGATAGCAAAAGCATCATTAAAATATTTGGCTGAAAGGTAGTTGTTAAGTGATAAATAATAAACACCCTGACAATTAAGTGCATCTGCAACTCCCTTTGGATAATCGATATCATCTGCTATTTTTAGTGCTTTTGATGAATAATATTGACACGAATCCCTGTAACGCATTTGAGAAAGCATGGCAAGCCTATTATATTTATCTACCAGAGATTTTTTATCCTTAGTAAATTTTAAACTGTGTTGCAGTTTTCTTATTTCTTTTAGCTGTGCAATATTCTGATTACTAGTTAAAAGGCAAAAAATTATAATGATAAAAAAAAAAGAATGGGACGATTTACTCATATGAAAAAGGGCAGATTTTTTTACTTTAAAATTAAAAAGTTACTTTTTTGAAGATTTATCAGAATAATTCAAAGTATTGTCATCAGTAATTTAGTGCAAATCTATTATTTATCTTCCAGACATTCTTATAGAAAGCGTAAAAGACGGTGAATTTATTTTTTATGATAAAATATTTTGACCCATTATTGAATTTTGCCCCAAATTCATTTTCAATAAAAACTGCCACAAGGCAGCTTTTATTTTTTTACGAAATAAATATTTATTTTGAGCAACTTAAAATAAACGATCGTAAATCATCGCTAAATAATTTTCCGGTATTTCCTAAATACAACATATGCCCTGATTCGTATTCTTTAAAAATGACTCTGTCTGGAGAAAATTTTGCTTTTTCGGTCGTTTTTTTGGCATAACCCACGGGCGTAGCTAAATCATAACTTCCGCACGCTATAAATACTTTTAAATTTGGAGTTCTGCGTAAAACAACATTTAAATCATCAGTAAAATCAGGACCTTCTTTAGTTTCTTTTCGTGCCCATTGCCATTGAAACGAAATATTTTTCCAATCAATAGTTCTATACGGATCCTGAATCTCAACGTTTAATTTTGAAGTTAACAGCTCTCTAAATGCAGCAGTATAACCTGGAACGTATCTTGCCATTGATGGATCGTCTGCAACCGGATCATTACCAGAATGCTCCAGCGGAAGATTGTACCTTGTATCGTATAATCCAATTTGTAAATTTTCTTTCGATAAAAGACTGTCTGCGAAAATTTTTGGAGCTATTTCTAGAGTTGATGAAAAAAAATCTTTGGACAATCCTGTGTATTTGCAAAGTTTATCAATTATAACATTTCTTTCTGTTTCCGAAAGTTTTTGCTGATTATCCTGTAAAAGCGCATTCAAATACTCTTTTTCTGCAAATGATGAAACTTCTTTTTGAAACTCTCCGTAAGATAACGTTTTATCAATTTTATTATAATACCAGGCTGTTTTTGCTAAAGTGGGAAGTAAGGATGCTGTTCTTTCTAATTTTGCATCAGTTGTTAACTTTTTTAAAGGAGATTCCAAAGTAGTTCCCAGCATAATAATACCGTTTAATGTAATGCCTCTCATTACACCAGAATACGTTACTCCGCCCATAAGCGCTCTTGGAAGAACTGAAACGCGCTGGCTTCCATAACTTTCTCCAATAAGAAACTTTGGAGAATTCCATCTGTTATTTTTAATTAACCATTTTTCTATAAATTGCGCCATCGATTCAGCATCCTGATCTACTCCATAAAAATCTTGCGGCGTACCGGGAGAAATAATACGGCTAAAACCAGTTCCGACAGGATCAATAAAAACTAAATCTGCTACATCGAGCAGACAATCTGTATTGCTTTCTAATCCAAATGGCGGTATGTTAGAGGAATTAATTTCCGGAGTCAATTTTACTTTCCACGGAGCAATACTGCTCAAATGCAGCCAAATAGAAGACGATCCCGGACCGCCATTGAATATAAAAATGACAGGTCTGACTTCTTTACTTTTATTTTGTTTTATATAGGAAAAACTAAATACGCTGGCTATAACTTTATTATCATCATTTTTAAGAAATATTTCATCTGCTATTGCCGTAAAATTTAAAGGTTTTCCGTTAATATCAATGGTATGTTTTGTACTGAAGAAAAGCTGTTTTTTTATCACCATTTCTTCCTTTGCATTTTCCTGACTAAAAAGGGACAATGACACTAAAGAAAAAAAAGTGATTAGAAAAAATCTTGCAATATTTGACATGTAATAATTGATTTAAATGAATAACAAAATTCGATTTATTTTTTTGAAAATTCCCGTCTAATTCTACTTAATGATGTATCGGTAACATTTAGATAAGAAGCTATTTGTTTGAGCTGGGCAAATTGAAATACTTCTTTATTGGTCGTAATAAGATTCTCGTATCGGGCTTCACCACTAAGATTAATTAATTCCAGCGCACGTTTTTTAAACATCATATATTCTTTAGCCAGCATTTTTACCCCATAAGCCCTAAACTCCGGAACAGTATGCAGCAATGAATTTAATTGATCATAACTGATGGCAAAACCTCTGCAGTCTGTAACCGCTTGTATATTCTCAGACGATTTGGTTTTTAAATAAAAAGATGACACTTCAAATACCACACTATCCTTTTGATAGAAATTTGTAGTGATTTCATTTCCATCAATATCATGTGTAAACGCTCTCATAAAACCGCTCTGTAAAAAGAAATAATGTTCATTTATTTTTCCTTCTCTAAGAAAAAATTCATTTTTTTCAACAGTAATTTCTTCAAAAAATTCTACCACCTCGTCTAAAGTACGATCTGGAAATGGTAAATTTTTTATGATGTAATTTTTTAGTCCTTGTTTGTCCATTGGTTTCTTAGTTAATATTATACTCAACAGCTTCTTTACAAGACCGTTGCAGGTCAAAAATAATCAATTACCTCATAATTAGATAAAACACAATCTCAAATCACCTGAAAAAAAAGACACTATTAAGAGACAAATGAGAGACATTTTTTCTAAATATTTGAGAGATAAGAGTATAAAGTTATATCATTAGGAAGTTTTATCTTCGAAATAATTCTCTCTTTTCTTTTTTTACTTGCATATATTGTTATACTCAACAAATTTGAAATCTCTTTAGTTGTTAAATTCATATAGATATAAGCAATATAACGCATATCATTTGAGGTCAAAGCAGGATGCAATTTTCGAAGTCTTGCCAGAAAACCGGGATTTACTTCTTCAAAATGAAAAACAAATGTTTCCCATTCATTATCACTTTTTAAATAATCTTTTAAATGTTTAATATGTACATCCAAAGTGAAGATTTTCGAAAGTTTTGGTATATTTTCTATAGACATAATCAAATTATTTATAAGCTGATTTCTGCCCGAAAGATATAATGCTCTGGCAGAAAGTTTCCTGTTTCTCAATTCAATTTCTTTTTGAAGTAATTCCCGTTCACTATTCATTTCATGAATTTGCTTTTCCAATTCCAGATTTCTCCTTTGCGCTGTCAGCTTTTTTTGCCTTTGTATCAAGATCAAAAGCGTAAAAATGAGCAGGAATAGTATATTTATTGAATAACAAAATTTATGTTCTTTTTGCAATTGCATAAATCAATCGTTTATTGTTTTTTTTTTAAACCGATTACTGCTGCTATTTCTTCTACCATCATCTCAAACAATAGCTCAGCAACCGGTTTTCTTTTATAAATTATATACTTCAATTTTGATCTTAATTCAATAAGAATGAATTTACTTCCTGAGAAAAATCTTTAGAATACTGAAAAATCCCTCCATGACCTGAATCGCTCCAAAGTACTAGTTTTGCATTCTGAATATTCTGAAGCATTATATAAGAATTGATCGAATCGACCATATTATCTTGATTTCCATTAACAATAAGCACAGGCTGCTTAATAGCTTTAAGCTGTGTATTGTTTTCATCTGTTGCTAACCCATAGTTTATAATAGCTTTCGCCTGACTTGCAATTGTGTCTTGACTCGTTGGAGAATCTCTGTCTACTTTTCTTTCAGATAATCTTTCTAAGAAAGCCTCGCCCGCTTTGATACTGCTTGGCGTTTTGCTGAAAAACAGATTAATCAATACTCTGTCTGGTCCATCAACAAAAGCTTTTTCTAAATGCGACTCCAGTTGCGCAATCGCTTTTCCTCCTATCGATCCTGTGCCTGCCAAAATAAGTTTATTCACCAATTCCGGATAATTTGCTGCTATCTCCTGTCCTATAAATCCGCCAAGAGAAAAACCTAAAATATTAACTTTATTGTAACCTAAAGCACGGATAAAATCTACAGCATCTTGTGCCATCTCCGTTACATTTTCTGGAGTAGTTCCGTTTGAGCTGCCAACACCTCTGTTGTTAAATAATATTACCGGATAATTACTTGCAATTGCATTTGTTACTTCAGGATCCCAATTATCCATGTTTCCCGTAAAGTGTTGTAAAAAGATAACAGGAATACCTTCTTTTTTTCCAAAAGAGCGGTAAGTAAAATCGGCTCCATTTACGTTTATAGATTTTGTTGGTGCTGTTTTATGGGTGAATTCGCCCAATGCTAAAATATTTTCTTTTGTTTCCATTTGTTTTTAGATATTATTTATAATTAAGATAAGAACCATTATTTGCCACCGAATGCTTTATTCAAGATTGTTATTGACTAACAATGATTCTTATCTGTGATATTTGATTTATTTTGTTTCTACAGCAATGATTTGAGCCAAAACATGTGGGAACATGATAAAAGGTGTGTGGCTTGACGGAAGAGCATATAATCTTTCGATACCTGCATCTTTTGTCATTTTTTGCTGAAGTGTATAACCTATTGTATGGTCATTTAAAGTGTAAACAAATACTTTACTGATTTTTCCAAATCTGCTCTCAGTCAACGTTACCGGAGTCGCTAAAGGAGCTAATGGTTCTGGTTTTAAATTGTTGCTTACATAATCAGCAACTTGTTTAGGAGCATCGGCAAGGAAAACATCTGCAATACCTTCTTTTTTTATGCTTGCAATTCCTGCTTTCTCATCTACAATAAGATTTTTTCCAACATGGCTTTCTCCATCTGTTTGCGCAAGAGACAATAAGCTTTCTCCATTTTTTGGTACGTAAGCCGCAATGTAAACTACCTTTTTTATCTGAGGCGCAATGTCTTCCGCAACCTGACTTGCCACAATTCCGCCAAAGCTATGAGCAACAAGCACTACATTTTGTTTGTTTCCGATGGCTTTTTTCACATCTTCAACATAAAGTTTTAAGCTAATAGTAGAGATTGCTGTATTATCGCTTCCATGTCCCGGAAGATTAACAGAAATAACAGAGTTTCCTCCAGCGGTTAAATCTTCTGAAACGTGCTGCCAATCATTTGATGATGACCATGCACCGTGGATGATTACAATTGTGTTTTCGTTTTTAGCTTTGTTCGTTTGTGATGAAGCTGTAATAGTTGTTAGCAATACCATTGCTATTAATAAAATTGAATTTTTCATGATATAATATTTGTTATTTATTGATAATTAGTTTGATGCAATTTTTGTTAGTATCGATGACAAGTCATCTGGTTTTGAAAGGAATGGACTGTGTCCTGTATTTATTTCGTACACAGATTCAACTTTGCTGGCTGCAATCATTTTGTTTTGTAAATACGGTGACACAACATGATCCTGTAAAGTTTTAATGTAAACCTTTTTAACTGATCCAAAATTTTTGTCGGTAAGAATTACAGGATTAATGAATGGAGTTAAAGGTTCTGTTCTGTAGTTTTTCAACACAAGGTTTTGAATTTCCGGAGTACCATCCTGAATAAAAAGATTAACGATCTGGTCCTCTTTTACATCTACAATACCCTGATCATAATTAAAAATTAGATTACCAGTGATTCCAAGTTGAGAATCAGGATCCATGTGTGCCAACTGATCTAATGTTTGACCTGAAGTCGGTAAATAAGCGGCAACGTAAACCAGTTTTTCGATTTTAGAAGGCATCGCTTCCGCAACCGAAGAAATTATCATACCGCCCAAACTATGACCTACTAAAATAACTTTCCCATCTATTGTTGAAAGTGCGTTTATTACTTTTTCTTTATAAACATCTAGTGTTATTTGGCTTGGAGAAGTTTTATCAGCACCATGGCCCGGTAACTCGACAACAACTACTTTGTTACCTTGTTTTTCTAGATTAGCTTTAACTGCTTGCCATACAAAAGGAGCCTGCCATGCGCCATGAACCAGTACATAATTTTTAGGTTTTTCTGGCTGTACATCATCATTTGAACAAGATGATAATATTAAGACACATAGGGCCATGACGAATTGAATCAATTTGAATTTTTTCATGATTGTAATTTTTAAATGTTATTTGTGAAATGTGTTTTATTTAGCTTCTAAGGTTATAATTGAAGAAAGTATTTGAGGAAATACTATAAATGGAGTGTGACTTGAAGGAAGAGAGTAAGTTCTTGCGATTCCTGCATCTGCAACCATTTTTTGTTGAAGTGAATACCCAATAGTATGGTCATTTTGAGAGTGAACATATACCTTAGCCACTTTACCGAAATTAGCATCACTTAATGTAACCGGAGTAGATAACGGAGCTAAAGGTTCTGGTCGTAGATTATTAGTTACATATTCTGCAACTGGTTTTGGAGCATCGGCTAAAAAGACGTCTGTAATTGCTTCTTTAGTAATAGAAGCAACTCCTGCTTGCTCATCTACAATAAGATTTTTACCAACATGGCTTTCTGAATCCATTTGTGCAAGTGACAATAAACTGTCTCCATTTTGAGGAACAAAAGCGGCAATGTAAATTAGTTTTTTGATCTGCGGAGCAATTAGCTCTGCTATTTCGCTTACTACTATTCCGCCAAAACTGTGACCTACAAGGGTAACGTCTGTTGTGCTACCAATAGCTTTTAAAACCTCGTATACATAAAGTTGTAAACTAATATTCGATACGGGTGTTTGGTCAGTACCGTGACCAGGAAGATTTACAATAATTAAATTGTTTTCTGGAGAGTTAAGATGACCCGCAACATGATGCCAGTCATTAGCAGATGACCATGCTCCATGAACAATTACAATTGTGTTTTTACTGTTTGATGATGAAGAATTTAATTCGTTCTGTGTGTTTGTTTTTTCGGTTTCCATAATATTATTTGTTTAATACTATGCAAAGAAAGAGCGAATAAAACCTTTAGCACTTGTCTTGTGACAAGTAATGAAATTATGTCTGTTTTTTGTTTTTTTTCTGAGCTCTGCTGCTCAAAACAAAATCTAATACAAAACAAAAAAGCCACTCAATTGAGTAGCTTTTGATATAAACGCAGAAGGATTCGAACCTTCGACTCTTTTATTATTTAAAAAAGAAAACTAAATCCTTTATTTGATTTTTATGAAAAACTGTCTTCGAATTTTTTTATTTCATTTAAAAGATATTGTTCATATTGTTTTTTCATGAAGTTTCTAAAGATTTCAATATCTTCTTTTTCTCTTGTATCAATCAAAGCCTGAATATATTCTTGTTTGTCCTCACTATTCACAATGGCTAAAGGCAGGCCATAAAAAGCCTGAATATAATTCATAATCAAACGGGAAGTTCTTCCATTTCCATCATAAAATGGATGAATACTTACAAGATTAAAGTGGGCATCAAAAGATAAATTCAATTTTTCATCTATTGATAAATCAGTATTCATTTGTGAATTGATAGATAAGACCAATTCATTAGTTAGTCTTTCAACCTTATCATAATTTGGAAAATAAGAAATTCCAGCAGTAACATTTCCTTTTCGAAACATTCCCTTACTAGCATCAATTTCTCCAAGAATAGTATTGTAGATTCCTCCTGTGCTTTTCATTACATAAGAATTAATCTCTTTTATTAACTCTGTTGTAACAGTTGTTTTATTTCTTGCTTTTTCAACAATAAAATGTAGTGCCTTAAAATGATCTGTAACCATTAAAGTATCATTAACAGGCTTCCCTTTTGGAGTCAGGCCGTCATCTAGCAAAATCTGAGTTTCTAATTCTGTTAAAATAGAACCTTCAATTTTTGTAGAGTGATGACTTATGGAAATTAAATTGAATTTCTCATAATGCAATACATCGGTAATTCCTAAACTTTTATATTTTATTATAAGAGATTCCATTTTATTCCGATTTTAGAAAAATTCAACATAAAAATACAATTCTAAAATCAATAAAGCGAAATAAGTTTCTAAAAACAGTTCGATTGACTAGATTGTATAAAAACAAAAAAGCCACTCGATATGAGTGGCTTTTCGTGAACGCAGAAGGATTCGAACCTTCGACCGCCTGCTTAGAAGGCAGGTGCTCTATCCAGCTGAGCTATGCGTCCATTTATTTTAAAACTTTATCGCTTAAAGTTTTAGTCGGGGTGGCAGGATTCGAACCTGCGGCCTCCTGCTCCCAAAGCAGGCGCGATAACCGGGCTACGCTACACCCCGAATTAGACATAGATTTGTATCTGTGGTCTTCCCGATCTCAATCGGGACACGATAACCGGGCTACGCTACACCCCGAGGCAAAAATTAAGCGGAGAGACAGGGACTCGAACCCTGGCGACGGTTACCCGTCGACAGATTAGCAATCTGCTCCATTACCGCTCTGGCACCTCTCCAAGCTCAAGAAACGTGTTCTGTTTTGCGGTTGCAAATGTAAGACAACATTCCAT
>NZ_DLHA01000010.1 GCF_002482975.1 Flavobacterium sp. UBA7680 | reverse complement strand
TAGTTGTTTTTAGTTTTTAGGTTGCAAAAATAAGAATTAATTAGCATTAGAAAGGATAATTTATTCCAAAATTTAAAACCGAGTGCCCAAAATTGTATTCTTTAAACCATCTGTCGCCCTCGTCATGCGCCGGATTATAGGTCTTGAAGCCTAAATCTAAACGAATAACAAAAAAGCTTAAATCGTATCGTAAACCAAATCCGGAACCCAAAGCAATTTCATCTAAATCGTTTAAGCTGTTGAATCTTGCCTTGTCGTCAATCACATTATCGAACACATTCCAGATATTTCCGGCGTCTGCGAAGAGTGCTCCTTTAACATCTCCAAAAATTTTAAAACGAAATTCAGCACTTAAGCCAATTTTCATATTGGCTTCGTTAAAATCGTTTAGAGCATTTGTACTTCCGGGACCAAGAGAGTAGGGCTGCCATGCGCGATTATCATTTGATCCTCCAGAATAATAACTTCGTGAGAACGGAATGTAATCTGAATTTCCAAACGGAACAGCGATTCCGAAGAAACTTCTAACCGCTAATACTTTTTCTTTTCCAAAATCCCAGTGTTTGATATAATCGAATTCGGTTTTTAAGTATTCAGAATATTCTAAATTAAAAATCGAATAATTTCCATTTGCATTTTTTTCCAATTTTGCAATGCTTGAAACGGCAGATAATAAGGTTCCTGCAGATTCTATTTTTGTTTTAAACTGGTAAAAAGTATTATCGGCAAGGTCTTTTTTTGTTGTTTTGGTAAACGTATAACTTGTGGCAAGAATAAAATCATTCTCGGTCAAACGAACTCTTCTTTCCTCAATACTTTGTACATCTTTATATTCATCCATACCGGGTTTTAAATCGGTTTGATCTGTTAATACCTGATTGGTAAAATTTGTAGTTCCGGTTGGAATTGTTAAATCTCCATCTTGCATATTGCCGGCATCCTTATTATAATCGCTGGCAATACCGTTTAATTCATTATAAGATGAAGTATAAACATTGAAGTAATTATTCGGATTTAAATTTCGAACATACTGAGCGTTCAATAATTCCAGTTTCGCAGTATTGTATCTTTTAGGCGACCAATTGTACGAGATACCTCCGGTAAAATTTTCTTTATCTAAACCAATGTTTTGCTGTTTCGAAAAACCTGATGTAATAGACGTATAAGGAATCATCCTCTTCGGAATAATTTTTTCTGTTCCAAAAGGAAGTAAAATTCTTGGGAAATTAAGCTTTAAGTCAAGTCCGTATTCCGAAACATTGAAAAAGTTATTATTCGGATTCGCCATGTCTTTTGAAGAACCAATATTAGCTCGTGCCGAAATTTCTAAAGTTTCAGCCCTGTTAAATACATTTCGAATAGTTTGAGAAATACTCGCTCCAATACCAAAATCCTGAATATTAGAATGTGTTACGTCCAGAGTTGCACCAAAACTGTATTTTTTCCTAGGCGTTAAAAACACATTTGCAATTAAAGACTGTGCAGTCGAATCACGTTTGTCTACTTCATATTGTATAGAAGGATAATTGAAAATTTTAAGATTGTTCAAATATCTTGAAGAAAGCGTTGTTCTTGTGTCAGAATAAGTGCTTCCTTTATTAATAAAGATTGCATCTGTAATAGCACGAGGTTTATACTTTAGTTTTTTATAACTGTACAAATTAAAGTTGTTGTACGTTGTACTGTCGTTGATTTTGCTTTTTGAGTTAGCAGGAGAGTAATCAGTATAAATATTTACATCGCTGATTTTGTACAATTTAAACGGTTCTGTTCTGCTTGAATCTCTTTCCTGAATATTGTTGTTGTTGATTATTAAAGTAACATCAGCTTTATGTTTTTTGCCAATAGTATCAATATCAAAAGTTACGTACGTTGGCTGAAAAAAGTAAGCACCGTGGTTTCTGTAATAAGTAGTTATGCGGTTTTTTTCCTCTTCAAAATCAGTAGTTTTGTATTGGTTTCCTGATTTTAAAAATGAAGGATCAGTATTTGTTTTGTATAATGAATCGAGTGCAGGAGTCAATATCTTGGTTTTAATCGTATCCAAAATATAACCCGGTCCTGTGGTGATAATGTAATTTATATGGGCTTTTTTTCGGGCAATGCTATCAATTGTATAATCTGTTGAAACATTAAAATAACCATTATTGAAATAGTAGAATTTTAAACGCTGTAAAGATTTTTTAGTTCTTGCTGTGTCAATAATTACAGGCGGTTCACCAGTATTTTTTAAAAATTCATGAATACCTTTATATAAAAAAGACTGGCCAAGTCTGTCTACTTGTTTGGCAGATAATAGTTTTGCCTGACGTTCGTATAAGCCCGGGTGATTTTTAAATTTTGCCTGATAAGTCGAATCCGGATTTAAGTTCGCCAGATTGTATAAGTTTAAACGCAGTTTGTATCCTAATAAAGTACCGTTTGGTTTTTGGTACAATTGATTAGATGCGTTTTCGTCGTTTGTATTTTTTCCGTTTACAACAATATTATTTTTTACAAGAAGGTTTTTTCCATCCGGAACTCTTTTTACAGCATTACAAGCGCAAATAAGTATTGCTATTAGAATAAATGCTGTTATTTTTGTGGAATTATTTTTCAAGTGTTTTTTAATATTTAATTCAAAAGTACATTTATTTTATGGTTAGTAAAAACCAAATAAAGCTTATATCAGGCCTGCATCAAAAAAAACAGCGTTTTGCAAATCAATTGTTTTTTGCCGAAGGAGTAAAGGTAATTCAGGAATTGTTGCAATCCAATTTTGAATTAGAGCATTTATACACCACGTTAAATGATTTTGAAGAAGTTCAAACTGCAAAACGAACTCTTATTAATGAACAAGAACTGAAAAAAATAAGTGCTTTAACAACTCCAAATTCTTGTTTGGCAGTTTTTAAAATGCCTGTAGAAAATCAAATCATAAATTCTGGTTTAATCCTGGCGTTAGACGATATTCGTGATCCCGGAAATTTAGGGACCATAATGCGTCTTTGCGACTGGTTTGGAATCAAACAAATTGTCTGCTCAAAAGAAACAGTCGATATTTATAATCCAAAAGTGGTTCAGGCCACAATGGGATCAATTGCCAGAGTAAACGTAAATTATGTTGATCTAAAAACTTTTATAAGTCAGACAAAACTTCCTGTTTTTGGAACTTTTATGGATGGCAGCAATATTTATCAATCTGATTTACCACAAAACGGAATCATTATTATGGGTAATGAAGCCAATGGTATTTCGGCAGAAATTGAAAAAATAGTGACCAGCCGACTTACAATTCCAAGATTTGGAGAGCTGCAAAAAACCGAAAGTTTAAATGTAGCTACAGCAACAGCAATTATTCTAAGTGAATTTAAACGAAATAGTTAAGATTTTGTTTTAATGAAATGTGAAATTTATTAAAATAGCTCTCGATTTCATCGAATCTATATTATCCGTATACGGACTTACCGGATGTTCTGGAGTTACATTATCACGAATTAATTCGTCAGTAATACCAAACATACCTCTGATAGAAGGAGAGAAGATAAAATATTCTGTAAAGAAATCAATTCCAAAACCTAGTTCGTAAGCCGCTGTCCATTGTTTAACCCTGAATTTACCTTCAAAGTTATCATCAATAGAACTTGAGTTGCTTGATAAATTTAAAGTCGTTGACATTCCGCCTACTAAATAAGGACGAATGTTTCCGGTTCTTAAAGAGGAGAATTTTAATAATAACGGAAAGTGAATGTAAGTACTGTTCACTTCTCGTAAATAATCTTTTTCTAAGTTTCCAACGCCAGGAAAATATAAATCTCTTTTTGTGTAGTATAAACCTGGTTCAAAACGCAAATTGATATATTCCTGCAGTCTTAAATCGGCAACAACACCCACATTAAAACCAGTTGTTTTTTTTACCTGAATGTCTTTTTGAACTACATCTTTGTAATCAAATTTAAAATCAAAACTATTAAAGCCTAAATAATAACCGAAATAGACACGTTGTTTCTGCCAGTTTTCAAGGTTAATAATAGGATCTTTACTAAACATACTTTTAGCAAATTGAGAATATCCTTTTGTCGTTAAGACTAATAAAAATACGATTACAATTTTTTTCATACTATTTTTTAGATGCTGAATAAATGGTTGCTACACCAAAAGTTTGCGGCATTGCTACAACATCTATAAACCCAGTTTTTCTCAAAATATTGTTTAATGCTTCACCATAAGGAAAAGCCGCAGCAGATTCAGATAAATAACCGTAAGCTGAATTGTCTTTTGAAAACAATTTTCCAATAAGTGGAAGTATATTTTTGCTGTAAAATTTATATCCTTGTTTGTATGGTGTTTTATCCGGAACAGAAGTTTCCAGAATTACAAAAACGCCGTTTGGTTTTAAAACCCGTAAAATTTCGGCAAAACCTTTTTCTAAATGTTCAAAATTACGTACGCCAAAACCTACTGTAATCGCATCAAAATAATTATCCTCAAAAGGAATATTTTCAGAATCGCCTAAAACTAAATCTATAACATTAGAAAGCTTTTTTTCTTCAACTTTCTTTTTTCCAACTTCAAGCATTCCTGCCGAAATATCAAGACCAATAATTTTTTCTGCATTAGTTTTAGCCATTAAAATAGCCAGATCGCCAGTTCCGGTAGCAATATCAAGTATAACATTTGGTTTAGAGTCAGAAACTATTTTCAATACTTTTTTTCTCCATTTAGTATCAATACCAAATGAAATTACGCGGTTCAAATTGTCGTAGTTCCCAGAGATGTTGTCAAACATTTGGGCAACCTGCTCTTTCTTACCTAAAGAAGAGTCTTTATATGGAGTTATTTTCTCAGACATTATTATAATTTACGCAAATATAAACAATCTAGTTTAACTGTAATTGAGTTTTTTAAATTGTCAATTAAATGTTTTAGAGGATGCCTTAAATCGCTTTTTTGGACTTGCTTAAGCATCACCAAAAGTGGGTATTTTTAAAAAATCACCAAAAGTGGGTATTGTGTCCGGCTGATTTTATACCCAACTTTGTCAAAGTAAAAATGATGAAATTTTAATGATTGATAGTTTCACATTGACTTAATCAGATGGCCGCTTTTTTTGCACTGGCAGTCATTTGTTCAAGTGGTAGTTTTTAAAGTGTTGTTCTTGGGGGAATACTATTTTAAAAAGTGCGAAGTACGTTCTTAGGATTAAATTTGTTTTTGGAAATTTTAATTTTCTTGCCTTTAATATCTTAGTGGTATTTGTTATTAAAGGCGCTTTTGAGACTTGTTCTCAATTAACATTAAATGTTATTCATTATTTCAAATGTCTTTTTTCCATTTGAGATTTTTACAAAGACTATTTCTTGAGCAAGTCAAGACTAAAAATCAATCGTTTTTAAAAAACATCCTCCAAAAGAGGGTGTTTTTTTATTTATTTTCGAATGTAAGTTTCATAAGTGTAATCGAAAAGATGTTTTTCATCTTTAAAATTTTCTTCAGATTCTACTAACTGCCATTCACTCTTACTGATTTTAGGAAAAAAAGTGTCGGCATCAAAAGTGTGGTGTACTTTAGTAATTTCAATTATATCCGTAAAAGGTAAAGCCAGATTATAGATTTCTCCACCGCCAATGATATACGAATCTTCATCTTCAGGACACAATGCAATAGCTTTTTCAATACTGTCTACTACAATACATCCTTCCGGATTATAATCTGTTTGACGGGTTATAACAATATGTGTGCGGTTTGGCAAAGGTTTAGGGAAACTTTCAAAAGTTTTTCTTCCCATAATAATATGATGATTAGTTGTCAGGGATTTAAATCTTTTAAAATCATTGGGTAAATGCCAGACTAAATCATTGTTTTTTCCCAGAGCATTATTTTCGGCAACAGCCGCTATCATTATAATCATGTTGTATTTTAACTAAATTTTATTCTCGGTGTCTTCGTTTATTTTCGATTCTAATTGGCTGATTCTCTTTTGCTGTAAAGCAACAAGTCGGTCAATTTGCTCCCTTTCCCATTTTTTATTCATAAAACGATCTGTTATATAGACTTTTATGAAATGTAAAATAAAGATAAAGAGCCAGATAGTAATACCCCAAATACACCAGTTTTGCGTTGTTCCCTCGCCAAAATCAAAAAATTTATTAGCAATAAATAAAAATAAACTCCCCAGCAGGAAAAGAACAAAATGAAAATATAAGATCTTTTTTTGTCTTAATCGCCTTCTGGCATACTCATATTGTTCGTGCGCTTCTTTTTCCATAAGATAAAAATGAGATTATAAAGTTAAAATTTATTTTCAAAAAACTACATATTTTGGCTGCAGAATATTTCCTTCAAAATCTGTTGTGAATTAGAAATGTGAAAAATATCGTACATTAAATTACATATCTAATTAAAATAATATACTGTTTTTGCTATAATCATAAATCGATTACAATGCTATCGAATGTTCAGGTGAATTTATGTAATTTTATTGTAGAAATCTAAAAACTAAATAGTTATGTCTTTGAAGAAACAATTTATTAAAACGAAGCCAGTTGTTAAAGTTACATTTTCAATAGATGCCAAAGATGCTGATTCGGCAGCAGTCGTTGGAGATTTTAATAACTGGAATGTAGAAGAAGGAACGTTAAGCAAGTTGAAAAACGGAACTTTTAAAGCTACTTATGATTTGGTTAAAGACGCGATTTACGAATTTAAATACGTAATCGACGGTACTTATGTGAATGATCCTGAAGCAGATTTTTACAAATGGAATGATTATGCCGGAAGTGAAAATGGTGTTTTAGTTGTATAAAAAAATCCGCTTGAAAATTTTCAGCGGATTTTTTTATAATTATACGGCAACACTTCCTTTTATGGCAGGATGCGGATCATAATCTACAAGTGTAAAATCATTGAAATCAAAATCAAAAATGTTTTTAATCTCCGGATTTAAAATCATTTTTGGTAATGGTTTTGGTTCGCGGGTTAATTGCAATTCTAATTGCTCAAAATGATTATTGTAAATGTGTGCGTCACCAAAAGTGTGAATAAATTCACCCGGTTCCAACTCACAAACCTGTGCAATCATCATAGTAAATAATGCATAAGAAGCAATGTTAAAAGGAACTCCCAAAAAGATATCGGCACTACGCTGATACAATTGACAGGATAATTTTCCTTTTGTTTCTCCTTTTTCTAAATCTGGAGCTGCTACATAAAATTGAAAAAATGCATGACAAGGAGGCAAGGCCGCTTTGTTGTTGGCAACATTTTCTTCAAATGATTTTTTAGTATCCGGTAAAACCGAAGGATTCCATGCAGAAACCAGCATTCTACGGCTGTTTGGATTTGTTTTTAATTCGGTAATTAATTCAGAAATCTGGTCAATTTCTTCACTATTCCAGTTTCTCCATTGATGTCCGTAAACAGGTCCTAAATCACCATTAGAATCTGCCCATTCATCCCAGATTTTTACTCCGTTTTCCTGAAGATATTTTATGTTGGTATCGCCTTTTAAAAACCAAAGCAATTCGTATATAATCGATTTTAAATGTAATTTTTTGGTCGTAACCATTGGGAAACCTTCACTTAAATCAAAACGCATTTGGTAACCAAAAACACTTTTTGTTCCGGTTCCGGTACGATCTCCTTTTTGATTGCCGTTTTCTAAAACGTGCTTTACTAAATCTAAGTATTGTTTCATGTTTTGTTTATTCGGTTATTCGTTTAACTGTTTAATCGATTTAACGAATAAACAAATCAACGATTAAACAATAATTTTTATCTTTTCGAGATTTCGTCTCTGATTTTTGCTGCTTTTTCGTAATCTTCCTGAGAAACAGCCTGATCTAAAAGCTCGTTTAGTTCTTGCAGACTATGTTTTGCGTAAACGTCTCCAGATTGATTCGTTTCTTCTTCGTGACCAAAAGTTTCAGGATTAGAAAGAACATCGTCAATTTCCTGTGAACCCTGATCAGAATCTGAAGTATTTGATTTTAGATAAATTCCGGCTTTGTCCAAAATGTTTT
The DNA here is from genome assembly GCF_002482975.1 of Flavobacterium sp. UBA7680. Taxonomy (GTDB): domain Bacteria; phylum Bacteroidota; class Bacteroidia; order Flavobacteriales; family Flavobacteriaceae; genus Flavobacterium. Next base: position 48,080 of record NZ_DLHA01000010.1, on the reverse strand, counting down.
TATAAGTAAAAATTGGAGCGTTGAAACGCAAAGCCAAAGCGATTGCATCAGAAGTTCTGGCATCGATAATTTCTTCGATTTTATCTCTTTCGCAGATTAAACTCGAGTAAAAAACACCGTCAACTAATTTGTGAATGATAACTTGTTTTACAACTATGTCAAATCTTTCAGCAAAGTTTTTAAATAAATCGTGTGTTAACGGACGTGGTGGTTTTATTTCTTTTTCTAAGGCAATAGCGATCGATTGGGCCTCAAAAGCACCAATAACGATAGGTAATTTTCTTTCACCATCAACTTCATTCAAAATTAAGGCATAAGCGCCATTTTGAGTTTGACTGTATGAAATTCCTTTTATAGATAATTTAACTAGACTCATATATGTTTGTAAAAAAGGCACTTAGCGCCTTATTTTTATGATTTTTTGATTGAAAAATAAAAGTGCAATTTTAATCAAAAAATATGGAACAAAAAAGCTGCCTATAAACAAAGATACAATATCTTGTTTTTAGGCAGCTATATTTTTGAAGAGAATTTTTAATTAAGAATGTTGCGCTTTAAAAGCTTTTAATTTCTCTGTTAATTTAGGAACAATTTCAAAAGCGTCGCCAACAATACCATAATCAGCCACTTTAAAGAAAGGAGCTTCAGGGTCATTATTGATTACTACTTTTACTTTTGAAGAGTTAATACCTGCAATATGCTGAATAGCTCCAGAAATTCCTATTGCAATATATAAGTTAGTTGCAACTGGTTTTCCTGTTTGTCCAACGTGCTCACTGTGAGGTCTCCATCCTAAATCTGAAACCGGTTTAGAGCACGCAGTTGCAGCGCCTAAAACAGCAGCAAGATCTTCAACTAATCCCCAGTTTTCAGGACCTTTTAATCCACGTCCGCCAGAAACTACGATATCAGCATCAGCGATAGAAACTTTTCCAGTTACTTTTTCTACAGATTCTACTTTTACTCCAAAGTCATTGTCTCCAATTGTTGGATTAAAATCTTCTTCAGAAGCAGATCCTGCGTTTTCGAAAATTCCGTAAGAGTTTTTAGCTAAACCAAGAACTTTTACATCTGTAGAAATTTCTGTGATATTGAAAGCTTTGTTTGAAAAAGCATTTCTTTTTACCTGAAAAGGTGAAGTGCTAATTGGTAATCCAACAACATTTGATGCAAAACCAGCATTTAAAGCCACTGCAACTAATGATGAAAGATAAATACTGTCTGTTGTAGAAGAAAGTAAAACTACTTTTGTTCCTTCTTTTTCAGCAGCCTGTTTAATTACATCGGCATAAGCCTTTGCAGTAAAACCAGCTAATTTATCGTTGTTTACTTTTAAAACTTTATCAACTCCGTATTTAGACAATTCGCTTACGTCGCTAATGTTTACAGTTAAAGCTGTAACTGTCGTACCTAAAGATTCAGCTACTTTTTTTGCATAAGAAGCTAATTCGAAAGCTACTTTTTTAAATTTTCCTTCTGCAGATTCTGCATATATTAATATTGACATAACAATTTTAGATTTTAGATTTTAGATTTCAGATTTTTGAAAATGAATTCTAAAAATGATTCTTATTTCAGATTAAATGATTTTTGATTTGAATGAGGAAGATTTTAGAGCTGTGTTCAATCAGCAATCTAAAATCTAAACTCTACAATCTTAGATCACCTTAGCCTCGTTGTGTAATAAATTAACTAACTCATCTAAATTATCTGCAGAAATTAATTTCACTGCTGATTTTGGAGCTGGTTTTTCAAATTTCACCGCTTTTGTATTTACAGGAGCATCAACTGGTTCAAGAATAGTTAAAGCTTTAGTTCTTGCAGTCATGATTCCTCTCATGTTTGGGATACGTAAATCTTTTTCTTCAACAAGACCTTTTTGACCACCAATAATTAAAGGAAGGGTAGTGCTTACCGTTTCTTTTCCACCGTCGATTTCACGAACTGCTTTTACATTGTTTCCATCAACAGTTAAAGAGGTACAAGAATTTAAAAAGTTAGAACCTAAAATTCCTGCAATCATTCCAGGAACCATTCCACCATTATAATCAAGAGATTCTTTTCCTGCAATTACAAGATCGTATCCGCCATTTTTAATTACTTCAGCTAATTGTTTTGCAACAAAAAATCCGTCAGTTGGGTTTGCATTAATACGAATTGCTTCGTTTGCACCAATTGCCAATGCTTTACGCAATGTTGGTTCAGTATCAGGGCCTCCGACGTTTACAACTGTTACATTTGCACCTTGCTGCTCTTGAAACCAGATTGCACGCGTAAGTCCAAACTCATCATTAGGATTAATTACATATTGTACACCATTGGTGTCAAATTCTGAATCACCATTGGAGAAGTTAATTTTTGAAGTAGTATCAGGCACATGGCTGATGCAAACTAATATTTTCATAAAGTATATATTTTGAATTTGTAATATGCTTTTACAAATTTAGAATTTAATTTGGAATAATTATACTATGCATGCATAATATTTTTTAAAACTATTACGATTTCGAAGATTATATGTTTTGAGGTGGTTTTCATCGGAATCTGAAAATGAAAAAGCATTCATTTTGCCTGATTGTTAGTAATTTTGCAATTTTCGAAGGTTAAACAATGGTTAAAGTTTAGCCTCATAAATACTAATTTTTGAATTTCCTCGTTCTTATGAAAGAATTTCGGAGAAATTAGGAATTAAACAAATAGATTAAAGTTTGTCTAAAAAATAGATTTAGCAAATTAAATGTGAGCCACATGTCTATTATATCGATTTCGTAAATATCACAATAATCTTTAAAAAGTTAAAAGCTAAAGAGAGAAAGAACTTCATGCGATTTTAAATTCAATTTATGCTTTTAAGTTATTTAAAATATTTATTTTTGCTCTTCAGAAAATTCAACATACAATATAAAATATGAGAACAATACAATTTAGAGAGGCCATTTGTGAAGCGATGAGCGAAGAAATGCGTCACGATGAATCCATATATTTAATGGGCGAAGAAGTTGCAGAATACAACGGAGCATACAAAGCTTCAAAAGGAATGCTTGCTGAGTTTGGTGAAAAAAGAGTAATCGATACTCCAATCGCTGAGCTGGGTTTTACAGGAATTGCAGTAGGTTCTGCAATGAATGGTAACAGACCGATTGTAGAATATATGACTTTCAACTTCTGTTTAGTTGGTATTGATCAAATTATAAATAATGCTGCTAAAATGCGTCAAATGACTGGTGGACAATTTAATGTGCCAATCGTTTTCCGCGGACCAACTGCTTCTGCAGGTCAATTAGGAGCAACTCACTCACAAGCTTTAGAAAACTGGTTTGCAAATACTCCGGGTCTTAAAGTTGTCGTACCTTCAACTCCATATGATGCAAAAGGACTTTTAAAATCTGCAATTCGTGATAATGATCCTGTAATTTTTATGGAATCTGAGCAAATGTATGGTGATAAAGGTGAAGTGCCAGACGGAGAATACACAATTCCATTAGGAGTTGCTGATGTTAAACGTGAAGGAAAAGATGTAACGATTGTTTCTTTTGGGAAAATCATCAAAGAAGCTTTTATCGCTGCTGATGAACTAGCTAAAGAAGGAATTTCTTGTGAGATTATCGACTTAAGAACAGTTCGTCCTATGGATAAAGATGCTATTCTTAAATCTGTTAAAAAAACAAACCGTTTAGTAATTCTTGAAGAAGCTTGGCCATTTGCAAGTATTTCTTCTGAAATCACATATATCGTTCAGGAGCAAGCATTTGATTTCCTTGATGCACCAATTCAACGTATTACAACTGCAGATACTCCTGCACCTTACTCTCCAGTTTTATTAAAAGACTGGTTGCCAAATGCAGGTGATGTAGTAAAAGCAGTTAAAAAAGTGTTATACAAATAGTACACATTTAGAATACTCATAAAACTTCATCATTCACTGTTAATTGATGAAGTTTTTTTTTGTTTAGACAATGAAAAGAATAATTTTACTCAGCCTATTTTTTGTATTCGCATTTGCGGCTATTGCTACTGCACAAACGAAAGTGAGTGGAATTGTTTTAGACAAGTCTAATCAGCCGATACCTTTTGCAAATGTTGTTTTTAAAGGATCAAACACCGGAATCGTTTCTAACGAAGATGGTCGTTTTTATCTCGAATCTCCAAATACTTATACCGCTTTACTAGTTAGTTCTGCCGGATTTTCAGATAGAGAAGTTCCTTTGGAAAAAGCAGTAAATTATGATTTTAAAATTGTTTTGAGTGAACCTCAGGCATTAAACGAAGTTGTAATTTATACCGGAAAAACATCAAAAAAGAACAATCCAGCACTTGATATCTTGAGGAAAATATGGGAAAGAAAACGTAAAAACGGACTTTACCAATTCAATCAATATCAAATGCAGAAGTACGAAAAAGTCGAGTTTGACATGAACACGATTGATAGTGCTTTTATGAAAAACAAACTCTTTAAAGGAATGGAGTTTGTGTTTAATCATGTTGATACTTCAGATGTTACCGGAAAAACATATCTGCCAATTTTTATCAACGAATCTGTTTATGACGTTTACGGAGATAATAAATTAAAGAAAGTAAAAGAAAATATTACGGGAAATAAAATGTCTGGTTTCAACGGAAATCAGCAGATTTTAGCTTTCGTAAAAGATCTTTATTCAGATTATAATATTTACGATAATCACCTTAAATTTTTTGATAAAAGTTTTACAAGTCCACTTTCAAGAACAGGAATTGATGTTTACAATTATGTATTGAAAGACAGTGCTTTTATTGATAAAAAATGGTGTTTTAATATTGTTTTTTATCCGAGGCGTAAAAACGAATTGACTTTTAAAGGAGATTTTTGGGTAAACGATACCACTTTTGCGATCAAGAAAATTAATATGGGCGTAACTAAAAGTGCCAATATTAACTGGGTAAAAGATATTTATATCGAACAGGAATTTGAAGTAGATAACGATTCTGTTTTTCTATTGACCCGCGATTATATGATGTCTGATTTTGCTTTAAATAAAAAAGAAAAATCAAAAGGAGTTTATGGAAAACGAACGACCTTATTTCGAAACCATAAATTCAATATTCAAAAACCGGAGAAATTCTATAAAGAAGAAGTCAATTTTATAGACAATGCGGTCTACGAACGACCGCCGGAATTTTGGGAAGAAAATCGTTTTGAGAAATTAAATAAAGACGAAGCGGGGATTTATAAAATGCTCGATACTTTGCAGACGGTCAAGCGATTTAAGCAATTGTATAATCTCGTCTCTATTCTGGGAAGTGGTTATGTCGAATTTAAAAACTTCGATTATGGACCTATTTTTTCCACATTTGGATATAATGAAGTCGAGGGTTTAAGGCTGAGAGTAGGAGGGCGAACGTATTTCGGACCAAACGACCCTTGGCGTATACAAGCTTATACAGCTTATGGATTTGATGACAGTAAATTCAAATACGGAGTTTCTGGAAAATGGATGGTCGACAAGAAAAAACGTGTGATTATTTCTGGAGGAAACAGGCGTGATATTGAACAGATTGGAGCCAGTTTAACCACGACAAATGATATTCTTGGACGAAGTTTTGCGTCTTCTGCTTTATTTACAACGGGAAGTAACGGAAAATTGACCAATATTAATTTGAGTAATATTTCGGTAGAAATGGAACCTAAAAAGAATTTTGTTGTTCAGGCAGGGTTTTCTTATCGAACATTAGAATCGGCATCAAAAACATTTAGTTTAGATTATTATACAACATTGCCAACCGCAGCAGACCCTATGGGAGTTGTAAAAAGCGATGTAAAACAATCAGAAGCCAATATTCAGTTTGAATATATGCCAAACCGTAAAACTATTGGTTACGGAGTAGAAAGAGATTTGGTTGATAGTCCGTTTAGTCATTTCTTTGTTAACTTTAGTTATGGTTTAAAAGGAGTTTTTGACAGTGATTTTGCCTACGAAAAAATACAGATATTCTATAAGCAGCCTATTATTATTGGGCCTTTAGGAAGATCTAACATTATTATAGAAACAGGAAAAACATTCGGAACAATTCCGTTAGGATTAATGAGTGTAATTCCGGGTAACCAGACTTATTTTACCATTGAAAATACGTTTAGCAACCTGAATTTCTACGAATTCGTTACGGATCAGTATACAACATTACAATGGAATCATGATTTTGGAGGAAGATTATTCGCCAGAGTTCCATTTATGAGAAAATTGAATTGGAGAGAATTTATAGGAGTAAGAGCAGTTCATGGAACAATTTCTAAAGCAAATCGTGAAATAAATGCTTCTGGACTTCCTTATAATGCTCCAGAAAATGTATACTGGGAATACAATGCAGGAATTGGAAATATCTTCAAAGTTTTCCGACTTGATTTTTCATGGAGAGGAAATTATTTAGATATGCCTGACGCCCATAAATTTGCTATAAAAGGATCTTTCGGATTTTATTTCTAACCATCATTTAGATTCTTCGCTTTCATAATTATAATTAACAAATAATATTTTATGAGTGAAAACCAAGTGGGTAATAAAATGAGCTGGACAACTAATCTAAGAGTTGTAGCAACAATTAGTGTAATTCTTGTACATGTAACAGCGGAGATTTTATATCAATATGGTTATGTCTCAAATTTTGTTTGGTGGACAGGGAATGTTTATGATAGTTTTGTGCGTTTTTGTGTGCCTGTATTTGTGATGTTAACAGGAGTATTGATGTTAAGCAGAACATATGAATTAAGCGAATTCCTTAAAAAAAGATTTTCACGAATAGTTTTACCTTTCTTATTTTGGAGTTTTGTTTATGCAATGTTTGCACTAAACGATAATATTTCTGCAGGTCATGAAATGTCTTTTGGGGAAATTATTGAATGGGTAATCCATCTATTACTAAATGGCAGTTCCTATCATCTCTGGTATATTTATATGATTATTGGAATATATTTATTTGTGCCAATCATGAGTAAATGGATTCAAAATGCGACAGAAAAAGAGATTTTATATTTTATAATTATATGGATATTCACTCTGTTTATTAATCAGCCAGCTTTATGTAGATTTAGAATTAATGTTGATTTAACCTATTTTTCGGGGTTTATAGGATATTTGGTTTTAGGATATTATTTATCAATTAAATCTTTTTCGTTTCCTAAAACAATAATTATTGGGACCGCTGTATTTTTGGTGTTAATTGGAGTTAGTATTACAATATTTGGAACTTATTTTTTATCCCGCGAAAGCAATAGTTTTGAAGAGTATTTTTATAATTATAATTCTCTAAACATTTTGATGGTTTCAGTTGGTCTTTTTATTCTTTTTAAGAATCTGGAGATCACTAATTCTGTAGTAGTACAAATCACTAATTTTATTAGTAAATATAGTTATGGAATTTATTTGATCCATGTTTTAATTTTACGATTGATGTGGAAAGTTAAAATAGATTATGATTTTGTAAATCCTGTATTTGCAATTCCCTTAGTAACTTTAATTTGTCTGTTGATCTCTACTGTGATTATATATTCTATTAATAAATTACCTTATGGTAAATATATATCAGGGTAAAAAGTTTCCATCATGCAAGAAGCAATAGATTTTCTAACCAATAAAAATCCAGTATTTCGGGAAATAATCGAAAAATATGGGCTTCCGCCCATACCAAAGCGACCGCAGGGTTTTGAGACTTTAGTATTATTAATTCTCGAACAGCAGGTTTCTGTAGATTCGGCGAAAGCCACATTCTTAAAAATAAAATCCTATACAACCTGCAACCCTGAAACGATGGCGATTTTGTCAGACGAAGAATATAGAAGTCTTGGCGTAAGCCGTCAAAAAACAAAATACATCAAGATTTTGTCCGAAGCAATTTTAAACAAAGAACTGGATGTAGAAAGTCTGGCTTCGAAATCGGCAAAACAAGTTCGCGAAGAGCTGATTAAACTAAAAGGAATCGGAAACTGGACAATTGACATCTATTTAATGTTCTGTCTTCAGGAGCCGGATTTGATTCCGCTGGGCGATATTGCAGTCATAAATACGATCAAAGAATTACTTGATATTCATGACAAACAAGAGATGGAAATCCATGCAGAACAATGGAGCCCGTACCGATCTTATGCGACATATTTGCTGTGGCATTATTACCTAAGTAAGCGAAATAGGAAAATTATATATTAACTGTCTGTTATATAAAAAGAAAAGTATATTAATTAATGTATAAATACAGAGATTAATATACTTTTTTCATTGTAAAAAAGGATTGTTTAGTTACTTTTGCAGTCGAAATTATAGATATAATAAAAAACGAAAATGACCGCAGACAAACTAACAACTTTCGATGTATTAATCGAAATACCAAGAGGAAGCAGAAATAAATATGAGTACGATTTTGAAATCAAAAGAATGCGTTTCGACAGAATGTTATTCTCTTCAATGATGTACCCTGCAGATTACGGATTTATTCCTGAAACTTTAGCACTTGACGGTGACCCTCTTGATGTATTGGTTTTAGTAAACGAACCAACTTTTCCAGGATGTGTTATGGAAGTAAAACCAATTGGTGTTTTCCATATGGCAGATGATAAAGGACCAGATGAAAAAATTATTTGTGTACCAGTTTCAGATCCAATCTGGAATTCTTTAACTGACCTTTCAGATATTAACCCACACTTAGTAAAAGAAATCGAGCATTTCTTCCAGGTTTACAAAGATCTTGAAAACAAAAAAGTAGATGTAGAAGGATGGGGAGATGTAAACGAAGCATTTGCAATTATTGCTGAGTGTACGAAGCGTTTTGATGATATCGAAAACAAACCAGAGGGATTATTTAGTATTAAATAATTTATACCCTATTTTATTATAAAAAAAGCAATACTCCGTCAGGAGTATTGCTTTTTTGTTTAAATTCGTTTTTGTTAGATTGTTGACTATTAACCAAAACCATTAATATATTATGAATGCATTTATGATTTACCTGCCAATTGTCATGGCAGTTTTAGGATTACTTTTCATGGGAATAAAAAGGACTTGGGTTTTAAAACAAGACGCCGGAGACGGTAAAATGAAAGAGATTTCAGATTACATCTACGAAGGAGCCTTAGCCTTCTTAAAAGCCGAATATAAACTATTAACCATCTTCGTTATTATTGCAAGTTTAGCTTTGGCAGGAATTACTTTTATTCCGGGTGTAAAAACACATTTATTGATCGTAATTGCATTTATTTTTGGCGCATTATTTTCAGCTTATGCAGGTAATATAGGTATGAAAATCGCAACCAAAACAAACGTTAGAACAACACAGGCAGCACGTACAAGTTTGCCACAGGCATTAAAAGTATCTTTTGGCGGCGGAACCGTAATGGGACTGGGCGTTGCAGGTCTTGCAGTTCTGGGGTTAACTACTTTTTTTATAATTTTCTTTAATTTATTTTCTGACGGAGTTTGGAAAGATACTGAAACAATGACGGTTGTTTTAGAAACGTTAGCTGGATTTTCTCTTGGTGCAGAATCAATTGCATTGTTTGCCAGAGTTGGAGGCGGAATCTACACAAAAGCGGCCGATGTTGGTGCTGATTTAGTAGGTAAAGTAGAAGCCGGAATTCCGGAAGATGATCCAAGAAACCCTGCAACAATTGCAGATAACGTGGGAGATAATGTGGGTGACGTTGCCGGTATGGGTGCCGATTTATTCGGGTCTTATGTTGCAACGGTTTTAGCAGCAATGGTACTAGGAAACTATGTGATAAAAGATATGGGCGGAAGTATTAATGACGCTTTTGGCGGAATTGGTCCAATTTTACTTCCAATGGCAATTGCCGGTTTCGGAATTTTATTCTCCATTATCGGGACAACTTTAGTAAAAATTTCAGATGACAATGCAAAAGAAGCACAAGTTCAAAAAGCATTAAATATAGGAAACTGGGTTTCTATTGCTTTAACGGCCGTAGCTTGTTTCTTTTTAGTACAATATATGCTTCCTGAAACTATGCAGATGACTTTCTTTGGAGAAGGATCAAAAGACATTTCATCATTGCGTGTTTTCTATGCAACATTAGTCGGATTAGTTGTTGGTGGAGCTATTTCATCCGTAACTGAATATTATACAGGATTAGGAACAAAACCAGTTTTGGCGATCGTTCAAAAATCATCTACAGGAGCAGGAACAAACGTAATCGCAGGTTTAGCAACGGGAATGATTTCGACTTTCCCAACTGTATTATTGTTTGCTGGTGCAATCTGGATTTCATATGCTTTGGCTGGATTTTACGGAGTTGCTTTAGCGGCTTCTGCAATGATGGCAACAACAGCAATGCAATTAGCAATTGATGCTTTTGGGCCAATTTCTGATAATGCTGGAGGAATCGCTGAAATGAGCGAATTACCAAAAGAAGTTCGTACAAGAACCGATATTTTAGATTCTGTTGGAAACACAACTGCAGCAACGGGAAAAGGTTTTGCCATTGCTTCTGCAGCTCTAACTTCATTGGCATTATTTGCAGCTTATGTAACGTTTACTGGAATTGATGGAATCAATATCTTCAAAGCGCCAGTTTTAGCGATGTTATTTGTCGGTGGAATGATTCCGGTGGTTTTCTCTGCTTTAGCGATGAATTCTGTTGGAAAAGCAGCGATGGATATGGTGTATGAAGTACGTCGCCAGTTTAAGGAAATTCCGGGAATTATGGAAGGAACCGGAAAACCGGAGTACGGAAAATGTGTTGAAATTTCTACAAAAGCCGCTTTACGTGAAATGATGCTTCCGGGAATTTTAACGATAGGTTTCCCAATTGCAATTGTACTTTTAGGAAAATTAGTTTATTCAGACAACAATCAGTTAATTGCTGAAATGTTAGGAGGATATATGGCTGGAGTTACGGTTTCTGGAGTGCTTTGGGCAGTTTTCCAAAACAATGCCGGAGGTGCCTGGGACAATGCTAAAAAATCTTTTGAAGCCGGAGTTATGATCAACGGCGAAATGACTTATAAAGGTTCTGATGCGCATAAAGCTGCCGTAACCGGAGATACAGTTGGAGATCCGTTTAAAGATACATCTGGGCCATCAATGAACATCTTGATTAAATTAACTTGTTTGATTGGATTAGTAATTGCACCAATTTTAGGTGATGGACATTCTGAATCAAATATTGCAGGAAAAGCGTCTTGCTGTGCGAAAACTGAAATGCATGCTGGAGGAATTTCTAAATGCGGAGATTTATCAGGAATGACAAAAGAAGAATGTATTAAAATGTGTAAAGAAAAAGGCTGTACTGAAGAAGAAACAGCAAAATGTTTAGCGCATTTTGATAAAACCGGAAAATATCAAAAAACAGATTGTTTCGATACAAGTAAATACGAGAAAAAATCTGTTCGCGTTGACCTAAGAAATGACAACGGAAAAACGACTGGAATTGTAACCAAAACTGAAAATGGTAAAACAACCACAGAAGTTTACGAAGGAACAGAAGAAGAAGTTGAAGCGAAAATTAGTGCAGCAACTGCAAAATAAAAATAACTTAGTCAAAGTTTTATAAAATAAAAATGCCTCTAAAATTATTTAGAGGCATTTTTTTATTTAATGAATTTCGAATTGAGTAAGAAACTTGATCCTTTGGTATAGTCCCTACGGGACAAATGTTAGATGGTGGGATAATGTTCTACCGATATGTAATCTCTACGAGATATATACTTTTAGGAATAAAATATTTGATAAAGAATCATCTCGTTTGGTATAGTCCCTACGGGACAAACGTTAGAAGGTGCAATAATGTTCTACCGATATGTAATCTCTACGAGATACACATATTTTAGAGATTAATATTTGAGAAAACATAAAGATAAACGATCATACTCATTTAAAAATTAAGTATTTTAAAGAATAAAAATCATACTCCTTTAGGAGTTAAATATCGGTAGAAAAAATAAAAACCCGTTGGAATAATGTCCCGTAGGGACTATACATTACGATTCAATCTAACAAATATTAAATAATAATCCTGACTGTAAATTTTTGCCAAAATTTCATAAAACTAAAAATGCCTCTAAAAATATTTTAGAGGCATTTTTTTTATTTCGTGCAAATCTGTGAAATTCGTGTTCTAGAACAACCCATTCAATTCAGCATCAATTCTATTAATGATATTTCCTAAATCCTCAGGATTATCAACAAAATTGATATTATCAACATCAATAATCAATAATTTTCCTTTCGTGTAAGTCTGAATCCATGCTTCATATCTTTCGTTCAAACGGCTTAAATAATCGATAGAAATAGAGTTTTCATATTCGCGTCCGCGTTTGTGAATTTGTCCAACAAGATTAGGAATAGAACTTCTCAAATAAATTAATAAATCCGGTGCTTTTACCAACGATTCCATTAATTCGAATAAAGACGTGTAATTTTCAAAATCACGGCTTGTCATCAATCCCATTGCATATAAATTGGGAGCAAAAATATGCGCATCTTCATAAATCGTTCTGTCCTGAATGATTTTTTTACCGCTTTCGCGAATTTGCAAAACCTGACGAAAACGACTATTCAAGAAATAGATTTGTAAGTTAAACGACCAGCGTTCCATTTGATGGTAAAAATCGTCTAAGTACGGATTATCAACCACATCTTCATAATGAGGCTCCCATTTAAAATGTTTGGCTAATAATTTAGTTAATGTAGTTTTTCCTGCGCCTATATTTCCTGCTATTGCTATGTGCATTATGGTGTTACGATTTTATAATTTACAATTTCTTTAGTTGTAAAAATAGATAAAATTTGGTCTTTGTAATAGAATTTGTCAAACGTTTTTTCTAAAACTTCAATTTCAGAAATTGTGTTAGTATTTTCTCTCAAATACAATGAGTTAGCTTTACTGAAAATGAATTTTTGAGAAGAAATTATTTCCATTTTATCAAAATCAGAAACATTGCCCAAACTTGAAATTTTTCCAAAGATATCACATGAAAACCAATTGTTTTTTCTATCAATCCAATAAAAAGTATTAAAGTCGGTTTGGTAATATTTTATGCCTTCGGTTAACGGAATCGAAACCGTTTTGTATTCATTTTTTAAATAATCAAAAAGACAAATCTGCTGATTTAAAGTATTAAAAATCCAAAGCTGGTTTTGCGTTGACATCCCAATGGCGCTCACAACAATTGGATTTGTATTTTGCGAAAAATTAATTTCCGTCATTTTATTTAGCTGATTATCCAATAAAATAACAATGTTGAAATCTTCATAGAACAAAACAATTTTAAGCGGATTCTGAATATCAACTTTTGTAATATTTCCTAACGAAACATTCTTGTATTCAAAGACTTCACTTCCTTTTATTTTGCTAAAAACATTATTTTTTATTTGATAAGAATATCCAAAAGAGTCGTAACCAATAAATTCATCGGCATCAATTTTGAATTTTGAAATTACAGCAACATTTATTTTTTGGCTTTGCCCAAAAAAAGTCGAAAACGAACACGCAATAAACAGCAGTAATAAAATTTGGCGTATTGTTTTACTCATAATAGTATAATTTCATAAGCCAAAGTACAAAAACTACGCTAAAGAATATCTTAAAATTAGAGTTTTGGCAGTTTTTTCAGTTTAAACCTTTGTAAATTAGAGTAGTCTTACAAAGATTAGATTTTGTCGATACCATTCTGGCATTGATATATTTAATTTTCAGTATTTTAAAATTAGTAATAAATTTGAATTGTAAGTTTTACGAGACTTCACAATCTTTTAAATATAACCACATGAAAAAACTATCTTATTTACTCTTAATATTTGCTTTTGCACAAGTACACGCCCAAAAGGATTTTCAGGGAATGGCTGTTTATGAATCTAAAACTCAGCCTCCTAAATTTGAAGGAATGCGAGCTGGAAATCGGGACATTACGCCAGAAATGCAAAAAAGTATGGAAGAGCGTATGAAACAAATGCTGGAGAAAACTTTCATATTGAATTTTGATAAAACAGCTTCGATTTATAAAGAAGAAGAAAAACTGGAAACTCCGGGACAACAAGGCGGTTTTCGAGTTATGGTGAGTTCGATGATGGGCGGCGGCGGAACTTTTTACAAAGATGTAAAAGCAAAGTCCTATACCGTTGATAAAGAATTTATGGGAAAAGAATTCCTTGTTGTTGATTCTCTTCCAAAATTAAACTGGAAACTGGAGCAGGAAACCAAACAAATTGGCGGTTACAATTGCTTCAAAGCAACGGCTGTAAAAGAAGCCAGCAAAACCGATTTTAGAAACTTCAGACCTAAAAATAATGATAAAAAGGATGAAGCCAAAAAAACATCCGGAGAGACAAAAACTAATTTTGAAGACAATTTTGAAATCCCAAAAGAAATTACTGTTACAGCTTGGTATACGCCGGAAATTCCGGTTAATCAGGGGCCAGAAAATTATTGGGGATTACCAGGTTTGATTTTAGAAGTAAATGATGGAAAAACGGTTATTTTATGTTCTAAAATTGTTTTGAATGCTAAAGATAAAGTCGAAATAAAACCATCTAAAAAAGGGAAAGTAGTTTCTCAAAAAGAGTACGATGAAACGGTGATTAAAAAAATGGAAGAATTTAGAGAAATGAGCCGTGGACGTACGTCCGGCGCTGCAATGCCAATCGGGGGATAATCTATAAAGTTTCAAATTTAAAATTCCAAAATTGCTTCGCCCGTTCGCTTTCGCTCGGGTTCAACTTCCAATATTCTGATAATGAATAAGACACTTTTTTTATTTGCCTTACTTTTTACTTCTATATGTTTTTCTCAAAGTGTTCGTTTCGATGGATTTATTCAGGATGAGCAAAAAAATCCGTTGGAGATGGCCAATATTATGGCAGTCAACAATGCCACAAAAGCAATGGATTCGTACGGAATTACCAATGATAAAGGTAAATTTCAATTGACTTTAAAACCAAATGCTTCGTATACGGTTAAAGTAAGTTATTTGGGAATGAAATCGAAAGAAATTGCCATTTCGACGAAAACAGAAAATATAGTTCAAAACATTGTTATGGACGGCACCGGAATAGAACTCGAAGGAGTTGAAATCGTTCGTGAAATGCCGGTTTCTATAAAAGGCGACACTATTGTTTACAACGCCGATTCGTTTAAATCGGGAACCGAAAAAAAGCTTGAAGATGTCCTGAAAAAGCTTCCCGGCGTTGAGGTAAATGCAGATGGAGAAATTGAAGTTGAAGGCAAAAAAGTAAGCAAATTGATGGTTGAGGGAAAAGATTTTTTTGACGGAGATACCAAACTCGGAGTTAAAAATATTCCTGCTGATGCTATTGATAAAGTTCAGGTTTTAAGAAATTACAACGAAGTAAGTGCTTTAAAAGGTCTTGAAAACGATCAGGAAAATGTGGCGATGAATATTAAACTGAAAGAAGGTAAAAAGAACTTTTGGTTTGGAGATATGACAGCCGGAATTGGCGTTGCAGAACTCGACAGCCGTTATATTATAAATCCAAAACTGTTTTATTACAGTCCGAAATACAGTATTAATTTAATTACCAATTTTAATAATATTGGAGAATTACCTCTCACTGCGCAGGACTATTTTAAGTTTACGGGTGGATTTAAAAATATGATGAAAAAAGGCGGAAGTTCTTTTAATGTTTCCTCCAATGATTTAGGAATTTCGGTTTTAAGAAATAATCGGGCAAAAGAAATTGAAACCAAATTTGGCGCAACAAATTTCTCTTATTCTCCAACAAAAACATGGAATATAAGCGGTTTCGGAATTCTTTCGACTTCAAAAACAGATTTAGAAACCAAATCTCAGACTACGATTTTAGATTCTGGAGATCAGCAGAAAAGAGACGAATTAACGCATCAAAAAAACAATTTAGGATTGTTTAAACTAAGTTCAACTTATAAGCCAAATGATAAATTTCAGTTTGATTATGATATTCTGACCAAATTATCAAAGCAGGAAGAAGATACCGATTTACTTCGTGAACAAGTTGTAAATAAAATTCCTGACTCAGAAACTATTTTTACAACTAAGAAACAAGATCCAACTTCGGTTGATCAAAATTTGAGTTTGTATTATACACAAAGCGAAAAGAATATTTTTGCTTTTGAAATGCAGCATTTATATCAAGACGAAAATCCATTTTATAATGCGAATCTGCGAACACTTCCTTTTAATTTGTCAGGATATATTCCGGGTCAGGATCGAAACGATTACAATCAAGATCGCTTTGTGAAAACCAATAAACTAGACGCAAAACTAGATTACTATTATATGGTAACACCAAAAAGTAATTTCAATGTTACAGTGGGAAATACCTATTCGTATCAAAACTTCAACTCTCATATTTTTCAAATGTTGGATAATGGAGACAGAAATGATTTGAATAATTCAGAAAATAATAATGATGTAGATTATCGTTTTAACGATGCTTTTTTAGGATTCCATTATAAAATTCTAACAGGAAAATTTACTTTGACGCCTGGAGTTAGTCTGCATTCTTATCAAATGACAAATGGACAATTGGGTTCAAATTATTCTCAAAGTTTCACTAAAATACTGCCAGACTTTTTTGCGTTATATCAAATCAAAAAATCAGAAACATTGACGTATAATTTCTCTTTGACAAATGATTTTACCGATATTAATCAATTGGCTGCTGGTTACGTTTTGTCTGATTACAGTAGTTTATTTCGTGGAGATCGTACTTTAGAAAATGCAACATCACAAGTGCATTCTCTCCGCTATTTTAAATATAACATGTTTAATTTTGAGAACATTTTTGCCAACGCAACCTATACAAGAAAAGTAGATGCGATTAAAACAGAAGCTAATTTTGATGGAATTAATCAGTCTTCGGTTCCATATAATTCCAATTTAGCCGATGAAACTTTTTCTGGAATGGGAGCTTACGGGCGTTCGTTTTTGAAAAACTACAAAGCTTCTGTAAATGGAAGTATTAACTGGTCAAAGTTCAATAACATTCAAAATAACGAACAAAGAACAACTGAAAGTTTCGTGCAGAGTTATACCGTTAAAGCTTCGACAAATTACAAAAACCTGCCGAATATTGAGTTTGGTTATAATCTTTTGGTTAACAAATACAGCGGTTCTACCTTTTATACAGACAAACCTTTTGCCAGATTAGATTATTACTTTTTAGATAGTTTTTCTTTTGTTTCAGAATATGAATTCTACCATTATTATAACGGAGATAAAACGGTCGACAACGAATATGATTTTTTAAGTGCCAGTTTAATTTATCAAAAGAAAAACAGCAAATGGGAATATAAAGTATCGGCAACCAATTTATTAAACACCAGATATCTTAATGATGATAACTTTACGCAGTTCTCCACAAGAGTTTCTCAATATACGGTTCAGCCTCGCTACATCATCTTTTCAATGAAATATAATTTATAATAGATTGACTTAATTTAAAATTTAGGAGTTTATTTTAGTAAGAATAGAATATCTTTACATGAATATTAACAGCCAAATTTTTATATTATGCGCAATTCTATTTGGAGTTTATTGCTATTTACTTCGGGAATTTTTATGTCTTTTTCTCAAACGAAAGGCATCGAAAAAGGGACTTATTTGTCTGCCAACAAAGGTCAGAAAATCAAGCTAAACTTATTAAACGATAATAAATACGAACTGGTTTTTTATACAGGAGGTTATGAAATTAAAGGCGACTCGTTAGTTTTTAGTAGAAATCCAACTGCAGAAAACCGATTTGATCTGTCATTTGTTACTGATAAAAAAGCAAAAAACATCAAGATTAAATTTTTAGATCCTTCGTATTATTCTTTTTATATAGGAACTCAAAACGGTACAGAGGAAATTCAATACCAAAGAATTTCGGATATTAAAACGAAACAGGACCCTGAATGGACAAAAACGGATTTAGAATTTGAAATCGACAAAGCAGATTTTTTATACTTAGTTTATGAGGAATATGATGGAAATAGCAATATAGAAAAATATGCTTTACCAAAAGATGCTGCCGAAATAACGATTAATTACGAATTGGAAGTTTTAGGCGATTTAAAACTTGCCGGATTTTATGACAAGAAAACAAATGAATTAAAAATCTCTGAAAAAGGAGGAAAAAATCCGTTGGTATTTTTAAATGAAAAAGAGCCGCAGCCTGTAAAAAAATCAAAAGTTACGCCTCTTGAAAGTCAAACCGTTTCAAAATGGACTTATCCGGGTAAAGTTGATTATTTAAACGAAGATTTTGGAACCGGTGTTGCTGTTGATACTGCAGCGGCTACGATTGATTATACAGTTGATCCAACTGTTGTAAAATTTGATTTTAAATTAAAGATCGAAAACAACCTTAAAAAAGCAATTGAATCTACTAAAGGAGCAAGTACCAATAAGTATTTAGTTGTTTTGGCAAATGACAAAAATAAATCGGCAAAACAAAGTTTCGATGCTTTTGTAAAAGATCAGGAAACGCAAACCGGATATAATATGTACGAAGCATATAATCCGCAATATGATGTTTATAATTATTATCTGGCTGGAGCCGATGATAAAAAGTGGTTGAAAAACAATAAAATTACAAACGACCCAAGCGTAGTTGTTTTAAACGGAAACGGAGATGTATTAGCCATTGCAAAATCTGATTTATCAGACAAATCATATCACTTTAATTATTATGGAGACCTTTACAGAAAACTTTTGCGTGCAGATGCTTTTGTAACGATTGATAAAATCTTCAAAAACAAAAAAGCGGCCGATGCAGATTTGATAAGAGCTTTTAACAGAGCTTCGGTTTTAGAATCTTCGTATGATTATGATTCAGATTATGTTGTCACTGAAGATAATCCAACGGAGTTTACAATAACAAAAACAGCTGTAGATAAAAAAGAGATTGCTCAAACCTGGAAAAAACTAATTGAAGCACATCAAAAAGATGCAAAACCAAACTTGTATTTGGTTGAAACAATTGTAAAAGAAATCAAAAACCAAGGTTTTACAAAACAGCTTTTTAGTGAAGACAGAATCTTAAACGATACAGATTATTTAGCGATAGATTATCTTTTAAAACATTCTGATGCAATTGAAGCTGAACGTACAGCGTTCAATAGTAAAGAAGGAGAAATACATGTTTTAGGAAATGTAGTTTCTGAGATTTCTTCTGCATTACAGCAAAACACTTATATTTCTCAGGAAGGAACTTCGGGAGAAGTAAATAAGGAAAAGAATATTTCTATTTATAAAAAGATCATTGCTTTAGGAAAAGGAAATTTTGAATCGTACCGAAACTATTTTGATTATTTAAGCCAAATTGAAGATAAAGACGGTTCAAATACGAATTTCCTAAAAGATTTCAGCAGCTATTTTGACTCCAACTTAGCTTCAGAAAAAGGAAGTCCAATTGAAAAATTAGATGCCATATACACTTCATTAGATCCAACTTCAAGTTATTCTTATGACGGATGGAATTCATTTAAAGATTATCATTCAAATCTTTGTAATTCTACGGCATGGACTGTGGTTTTAAAACCGCAGAATGCTTCATTTATAAAAAGTGCTATTGTTTGGTCAGAATACAGTTTGGTAGTAACAAAAAACAATCCGTATTATTTAGACACTTTAGCGCAGTTATATTATAAAGACGGTCAAAAAGAAAAAGCAATTGCAACGCAGACTTTGGCAGTAAAATATTTAACTCCGGAAGTTGAAGAAGTAACGGCAAGCGATATAAAAGAAACGCTTTCAAAAATGCAAAACGGAACGTATTAAACTTTGGATTCCATTAAAAAAGAAAACCCGACAAGATTTTAAATTTTGTCGGGTTCTTTTTTTATTTTTTAATTCCTACCATTACTTTGATCTGGTAATTTTCAGGAATTTTTTTCTTGTTTTCAATATCCCCATTTGCACTCAAATAAGTTAGTAAAATAGTGTATTTTGAATTCTCAATTCGCTGTTCAATTTTTTTGTCTGAGTTATTGTTAGTAAAGCCAGAAGATGAATTGATGAAATCGTTTATTTTCAGCGGAATAATATCTTGATTGATTATTAAATCCTGACCATAATCCCTAGCTTTTGATTTAATCGAATAAATAGTCTTATCAATAGTTAAACAGCTTTTGCACTCGTATGGACTATTTTTGTATAAAACGATTATGAAATCATAACCGTGTATATCTACTATTTCATCAGTATCTTCATAGAAATAATAATTAAAAATATCGTCAGCATCATCTTTTCGATCATATCTGGATCGGTACTCATAGCCTAAGCTTTCCATAATCTTATATGATCCGGGATCTTTATCTTTTTTGTATAACGCATCTAATTTCTTATCTGCATACGGAAGCATATCTTCAAGTGTATAATTTCGATCTAAAAAATCAACTATACTGCTTAATTCCTGTTCTTGTTCAAAAGTCAATTTTTTGTTTTCACCTTTTTGCAGATAACTTTCAAATCGGGATAACTGACTGTATTTTGAAACAGAACTGGCACTTTGCGGACCCACAATAGAAAACAATCCGGCAAGGCACATACTTACGGGAATGAATTTTATTTTTGGATGTTTTGAAATCAGGAAATAAGCCACAACAATCGTGAGCCAAATTGACAACAGTAAAACATAATAACGTTCGTGTGTAAATCCGTAAAGATTGATTCGATATAAAATCGCCCAAAACAATAATACTAACAACGGAATTAATAAGAAATAAAACCAGCGATTGAAAGTTCGCATCCATAAATTTCCGTTTTCGTTCGCAATAGGATGAACCAGTAAAAAAGAAAGAATTCCAACAATAGCAAACGCCAAAACCAGATAAGAAACCCAGCCGACAGGCAGTGAAAGCGTGATAAGGATTTTGGTTTCATAACAAATCAAAATCACTAAATAAATACTTATTAAAGGTAATAATACAAACTGAGTGAAATTTTTAAGTCCTTTAGGATAGCTTAAACGAAGCGGATATTCTTTATTATTAGTTTCAGGAACACCGCTTAAAAAGAAAATAGTATTAAATATTCCGGCAATAGTAAAAAATAGATATCCATAGATTTTATCATCTAATTTAACTTTAAATAATTGATCTACAGCTAATATGGCTAAAGCTAAACCGCCGTAAAGAACGATGCTGTATAACCCTGAGGTAAGTATTCGTAGAAAAAGCTGTTTGTTAAATTCCCAAAATTCTTCCTGATTATAAGTTCTTGGTAAAAAACCTGCAAAAGAAACCAGTAAATGCAAAGCAAGGCTGAATACAAAAAATTGCTGCGCTTCTACATCTGAGATTCTTTCTCCAAAATTGAATACAAAAGCGACTAATGGTACACTAACCAATAAACTAACGACAAACCGTATTATACCGTTTTTGTGTTTTGCAGCAAAAAACAAACTTGCAGAAACAAACCATACAAGGCACAATGAGCAGCTCATAATGGCTTTTATATAGAATTTGTCATCATATACACGATCTTGTCTAATAAATAAAATAGCGAAAACAGTACCTAAAACAGCGGTTATAATTTCTAAAGGAAATCTCAGAATAGTTTTTTTCGTCGCATTCAGGACGTTTTGTAACGAAGGAAGTTTACTCATTTTTTGGTCAGTTAATTTGTACTAAGAAAAGCAAATACCATCAAATAACCAAATAAAAACCCCGAACTCTAAACGAATAGAATTCGGGGTAATATATAAGTAAGATTAAAAAATATTAATCGTATCAGCTATGAATTATAGTCCAAAAGCAGCTTTAACCTTATCAACAAAATCAAGTTTTTCCCATGTAAACAATTCAACAGTAACTGTTTTTTCGTTTCCACCTGGAGCAGAAAAAGTTTTAGTAACCGTTTCTGGTTTACGTCCCATGTGTCCGTAAGCAGCAGTTTCACTATAAATAGGATTTCTTAATTTCAAACGCTGCTCGATAAAGTAAGGACGCATATCAAAAATAGCTTCTACTTTTTTAGCGATTTCACCGTTAGTTAAGTTTACTTTAGAAGTTCCGTAAGTTTCAATGAAAATACCCATTGGCTGAGCAACTCCAATAGCGTAAGAAACCTGAACTAAGATTTCGTCAGCAACACCTGCAGCAACTAAGTTTTTAGCGATATGACGTGTAGCATAAGCAGCACTTCTGTCTACTTTACTTGGATCTTTTCCAGAGAATGCACCACCACCGTGAGCACCTTTTCCACCGTAAGTATCAACGATGATTTTTCTTCCAGTTAAACCAGTATCTCCGTGAGGTCCTCCAATAACGAATTTTCCTGTTGGGTTAATATGGTAGTTGATTTTATCGTTGAATAAATGCGCGTGAGTTGGGTTTTTAGCGATAATTCTAGGAATAAGAATTTCGATAATATCTTTTTTGATTTTAGCAAGCATTGCAGCTTCTTCATCAAAATCATCATGCTGAGTTGAAATAACAATCGCATCAATACGAGTTGGTTTGTTATCGTCGCTGTATTCTAAAGTTACCTGAGATTTAGCATCTGGACGTAAATACGTGATTTCTTTGTTTTCACGTCTTAAAATAGCTAACTCTTGTAATAATTTATGAGATAAATCAAGAGCTAGAGGCATGTAGTTTTCAGTTTCGTTTGTAGCGTAACCAAACATCATTCCCTGATCACCTGCACCTTGCTCTTCTGGCTTAGCTCTGTCAACACCTTGGTTAATGTCTGCAGACTGCTCGTGAATTGCTGAAAGAATTCCACAAGAATTCGCTTCAAACATATATTCACTTTTAGTATATCCAATTTTACGGATTACCTCACGTGCAATTTGTTGTACATCAAGATAAGTATTCGATTTTACTTCACCTGCTAAAATAACCTGACCTGTAGTAACTAGAGTTTCGCAAGCTACTTTTGAGTCAGCATCAAATGCCAGAAAGTTATCAATTAAAGCATCCGAAATTTGATCTGCAACTTTGTCTGGATGCCCTTCACTAACAGATTCTGACGTAAATAAATAAGCCATAATAATTTATTAAATTAACATTAAGCGAGGAAAAGTAATTGCTGAAAGTGCTAAAGGAGAATTCCTGCTTTAGCATTTTTTACTACCGAAATCTTGGTTTCGGTATTCATAACGAATTATTTCATTATGAAGAGGTTGCAATCAGTTCAAATTTTTCCTCTGTATTCGCGTGCAAAGGTATAAAACCATTTTGATTTGCAAATTAAAGTTCAACTTTTTTTATTTTTTATAGCAGAAATTTAACAGTAACATACTAATTTGATAGGGTAATAGAAAATATTTTTGTTTTTGTTTGGTCAGTTAAAAAATAGTTTGCACATTTGCCTCGTTAAAATAACAGAACAAAATGAAAATTACAATTTGCAATATGATGTCTTGTAAGATGCCGGAATCCTCCGCAGAGACTCTATTGTAGTTTATTTTCAACAACATATATAGAACCTCTGCCAGCCGCAGAGGTTTTTTTTGTTCCAAAATTAAACTTGTAAGAATTTTTTTTAAGCCAAAAACACTAATTAATCAGTAAAAAAGAAATGAAAAAAAATGTACTAATCGTTTTAGGTCTTTTGACATTTTCAGGCCTGTATGCTCAGGATAATAAGACTGAGCAGGATACTTTAAAGAATAATGAACTATCGGAAGTTACCGTAATTGGAACCCGTAATAAAAATAGAGTAAAAACAGATGTACCGGTTCCGGTTGATGTTTTTAATATTTCTGAAATAACAAAAGGAGCGCCGCAAACCAGCGTAACTCAAATTTTAAATTACGTTGCACCATCATTTACCAGTAACGCAACATCAACTGCCGATGCAACAGACCACGTAGATCCGGCACAATTAAGAGGTTTAGGGCCAGATCAGGTTTTAATTTTAGTAAACGGAAAACGAAGACACACCAGTGCTTTAGTAAACATAAACGGATCGCCGGGAAGAGGATCTGTAGGAACAGATTTAAATGCAATTCCATCTTTTGCCATTGAAAGAATCGAAGTTTTAAGAGATGGTGCCGCGGCACAATACGGTTCTGATGCCATTGCCGGAGTAATTAATATAGTATTGAAAAAGAATGCCAAATATCTTTCGGGAGGAATTCAATACGGAACTAATTTATCATCAGGCTCTAATAATTTTAAAGGCGGAGCCGATGGACAAACGGTACAAGTCGATTTAAACTACGGAACTTCATTAGGTAAACCGGGAAGTTTCTTGAATGTTACCGGAACTGCCGTAACAAGACAAGCAACAAGCCGTGCAGGAATTAGAAATAACGGAATTTTTAATGCTTATAATGCCGTAGAAAACAGAGCGGCTCAAAACGGAGTTCAGATCAACTCACTTTTCAGTAATATTAATACTACTCCAAATTCGGCACAAATTATAAGTTCGATTCAGCAATATGCGCCACAGGTAAGTTATTTCACGCCGGCACAGCAAACTGCTATTTCATCTGCAACAACAATTACGCAATTGCAGACAGCGCTTAATTTTGATGTTACGAATAATGAGTTAGCATACCGCGGACAAGAAAGAGCAGATTATAATATGAGTGTTGGTCAGTCAGAACTGGCTTCGGGACAAGCGTATTATAATGCAAAATATCCTTTAACAGAAACAACTTCATTGTATTCTTTTGGTGGAGTATCGTATAGAGATGGAAAATCGTATGCTTTCAACAGACTTCCAAATGGTTCAGGAACTTTCACGCAAGTGTATGAAAACGGATTTTTACCAGAAATAGAATCAGGAATTTTAGATGCTTCTGCAGCACTTGGAGTAAATACACAATTGTTTGGATTTGATACTGATTTGAGCTCAAACCTTGGAACAAACTCTTTTAAATATGATGTAAATAATACCATAAATGCAACTTTGGGCGTAAATTCTCCATCTAGTTTTGATGCCGGAAAAGTTTCCTTTTTACAAAGTACAACGAATTTAGATTTCAGCAGAAAATTTGATTTCCTTGCAGGTTTAAACGTTGCATTTGGTGGAGAATTCAGATATGAAAATTATCAAATTAAACAAGGAGAAGAAGCTTCATACGGATTATATGATGTAAACGGAGCTTTAGTTTCGGGAGTTTTACCAACTACTTCACCTTTAATCGTAACTGATTTCTTTGGAAACAAACGCGGGGCAGGAGCGCAGGGATTCTCAGGATTTCAGCCTTCGGATGCTAAAGAAAGAGACAGACGAAGTGGTGCAGCTTACATTGATTTAGAATTAAATGCAACCGAAAACTGGCTTTTAAACGGAGCGGCACGTTATGAAAACTACTCAGATTTCGGAAGCACGGTTACTTTTAAATTAGCTTCTCTTTTAAAACTAAACGATAATATCAACTGGAGAATTTCTGGACAAACAGGTTTTAGAGCGCCATCTTTACAACAAAAATACTTTGAAGCAAGTTCAACTCAGTTCATTAATGGATCTCCATATCAGGTTGGATATTTTACAAACGATTCTCAGGCAGCAAAAAGTATTGGTGTAGAAAATTTAAAACCAGAGAAATCAAAAAGTATCAGCACAGGATTTACATTTAAAATCCCGGAAGCCAATATCACAATCGCAACCGATGCTTATTTTACAAGAATCAACGACAGAATTGTTTTGTCTGGACAATATGCAAGACCTACAGATGCGCAGATAAATGCTGCTACATCGCAAACACAAAAAGATGCCTTGACATTGTTTCAACAAGCATTTGATTTGAAAGGTGTAGAAAGAGCTTCATTCTGGACAAACGGAATTGACTCTGAAACGAAAGGAATTGATGTCGTAATTTCTCAAAAATATGATGTAATTCAGGATTTTGTAATCAGAAATGATTTTGCTTTAAGTTATAATCAAACCAAAAGAGTAGGAGATTTACATATTCCGCAGTCTATTGTGAATGCAGGAGGAGATCCTTATATATATTCATTTTTTCCGGAGTCAAGCCGAGTTTATTTAGAAGAAGCAATTCCGAAATTAAAAGCGAACTTAACTACAACTTTCAGTATTAAAAAACTGGATATTTATTTAAGAAACAGTTATTTCGGAAAAGTAACGGATCCGGGAGCAACTGATGTTAATTTAGATGGATTTGCTTCTGTTTACGAACATCCAGAATACAGCGCAAAACTGGTTACCGATTTATCTTTCGGATATCAAATCAACGAACATTTTAGAGCAACAGTTGGTTTTAATAATATAGGAGACGTTTATCCGGACAGAAATAATCCGTCAACTCCGGCTTTCACTAACACAACTCCAACTTTATCTCCAGCGCCAAGTACAGACTTGACAAATGCAAATCAATTTGCGTATTCAAGAGCCGTATCGCAATTTGGATTAAACGGAAGATTTGGATTTGCTCGTTTGAGCTTTAAATTCTAAAAAGAATAGGCCACAGATTATACGGATTAAACGAATTAGCACTGATTTTTAAAAATCAATGTAATCTTTTTAATCTGTGGCTAAAGTTTTGAACTGATGTAAATAATAGGTTTAGTATTTACATTAAATAAAAAAGAAAACCCGTGCTAATTCGTTTAATCCGTAAAATCTGTGGTCAATTTTTAAAAAGAAAGCCAGTATTTACGCGACCTATAAAAATTTTAATGTTAAATATCAAAATTTTATTTGGCAGTTAAATAAATAAATATTACATTTACTCTATCGAATTAGTCGAGTTTAAAAAAGAATTAAATTTTAAATTAAAATGAAAACAATAGCAAGAAATAATATGATGTGTTGTAGCATGATGCAAATGTGCATCCAACCTTGCTGTTGCCAAAAGTGAAAGATAAAATCTTTGTTATAGTTAACCTATAAGCCCTTTTGGTCGCCATCCGAAAGGGCTTTTTTCATTTCCACACTTAAAATTTTAAAATCATGAAAACACTAAATTCAATCGCCATAGAGTATTTATTGAGAAACGATTCTCAAACAAACAATAATAGATCAGAAGAGATCACAAAAGAAGTTATCAGAATAAAAACGGAGCAAGATAGAAAAAGTCAAAAATCATTATTGTTTCAAATGTATGATCTTGAAATAGAAGGAGAACTTCCTTTTGCATAAATCAATTGATCATTTCAATTTCAAAAATCAATTTCAAAGTCAAATACCACTTTATATATAGTATTAACAATATTTAAAAACTAAGAAATCATGAGTACACAAAAATTTGCAACAAACGCATTACACGCAGGACATGATGTAACTAAAAATTCTGGAACAAGAGCGGTGCCTATTTATCAAACATCATCATACGTATTTAATAACGCAGATCATGCAGCTAATTTATTTGGTCTTGCCGAAGCCGGATTTATCTACACTAGATTAAATAACCCAACAAATGATGTTTTAGAACAGAGATTAGCAGCACTCGAAGGCGGAATTGGAGCTGTAGTTACAGCATCTGGAGCATCGGCAATTTCAACAACTTTTTTGACTTTGCTAAGAACTGGCGATCATATCGTAGCATCAAATAGTTTATACGGCGGAACGTACAACTTATTAAGTGTAACATTACCGCGATTAGGAATTACAACCACTTTTGTAGATCCTTCAAAGCCTGAAAACTTCACAAAAGCAGCAAAAGAAAATACCAGAGCATTCTTTGTAGAATCACTGGGGAATCCAAAACTGGATGTATTAGATTTAAAAGGAATTTCGGCGGAAGCCAAAGCATTCAAAGTGCCATTTATAGTAGATAATACAGTTGCGACACCTTATTTATTAAACCCAATTAAATATGGTGCCGATATTGTAATTCACTCCTTGACAAAATATATTGCCGGAAATGGAACTTCATTAGGAGGCGCGATTATCGACGCCGGAACTTTTGACTGGTCTAACGGAAAATTCCCTGAATTTACAGAACCTTCTGCAGGATATCACGGATTAGTATATCACGAAGCTTTAGGAAATGCCGCGTTTATTGCAAAAGCAAGAATTGAAGGATTACGTGATTTTGGAGCAGCTTTAAGTCCATTTAATGCTTTCCAGATTATTCAGGGATTAGAAACCTTACCAATCCGAATTAAAAAACACAGCGAAAATGCTTTGGTTCTGGCCGAATGGTTAGAGAAACAAGATGAGGTGGTTTGGGTAAATTACCCAGGTTTAAAATCAAGTAAATATTATGATTTAGCGAAACAATATCTTCCTGAAGGACAAAGCGGCGTGATCACTTTTGGGTTAAAAGGAGGTTTTGATGCCGCTAAAAAAGTGGTAGACGAAACAAGATTGTTCTCACTTCTGGCTAATATTGGTGATACAAAATCGCTGATTATCCACCCGGCGAGCACGACACACCAGCAATTGTCAGAAGAAGAGCAATTGGCTACTGGAGTTTCAAAAGATTTAGTCCGACTTTCTGTTGGAATAGAAGATGTAGAGGATTTAATTGCCGACTTACAATCGGTTTTTGAAAGCGTAACTCAGTCACAGTACAGTATTAATAAAAATTAGGTTTTTTTGTTTTTTGTTTGAAAAATTGCCTTTAGCAGCGTGAGTTCTGCTAGAGGTGATTTTTTATGAAAAAAGATTTCACCATATAAGTTATATAAGTTCATTTAGTAGAGACGCACCGCAGTGCGTCTAATCGATGCACCGATGTAGAGACGCACAGCAGTGCGTCTAACTCGAAAACACGGTACGTCTAAAATTATAAACGTTGATAATTAAATGAACTTATATAACTTATATGGTTTACTAATTACAGATATGTTTTAAAAAATTAAAATTATGTCAAAGCTTAAAATAAATATTATCCTTTTTGGAATTGGAAATATAGGAAGTACATTAATCAATCAGATTATCGAAAGTCAGGAGTTTTTTCTGCAAAGTAAAAACGTCGATTTTCACTTTCCAATAATTACCAATTCTACCGTTGCCTTTTTCGAGAAAGAAGGCGTAGGATATGCGTGGGAAACTAATTTTAGAGAATTGGCTGTTCCTTTTAGAGTGCAGGATATTATCGAATTTGCAAAAGAAAACGAATTCGAAAATCTAATCGCTGTTGATGCAACCGCAAGTGATGAACTTATTGGTCATTATAATACGTTGATCGAAAACGGATTTAATATTGTTGCCGTCAATAAAAAGGCAAATACACTTCCAATTGATCTTTATAAGCAGCTTAGAGAAAATCTTAAAAAGTACGACAAAGAGTTTTTGTATGAAACCTCAGTCGATACCGGTTTTCCTGTTTTGCAGACTTTAAGGGATTTGTATTTCTCAGGAGAAAAAATTACCAAAATCAGAGGCGTATTTTCAGATAATCTGAGTTATGTCTTTAATCGTTTTTCTTCCGAAGAAAACACATTTTCATCTATTTTAAAAGATGCAAGCCTTCTCGGATTAATGCGATCTACTTTTAAAGAAGATTTATCAGGAAATGATACCGCCAGAAAATTGTTGATTTTAACCCGTGAAATTGGTAAAGAATTCGAACTCTCTGATATTAAAATTAATCCGCTTATTGGAGAAGAGCATTTAGAGAAAAACGGAATCCTTAATAAAGATGCCATTGACCGATCGTTTAAAATTGCCAAAATAACCCAGAAAGACAATCATGTTTTAAGATATATTGGAGAATTTGATGTCGAGAAAAATACCTTAGAAGTCAAATTAGTTTCAGAACCTATAACTTCAGCAATAGGACAATTAAAAGGTTCCGATTCTATTTTTGAGATTTATACCCAATCTTATGCCAGTACACCAATTGTACTTCAAAGTGCGTCGCCATGCAAACAGGCTATTTCTAGAGGTTTAATTACAGATATTTTAAAAGTAGCTGAAAAGATTAAAAATAAGGAAGCAGTCTGGCTATAAGTGGTTGTAATATTAGTAGTTCTTTGACAGATTGAAACTAAAAGTAAAGTTATTTTTTGTAAGATTATACCTCTTTTGATTCAAATTGTGATTTTGTAAGATGTTTTTTAACGATAAAAAGCTGTTTTTTAACGTTTTTTAAGAAAAAATAAGGTTTTGTAACTTGGAATATTGAAAAAATATTCGCACATTTGTAAGACAAGTAAAATCTGCTAAAACAGATGATTAATTGTTAAAATAAATACAGCTTTTGAGATCCTAATCACATCTAAAAAAAAGCTTTTAAAGAAAAGTAAATGCAAGATTTTTTTAAAATAACTGTCAAATCGCAAATGAATAAGTCCTTACAGATGAACATGATGTTTAATGTCGCACGTATTTGTGTACACGTCTGTTGATACTAAAAGTATATATAAGTTCTATAAAAACTTAAACCCTTTTGGTATTAAAATCCAAAAGGGTTTTTTTATTCCATTTGGTAAACATAACAAAGAATTAAAGGAAACATAAAGATTACAATAACTAACTTAAACTTAATAATATGAGCGCAATAACTTACTTAAGAAAAAAACTTACAGGGTTCAGAAGTGCAAAAGCTGAAAGAAACAACCCGCCGCCTGTTAACGAATTAATCCACCCAAGTTTCGGTGTAACTGAAACAGATAAAAAAGCGGAGAAAAAAGCACCAAATTCATTATTGTTTTTGATGTATTCAAAAGAAAATGAAACCCTTTTCATCTAACTTGAAAAGCAGCCATAAAATAGGTTAAAACCTGCATGACTTTACTGGGCATAACGTTCGGTATTTTTGTGCGTACAAAAGTTTCTGATTGAATTATGTTTAAGAAATTGAGTAATCAGTTTCATTAAAATTTGTTAGTTTAAGAAATTAGTAGTTAATTTGCACCGTTAAGTTCAAAAACGTATTGAAATGTTATAAAGAAAGGACGAGGGATTAGACCCGATGAATCCTTAGCAACCCTTCGTTAATTCGAAGAAGGTGCTGCATTCTACCACGCCCAAACGTGGAAAGATAACAACAAGAATTTTTCTAGTTTCAACTCTAGACTTTCTTTCTAATATTTCCACATACAAATCAATAATAAATAGATTTGAAATTGGAAAATATACCAAGTCCCATTATAATTCAAGATTTCATCACCGAAAGTGGTGCACTGTATCCGTCGTTACCGTTAAGTTTTACACTTTCCGGGAAACCACTGTATACAGCGCCAATTGTTTTGGTAAATCACGCCTTAACCGGAAACGCTGATGTTACCGGAGAAAACGGCTGGTGGAATGATTTAATAGGCGAAGCAAAAACCATCGATACCAATCAATACACCATTCTGGCATTTAATGTTCCCGGAAACGGAAACGATTCGTTTATAATCGAAAATTATCAGGATTTTACAACCAGAGACATTGCTAAACTTTTCATCAAAGGATTAAAAGCTTTAAGTATTGAGCAGGTATTTGCCATTATCGGCGGTTCTGTTGGTGGTGGAATTGCATGGGAAATCCTGGCTTTGGAACCCAACATCACAGAACATTTAATTCCTATTGCAACCGACTGGAAATCGACTGATTGGATGATTGCAAACTGTTTTCTGCAAGAACAAATTCTGAATAATTCTTCAAAACCAATTGAAGATGCCAGAATTCACGCCATGTTGTGTTATCGATCTCCGGAATCATTCAAAGAAAAATTCCAACGAACAATCAATCAGGATCTTTTGATTTTTAATATTGAAAGCTGGCTGGCACATCACGGAAAAAAACTACAGCAGCGCTATCAATTAGCATCATACAAATTGATGAATCAGCTGCTTAAAACCATAGATATTACGAGAAATAGTGAGGATTTTGAAACGTTAATATCCAAATCAAACGCTGCGATTCATATCGTAGCCATTAATTCAGATTTATTTTTTACGCCAAAAGAAAATCTGGAAACCTACAATGAATTAAAGAAATTTAAAAACAATGTTTTTTACAGCGAAATTGATTCGGTTCACGGACATGACGCTTTTTTAATCGAGTACAAACAATTAGATCATTTACTTGCCGATATTTTTAAGGCAGAAACAATAGCAAAATAAAATGAAAATATTAAAATTTGGTGGTAAATCATTATCAAACGGAGAAGGGCTTAACAAAGTAGTTTCAATCATTTCTGATAAAGTAAATCAAGGCGAAAAAATTGCCGTGGTTGTTTCTGCACGCGGAAATGCGACAGATGAATTAGAAGATATTTTAAGAATTGCTGCCAAAAACGGAAACTACAAACCGCTTTTAGAAAGCTTTAAAGCATACCAGACTTCAGATTATCCGAAAGTTGATTTATCTGAAGAATTTAATATTTTAGATAAATTATTCGAAGGAGTAAGCTTAATTGGCGATTATAGCAACAAAATCAAAGATCAGATTTTGTCTAAAGGCGAATTGCTTTCGGCTAAATTATTGACTTCAATTTTAGTAGAAAAAGGAATTCCTGCCAATTTCGTTGACACAAGAGAATTATTAAAAACCGATTCTAAATTTGGTGACGCTCAGCCTTTGGAACAACTTTCAAAGAAAAACGTTATCAACTATTTCAAACTTCATAACGGTGAAACAGTAAATATCGTTACAGGTTTCATTGGTTCAAATAACAACAACGACACCACAACTTTAGGAAGAAACGGAAGCAATTATACCGCTTCGTTAATTGCTAATTATCTGGATGCCGAAGAACTTCAAAACTTTACACACGTTGACGGAATTTACACAGCAAACCCGGATTTAGTTGCTGATGCTAAAAAAATCGAATATTTATCGTTTAATGAAGCAAACGAATTAGCCAATTTTGGCGCAACAATTCTGCACGCCAAAACGATAATTCCATTATTGGAAAAAAATATTCCACTTCGTATTTTAAACACATTCAATCACGAAAACCACGGAACATTAATCACTTCAAATTCTCAAAAAGAAGGAATTAAAACACTTTCTGTTTTAGAAAATGTTTCGCTTGTAAACCTTGAAGGCCGTGGATTACTAGGGAAATCTGGCGTTGATGCCCGTATTTTTAAAGTAATGGGTGATCACAATATCAGTGTAAGCATCATTTCGCAAGGTTCTTCAGAAAGAGGAATTGGATTGGTTGTGGCAAAAGAAAAAGCAACGCTTGCAATGGTTGAATTAGAAAAAGAGTTTGAAAACGACTTTTATTCTAAAGATGTAAACCAAATAACAGTAACAGATAATGTTTCGGTAATTTCAATTATCGGGCAGGATTTAAGTACGTTTCATAAACCTTATACAGCTTTAATCAAAAATAAAATAGTTCCCATTTTATTCAACAACACTGTTACGGGTAAAAACGTGAGTTTAGTTGTGAAGAAAGAAGAACTAAACAAAGCTTTAAACGTAATTCACGGAGAGATTTTTGGAGTTTCTAAAAAAATCAACATCGCCATTTTCGGTCACGGATTAGTGGGAGGAACTTTGATTAATCAAATTTTAGAATCGGCTTCATCAATTGAAAAACGTAAAGATATTAAGCTGAATGTTTTTGCAATTGCCAATTCTAAAAAGCTTCTTTTAAATAAAAATGGCGTAACTTCAAGCTGGAAAAATGACATTGAAACTAAAGGTGAACCGTATACAATCAAAGACATTATCGCTTATGCAAATGAGTATCATTTAGAAAACTTAATTGCGATTGATAATACGGCAAGTGCATCATTCGTAGAAAATTATGTTCCGCTTGTAGAAAGCAGTTTCGACTTAATTTCTTCAAATAAAGTGGCGAATACATTGACGTATGGTTTTTATAAAGAATTGAGAAAAGCTTTGGCAGAAAACCAAAAGAATTATTTGTACGAAACTAATGTTGGTGCAGGTTTGCCATTAATTGATACGATTAAATTATTACATCTTTCTGGTGAAAACATCACAAAAATTAAAGGCGTTTTCTCAGGAACATTAAGTTATTTATTCAATAATTTCTCTGCAAAAGATGTTCCGTTTAGCGAAATTCTGAAAGAAGCAATTGATAACGGATATACAGAACCAGACCCGCGTGAGGATTTATGCGGAAATGATGTGGGAAGAAAATTATTGATTTTGGCAAGAGAATTAGATTTACAAAATGAGTTTGAAGAAATCTCCATTCAAAACCTGATTCCGGAACATTTACGCGAAGGAAATGTTGCTGATTTCTTAACGAAATTAAAAGAATTCGACCCAATTTACGAGAAAATTAAAGCCGACCAAAAACCAAATCATGTATTAAGATACATTGGTGAATTGTCTGGTGATTTACAAAATGATAAAGGAAATCTAGAAGTAAAATTAGTTTCTGTTCCTTCAGACACTGCTCTTGGCGGTTTAAAAGGGTCTGATTCTTTCTTCGAAATTTACACAGAATCTTACGGAGATCGTCCAATTGTTATTCAGGGAGCTGGTGCAGGCTCTGCGGTAACGGCAAGAGGAGTTTTTGGAGATATTTTGAGATTATCTGATAAAGGATAATTAGAATTTTAGATTGCAGATTTTAGAGTTTAGATTGCTGAACTCTAACAAATAAAAAAAAGAAAAATAACATGAAAGTAACTTTGAACAGAGTAAATGACGCTTTTCATTTTAAACTTAAAAATGAACGCGGACATGTAGTTGATGTTGACAGCAGAGCTGAATTTGGAGGAAGCGATTTAGGCGCAAGTCCAATGGAGTTGGTATTAATGGGCGTTGCCGGATGCAGTGCAATTGATATGATTTCGATTTTGAAAAAGCAGCGTCAGGAAATCACTTCTTTTAACGCTGAGGTTGATGGAACGCGCGTACAGATTGACGAAGCAAAACCTTTTAAAGAAATCGATGTGGTTTTTTATTTAGAAGGTGATATCAATCCAGAAAAAGCACAACGTGCCGCACAGCTTTCTTTCGAGAAATACTGTTCCGTTGCCAAAACTGTAGAACCAACAGCAACAATCAATTACAAAGTTGTTTTAAACAACATTCAATTAGAAAATTAGTCAATTAGATAATTCTTTGGACTAACTATTAAATAATGAAAGATTATTTTGCGAAACTCTGTGATCACTTTGTGAAACTCTGCGAAATAACTCTTTTAAACACACAACATAATGAATATAGAAGAATTTGGTTTTGAAACTAAAGCCATACGTACACATTTAGAAAAAACACAATTTCAGGAACATTCAACTCCTTTGTATTTATCATCAAGTTTTATATTTGAAGATGCAGAGGATATGAGAGCTTCTTTCACGGAAGAAAAAGTCCGCAATATTTACTCTCGTTTCAGCAACCCAAATACAACAGAATTTGTAGACAAAGTTTGTGCAATGGAAGGAGCCGAAGCCGGTTATGCTTTTGCAACCGGAATGGCAGCTATATATTCTACGTTTGCAGCATTGTTAGAATCTGGAGATCATATTGTTTCTGCAGGAAGTGTTTTTGGATCAACTCATGCATTGTTCATGACGTATTTCCCAAAATGGAAAATTGAAACTTCTTATTTTGATATCAATAAACCGGAAACAATTGAAAGTTTTATTAAGCCAAACACTAAAATTTTATATGCTGAAACACCAACAAATCCTGGTGTAGATGTAGTAGATTTGGAATTGTTAGGACAAATTGCAAAAAAGCACAATTTGATTTTAATAATTGACAACTGTTTTGCTACGCCATACATTCAGCAGCCTATTAAATACGGTGCGCATATCGTAATTCATTCAGCAACAAAATTAATAGACGGACAAGGTCGTGTTTTAGGAGGAGTTGCAGTTGGAGAAGCGGAGTTAATTCGTAAAATATACTTGTTTTCAAGAAATACAGGACCGGCAATGTCGCCATTTAATGCATGGGTTTTGTCAAAAAGTTTAGAAACATTGGCTGTTCGTGTGGACAGACATTGTGAAAATGCTTTAAAAGTGGCGGAATTTTTAGAAAGTCACCCAAACGTAAACAGTGTGAAATATCCATTCTTGAAATCACATCCAAAATATGAAATTGCCAAAAAACAAATGCTTTTAGGCGGTAACATTATTGCGATCGAAATTAAAGGCGGTCTTGAAGCAGGAAGAAAATTTTTGGATAAGATTAAATTATGTTCTCTTTCGGCAAATATTGGTGACGTAAAAACGATTGTAACACATCCAGCATCAACAACACACAGCAAATTATCTGAAGGAGATCAACTTGCAGTTGGAATCACACAAGGTCTGGTTCGTGTTTCTGTAGGTTTAGAAACAGTCGCAGATGTAATTGCCGATTTAAAGCAAGCACTGGATTAAATAATTTTAGATTTCTGATTTTAGATATTAGATTTCTAAACCGTATAATGACGATTTTTGACTGTAAATTTATTACTGTTAAAAATCGTCATTCTTTTTTGATGGTTATTTGAACAAAAAATATATTTTTGTTTTCGTTATAAATTTAAATCTATAATAATCAATTTAATAAACTAACCAACCATGAGTAACTCTACTTACATTTTAGATGATACATTATTAGCATCCGCAGGAGCGCGTTTTTTAAACTATATAATTGATCTGGCCGTTTTTGTGATCATTTTAATTGTAATTGGAGTTTTACTTGGTATTCTCATTGCATTATTTGGACTGAATGGGCTTGGGGTATGGGTTGATAATTTAGGCGATTTAGGCTGGAATGTTATCGTTATAACCGTATCTATGATGTACTATACTTTAACGGAAGGCTTATTTGGAAGATCAATTGGTAAGTTTATTACAGGAACTATTGTTGTAGATGAAAATGGAGAAAAACCAACTTTAGGCGTTGCTTTTAAAAGAAGCTTATGCCGTTTAATTCCTTTTGATGCATTTACTTTTCTAGGCGGTTCAAGAGGCTGGCATGATTCAATTTCTAATACATATGTTGTTAGTAAAAAGGGATTAGAAGAAAATATGAAAACTTTTCACGAATTCAATTTAATCGGTAACACCGAAACGATTTAATAAAATAGAATTTAAAGAAACCAAAAAAATAAATTCTATGAGTGAATCTGTTTATGTTTTAGAAGAAGACTTGATTTCTTCTCGAAAAATAAGATTTTTAAATTATTTGATAGATTACATTTTTACATATGCAGCCTCAACGGTATTAGGTCTTGTTATACCTGCACTCGTAAAAGTTTTAGATTCTGTTGGATTAACAGGATTTGGATTTTGGGTTTTTAATGCAGGAAGCTGGATGATAATATTTTTAAGTGTTTTGATGATCACAGCTTATTATGTTGTGGCAGAAGGTGTGTTTGGAAGTACCGTGGGAAAATTTATTACAGGAACTGTGGTAGTTGATGAAAACGGAAACAAACCCGGTTGGGGAATTATTTTGAAAAGAAGTTTATGCAGATTGATTCCTTTTGAGATATTCTCTTTTTTAGGCAGTCCGTCCAGAGACTGGCATGATTCTATTTCTAACACCTACGTTGTCAATAAAAAAGATCTTGAAAACGAAGTAAAACTATTTCACGAATTCAATTTAATAGGAAACACCGAACTAAATTGATAGAATAAGTAGAATATAATTTTGTTCTGTTATTTTTCTCATTTAAAAAGCCTATTTTTGTTGCAGAATAATATGAAGCTTGTTTATTTTAGAAATAATCTAAAATTTACAGTCTGAAATCTAAAATTTAAAGATGCTTTCAAAGAAAACAAAATACGGAATTAAAGCTTTAACCTATTTAGCCAGACGAGAAAATAACGAACCTGTACAAATAGCAGAAATTGCAAAAAGTGAACATATTTCGATAAAATTTCTGGAAAGTATTTTATTATTATTGAGAAACTCCGGATTTCTTGGAGCAAAAAAAGGAAAAGGCGGCGGTTATTATCTGATAAAAGATCCAAAAGATATCAGTATGGCCAAAGTATACCGAATTCTTGAAGGACCAATTGCACTGCTTCCATGCGCAAGTCATAATTTCTACGAAAAATGCGATGACTGCGATGATGAATCTACCTGCGCAGCACGACGTTTAATGACAGAAGTAAGAGATAATACACTTAAAATATTAGAAAGTAATTCGCTTGCAGATATTGCATTTTAATTTTTCACCATATAAGTTATATAAGTTCATTTAATTTATCATCGTTTAAATTTAGACACGCTGCTATGCGTCTCTACTAAAATGAACTTATATAACTTATATGGTGAAAAAAAAATATTTTAAAAAATCAATTTATATCCTGCCAGGAAAAGCATTACAGCGATAGCATTTCTAAGAAATAGATCCGGTACTTTTCCGCTTAAACTGCTTCCAATACAAATTCCGGGAAGAGATCCTAGTAATAATTGTCCTAATAGCATTAAATCTAAATTTCCCATAGAAGCGTGGCCAATTCCTGCAACTAAAGTCAACGG
Organism: Flavobacterium sp. UBA7680; assembly: GCF_002482975.1. GTDB lineage: Bacteria > Bacteroidota > Bacteroidia > Flavobacteriales > Flavobacteriaceae > Flavobacterium. The sequence goes on along the minus strand of NZ_DLHA01000010.1, from coordinate 9,903 downwards.
AACAGCGTGAGCAATTTCAGTCCCTACTAAACGAGGTGTTGGCAAAAGGGGATAAAGGAAAAACAAAGTTACCGTTCCCAATGCTCCGGCTCCAATAGAAGTTAAAGTTACGGTTGCACCCAATAAAATTCCAATTCCTATAGTCAGCATATTTTGAGTAGTGCTTTCGTTATGAAATTTATCTCCTGCATGTTTCTGAGAAAAAACAAGAAGTTTCTTTTTGAAAATAATAGCAACCGATGTAAATAATAATGCCCAGCCTAAACTGTATTTAATAACAGCATTAATAGTCTCAATATCTGTTTTAATACTGTTTAAGATCCATAAAGTTAGTAAGGAAGCAGGAACGCTGCCAAGTGTTAACCAGCCTGTAATTTTCCAGTTGATGTTACCTTTTTTATTATGTACAAAAACGCCTCCCATTTTGGTAAAAGCAGCATAAAGCAAATCTGTACCTACAGCTGTTGTTGGAGAAATACGGAAATATAATAAAATTGGAGTCATTAAAGATCCGCCTCCAACTCCAGTCAATCCAACAATAAAACCTACTGCTAATCCTGCAATTACAAGACCTATTTGAAAATCCATATAAAAAAATTTATCGCTAAAATAACGACATTTTTATAATTATCCTATGGAAATTGTAGAGATTAAGATATATTTATATAACCAAACATTTCAGAGGAATATATTGTTTAAATATGGTGTTATAGATCATTATTTGTGAAATTAATTCAATTATTTGTTTCAACGTGATCCAGAGTAAGTTAAAGGTTTAAAAAAACGATAATATTTGTTTTGATTTTTAGAAATAAATAGTATTTTTGCAAAGTAATCTATTAACCCGATAGGGTAATAGGTTTTGAAAACAAATTCAATCATTTAATATGGAAAGAGAACTGAAAATAAATACCGCCGATTCTTTTAAAGAAAAGCTATGGATTGGAATTCCTGTTGTTTTACTAGTAAGTTTATTAACTGTATTAATATACAATCACCACGCTGAATTTTCGTGGAATGGATTTGTAGAAGGATTTAATGAAGAATTTTTAGTGTTTTTCGCCATTGGAGTTTTCGCTCAATTAGTTGACGGAACTTTAGGAATGGGTTATGGAGCAACTTCAACGTCATTTTTATTGGCTTACGGAGTTCCGCCGGTTGTAAGTAGTACGGCAGTTCACGTATCTGAAATGTTTACAACGGGAGCATCGGCACTTTCACATCATAGATTTGGGAACATCAATAAAAAATTGACAAAACATTTATTAATCCCAGGTGTTTTAGGTTCAATTACAGGAGCTTATTTATTATCTGATATTATTAATGGAGATGTTATTAAGCCATTTATTGCAGTTTACATGATTATTTTAGCACTTGTTATCATCAGAAAAGCATTGAAAAAAACAATTGTAAAGAAGAAAACGAAAAGATTAGGCGCTTTAGCTGTATTTGGAGGTTTTATGGATTCGGTTGGCGGCGGAGGCTGGGGACCAATCGTAACTTCAACATTATTAGGAAGAGGAAGAAACCCGAGATATACAATTGGTTCAGTAAATGCAGCGGAGTTTGCAATTTCATTTGCAAGTGGTATTACTTTTATGCTTTTTGGAGGAATTCATGGCTGGCAGGTAATCATCGGATTGATTTTAGGAGGAGTTATTTCAGCGCCATTAGCAGCATATTTGGTAAATAAAATCAAAAGAAAACCAATGATGGTTGCCGTTGGAATTCTAATTATATTATTGAGTTTAAAAACATTATCTAAATTATTATAATTCTTTAGATTAGGAGAAAGAGATTATGAGTGCGATTATTGTACAAGAATTATTAGAGAAAACAAAAGATTTTTCGCTGGACGAAACCTTAGTTTTTTTAGCAAAAGAGTTTCCGGGAAAAGTAATTTTTTCCACTTCTTTTGGACAGGAAGATCAGGTAATTACAGATTTTATTGCAAAAAGCAATACTGATATTACTGTTTTTACTTTAGACACCGGAAGATTATTTCAGGAAACTTACGACGTTTTTCACAAAACATTAAAAAAGTATAAAAGACCTATTGAAGTTTTTTTTCCAGAAGCAACAGCGGTAGAAAATCTTCTAAAAGAAAAAGGACCAAACAGCTTTTACGATTCAGTTGAAAACAGAAAAGAATGTTGTTTTATTCGAAAAGTAGTTCCGTTACGAAAAGCTTTAGCAGGAAATTCAGTTTGGATTACAGGTTTAAGAGCCGAACAATCAGAAAACAGACAGGATTTGCATTTGTTTGAATACGATGGAAACTTCGAAATTATAAAATTCAATCCGTTACTAAAATGGACTTTAGAAGAAGTTGAAACGTATCTTTCAGAAAATAATGTACCTCAAAATGCTTTACACAAACAAGGTTTCGTAAGTATTGGCTGCGCACCTTGTACAAGAGCAATTTTTCCGGGTGAAGATATCAGAGCCGGAAGATGGTGGTGGGAATCAAGCCATAAAGAGTGTGGTTTGCATAGCGCTAAAAAAGAGTAAGTCTAGATTTTTAGAGGCAAGAAGCAAGAGACAAGAAAATAGAGAATAGAATAAAGAATATAGATTTAAAGTTCCGAAGGAACGATCCATATTGTAGCGCCGGATTTTAATCCGGGGAAGAATAGAAAACAGAATAAATAGCGGAAAGTTTTAGAGTAACTCACAACTTAAAACCTGAAACTTGAAACTAAAAAATATCAAACAAAAAACAATGAGTTCAGTATTAAAAACAAACGCTTTAGAGAGTGAAGCGATATACATTTTCAGAGAAGTAATTTCACAGTTTGACAAACCGGTTTTACTTTTCTCAGGAGGAAAAGATTCTATAACATTAGTGCGTTTGGCGCAAAAAGCATTTTTTCCTGCTAAGATTCCGTTTCCTCTTTTACACGTTGATACGGGACACAATTTCCCAGAAACAATTGCTTTCAGAGATAAATTGGTAGAAGAATTAGGTTTAGAGTTGATCGTTCGTAATGTTCAGGATGCTATTGATGAAGGAAAAGTGGTTGAAGAAACAGGAAAATATTCTAGTAGAAACAGCCTGCAAACGACAACACTTTTAGATGCAATTGAAGAATTTAAGTTTGATGCTTGTATTGGCGGTGCGCGTCGTGATGAAGAAAAAGCAAGAGCTAAAGAACGTATTTTCTCAGTTCGTGATGATTTCGGACAATGGGACGAAAAAAATCAAAGACCAGAATTGTTTGATATCTTAAATGGAAAAATTGAAAATGGACAAAACGTTCGTGTTTTCCCAATTTCAAACTGGACAGAATTAGATGTTTGGAGTTATATCGAAAAAGAACACATCGAAATTCCGTCAATCTATTTTTCACATAAAAGAAAAGTTTTTTTGAGAGACGGTTTAATCTGGTCGCATTCTCCTTTTGTGTACCAAGAAGAAGACGAACAAATCGAAGAAAGAATTGTTCGCTTCAGAACCGTTGGAGATATGAGTTGTACAGCAGCGGTTGAATCTTACGCAGCAACAATCGAAGAAGTTGTAGGCGAAATTAGAGAATCAACGATTTCTGAAAGAGGAGCCAGAATCGATGACAAACGTTCTGAAGCTGCAATGGAAAAGAGAAAACAACAAGGTTATTTTTAATAATTATGAGTTATGAATTGTGAATTATGAAGGCAATTCAGGAAGTAATTAAAAAGGAAATCAAAAAAACAAAAACATACAGATTTATAAGTTTCGAGAGAACATGAAACCTGAAACTTTAAACCTGAAACAATATACAAGAATGGAAGTTTTAAAAATAGCAACAGCAGGAAGTGTAGATGACGGAAAAAGTACTTTGATCGGGAGATTATTGTATGACACAAAATCATTGACGACTGATAAGATAGAAGCAATCGAAAAAAGCAGTAAACAAAAAGGATATGATTATCTGGATTTCTCATTAGCAACAGATGGTTTAGTGGCTGAAAGAGAACAAGGAATCACGATTGATGTTGCGCACATTTATTTTTCGACAGCAAAGAAAAGTTACATTATTGCCGATACTCCAGGTCACGTAGAATATACTAGAAACATGGTTACAGGAGCTTCGACTTCTCAGGTTTCGATTATTTTAATTGATGCCAGAAAAGGAGTTATTGAGCAAACGTACCGTCATTTTTTTATCAATAATTTATTGCGAGTAAAAGAAGTAATTGTTGCGATTAATAAAATGGATTTAGTGGATTATTCTGAAGAAGTTTTCAATAAAATCAAAGCTGATTTTCAGGCATTAAATGCAAAAAGTACTTTCAAGGAACAAAACGTAAGTTACATTCCGTTAAGCGCAATCAATGGCGGAAACGTAGTTGATCAGTCAAAAGATATGCCTTGGTATACAGGTCAAACGGTTTTAGAACATTTAGAAGGATTACATGCTCATGATGTTTTTGAAGCAGGAAAAGCACGTTTCCCAGTTCAAACTGTGATTCGTCCAAAAACAGAAGAATACCACGATTTTAGAGGTTACGCAGGGAAATTATACGGAAACTCTATTAAAGTTGGAGATGCTGTAACAGTTCTTCCTTCTTTAACAGAATCAAAAGTATCTAAAATTCACTTTTTCGATAAAACATTTGACGAAGCCGTTGCAGGTTCATCAATTACCATCGAATTAGAAAATGATATCAATGTAACGAGAGGCGACATGATTGTAAAATCATCAGAACTTCCAAAAATTGAAAAAGAGATCACAACAACAGTTTGCTGGATGGACAGCAAAAAACTGGTTGCAGGAACAAAATATATTGTACAGCACAATACAAATTCGGTTTTAGCCAAAGTAGAAAGTATCAAAAATACCATCTCAACAGACTATTCCGGAACAAAAGAAGCTTCACAATTAGCCATCAACGAAATAGGAGAAGTAAGCATCAAATTAAGCAAACCTTTATATTTTGACGCTTACAACGAAAACAAATCAAACGGAGCTTTTATCTTAATTGATACAGCAACAAACACAACAGCAGGAGTAGGATTTATTAGGTAAACCTGCAATAAGCTTTAAGCAATAAGCCTTAAGCTTAAATGAGGAAAGACACAAAGTTTAAAAAGCTTATAGCCTACAGCTTAAAGCCTAAAGCATCAAAACAAATGGAAAGTTTTAGAACAGAAATAGAAAATCCGGTAGTTCAAAGAGAGATTATCGAATTAGAAAAAAAGATTCATTTATTCCGTGGAGGAAAAATTGATGATGAGCGTTTTCGTAGTCTTCGTTTAGCGCGTGGAATTTATGGGCAACGTCAGGAAGGCGTTCAGATGATCCGTATCAAATTGCCATATGGTAAAGTTACCAGCGAGCAATTAGTGCGTATCACGCAAGTTTCTGATGAATATTCTACAGGACGTTTGCACATTACGACGCGTCAGGATATCCAGATTCACTACGTGAGTTTAGACAGAACACCAGAACTTTGGGCAGATTTGGCTAAAGACGATATCACGCTTCGCGAAGCTTGTGGAAACACCGTTAGAAATATCACAGGAAGCGAATTGGCTGGAGTTGACGTAAACGAACCATTTGATGTTTCGCCTTATGCACACGGACTTTTTCAATATTTGTTAAGAAACCCAATTTGTCAGGAAATGGGACGTAAATTCAAAATTTCGTTCTCTTCTTCAGACGAAGATACGGCTTTGAGTTATTTACACGATTTAGGATTTATTCCGAAAATTAAAGACGGTGAACGCGGATTTAAAATCATGTTTGGAGGAGGTTTAGGATCTCAGCCGGCACATGCAGAATTGCTTTCAGAATTCGTTCCGGTAAACGAAATCATTCCAACAGCAGAAGGAATCATTCGTATTTTCGACAGATATGGAGAGCGTGCAAAAAGAATGAAAGCGCGTATGAAATTCTTAATCAAAGAAATGGGAAGAGATGTTTTCCTTGATTTGGTTGAACAAGAGAAAAAAGCCATTGCTTTTGAAACACATGAAATAGATACAACTGCTTTTGACGGACCAATTACAGAGCCATTATTAGAAGTTCCGCAAGTTACAATCGAAGATACTGCAGCTTATGAAGCTTGGAAAAAATCGAATGTAATCAAGCAAAAACAAGATGGTTATTATGCAATTGGAATCAAAGTTTTATTAGGAGATTTTTATACTGATAAGGCACGATTATTAGCCGCATTAATTAAAAATTACGCAGCAAATGAATTACGTTTTTCATTGCGTCAAAATATTGTAATACGTCACGTAAAAGAAGAGAATTTACCATTCTTTTATCAGGAATTAGCCAAACTGGATTTTGTTCAATTAGGATATAATTCTACAGGAGATATTACGGCATGTCCGGGTACTGATACTTGTAATTTGGGGATTGCAAGTAGTACCGGTATTGCAGAAGAATTAGAAAGAGTTTTAACTGCTGAATATCCTCAGTATTTAAACAACCGCGAAATCGAAATTAAAATTTCAGGTTGTATGAATGCCTGCGGACAACATAATATGTCGGCAATTGGATTCCAGGGAATGTCTATCAACTCAGGTAAACTGGTTGCTCCGGCATTGCAGGTTTTATTAGGCGGAGGAAGATTAGGAAATGGAGCAGGACGTTTTGCTGATAAAGTAATTAAAATTCCGAGTAGAAGAGGTCCAGATGCTTTGCGTACAATTTTAAATGATTTTAATGCGAATGCAAACGGAGAAAAATTCCTAAACTATTACGATCTAAAAGGAGAGAAATATTTCTACGAAATTTTGAAACCTTTCGCAGATGTAACCAATTTAACAGAAGCTGATTTTGTAGATTGGGGTAATGCAGACAATTACGTAAAAGCAGTTGGAGTTGGAGAATGTGCCGGAGTGGTGATCGATTTAGTAGCGACATTATTGTTTGAAGCTAAAGAAAAATTGTTTTTAGCTCAGGAATCTTTCGACGAGAAAAAATGGTCAGATGCAATCTATCATGCTTACGCAGGATTTGTAAACGGTGCAAAAGCATTGTTATTGGCAGAAAACCAAAAAACAAACCACCACGCAGGAATTGTAGATTTGTTTGACACTGTTTTTATCGATACTAATAAAATAGAATTAAACTCAACTTTTAAAAATTTGGTTTACCAAATCAATAAAAAAGAACCATCAGAAGCTTTCGCTAAAAATTACATTGCTCAGGCAGTAGTTTTCTTTGACAAAATCGAAACATTCAGAGCTCAGGAATTAGAAAATGCTTAATATCAAACCCAAAATAACTTTAGTCGGTGCAGGTCCGGGCGATCCTGACTTACTTACGCTAAAAGCTGTAAAAGCATTGGCTGAAGCAAATGTGGTTTTATATGACGCTTTGGCCAACGAAGAAATTCTGGATTATGCGCCTAAAAATGCCATCCGAATTTTTGTTGGAAAAAGAATCGGAAATCATGCTTATACGCAAGATCAAATCAATCAACTGATTGTCGATAATGCTTTGACTTACGGAAATGTAGTTCGGCTAAAAGGCGGAGATCCGTTTATTTTTGGAAGAGGAAGCGAAGAAGTGGAATTTGCAGAAAGCTTCGGAATTGAGACCATCGTAGTTCCCGGAATTTCCTCTGTAGTTGCTGTTCCTGCAAGTCAGGGAATTTCGATTACAAAACGAGGAGTTTCTGAAAGCTTTTGGGCAATTACCGGAACAACTTCTGATAGAAAATTATCTTCAGATGTAGCTTTGGCAGCACAATCTTCTGCAACAGTTGTGATTTTGATGGGAATGCACAAATTGCCTCAAATCATCGATTTATTTCAGAAAGAAAATAAAGGAAGCTTACCCGTTGCGATCATTCAAAACGGAACAACAGCAGAAGAAAAAGTAGGCGTAGGAACAGTAAATTCTATTCTAAATATTGTAAAAGAAAAAGAATTAGGTTCACCAGCCATTATTGTTTTAGGCGAAGTTGTCCGCGAAAGCAGCAAACTAAAAGGATTTTACGAAGAATTTTTATCAAAAGAAGTTTCAAGATAAAATTCCGAAGGAACGATTCATATTGTAGCGCCGGATTTTAATCCGGGGAATAAACGAGAGATTGGAAAACATAGCCCGAGGTTTCAACCTCGGGAACGCATGGATATTTAATTCAATATGCATCAAAAAATCATCTAATTTTGGTTAGATGAAAATAAATTAAAATGGAACAAAACGAATTATATCCAATATTTCTAAAGCTTCACAATTTAAATGTACTGATTGTAGGCGGAGGAAATGTAGGTCTGGAAAAGCTTTCTTTCTTGTTGAAATCAAGTCCGAATGCAAATGTTGAGGTAGTAGCAAAAGAATTTCATTTAGAAATTAAAGTTTTAGCAGAAAACCATCCTTCGATAAAATTGACAAAATCGAAGTTTAAAAAGAAAATGCTCAAAAAACGTCACATGGTAATTGCCTGTACTGACGATTTGAAAGTGAATAAAAAGGTTTACGAATTATCGAGAAAGCGTTATTTGATTTGCAATATAGCCGATACGCCAGATTTGTGTGATTATTATTTAGGCGGAATAGTAACAAAAGGAAATGTAAAGATTGCTATTTCAACCAATGGAAAATCGCCGACAACGGCAAAAAGGCTTCGGGAATTTTTTGAAGAAGTAATTCCGGAAGACATAAATCAGATGGTAGAAAATCTCAATGAATATCGCAAAACCTTAAAAGGAAATTTTGAAGAAAAGGTAAAAAGGATGAACGAAATAACCGATTCATTGAAGAATAAAGAATAATAAAAAAGTTCCGAAGGAACGTTACATATTGTAGCGTCGGGTTTTAACCCGATGATTTCGAAGGAACGATTTATATTGTAGCGTCGGGTTTCAACCCGATGGATGAATGAGAAGAAATGAATAATGATAAAAATCATTGTCAGGAGAATAAATTATTCGTTTCTTTGTATTATTAAGAATGATTATAAACAACAAACATAATGATTAAAACAGATATACTTATAATTGGAGCAGGCCCAACAGGTTTATTTGCCGTTTTCGAGGCAGGATTGTTAAAATTAAAATGTCACATTTTAGATGCATTGCCACAAGCAGGAGGACAACTATCAGAGTTATATCCAAAAAAGCCTATTTACGATATTCCGGGATTCCCAGAAGTTTTAGCAGGAGATTTAATTGATAATTTGCAAGAACAAATTAAGCAATTTGAGCCAGGTTATACATTAGGAGAACGTGCTGAAACCATTGACAAACAAGAAGACGGATCTTTTATTGTAACTTCAAACAAAGGAACTAAATTCCACGCGCCTGTTATTGCAATCGCAGGAGGTTTAGGAAGTTTTGAGCCTCGTAAACCACTTATCGAAGATATCGAGTTTTATGAAGATAAAGGAGTAAAATACTTTATCAAAAATCCTGAGAAATTCAGAAATAAAAGAGTTGTAATTGCAGGAGGAGGAGATTCAGCGTTAGACTGGTCAATTTTCTTAGCAAACGTAGCTTCAGAAGTAACTTTAATTCACCGTAGAAACGAATTTAGAGGAGCTTTAGATTCTGTAGAAAAAGTACAGGAATTAAAAACAGCCGGGAAAATTAAATTAATTACGCCGGCAGAAGTTATCGGAATCAATGGTGCTGAGCATGTTGAATCATTAGATATCGAAGAAAACGGTGCACACCGTAAAATCGAAACTGATTTCTTTATTCCGCTTTTCGGATTAACTCCAAAATTAGGTCCAATTGGAGACTGGGGATTAGAAATAGAGAAAAATGCAATTAAAGTAAACAACGCATTAGATTACCAAACTAACATTCCGGGAATCTTCGCAATTGGTGATATCAACACTTACCCAGGAAAATTAAAGTTAATTCTTTGTGGTTTCCACGAAGCAACTTTAATGTGCCAGGCTGCATACGGAATCATAAACCCAGGTAAAAAATATGTATTGAAATATACAACAGTTTCT
>NZ_DLHA01000031.1:138246-184247 GCF_002482975.1 Flavobacterium sp. UBA7680 | reverse complement strand
TGATCGTGAAAACGGTAATTCTCTTTTCCTAATCCTAAAGATAAATGCCATTTTAAACGTGTTTCTTTCCAATGATGGTACCATTGCATTTCTTCTCCCGGACGCACGAAAAACTGCATTTCCATTTGTTCGAATTCACGCATACGGAAAATGAATTGTCTTGCAACGATTTCATTTCTAAACGCTTTACCAGTTTGAGCAATTCCAAACGGAACTTTCATACGACCTGATTTCTGAACATTTAAAAAGTTCACAAAAATACCCTGCGCTGTTTCCGGACGTAAATATAAATCCATTGCAGACTCAGCAGAAGCACCCAATTTAGTTCCGAACATTAAGTTGAATTGCTTAACATCTGTCCAGTTTTTAGAACCCGTTTCAGGATCAGCAATTTCTAATTCTTCGATTAAAGCTTTTACATCCTGAAGATCATCAGTCATTCCTTTTGCAAGCCTTGATAAAATTTCTTTATATTTTGCAAGATATTCTACAACGCGTGCATTTGTTGTAATAAATTCTTCCTCATTAAAAGCATCACCAAAACGAGCTCTTGCTTTTTCAATTTCTTTTTGAGCTTTTATATTTATCTTTTCAGCATATTCTTCTACTAAAACGTCGGCTCTATATCTTTTTTTAGAATCTTTATTATCAATTAACGGATCATTGAAGGCATCAACGTGGCCTGAAGCTTTCCAGGTTGTTGGATGCATTAATATTGCAGCATCAAGGCCGACAATATTTTCATTCATCTGAACCATTGATTTCCACCAATATTCACGGATATTCTTTTTTAATTCGACGCCATTTTGTGCATAATCATAAACTGCACTCAATCCATCGTAAACTTCGCTTGACGGAAAAATAAATCCGTACTCTTTTGCGTGCGAAACCACATTCTTAAATAAATCTTCTTGTTTTGCCATAGTAATGCAAAAATATAAAAAGTACTTATAAAAAAAAGAAAAATAAAAAAGATTGAAGTTTAAATTTGGTTAGTTTTGTAACTAAATTCTTTCTATTTGTGTTTAATTTTATAATTGATCTCTTTTTCCCTAAAGTTTGCTCTGGCTGTCGTGCCGTTTTAATGACAAACGAAACTGTTTTATGCACGAATTGCCGTCATGAACTACCTCTAACTCAATATCATTTAGATTCAAATAATGAAGCCGTCAAAAAGTTTTATGGCAAAATAGAAACCGAACATGTTTCTGCCTTTATTTATTTTATTAAAAAAGGAATTGTTCAGGAACTCATTCATAACCTGAAATATAAAGGCCACGAAGAAATTGGCACCGTTTTAGGAAACTGGTATGTAGAGGATTTAAAAGAACTGAAACTTGAAATACCTTTTGATGCTGTAATTCCGGTTCCTTTACATCCGCGAAAATTTAAGGAACGCGGTTACAATCAGGTTACCACTTTTGGAAAGGCTTTAGCCGAAGGTTTAAAAATTCCGTATAATAGTTCGGTTTTATATCGAAAGAAATATTCTAAAACACAATCAAAAAAGAATCTTTTGGGAAGATCTGAAAACATCGAAAATATCTTCGATGTAATTTCAACCGAAGAAAATCATAACAAACATTTTTTAATTGTTGATGATGTATTGACAACCGGAGCAACACTCGAAGCTTGTTCCAGAGCATTGTTAAAAATTCCGGGAACAAAAATCAGCATTGTTTGTATGGCGATGGCGAACTCTTAAAAAAGGAAATTCCAATAAAAGAAAAATTCCAAATTCCAAAACTTAAGTTGTTTTTTGGTATTTGGAATTTCTTTTTTATTGAAGTTTAATAATTTTAGTTGACTATTATTTTCTTAACTGTTCTTCTGTTTCCATCGATAACGGTTACTAAATAAATTCCTGCTGAAACATTTGGAAGCTGAATGTTTTGATTAAAGTCTCCAGATGCTTCGAAGGTTTTCGTGTAAACACTTTTTCCTAAAATATCGTGTACAAAAATCTGAACATTATTTGATTGACTTGCAAATTGAACTGTAAAACTTCCTTTGTTTGGATTTGGATAAAGCGCAAAATCAAGAGTTTCAAAATCATCTGTACCCAAAGTAAATGTTTTGGTACAGATGTTTACTGATGCTGAATTTATTTTTCCAAACATTCCCGAAACGGCGTCACGAACTCTAAATGTCCATGTTCCCTGTTGTGTCTGCCCATTAAAAGCACTCAATTCATTAACCGGAATAACAATTTGTTCTGTTGTTTTGCTGCAATCTAAAGCATTTCCTGAATCATCAAAATTAAGAATCAATGTCGAATTTAAACTTGGACATGATTTATTAAACAAACGAACTGTTGTTCCCTGCGGACTCACGATTTGGATTTCAAGATCTGATAATCGTTCGTGCGTAACATTTACCAAAACATTTACATCTGAAATTGTTCCTGTTGCACTTGGTACACTAACTGATTTTGTTGTATAACTTGTTGAAGCCAGAATATTAAAAGGACTTTCAAAACTATAGGTATTACAGCTTGTTGTTGTTGTATACCCAATAGCAAACGGTTTACTGTTTAAAGTATAATAGATATTTGCCGTTGGTTCAATAAGAAGTCTGCAATTTGTAGACGAAGGAATACTAGCAGGCAGAGCAATAACTTCTGAACCATCATTTGCGGTATTAGCCGCTAAAGTGGTTGGAAAAGTTAAACCGCCGTCTGTAGAAAGTTTGATATTTACTAAAGAAGAACCTTGCAGGTTATTGGTATTATTAACGCTCCATGTAACGGTTTGACTTGTACCTTGCTGCCAGCTCACATTATCGCCATTATGCGATGTTACCGCAAAAGGACCAGCTGTAGCAACCACATTCACTGACATTGCACTTGTATTCGTCTGAGCTGTACCTAAAGCTGCATTATCTCTACCTGTTAAAGTAAAATTTAATGTTCTGGCGATAGACGAAACAGATTCCCAGGTTGTGGTTAATTTATTTTGTAATACCGAATTATAACTTGGAAAATAACGAACAGGTGAAGTTGTTGGAGCAAATGATCTAAATAAAGGCCCGTCTGGTTTTGTTGGATATGCGATACTATTGGCTTCAGATGTTGTAGTAGCATTATCATATTCTTCCCAAGTGTACGTGATAATATCTCCTTCGGGATCTGAACCGGTTCCTTTTAAAATAAATGGCGTACTAATTGGAATTGTATAATTACTTCCTGCACTAATTACAGGCGGATTATTGGTTAAATTGGTGCTAACCGGACAGCTTTTTCCTGCAAGTGTATTCTGGATCTGTAAAATACTTGCATAAGCAAAATAGTCGTCAGAATTATTTTGAATATCATAATCGCCAGTAACTCCGGCATATCCCATTATTGTAGAACCGCTTCCCGGCTCAACATTTACTGATGTTCTTTCACCTGAATCATATGAAAAAGTATGATTCGCACCCAATTGATGTCCGAATTCGTGTATCACAAAATCAATATCAAAAGTATCACCTTCTGGTTTTCCATCTGAAGGAGAAGTAAAAGCACTTCCTTTTGCTAAAGGATCACCTGTTGTTGGATTTGAACAAATACAACCTATACAACCGGCATTTCCTCCTCCGCCAGAAGCACCAAACAAATGTCCAATATCATAATTATTATTACCGATAATATTTGTCAACGTTGTTTGAACTTCCTGATTCCATGCACCATCTGCACCATCTGAAGCATTAGAATAAGGCTGGTTTGCAACATTGGTATAAATTACTGCATCATTATTGGCAATCAAAACCAGTTTCAATGCTAAATCTTTATTTAAAACACCATTCACTCTTGTTAGTGTTGCATTCATTCCGGCTAAAGCTCCCGCTTTTGTTCCGCCAAAATACGCTGTATATTCTGCTGTACAGGACAATGCTAAACGAAGTGTTTTAAAAACTTTATTATTAGATGTTGTTTTAGCAGTTTTTCCTTCTTTATTATTTACAACAGCATCTATAGTTTTACATACTAACTTTGTTTTTGAAGCTGCATCTTTCGAAGAAAACAAAACATACTCTGCCTTGTTATCTGGATTTTGCTCGATAAACTCAGTGGCTTTATCTGCTCTAAAAAGCATTGTTTGAAGACCTCTAGGCGAAAGACTAAAATGTATTTTTGCCGATTTATCGTCTAAACCGCTTCCTTCATAAGCTCTAATTTCTGGGTATTTTGCTTGTAGTTCAGGATCAAAATTAGAAGATTCCCAAACCTGAAATCTTTCTAAAACCCCTTTTGCATTAGGAATTGTAATCTCAGCATTTGAACTTAATGCTGATTTTTGAGTTGTTTTGGCCAATTTTGCCGTTAAGGATTCTGTGTTTAATTTATAATACAGGTTTTCCGAATCAGATACTGAAGTTTTTTTTCCAGAGACTGAAACCGAATTAACTTTTTGCCACAGGTCGTCACTTTGTGCATGAAGTTGTACAAATGAAAAGATAATCAGAAAATAAAGTAATTGTTTCTTCATGCTGAGTGATATTTTTATGAAATCAAATTTAGTCGAATTAAATCAAATTCTTACATCTAAACGACATTTAACGTTTTTTAGTCGACGAATCCGTGATTTTTTCGACAAAAGAAACATAATGTTCCTAAAAAATCAATTGCCCTTAGTACAAAATTTAAAATAGATAGTATAAATTTGCAGCATCTTAAATAATTTGTTTTGAAGCTCTTTCATTCTATAAACGATTTCCATTCGACCAAGAAAACAATTTTGACTCTTGGTACTTTTGATGGCGTACATATTGGTCATAAAAAAATTCTGGAAAGAATTACTCAAAACACGGAAAATGGCAAATACGAAAGTTTAGTACTTACATTTTTTCCGCATCCGAGAATGGTTTTACAAGAAAAATCAGAAATAAAACTGCTGAATACTATTGCTGAAAAAACAAAACTTTTAGAAGCAACCGGAATTGAAAATTTAGTTATTCATCCGTTTAATGAAAGTTTCTCAAGATTAACTGCCGAAGAATTTGTCAGCACTATTTTAGTTAATCAGTTTCATATTCAAAAAATAATTATTGGTCACGATCATCGTTTTGGAAGAAACAGAACGGCCAATATTGATAATTTAATTGCTTTTGGTGCTGAATATGGTTTTGAAGTGGAACAAATTTCTGCAGAAGAAATACAAGATGTTTCTGTCAGTTCTACCAAGATCAGAAAAGCTTTAGATGAAGGAAATATGGAATTAGCCAATGAATATTTAGGCTATGACTATTTTTTGAGCGGTGAAGTTGTAAAAGGAAAACAGTTAGGAAGAACAATAGGTTTTCCAACGGCAAATATTCAAATTGAAGAGGAATATAAGTTAATACCGAAAAATGGTGTTTATGTTGTGAAAGCTTTGATTGATGATTTAGAAGTTTTCGGAATGATGAATATCGGTTTCAATCCAACTGTGAATGGCCAAAAACAAACTATTGAAGTAAACCTTTTTGATTTTGATGCTGATATTTATGGCAAAAAAATTGAGGTTTCATTATTGCAATATCTTCGCGGAGAACAAAAATTCGGTTCAATTGATTTAATGAAAGCTCAATTAAATCAAGACAAACAGGATTCTTTAAATTTTGTAAGTAAGTTTCAATAATTATATTTCGATTGATATAATTACAATATGTATAGTCCCTACGGGACAAAATAAATACTTGAAAATTATATTCTACCGATATAAAATCTCTACGAGATATATTCTATAGGGATTAAAAATAAGCTGCAAACATGACGTATCTTATTTCCATTATTATAAATCTTAATATATTCCTTTAAGAGTTAAACATCAACAAATATATAGTTCCTACGGAACAAAATGGAATCGCTTACAATAATTTTCTACCGATATTAAATCTCTACGAGATATGATTTGTTTGGGGCTAAAAATGTGTTGTAAAAATAACTAATCTGGTTTTTATCAATATAAAACTTCTTAAAACGTACTCCGTTAGGAGTTAAACATCGGTAACAAAAAAAAATACCGCACCTGCATTAATGTCCTGTAAGGACTTCACCTATTTCAAGAAAAGAATTCTTTTTTCTGAACATTATTCCTCATACATAACATTTTACCAATTTTAGATCATCGTAGTTATTTTTTTAGTAAATTTGATATAGGACTCTGTTTCCCAAACATTTACTATTAACTTCTTTAAAAATAACCACTATGAAATTACCTAAAGAAATAACAAACGGTTTTTTAATATTCCTCGGAATTGGCATTTATTTTTTATTGATGAATGTATTAGGTTTAGCAGATTTGTTTTACCTGCGTACGCTGAATGTATTTTTTATATTTTATGGCGTAAACAGAACAATGGTAATGAATCTTCATGAAGGGGAAACGAGTTTTGTATCAAATGCAGTTTCTGCAATTACAACTTCTGTTGTTGGTGTTGCATTGAGTGTTTTTGGATTATTGGTTTACAGTTATGCCCGAGGCGGGGATGCTTATGTAGAAACTTTATCCAAAACTTTTATGTTTGGAGGAAATCCTTCTGTACCAACTTATTGTATTTGTCTGCTTTTTGAAGGGCTCGCTTCATCGGTAATTGTTACCTTAATGATGATGTTATATTGGAACAATAAATATGCAGCCGATTAATTATTCAAAATAAAAACAACCATTTAAGCGCTCAAAAATCATAAAAACCTATAATTTTATGATTTTTGAGCGCTTCTTTTTTAAAAGACTTGCCAAATATTCAATTACAACAATCAGTGTTGTTGGTTACTACAATTTAATTACTTTTAAAACTTCAAAAAAAATTGTATCCATGAGCATAACAAAACACAATTGGACAAAAGACGAAATAATAGCAATCTATAATAAACCACTAATGGATTTGCTTTATGAAGCTGCAACAATTCACAGACAAAAACACGATCCAAACGTCGTTCAGGTTTCTACTTTATTATCAATAAAAACAGGCGGATGTCCTGAAGATTGTGGTTATTGCCCACAAGCTGCAAGGTATAATACCGGAGTTGAAGGAAATGACTTAATGACGGTGAGCCACGTAAAAGCTCAGGCTTTAAGAGCTAAATCCAGCGGATCTTCCCGCGTTTGTATGGGAGCTGCCTGGAGAAATGTAAAAGATGGCGAAGAGTTTGATCAGGTTTTAGAAATGGTTCGTACGATCAATAAACTTGATATGGAAGTTTGCTGTACTTTAGGTATGCTTACTGAAAATCAGGCACAGCGTTTAGCCGAAGCTGGTTTATATGCTTACAATCATAATTTAGATACTTCTGAAGAATATTATAAAGATGTAATTTCTACCCGCGGTTTTGAAGACCGTTTACAAACTATCGAAAATGTTCGTAAAACAAATGTTACGGTTTGCAGCGGTGGAATTATTGGAATGGGAGAAAGTATTGAAGACAGAGCCGGAATGCTTGTTGCGCTTTCAACTTTAAATCCGCAGCCGGAATCTGTTCCTATTAACGCTTTAGTTGCTGTTGAAGGAACTCCGATGGAAGAAGAAAAACCGGTTGAAATCTGGGAAATGATTCGTATGGTTGCTACAACCAGAATTGTAATGCCGGAAACTCAGGTTCGTTTATCTGCCGGAAGAACGAACATGACTCGTGAAGGTCAGGCAATGTGCTTTTTTGCAGGGGCAAATTCAATTTTTGCAGGAGATAAATTATTGACTACTCCAAACCCTGATGTTAGTGAAGATATGAAGATGTTTGAAATGTTAGGATTGATTCCGCAAAAGCCTTTTATAAAAGTTTCGCAGCCAAAAACAATTGAAGCTGCTGATTCTCAATTTAATTCTTTAGGAGAAAAACCTAGATGGACTAGACCCGGACATACAATTGAAAGAAACGTTGAAGCTTCGATCAAATCAAAAATTTAGGTAAAAGAGTTAAAAAACTTCAATAAAATTTTTTAAATTGCTTATGACACAGAGTTATAAGCAATTTTTTTATTTATAAAAATGAAGTTAAAACAAATCCAAAGGGTTAAAAAAATCTCTAAGGAAGATTTTATTTCCCAATATGTAAAAAAGCAAATTCCGGTTGTTGTTGAAGAACTAACTGAAGACTGGCCCGCTTATCAAAAATGGAAATTATCTTATATTAATGATATTGCCGGTGATATTACGGTTCCTTTGTATGATGATCGACCAGTAAACCATGAAGAAGGTTTTAATGAAGCTCATATGACAATGAAAATGAGCGATTATATCAACCTTTTAGAATCAAAACCTACCAATTACCGCATTTTTCTTTACAACTTAATGAAACAAGTGCCACGATTGAAAAATGATTTCTTATGGCCGGATATTGGACTAAAACTTGTTAAGCAATTACCGATGTTATTTTTTGGTGGCGAAAACGCCAGAGTATTTATGCATTACGATATTGATTACTCAAACATTCTGCATTTTCACTTTCACGGCGAAAAACAATGCATGATTTTCGCACCAAACCAGTCAAAGTATATGTACAAGGTTCCGCATGCTTTGATTTCGAGGGAAGACATTGATTTTGATAATCCTGATTATGAAAAATTTCCTGCGCTTAAAAATGCTGAAGGATATATTACTAATCTTAAACATGGAGAAATGTTATATATGCCCGAAGGTTACTGGCATTATATGAAATATTTGACTCCGGGATTTTCGATGAGTCTGCGGGCTTTTCCCAGAAACATTGCGAATTTATCTAGAGCAGCGTACAATGTTTTGATTATGCGTCATTTTGATATTATGATGCGAAAATTCAAAGGACAGAAATGGATTGACTACAAAAATGAAAAAGCAATTCAAAACACGCATGAAAACCTTCGAAAGAGTGCTTAAGAAAAATAAAAAGCCGGCTGCAGAATTAATTTTGCAGCCGGATTTTTATTTGAATTTATAATTTTAATGAAACGTAATTTTTCTGGTTGTTGTTTTTCCGTTTTCCAAAGCCACTTTCACAATCAAAACCTGATCTCCTGACTGCAGATTTGGAATCTGTAATTCTGCATTTTCAATCTTTTTATTGTTGTAAATCAATTTTCCAGAAATATCAAAAATGGAAACTTCTTTTATAAAATCATGTGTTGAATTCACTTTAATGTTTTTATTCTTAACCGAAACAAAAAGATTGTTTTCCTGATTTTCAAAATCATCAACTCCTAAATTTACTGCAGCATATTTCAAAACAAAACGGTCTAAAAAGGTTCCTATTGACGTAGTAAAAGTATATTTACCTGTTTGCAGATTATGTGTTGTATTGTTCCATTTATCTTCTAAATAAATAGCACGATTTGCTAAATCACCATCTGAATGATCTATTGCTATTGAAAATTCTCCTTCAATTCCAGATCTGTATCCTAAAGGAACAACATCAGTCTCCTGAAAAGGTATGGCACGCCCTTGAACTGTTAATTTTCTTCCTTCATTAATACTATAAAAATCTACATATATATTTCCGTTTATAGTAACTCCATCGTAATTATTGTCCCAAGTATTGGTTGCCCCTTCTACATATCCTACTAACAGTTGTTTAAAAAGTCCTTGAGTATTTGTCATATTAAGCCAGACTCTGTGTTTTTCAATCGCTTCTTTACTGCTTTCTGCTGTCTTAAAAAACTGGCTGTTATTTCCGGGAACTCTCATTGAATTTGTAAAAACAGCATTTCCAGTACTTTTTGCTTTTACAAAGAAGGCCTGACCAGCTGCAATATATCCCAAAGGAGGATTTTGGTTTCCGGGCGTTCCTGCTCCATTTCCAGTCATGCCGCCTACACTTGTACTTCCTGTTAAATTATAAATAGCATAATCATCGCTATTGTAATTAAATTGAGCATCACCGGGAACAGAGCTGCTTGGCGCAGAATTATGAGTCCAAAAATATAATGTTCCATATAAATTGGCAGCATTATCAAAAATAAATTGATCCGCATATATTGCCGAAGGATATGGATTACCAAGCAAGTGAGATTTCTCTGCGGCTAATAAAGGGACGGTAATTGTACCATTATTAGGAACTCCTTCTAAAAATGAATTATAAACTGAAGGAGCGGTGATATCGAAATTCTGAGGTGCTCTAACAATATAGCCAGATCCCGGGCTCATTTCCATCGTTCCGTTATAATTTATTATCCATCCGGTAATCGCACTATGATTATAGTATTTATCGGCTAATGTGTTTGGTGACAAGTCGTGCAATGTATAAGGCGGTGTGCGTACAATTGGCGAAGACCAATAGGTAAAATCATATCTTCGAACTGGTGTAGTATTTCGTTTATATATAATATTCCCTGTATTTACAACATTATTAACCTGCATTAAACTCGCATTATTTTCAAAAGTCAGTAAACCTCCATTATTGTTAACAGAATTGGTAATCGTTAAGGTATGATTAGAATTTACTGTAACATTGGCACCAGGATCAACAACACAAGAGCAGCCGCTCAAATCACCAGTGGTAGAATAATTACCCGAAAACCGAACAGCATCTGTAACTATCGGAGGACTTCCTTTTGACCAGCTTGTACCATTCCAAATATTTGTAATTGGAGCTTTTATCTCCAGATTAATAGTGGGTAAAGAAGGGCAGATATTTATATCATGTATTGTAAAAGTATAATTTCCGGGAGCTAGATTTGTTATGGTATAACTAGTTCCTGATGAAGTATAGGTTTGAGAAACTGTTCCGTTTTGCGTAATTGTCCAATTTGGTGATGCCAGTAAACCTGTCAGATGTACACTTCCGTTTGGATTAACACAAGTTGGCTGTGTAATAATTGCCAATATTGGTGTAGATGGTTTTGGCTCCACATCAATTCTTGTTTCTATAGCAAATTCTTCAGGGCAAGTTCCATTTTTAACTACAGCTCTGTAACTGGTACTTGTTGTTAATACTCCTGGCTGAAAAGTATTAGATGTATTTGCAAAAGGCTGCCATACATATGGTATAGATTCCGCATATTCCCATCTTACAATTGTTCCGGTGTAATCTGTTAAAGTCAATAACGGACTTGGATCTCCTGCACAAATATGATTTCCTCCATGTACTGCACCACGCTCAGTTTTTGTTACTGTAGTAGTATTACTTGCACTTGTGTTTGATGCACACCCTATAGAAGAATAACCTACAGTTACTGTTTTATTTCCTGCTGTCAGCCATTGTACTGTTACGGTATTACTTGATGCAGATAGATCACCTGAGGTAATAATATAATCTGTATTCAAAACTCCCGGAACATTCCAAACATAATTTGATTGTCCGCTTTGTGTTGTATACGTAGCATCAGTATTCACACAAACCGAAGCTGCGGGCTGAGTTGTAAATGTTGGAATTGGAATTGGGTTAATTGTTATTGTTGCCGAACCTCCAGTAAAACCAGAACTTCTAGCACAGGTATTTGCTCCCGTTACTGAAACTAGAGTATAAGTCGTCGTTACTGTAACCGGAGTTGTAAAAGTTGCAAATGGAGTTCCGCTTACAACTCCTGAAGCCGTGCGATCTGCTCCTCCATTTTCTTTATAAACTATTGTATACGGACCAGTTCCTGATGTGGCAGTAAATGTCAATTGTCCTGCTCCTGTTGCACAAAATGAGCCGTTTGCTGTTAAACTTCCTTGCGGTAATGGGTTTACTGTTATTGTAGCTGAGCCTGTTGTAAAACCAGAACTTCTAATACAGGTATTTGCTCCCGTTACTGAAATCAAAGTATAAGTTGTTGTTGCGGTAACTGGGGTTGTAAAAGTAGCAAATGGAGTTCCGCTTGCAACGCCTGTTGCAGTTTGATCAGCTCCTCCATTTTCTTTATAAACAACTGTGTATGGCCCAGTTCCTGCTGTTGCAGTAAATGTCAATTGTCCAGAGCCTGATGCACAAAACGGACCGTTAGCTGTTAAACTTCCCTGTGGTAATGGATTAACCGTTATTGTTGCGGAATTTTGGGTAAAACCAGAACTTCTAATGCAGGTATTTGATCCGGTTACTGAAACTAGAGTATAAGTTGTCGTTGCGGTAACTGGTGTTGTAAAAGTAGCGAATGGTGTTCCGCTTACAACTCCTGCTGCAGTTTGATCAGCTCCTCCATTTTCTTTGTAGACAATTGTATATGGACCAGTTCCTGCCGTAGCTGTAAAAGTTAACTGTCCGGAACCTGTTACACAAAATGGACCATTTGCTGTTAAACTTCCCTGTGGTAATGGATTAACCGTTATTGTGGCTGAACCTGTTGTAAAACCAGAACTTCTAATGCAGGTATTTGATCCGGTTACTGAAACTAATGTATAAGTTGTCGTTGCTATAACGGGAGTTGTAAAAGTGGCGAATGGAGTTCCGCTTACAACTCCTGATGCTGTTTGATTTGCTCCGCCGTTTTCTTTGTAAACAATTGTATATGGACCTGTTCCCGCTGTAGCTGTAAAAGTTAACAGTCCGGAACCAGTTGCACAAAATGGGCCGTTTGCTGTCAAACTTCCCTGTGGTAATGGATTGACAGTTATTGTAGCTGAACCTGTTGTAAAACCAGAACTTCTAATACAGGTATTTGCTCCGGTTACTGAAACCAAAGTATAAGTTGTTGTAGCAGTAACAGGCGTTGTAAAAGTGGCAAAAGGTGTTCCACTCACAACTCCTGTTGCAGTACGGTCTATTCCTCCATTTTCCTTGTAAACAACTGTATATGGACCTGTTCCTGCTGTTGCTGTAAATGTTAACTGTCCTGCGCCAGTTTCACAAAACGGACCATTTGCAGTTAAACTTCCCTGTGGTAATGGGTTAACAGTTATTGCTGCTGAATTTTGGGTAAAACCAGAACTTCTAATACAGGTATTTGCATCAGTAACTGAAACTAATGTATAAGTTGTCGTTGTGATAACTGGGGTTGTAAAAGTGGCAAAAGGTGTTCCGCTCACTACTCCTGTTGCGGTACGGTCTGCCCCTCCATTTTCTTTATAAACTATTGTATATGGGCCTGCTCCTGATGTCGCTGTAAAAGTTAACTGTCCTGCACCCGTTTCACAAAACGGGCCATTCGCCGTCAAACTTCCCTGCGGTAATGGATTAACCGTTATTGTTGCTGAACCTGTTGTAAAACCAGAACTTCTAATACAGGTATTTGATCCTGTAACTGAAATTAAAGTATACGTTGTCGTAGCTGTAACTGTGGGAGTAAAAGCGGCAAAAGGCGTTCCGCTGACAACTCCGCTAGCGGTGCGGTCTGCTCCGCCGTTTTCTTTATAAACTACTGTATACGGGCCCGTACCTGCTGTTGCAGTAAAAGTTAAAAACCCGGAACCTGTTGCACAAAATGGGCCATTTGCGATTAAGTTTCCCTGTGGTAATGGATTGATAGTTATTGTAGCTGTGTTTCCTGTAAAACCAGAACTTCTAAAACAAGTATTTGCTCCGGTTACTGAAACTAAAGTATAAGTTGTTGTAGCAGTAACAGGCGTTGTAAAAGTAGCAAAAGGTGTTCCACTTACAACTCCGCTTGCGGTGCGGTCTGCTCCGCCATTTTCTTTGTAAACAACTGTATATGGACCAGCTCCTGCTGTAGCCGTAAAAGTTAAAAACCCGGAACCTGTTACACAAAAAGGACCATTTGCTGATAAAGTCCCTTGTGGTAAAGGATTAACTGTTACTGTTGTTGCTATAGAATTTGCAGCTGTACAAACTCCATTTTGAACAACAGCTCTAAATTGAGTTGTTTCACTAAGCGGACCAGAAGTATAAGTATTTGTCGTATTCGCAATATCAGTCCAAGTTGAAAATGGAGCTATAGAATATTGCCATTTTTGAATTGTACCAGTTTCTCCTGTTAAAGATAAGGCAGCACTTGTTGCCCCAGCGCAAATTGTTGTTCCGCCTGCAACTGTTCCACCAGCCGAAGGAGCAAAAATTGTAACTGTTGTAACGTTAGAAGCAGATATATTTGAAGAACAAACTCCGGATGTTAAATTAGTAACGGTAATATTACTTGTTCCAACGGTATTTAAACCTACTGCTGTAAATGTTCCTGTTCCGGCAGTAGTTACAGTCATTGTTGCTGTAAGTCCTGTCGCATTTGGAAGGCTTCGACTGTATGTCACGGTATAAGTTCCTGTTGGTAAAGATGCAGCAGATGATGTCAGTGTTACAACTGAAGTAGTTCCAAGATTACTGCAAACATTTACTGCTGAAATTCCTGTAATACTATAAGTAGGGCAAGTATAGGTTACTATAACCTGACCATGTGCTCCTGATCCTCCGGGCTGAGCGGCGGCAAGAGCAGAGCTCATTGAACCACTTCCTCCTCCTCCAGGGGCAGTACCCGGGTTTCCTACTGCAGTTCCAAGAACTAAACTTGGCACTGATGCTCCTCCAAGTCCTCCTCCCGGACTTGCTCCATTTCCTCCTTTTCCGGAACTTAATAAAAGTGCAGCTAAAACATTTCCTCCAGCACCTCCCGCTTCACCAGCAGCTTTTGTAGTACCAAAAGAAGCTGCTGTAGATCCGCCAGCACCTCCGGCAGGCGCACCACCTGCATTGTTAGCCAAACCTCCTGCTCCACCTGCAGCATAGATAATGCCTTCAAAACCGGTAATAGTTGAATGCCCGCCTGCAGCACCATTATTTACTGTTCCTGCTACTGTACCGGCAACTACAACATTTAAAGTATTACTGGCAACCACAGTGATATTGCTTCTTGCGTAGGCACCACCTCCACCTCCACTTCCGCTTCGTCCTTCAAGTAAACCTGAGCCGCCTGCGCCACCACCGGCACCGCCTCCGCCCCAAGCCTGAACATCCATTAACGTAACACCAGCGGGAACTACTATAGTTCCATTAGCTGTTAATGTATGTGGGGGCTGTGCCCATAAGGAAAAACAAAAAAATGAAAATAAGAGCGAGAGCTTAATTTTTTTTGATAAAAAGTTCTCTTGGCATTCATTGCATAAAGAAAAACAACGAATAAAAAATTGAGGTAAGATTAGGAAGATTGGTAATTTTTTTTTCATCGCACTATTTTTTAATTAACAGAAAAAGATTCACCAGCAGCAGAAAGTCTGGCTTAGTTTAATTTCTAAATACCTCAAAAAATAACATTGACTTCAAAAAATGATTTGAAACCAAAAGCAAAGAATATTAGTAAATGTTGCTTTTTGTAGTATTTAAACAAGCATTAAATAGTATTTGGCAGATAAAAAATAAGTTACATTTTGTTTAAGGGGATTTGAAAATGTATATTAACGGCTTTTATGTTATGTTCGTCGAATGACTATTACAACAAGGTACGATTTTTTTTACATAAGATAAAGAGGTAAGATGTTAAATATTGTAGATTTAACACTTTTAACCTGATAATTTAAAAATTGTGTAAGTTGTGTTAATTACTATAAAACACTGATTAAATGATTTTTACATTTACAAAAGCTATTTAAAAACAAAAAACCGCCTTACCTATATATGTTGGCGGATTGACTACATTGATGAAAATTCTATTTTAGAAAATTATCTTTTTTGTTTTAGAAAAATCATCTTCTAAAATTACTTTCACTAACATAATTTGATGAACAATTCTTAAATTTGATATTACCAATTCAAAGTCGTCTAAATTTCTTTTTTCGAAAAGTAATTTTCCCGTAATATCATAAAGCAGAACATTTTTCAGTTTTTGATTTTTCGATTTTATATTGATTATTTTATCTTTTGATGAAACCAAAATTTCATTTTTAGTATTCCGGAAATCAACAACACTTAAATTTTTATCTGTAAAATGAAGTATAAATCTGTCTGTAAAAGCTCCTATTTCGCTATGAAAAGTGTAATCTTTTAGGGTAACATTAGTAATGCTGTTCTTTAGTTTATCTTCTAAATAAATTGCCTGACCAGACAAATTACCATCAGAATGATCTATCGCGATTGTAAAATTATCAGCGATGACCGTTTTATATCCTAAAATAATTTCATCAGAATCCTGAAAAGGTAAAGCTCTTCCCTGAATCGTTAGTTTTTTACTTTCACTAATGCTGTAAAAATCTACAAACTGATTTCCGTTTAAGGTTTCCGCATCATAATTTAGATCATAAGAGTTTGTTGCGCCTGGCAGGTATCCAATTAAAATCTGTTTAAATGCACCACTATCATTTTTAAGATTCAGCCACAATCTATGTTTAGTTACTTCTTTACTAGTTTCTTTTTTTGCAGGCTTAAAAAACTTATTATTTGTTCCGGAAATTCGCATACTATTATTGAATTCCAAAAACCCTAGCTGATTACTTTTAACAAAAAATCCTTGTCCGGAAGCGATTTTACCATCGGGAATTGTTTCATTAATACCGTTGGAAATCGCTTTTGTACCTACTCCGCCAACTAAGTTATAAACGGCGTAATCATCTGATGTATATTCTAAATTTGTTATTGATGTATTATGTGTCCAGAAGTAAAGTGCGCCTTTGGTTTTAAATTCATTTTTGCTCAAAAAACTATCACCATCAATGGCTGATGGGTATGGGTTCCCAATTAAGTAAAACCTATTATTTTCTTGTAAATCAACTTCAACCTTTCCATTATTTGGAACACCAATAAAAGTTCCTTCGTATACTGATCGTTCAAATTGAGAAAATTCCTGAGGAGATCTTATTATATATCCTTTTCCTAAAGACATATAACTGGATGACTCTTCAATTTTCCAACCTGGCAACGCAGAATTGTATGACTGGTATTTATCAAATAATGTATGAGGTGAAAGATCAATTAGTTTTTGATTATTGACTGGAGAAGACCAATAGGTATAATCAAATTTTAAAACAGGATTTGTTTTTCTTTTCATCTGAATAATTCCAGAGTTTACCATATCATCATCTGATTGGTATAAACTGGCTGAATCTTCTAAAACTAATATTCCTGATCCTGAATATGAAAATTCAATTCCTAAATTATTTCCATTTAAAAGTGTAACTTTTTTCCCTGCTTCAATGCTGCAGCTGCAAACATTCGACGAATTTAAATTCGGAAAATCTTCTTTAAAAAACACTTCTTTCCCTCCAGATGGATAACCGTTTGACCAAGAACGGCCATCCCAAATTGTTGATTCGAGACAAAGTTTTAACCGACAAATTCTATGCTTGGAAAATCCTGAAACAGAATTAAAATTTCCTCCAATTAAAAGTCTAAAATCAGATGTAATACTTAATACAAAAATTTTATTATTGACCGATGTATTGAAGGTGTTGTCAAAATCTCCTGTTTTTAGCAATCTTATTAATCTTAAAGAAGGATAATTTTTATAAGTTCCTGAAAAGGTTCCACCAACTAAAAGACGATCATCTCGCTGTACCAAAATTGCACGAACATCTCCTTTGTTAAAACCTATTCCAGAATTAAAACTAGTGTCTAAACTTCCGTTAGGATTAAGACGAAGAATACGTTTTTGCGAACTTTTATTATATGTTAAAAAAGAACCTCCAACAATTATTTTTCCATCTGATTGTAATGCTATTGAGTAGACATTCTTATCAAAACCATCTCCAATATTAAAACTGTTATCAATACTTCCGTCTATGTTTAATCTAATTAAATGCTGATATGGCTGATCATTAAATTTTATAAATCTTCCTCCAACTAAAATCTTTCCGTCGGGCTGTATCAAAATATCTTCTATTTCGTCATTGGCACCAAGACCTGCATTAAAAGTTGAATCATGTGAACCATCAGAGAACAATCTTACAATTCTAATTATTGAAGAATTGCCGTTGTAGCGTTCGAAATTTCCTGCTACAATAATTTTATTATCGGATTGCAATGCCATAGCATAAATTTGACTATTGAATCCTGAACCTATATTGAATGTATTATCTATCGATCCGTCTGGAAAAATCCTTACAATCCTATTATAAGACTGGTTATTATACTTCGTAAAATTTCCACCCAAAATTATTTTACCATCTGATTGAAGAACAGCTGTTTTTATTAACTTATCTGCTCCGGCTTGTCCTGTATTAAAGTTGGGATCAAAAGATCCGTCTTCTAAGAGTCTTGCAATTCTAAAAGCGGGATTATTATTAAATTTCGTAAAGTTTCCCAGTACTATTGTTTTTTGATTCTCTAACGGAATTATTTTAAAAACAGAATTATCAAAACCAATTCCAGACGCTAAATAACCCGTATCCTGCTCTCCTTCAAAATTAACTTTTGCCAATCTTCCCTGATTTTGTCCATCAAAAACAGAAAATGTTCCTCCAATAAACCATGATCCTTCTGAGTCATTTACGAGGGTCCAAACAGTAGATGCTGGCCCTGTGCCCATATCAAAATCGGGTTTTATAGTTCCATCTGAGTTTAAAAAAGCAATATAATTAGCCGTTACTCCATTATAGCGACCATTAAAAGATCCACCTACCATGATGTTACTTGCGTTATCTATTTTAATAATTTGCACAACACCATTACTAAATCCGGATCCAAGAAAACTGAAATCACGAGTACCATCCTCATTTAGACGTACAATTCTATTGGCGGTAATTTCATTATATGATGTAAAACTTCCTCCTAAGAGTATCTTGCCATCGGACTGAACTTCTACGGCATTTACATTATTGTCAAAACCAGTTCCGATATTAAAATCTCGATCAATACTTCCATCCGAATTTAACATGATGATTCGATTAGAAGCGACTTCATTAAAGGATGTAAAATTGCCTACAACTAAAATTTTATCATTAGGCAAAACCCGAACTTTTGAAATTTGTAGAGCGGATCCTATGCCAATTTTAAATGAATTATCAATTGAGCCGTTTGGCAGCAGTCGTGCAATTCTGTTTACTGCTGTATTACCATATTTTGTAAAAGTGCCCACAATTATAATTTTTCCATCGGGTTGCACATCTATATCATGAATAATTCCTGCTCCTGAACTAGCTGCAACCACTGTGCTAAAAGATGAATCATATGAACCATCACTATTAAGACGAACAAGTCCTCCCGCACTTCTTCCATTATAAGCTGAGAAATTTCCTCCGGCAAGTATTTTACCATCGGGCTGAACATTAGAAGAATAAACTTTACCATTAAAACCAGCTTCTGTATCAAAACTTTCATCTATTGTTCCGTCAGGTCTTAAGCGGGTTAAGTATGAAGAAGGAATTCCGTGTAGACTTGTATAATCACCCCCAACAATTAGGTTATTATCTGGCTGCAAAAATAGAGTTCGGACAGTTGCATTAAATCCATCTCCTTTTGAACCGTCGTCGATTGTATTAAAAGTATTATCTACTTTTCCTTGTTGAGCAATAAGGATGTTTGTGAAAGGCAAAAAAATAAAGAACAGTATATGTTTTATCAAAATCGTAAATAATCGGTTAATATAATTTGTAAGAATTAACCGAAATTAAACGACTTTACAAAATAATACAATACCCACTTTTAGTGATTTTTCATTTATTTTAAAAACAAAAAATCCATTCCGTTGTGGAATGGATTTTTTTATTAGAAGAAGTTTATTTTATTTAAAAATAATCTTTCTTGTTACTTCAGCTTTGTTTTCAAGTGTCACTTTTACCAGTAAAACTTGATTAGCAGCCTGCAGATTTGAGATTGATAATTCTGTAGTTCCAACTTTCTTTTTATTGTATAAAAGTTTTCCGGTAATATCAAAAACTGAAACCTCTTTTATGTTTTCTTTTGATGAAGTGACTTTGATTACTTTGTCTTTTACAGAAACTAAAAGTCCGTCTTTTACATTTTCGAAATCTCCGGTTCCTAATGTTTTATTCGTATAACGAAGTACGAAACGATCTGTAAATGTTCCTATTTCTGTGTTGAATTTATAGTTTCCTGCTTTTAGGTCGTAAATAACTCCTGCCTTTTTATCTTCAAGATAAACTGCCTGATTATTCAATAATCCATCTGTATGATCAATGGCAATTGTGAATTCTCCTGCAACGGCAGTTCTATATCCAAGCGGAACTAAATCTGTATCTTCAAAAGGAAGTCCACGTCCTTGAATCGTTAGTTTTTTGGCATCATTTAAACTGTAAAAATCTAAATTGACACTTCCGTTAAGAGTGGCTGCGTCATAATTCTGGTCCCAGCTGTTTGTTGCTCCTTCAATGTAACCTATCAATGCTTGTTTATATAGCCCTGTTGCATTTGAGATATTCAGCCACAAACGGTTTTTTTCAAGATTAGTCTGAGCAGTTTTAAAGAACTGGCTGTTATTACCTGCTATTCTCATACTATTTGTAAAAACAACATTACTGCCCGTACTTGCTTTGAAGAAAAACCCCTGAGCCGCTGCAATTTTTCCACTTGCAGGCGGACCATTTGATGTACCTGTGCTTCCTGATAAGGTATATACCGAATAATCATCCGGGTCATAGTTGTAAGTTGCATTTCCATTGGTGTTTTCGTCAGGCTGGTTACTGTGTGTCCAGAAATACAATGCTCCAACACCAGCATCATTAATTAATTTATCAGCATCTATTGCTGATGGATATGGATTTCCGATTAAGTTCCACTTTGTAGCGACTGGAGTAACCGTAATATTTCCATTGTTTGGAACTCCTGTAAATGATGCCTGAAAAGCAGCAGGGCTTGCATTACCTTGAGGACCTCTTATAATATATCCCTGTCCTGGTGTCATGACCAAAGTTCCGTTATAGCTAATTACCCATGAACTTGTTGCCGAATTAAAACTTTGATATTTATCTGCAAGTGTTGTTGGAGATACATCATGAAGTGTTATACCCGGTGTTGCAGTAACGGGTACTGACCAGTAAACATAATCGTAACGGTTTACAGGAGTAGTGCTTCTTATATAAGTAATGTTTCCGCTATTAACTGCATTAGTTGTCTGAACTAAACTTGCGTTGTTATCAAACGTTAAGGAGGCGCCTGAACTAACCGTTAATGCGTTTGTAATTGTTAAAGTTCGCCCTGATGGAACTGTCATATTAACACCACTATTTATGGTACATGAACAAGCAGTTAAATCTGCCGAAATTGTAAATACTCCAGTAAAAACAGCTCTTTTTGTTGCAGTTGGTGTTCCATTTGACCAAGCAGTTCCATTCCAGGTTGTAGAAGACTGATCTGTAATTGTTGCTCCAAGACTGGATGGTGATTTACAGCCAGTACTATTAGTTACTCTAAAAGTATATGTATTGGCAGCGAGAGAGGAAATTGTTGTACTCGTTCCAGTACCAGTATATGTAACAGATCCTGGGCTTCTTTCAATTGTCCAAGTTCCGGTTGCAGGTAAGTTATTCAAAATAACACTTCCTGTAGCAGCACATGAAACGTCACTTATTGTACCAATAGTAGGCGGTGACAATAAATCTATCGATGTTGAGATATTATCTGTGTAGGTATGTCCCGAAATGTCTTCAACGACATTTAACGATGGGTCCGTTCCGGTAACTTTTGCAGAATTAACAACCCTTCCTGCAATCACATCTGCACTAGTAATAGTATAAGTTCCGGTTAATGTAGCAGTTGCTCCGGCGGCCAAACTAGCAATTGGGTTTCCTGTAATAGTGATTCCAGGCATTGGATCAGTCACAAGAATATCACTAATAGGAACCTCTCCTGTATTTTTTACATTAAAACTATAATTAATAACATCACCAGCTTTTCCACATGATGGCATTGAAGCTGTTTTTATAAGACTTAATTCTGCAATTTTTAATGAATTGGTATTAAAAGCAATAAAAGCACAATCTGAACTACCTGAAAAAGTTACTACAAAACGATCAACCTGAGCTGCGTTTGCAGATGTTATTCCAAATTGACCGGTTTCAATTGCAAGCATTCTAATGTTTCTTGTTGCAGCTGGAGTGTAATCATAAGTTCCGTTCATTTTAAATAAATCCAAACTATAAGTACCGATAGCAGCAACAGCATCAAATTTTATAGATAATTCCGTTCCAACTGTATTTCCAGAGGCATCAATAAATTTAAAAGTATCTGGTGTTCCGCCAGGATCTGCTACCTGAGTTACAATTAAATCGGGAATTCCATCACCAACACCTGTAACATTTAAGTTATTAGTACCAACTTTAAATTCTGCTGTACCTGCTTTTATATTAGCCACACCAGTACCAAGCGACAAACCACTTGTCCCATCGGTTAATCTTGACGCTAGTTCAGCGCCTGTAGCACTTGAGCCGGCTAAAGCGGGAACTAAAGTTGCACCACTTGCAGATCCATCTATCATTGAACCTTGCAAGAAATAAGATCCCGTCGTAGAGCCTAAAGATTGAATTTTTAAAGCTCTAAATTTTTGAGCATTATAAACTACAGAGTGAGAATCTAGAGTCGTATTACTAACTCCTGTTGAATAGGTAGTCCCATTCCATGAAAATGCTAATAAATTGTTTTCTCTATCGGGACGATTACCAACTCCAGTAGTCGAATTCGAAGTCCAATAGCCGTTCCAATCCGTATAGATTCTTGAAACAGCAGTTAGCTGCGCCGACATTTTTAAAGAGAACAATAAAAATATAAACAGTATTTTTTTAAATAAAGAACGGGTAAACAAAAGTAATTTTTGGGGCATACAATTTGTGTTTTGGGTTTGATTCGGCTATTAATAATTTAATTCTTAAAAGATTTTAAACTTATTTCATTCTTTTTATTTAGTAAGGTTATTACATGGAAAAATCCGGCAGTTTTCACTGTCGGATTTTTTTTATATTTTATTTTTATTATTTGAAAATGATTTTCCTCGTTGTTGCAAAGTCATTTTCAAGAGTAACTTTTACCAGTAAAACCTGATCGGCAGATTGCAGATTTGAAATTGACAATTCTGTTGTTCCTATTTTGTTTTTACTATATACAAGTTTTCCTGTAATATCGTATATGTTTACTTCTTTAATGTTTTCTTTAGAAGAAGTAACTTTGATTGCTTTGTCTTTTACAGAAACTAAAAGTCCGTCTTTTACATTTTCAAAATCACCTGTTCCTAAAGTTTTATTCGTATAACGAAGGACGAAACGATCTGTAAAAGTTCCTATTTCTGTATTGAACTTATAATTTCCTGCTTTTAGGTCATAAATAGTTCCTGTTGTTTTATCCTCCAAATACACTTTCTGATCATTCAGTAATCCATCAGTATGATCAATTGCGATTGTAAATTCTCCTGCAACAGCAGTTTTGTACCCAAGCGGAACTAAATCAGTATCTTCAAAAGGAAGCCCACGTCCCTGGATGGTTAGTTTTTTAGCATCATTTAAACTGTAAAAGTCTAAATAAGCACTTCCGTTAAGAGTAGCCGCATCATAATTTTGATCCCAGCTGTTTGTTGCTCCTTCTATATAACCTATCAGTGCTTGTTTATACAATCCTGTTGTATTTTTCATATTCAGCCATACACGGTTTTTCTCAATATCGGCAGCTGTTTTAAAGAACTGGCTGTTATTACCTGCTATTCTCATACTGTTTGTAAAAACAACATTATTTCCTGTACTGGCTTTGAAGAAAAATCCCTGACCTGCTGCAATTTTTCCACTTGCAGCCGGACCGTTTGAAGTTCCCGTACTTCCTGATAAGGTATATACTGAATAATCATCCGGATCATAATTGTAAGTTGCATCTCCATCGATACCACTATCAGGCTGATTACTGTGTGTCCAGAAATATAATGCTCCAGTTCCTGCGTCAGTTATTAATTTGTTTGCACTAATTGCTGATGGATATGGGTTTCCGATTAAATGCCACTTTGTAGCTACTGGAGTAATAGTAATATCTCCATTGTTTGGAACTCCAGTAAAAGAGGCTTGAAAAACAGCTGCACTAACATTTTCCTGTGGCCCTCTTACGATATATCCTTGTCCCGGAGTCATTACCAAAGTTCCGTTATAACTAATTACCCATCCACTTGATGGATTAAAGCTTTGGTATTTATCTGCCAGTGTCGTTGGCGATAAATCATGAAGCGTCATACCAGGTGTTGCTGTAACTGGTATTGACCAGTATACATAATCGTAACGATTGATAGGAGTAGTACTTCTTAAATAAGTAATGTTTCCTGTGTTAACGGCATTTGCAGTCTGAACTAAACTTGCATTGTTCTCAAAAGTTAAAGAACCTCCTGAATTAACGTTTAATGCGTTAGTAACTGTTAGAGTTCTGCCGGTTTTTATAGTAACGTTTGCTCCGCTTGCAATTTTACATGAACATCCATTAATATCTTTGTCTAAACTATAATTGGCATCAAACTCTAATATATCATTTAATGTTGGATCTGCTCCACTAGACCATGCTGTTCCATTCCATTTATTTGCTGATTGTATCGTTACTACTGCAGAATATACTGATCCGCAATTACTTTGTATTGCAAAACTATAATCCCCAGGAACTAATCCCGAAATTGTCATTGTTCCCGTTCCTGAAATACTATAAGTCCCGTTTGTTGAATTTGGTCCATTAAAAAGTAACGTTCCGGAATTTGGTAAACCATTCAATGTAACACTTCCGGTAGGAACTGCGCAAGTTGGTCTAACTATTGTTCCCGGTACTGGAGCTGCATAAGAAGTTTCTACTGTTGTTGTAGAAGAAACTGGAGAGGCAGCTGAACATCCATTAGAATTTCTATAATTAACTGTAACTGTTTTACTTCCTGTTGTTAACCATCTTAATGTTACAGTATTACTTCCTGTCCCGATTCCTCCTCCGGTAATAGTATAGTCAGTTCCACTATTTCCAGATATAGTCCAAGCGTAATTTGATTGTCCTCCTTGTGTTGTATAAACCACATTTGTTCCTGTACAAGTATTTGTTCCTGCCTGACTTGTAAAAGTAACTGTTGGCAGCGGATCAATATCAAAAGTAGTTTCGATAGCTGCAAAACCTTGTGGACAACCAGGAGTTCGTGCAACCGCTCTATAAGCTCTGTTGGCATAAAGTAATTCTGTAGGCTGATACTCTATTAAAGTTGCTGTTCCTGCTATAGGAATCCAGGTTACATTGTTATCATCGCTATATTCCCATCTTACGACTTTTGCAGAATAAGAATATGGATCTCCCTGATTAGGGGCATCGGCATTAGCCAATGTCAATTTATTAGGCTGAGTTCCATAACAGATGTGTCTACCTCCATGAGTACGTCCTCTGTCTGTTGTAATAACAGTTACCGCTACAGGATTTGATATCACTGTAGAACCACAACTTCCGCTAACTTCTACAGTATAATTCCCGACGTTTGTAGTTGTTGGATTAGTTAATGTTAAAGTATTTGTTCCCTGTCCACTTACACCGCCAGTATTAGTAAGAGTTGTTCCATCTTTTTTCCAAACATACGTTAATGTACCTCCTACTGCTGTAACCGAAATTGTTTGTGTACCACTTCCTGAACATGCCGCGGCAGGAGCAGTTGGTTGTACTGTAATTGCAGTTACGACATTTACTGTAATTGTTCCTGTTGCATTAACTGCAGTTGCTCCGCAGCCATTAACCGGAATACTATATGAAAAAGTTCCTGATGCTGTTGGTGTGCCACTAATAGTAATAGTATTAGAAGCCCAAGATGCAGAAACTCCTGCTGGTAAACCATTTGCTCCGGCAACACCATTGTTAGCTATTCCTGTTACACTCCCTGTAGTTGTATGTGTAATATTTGTTATTGCTGTATTAATACAAATAGTTGGACTTGATGATGCAGCACCAACAGCTTTGTTTGCATTAACAGTAATTGTTCCTGTAGCATTTACTGTACCGCATCCACCATTTAACAGAATGCTATAAGTAAAATTACCTGATGCTGTTGGAGTACCACTAATAGTAATAGTATTAGAAGCCCAAGATGCAGAAACTCCTGCAGGCAAACCGTTTGCTCCTGCAACACCATTGTTAGCTATTCCTGTTGCGCCAGTTGTAGTATGTATTATATTTGTTATTGCTGTATTAATACAAGTAGTTGGACTTGATGCAGCAGCAGTCGCTGTATTTATTCTAACTGTAATTGTTCCTGTAGCATTAACCGCAGTTGAACCGCAGCCATTAACTGGAATGCTGTATGAAAAAGTTCCTGATGCTGTTGGAGTACCACTAATAGTAATAGTATTAGAAGCCCAAGACGCAGAAACTCCTGCTGGCAAACCATTTGCTCCGGCGACACCATTGTTAGCTATTCCTGTTACACCTCCAGTAGTTGTATGTGTAAAAGCTGTTATTGCTGTATTGATACAAACATTTGGACTTGATGACGCAGCACCCACAGCTTTGTCTGCATTAACTGTAATTGTTCCCGTTGCATTTACCGTACCACATCCACCATTTAACGGAATACTATATGAAAAAGTTCCTGATGCTGTTGGAGTACCACTAATAGTAATAGTATTAGAAGCCCAAGATGCAGAAACTCCTGCTGGCAAACCATTTGCTCCGGCAACACCATTGTTAGATATTCCTGATGCGCCAGTAGTAGTATGGGTTACATTCGTAATAGGTGTATTGATACAAGTAGTTGGACTTGATGAAGCACCTGTTACTGTATTTGTTCTAACAATTATTGTTCCTGTAGCATTTGTAGCACTTCCACAACCACCAGTCAGCGGAATGTTATATGAAAAAGTTCCTGATGCTGTTGGAGTTCCGCTAATAGTAATTGTATTTGATGCAAATGATGCTGATACACCTGCTGGTAAACCATTTGCTCCAGCTACTCCATTATTAGATATTCCTGTTGCGCCAGTAGTGCTGTGTGTTATATTTGTTATTGCTGTGTTAATACATACATTTGGACTTGAAGAAGCACTACCTACAGTATAAGAAGTAGATCCAATTGTAATTGTTGAAACAGTTGAATACGCAATATTAGTACATGGTAAATTTCGCACAACAGCTCTGTAATACGTTGTTTGTGTTAAATTTTGTACATCAATTCCGTTATTTGTATTATTAATCGTTGTTGTATTGCTTACAAAATTATCTGTAGAGGATTCCCAACGAATTACTGAACCAATATATCCCGTTAAATTTAAGTATGTAATATAAGTATTTGGACAGCCACTTGCAGATGGCAAAGTACCTCCGCTGCTCGTTTGTGCTATTGTAATAAATAAACTTGATGGTCCTCCTGTACCACATGCGTTTGTTGAGGTAACCTGAACATTTCCTGAAGTCGCTGAAGCACTAAAAGTAATACTTGCAGAAAGACCATCCGCCGCAGGTGTAATAGTTGCCCCTGTTCCTGAATAAGACCAATTGTAAGCATACGAACCTTGAACGGCACTAATTGTATAACTTGTTGTAGAACTCTGACATTGAGTTTGAGAACCTGCCAAATTTGATGGCCCTACTCCAGGTCCATTCGTAACATAAATTGTTCTGGTTGCCGTTCTCTGTGTAGGACAATCTGTTGTTGATGGAATTGTATAAGTAACAGTAGCTGTTCCATTTGCAGTAGAAGTTATTACACCTGTACTTGCATTGATTGAAGCTATACCTGCTGGACTAATAGTCCATGTTCCTCCTGGAACTGTAGATGCAAAAGTAGTAGATGTACTTCCATAAGTACAAATATATTGATTACCGGAAAGAGTTCCTGCAGAAGTTGGACAATCATAAGATATAACAACTTTGCCTGCTGCACCAGCGCCACCAGCTCTGTTTCCTCCTGTTTGTGATGTTCTGCCTCCACTTCCACCTCCACCATAAACATTTCCAGAATTACCAGTTGCTGTATTTCCAGAACCACCTACTATTGCTCCTCCTGTTCCTCCTGTTGGTCCGGAACCAGCTCCACCAATACCAGAGTCTGCACCGTTATTACTTTCTCCATTTCCTCCAGTACCGCCCGCAATGACCTGTACTCCACCAACATTTCCGGTTGTTCCTCCAGTTCCTCCCAAAATAGGGTTCCCTCCACTAGTATTTCCCGTTCCTCCAGATCCTCCTGCCGCATATATCAAACCAGAAGCTGAAGCTCCATTTATACTTACAGTAGAAAAACCCCCATTACCACCACTTGCACCGCTAGCTGCTGTTCCTCCGGCACCAACTGTTGCATCAAGTACATTTGTTGGTGCAACTGTTAGGTTACTTTTTGCATAAGCACCTCCGCCGCCTCCGCCGCCTGTTCTTGCAGTAGCTCCCACAGCATTTGTAGATCCTCCTCCAGCTCCACCGCCTCCCCAACATTCAACTGCCACGGTTGTAACACCAGCAGGAACTGTAAAGGTTTTAGGAGTTGTAGCTGTCACATAAGTTTTTGTAACGGTTTGTCCGAAAGAAACAAAGGAAATTACAAAAAATAAAAAACTAAAAAGTAATGTTTTCTTCATGTTATATGTTTTCTATCAGGTTGTTATGCGAGCATAAGAGTTATCTCACCCGCAAAGATATATACATATACGTGTTAGAAATTATGAGGGTTTTTAGAATAGCCATATAATCGATAAACTGATAAAATAATCGACGAAATGGATAATAAAAATTGGTGTTTTATGGAAATTCTTATAAAATGGAGTCTTGAAAAATAAGAAAAATCCGTAACAATGAGGTGTTTTGCTCTGATTTTTTCAGGTAATAATCGAAAAAACGTCTGGTTTTATAAAAAATACTCAGAAAAGCGATATTTTACAACTGGAGGTTATTTTTTATTCCGTAAGGAATTTAAGATGTTTTAGATAAAAATTTGAAACCTTGAAAAGAAGCAAAAAGTATGCTTTTAAGTATAATTTTCTGATGTTTATTCTTGCTCTAATTCTTTAACTTTTTCATAAACGAGATTACTTTCATAACCCCTTCGAAGAAGGTAATCACAAAATTTTTTTCGTTTTTTTAAATTGTTTTTTTCCTGAATGGTATTCCAGCATCTTTCAGATAAATTTTCAAAAGTTTCAAAATATTCTTCTGTAGAAATTTCCTTGAGGGCAAGATTAATATTTGTTGAAGAAATATTTCGAAGTTTAAGCTCATTTGTAATCCTGATTTTTCCCCAACTTTTGATTCTGTGTTTGCCTCTTGCGAAACTACAGGCAAAACGAGTTTCATCCAAAAAATTATTTTCAATTAACTGAACTATAATAGAATCAATCTCATCAGAAGTCATTTTTAAGCTATAAAGTTTTGAAACAACTTCGTCATGACAGCGTTCCTGATAAACACAAAAGCGTTCTAATTTCTGTAAAGCTTCTTTTGGAGTACAAATTGAGTTCATGAGTATTTTCTTTCTTTTTAACTATAAGTGGTAAAAATAACCATTTAAATGTTAAATTATGATATGTTTATTTCCTATTTCACAAAAGACTTTCAAAAAACTATTGTGTATCTCAGGATTAATAATAATTTTGTGCGTAAATTCTGTTTGTTAAACTGCCCTGTTTGTTAAACAGTTATTAATAAGAATTTAAGTTCAAAATTTAGTTTTTCGTTCATAACGAAACTTAAAATTTTTTATTTGAATTTGCCCCAAAAACAAATTTAATACCACAACCTACTATGATTCGAAAACTACTTTTGTTCGTTCGTTCTTTATTTTCATTATTCCCTAATTCTTCTAAAGAAAAGTCTTTCACACTTAGTTTAAGATTAATTTGTTTGGGGATGTTTTTTGTTTTTTCGACTGCAAATGCAACAACTTATTATACTTCTGTAAATGGCTCACCTAGTACTTTAGGTAATTGGTGGACTAATATGAATGGAACAGGTGGTAACCCTGCAAATTTTACAACTCCAGGAGATATTTTTATAATACAAAATGGAGATACCATGACAACTACTGCAGCATGGAGTATTACTGGTAGTTTACAAATTGCTACTGGAGGATCCTTGGTTGTCGTTAATCATAACATTACAATTTCGGGAACCACTACAATTTCTGGAACGTTACAACACAGTAACAATACTGGAACAAAAATTTATGTTGGACTGGTAACTGTGAATTCAGGAGGAACTTGGAATAATTCTTCGAATGTAGGAGTTACATTTAGAGGGGGGATTACAAATAATGGAACATTTACATCTGGCACTGGAATTCAGACTTTTGACACAAATGCACAAGTTTTAAACGGTACAATCAGTATCTCAAGATTAACTGCTAATATCGGAGTTTCAAACAATGGAACCCTAACAGTAAGCAACACACTTGCAGGATCTAGTTCCTTAACTAATAATTCAGGAGCAACCCTAAATATAAACACTACTAATGCAAGTGGAATAACTAGTATAACAAATTCTGGAACAGCAACGATAAATGCATCAGCTGCTATTAATACGGTAACAGCAAATTTTGTAAATACAAGTACTGGAACTCTAAACATTAGTGGTTCTAGCACTATAGCTGGGATTACAAATAATGGAACTGCTAATTTAACGAGTTCAGGAACTATTACAACTTTCAATAATGCTACTGCTGCCAGTCAATTAAATATTACTGCAACAACAACTCCTATAACAAATCTTACAGCCACAGTAGCTGGAAATACCGTAAATTACAATGGTACAACACAAACAATAAAAGGAACAACTTATTCAAACTTAATATTATCAACTTCAGGTACAAAGACATTAGGGGCAGCTACAACAAATACTAATTCAATAACATTGAATAATGATACTAGTTTGGCTATGTCTACATTTTCACTAACCTTGAGTGGTAATCTTATAAATAACGGAAATGGGACAATAAGTGGAACAACTGGAGGTGTTACAATTTCTGGAACATCAAGTCAAAGTGTTGCAGGTTTTACAACAACAGGAACAGTTTTAATGAATAAAACTGGAAATACTGCTACATTAACAGGAAATATTAATGGTGCTGCGTTCACAATTAATGGTTCTGGAGGAACACTTAATTTAGGAACTGGCTTATCACATACTTTTACTGGAAATGTTACACTTACTGCTGGAACATTAAATGGAGGATCTAGTACATTAAATGTAAATTCTA
Source organism: Flavobacterium sp. UBA7680 (assembly GCF_002482975.1). GTDB lineage: Bacteria > Bacteroidota > Bacteroidia > Flavobacteriales > Flavobacteriaceae > Flavobacterium. Next base: position 153,411 of record NZ_DLHA01000031.1, on the reverse strand, counting down.
CTTCTACTACGGCGTGGGGCGGAACTGGAACCAATTTTAATGCTGGTACTAGTACAGTTAATTTTGGAGGAGCTAATCAAACTTTATCATCATCAAGCAACACATTCTACAATCTTTATTTTACAGGAAGTGGGAATAAAATATTTTCAGCTGCAACAAATATCAACAATATTTTCTCTATAGCTTCTGGTGTTAAAGCAAGTCTATCGACTTTTGTTCATAATGCTGCTGCATTAGTACTTGCGGGCTCTACAAAAACCGCAAGTTCATATGGAGGCTCTGGAACGTCTGGTACAATTACAGACACAAACTCCTTTAACAATGGTGCAGGAAGGGTTGTTGTTACAACAGATTCTTGTTTAGCTTTCTCTGGAGTTGCACAAATAACTTCTGTAAAGTTAAACACATTAGATTCTACACCACTTGGAACTACATCTTATGAAAATATTCCAAGTACAACAGCTACGACGACAGTAACCAAAGGAGATTACTATTCATTAGTCATTAAAGGAAATACAAATGGCGACTATAATATGTATTATACTGCATTTTTTGACTGGAATGGTGATGGAGATTTTGTAGATCCTGATGAGGGACCAATATCTATTGGAACAATAAGAAACTCTTCTGGAGCTGATGATAAAGCTACTTCAGCTTATTTTCGAATTCTTCCAGGAGCTACTGGGACAAATATAGCCATGCGTATTATTGGTTTACGTGGAAATACTCCTAACTCGACTCCTTGTACAGTAAACTCAGGAATAGGTCAGGTTAAAGATTATACGATTAGTTTACAATCAAACTGTGTCGGACCACTTCCTGTTTCAGTAAGTACAAATTCAACCGCTTCTACTGTTTGTCCTAATGTTCCTTTTACACTTTCATTAGGAAACACATTTGGTGAAGGAGCAACTTATTTATGGCAAACTAGCCCAACAAGCACTGGACCTTGGACAGGTGCCGCTACACCATCTATAGCATTTTATAATAATGATTTTTCAACAGCTCAAGGGCTTAATACAACTGTAGGAGATGTAAGTGTAAGAGGTGTTGATACTCAAATTACAGGCGGAGAATTAATCTTAACCACAATTGCTCCAGATGGACATAATGGAGGTTTTTTTATAGACAAAGCTAATACAGACAATATCAATCCATTTACTGCTACTTTTAAATATAAAATTGACGGTGGAGGCGCAGTAGGAGCTGATGGTTTAAGTTTAAGTTATGGACCTGGTTTTGTTGCCAATGAAGGTGGAGGTGAAGGCGGAGAAGGTTCTGGACTTAGAATACAATTTGACACGTATGACAATGAAGATGTTGCGACAGGAAGCCGTGTAAGGATTGTGTATAATAATGCTTCTATTTTTAATGCCGGAATCAATGATCCTATTAATTTAAGAACTACTACTTACAAAGATGTTAAATTATATGTAGATACAGATGGGTATCTATCTCTTGCAATTCAAGACGGTGCGGCAATGGTAACAATTGTTTCTAAACTTCTTTTACCAAATTATTCCACTACTGATAAATCTACATGGAAATTTAAATTTTCTGCACGTACAGGAGGTTTAAAAGATATACATAGTATAGATGATCTTGTTATTACCTTTTTAGATTCTGCTAATTCAAAATCTAAATTTACAACATCACAAACTGTTAAAACATACTATCGTGCTGTAATTACTTGTGGGACTTCTTCTGTAAACTCAACTCCAGTTTTTGTTGACATGAGTTCAGCAGTCATTACAACTCAGCCAACTGTTCCCGCAGCAGTTTGTTCTGGTACTGGTGTACGAACAATTTCTGTTGCTGCTACAGGATTAAGTTTAGCATATACATGGAAAAAAGATGGCGTTGATCTTGTTGAAGGAGGAGTAGTTTCTGGACAAGGGACTAACACTCTTACATTAACTAGTCCAACAGCTGCAAATGCGGGGAATTATACTGTAGTTGTTACGGGGGCATGTTCTTCTAGTGTAACTTCAAATGCAGTTGCACTTACAGTAAATGCCTTACCAACACCAACTTTTACAGCTTCTCCTAGTTCTCCTGTTTGTGCAGACAGTGATGTTACTTACACAACAGAAGCTAGTCAGACAAATTATATATGGACTGTTCCAGGTACAGCAGGCACAGATTATAACATTACAGGAGGAGGAATTGGTACAGGAAGTAATACCGTTACATTAAGATGGATAACATCCGGAAGCAAAACTGTATCTGTTAATTACACTAATTCAAATGGCTGTACTGCAACATCAGCAACATCATCTACAATTAATGTAAACGCATTACCAATAATTACAGCACATCCACAACCAATTGCGGTATGTGAAGGAAAAAATCATATATTCACTGTAGTTACTTCTGCTGGAAGTCCAACATATCAATGGCAGTATTCACCCGATAATGCAACCTGGACAAACACAGACTTAGCTGGCGGCGTAACAGGGCATACGAGTGCATCTTTAAATGTTACAGGCATTCCACTTTCATACTCTGGAAATTATGTTCATTGTATCATTACAGTTGGAACTTGTTCGATCACTTCAAATTCTGCTTTATTAACCGTAAATCCTACGCCAACTGCGCCAACTGCATCTGTAACAACTCAGCCAACATGTGCTGTACCTACGGCAACTATTACAGTTTCAAGCCCAGCACCAGCTGCAGGGATTACTTATAGTATTGACGGAACGACTTATAACACTACAGGTATATTCTCAGGAGTAGCAACTGGATCATCATATAATGTTACTACGAAAAATAGTTCCGGTTGTGAATCTCCAATTACAGTTGTTTCTGTAAATGCTTATGCAGGTAAAACATGGAACGGTAGTTTAAGTACAAACTGGAACGTTGCCGGAAACTGGACTCCAAATGGTGTTCCTACAGTAGATGATTGTGTAGTGATTCCAGATTTAATCGCTATCACAAACAAGCCAGAAATTACAGGGACAAATACTGAATTTAAAGCCCATACAATCAATTTAAATAATAATAGTTCTTTCATCGTAAGAAGTACAAATACTCTAACAGTTACCAACGCCGTAACAGTTAATACAGGAAGTACTTTGACTTTTGAGAACAATGCAAGTTTAGTTCAAACAACCAATGCTGTTAACAGCGGAAACATTACTTATTTAAGAAGCACAACTCCTATAAATCGTTACGATTATGTTTACTGGTCAGTACCAGTTACTGCAACACCGGGTATAACACTTCATGATTTATCACCAACTACTCTGGCAGATAAATACCAAAGTTTTAATCCATCAAGTGGATGGGTAATTAGTTATAACGGAACTCAGGTTATGACACCGGGACAAGGATATATTGTAAGAGGGCCACAGGAGAACGCAAGCCCGCTTGTTTTTCAAGCTTCTTTTACGGGAGTTCCAAATAATGGGGATTTTACCATTACACCTGTAGCTACAAAGTGGCATTTAATCGGAAATCCATACCCGTCAGCAATTAGTGCAAACAAATTAATAACCGACGCAGGAACTGGAGCATTGTATTTCTGGTCACACACCAATCAACCTGATGCAGGTAACACTGGAAACGAAACTTACAACTATGATTCTGATGATTATTCAGTATATACCTTATCGGGAAGCACAGGTCCTTCAAACGGTCCACCTGCAAGTGGAAAAATTGCAGCAGGTCAGGGATTTTTCTTTAAAGCAAGTACAGGAAGTGATGTTGTTTTTACAAACAGTATGAGAATTCCAGGCGATAACAGCCAGTTCTTTAAAACAGCTGGCGATATTGAGAGAAACCGTGTATGGCTGAATATGTCAACTACAACAGGGTTATTTAAACAAGTCCTGGTAGGTTATATAGAAGGAGCAACAAACAGCTGGGATCAAAATTATGATGCAGCAACCCTTAACGGAAATACTTATGTAGATTTCTATAGCATTAGTGATGCTAAAAAATTAACGATTCAGGGGCGTGAACTTCCTTTTGAAGATACCGATTTAGTTCCCCTTGGGTACAAAACTGCCGTTGCAGGAGAATTTACAATCGCAATTGACCATACTGATGGATTATTGAACAGTCAGGCAGTTTATTTAGAAGATAAAACAAATGGTACTATTTATGACCTTAAAGCCGGAAACTATAAATTTACTACCGAGATAGGAACTTTTACAGATCGTTTTGTATTACGTTATACTAATAAAACATTAGGAACAGGTGATTTCGAAAATGTAAAAGACGGACTTTTGGTTTCTGTAAAAGACAAAGTAATCAAAGTAACGTCTTCTAAAGAAAACATCAAAGAAGTTGCTGTTTTTGATGTTACTGGAAAACTTTTATACAACAAAAAGAAAGTTGGAGCTACGGAATTGTCAATCTCAAATCTTCAGGCTGCTGAACAGGTTTTACTGGTAAAAGTAACTCTTGAAAACAAAGCAGAAGTAACAAGAAAGATTATCTTTAAATAATAAAAACTTCTTCTAATAAAAAAATCCATTCCGAAAACGGAATGGATTTTTTGTTTTTAAATAAGATAAATATTTAGGCTTTTTCAATTAAAATACTCACAGCGTTTCCGCCAAAACCTACTGCATTAACTAAAACCCTTTTAATTGATTTGTCTTGCTTTTTTGATTCCGAAAAAGGCGTTTCTATAAAAGTATCATTCTGCAGCATTAAAAGTGCTAATTCTAAACTCAACATTCCAGATGCTCCAAAAGTATGCCCTATCTTCCATTTATTAGTCGTTAATAAAGGCAAATTAGACCCAAACACTTTTTCAATTGCACGTAATTCTGTTAAATCTCCTTTTATAGTTCCGGGCGCATGCATCACAATCGCATCAACACTTTCTAAATCAATATCTTTTAAAGCCATTTTCATCGATTTTTGAAAACAGTCTGCTTCTGCAGAAATTGAAATATTATGTTCCAAAATTTCAGTCGCATAACCAACACCAATCACATAAGCGATTGCATTTTCTTTTTCTCGCGCTTCTAAACAACAAACTGCTGCGCCTTCACCCAGAATCATTGTGTTTTGTGTTTTTTTGAAATCAAAAGCCAAATTGGGCCACAAATCAATATTCTGATCAATCCGCGAATAAATTTTCAAAGCCCGCATTTGTCCAATGGTAAAATCGGTTAAAGGAGCTTCACTTCCTCCAACCAAAAACTTATCTGCCATTCCGGATTTTAACCATGCAACTCCGTTTAAAAGTGCATGAAGTGCAGTTGAACAGGTAATGGAATGAGAAATTTCAGGCCCCACACTATGCAAATCATGCGCAATCCAAGACGAAATATTTCCTAAAGTTGTTGTTGGTGATGCTAAAGTTTGAGCTTTTCCAGTTTCAAGATATTCCTTATAATGTTTTTCGAATAAATCTGTAGCACCTCTAGAAGATCCAATATTGATTCCGAAAATATCATTTGAATTCCAGCCTGCATTTTCAACTGCTTTTCGCGAAGCGGCTAAAGCAAACAAAACAGAATCATCTAAAAATTTATACTTAATATCAGATTCACGGATTTCGGCAATAATCTGTTTTGAATCAATATCCAGAGCAGCAACAGAGGTTTCTTGGTGATCCAAAAACTGTTTCGTAAAACAATGTTTATTATCAAGATATTTTTCCCAAACTTGATCAGCATTATTCCCTAATGGAGAAATTGATGAGAAAGCGGTTATGGCAATTTTTGGTGTATTCACAATAGTTTATTTATCACAAAGGTCTATAAAAAATAGCACACTGATGACACGGGTTGAACAGATTTACACGGAGAAAACAATTAATCTGTGTTCATCAGTTTGATCCGTTAAATCTGTGGGCAAAATTATACCATTTCAATGGCTTCTTCAATTGTAGTGTATACTTTATGAAGTTGTTCATCGGTCATTATATACGGCGGTAAAATATAAACGATATTCCCAACGGGGCGCAAAACAACTCCTTTATCAATAAAGAAATTATACAACTTTGTCCGCATTGATCCGTAATAACTTTCTTCTGAATCTGATTTTATTTCAACAGCAAAAATAACTCCCAAAGTTCTGGCAGTAATTACTTTCGGATGATTCTCGATCTTCTTTTGAAAGTTTAAATGACTTGCATTTATTCTTTCAATATTTTGCTGCATTTCTGTTGTCTGCAATAAATCTATACTAGCTAAAGCTGCTGCACAACCCGTTGGATTTGCTGTAAATGTATGTCCGTGAAATAAGGCTTTATTAATATCATCATCATAAAATGCATCAAAAATATCCTGAGTAAAAGTTGTAATCGCCATTGGGATTGTTCCTCCGGTTAACGCTTTCGAAAGACAAATCATATCCGGTTCTTCTGAAACATAATCCATCGCGAAAGTTTTTCCGGTTTTTCCAAAACCCGTCATTACTTCATCCGCAATTGTTAGGACTTTATTTCCTGCACAAATCTGAATCAATTTTTCTAAAGCTTCCGGTTCATACATTACCATTCCTGCTGCTCCCTGGACTAAAGGTTCAAAAATAAATCCGGCACAATTATGTTTTTTAATTGCATTTTCTAAAGCATCAAAGCTTGCCTGCTCCTGTCCTTTTATTGGAACCGGAATTCGAACTACATCTATAAACATACCTTGAAAAGCTTGTGTATAAAATGAAATTCCGCTTGCCGCCATCGCCGCAAAAGTATCTCCGTGAAAAGCATTTTCAAAAGCAATAATCGTTGTTCGCTTTTCATTTTTATTAAAGAAATATTGTAGCGCCACTTTTATCGCTACTTCAACCGCCGTAGAGCCATTATCTGAAAAGAAAATCTTCTGCTGATTTTTCGGAAGAATTTCCATTAATCTTTCAGCAACCTTTACTGCCGGTTCATGTGTAAAACCACCAAACAAAACATGTTCTAAAGTCGTCAACTGTTTGTAAATAGCATCGGCAATAAATTTATTACTATGTCCAAATGGGTTTACCCACCAGGAAGCAATTGCATCGATGTATTCTTTGTTATTTTCATCCCAAAGTAATGCACCTTCTGCTCGAGTAATTGCAATTGGCGTTTGTGAAGTTTTATGCTGTGTATAAGGATGCCAAAGGTATTGGCGGTCTTTTTTTGTTAAGCTCATTTTTAAGAAAATAGAAGAAAGAGAATAGAAAAAAGACTAAACTCAATTGTTTAAGCAAAGATAGGAAAGTCTATTTTCTTTATTCTATAATCTTTACGCTATAAATTAAGCAAATTATCTCTAAATAAATCAGCATACTCTTTAATTACATTTTGATCGAAATAGGGTTCTTCGTCAATTCTTCCGATATAATTTATTCCGGTTTTATTCAGAATTAAACTTTCTGTTGATTTGTTTTCGCTTCCGCTGAAGATAATTCCGGCGACTTTAAATCCGCGATTCTGAATTGCTTCAATCGTTAATAAAGTGTGATTGATACTTCCCAGATAATGTCTTGAAACAACAACAATTTTATAATCTGGTTTTATTAGATCAATGATTGTTTCTTTATCATTTAAGGGAACAAAAATTCCTCCAGCGCCTTCAATAACTAAATGTTTATTTGTTTTTGGTTCGTGAATTTGACTTAACTCAATTCTTAATCCATCAATTTCTGCGGCCAAATGTGGACTTGCCGGTGTATTTAACTTATAACTGTTCTCAAAAATTTGAGTTTTTTTATTAGAAATTCGGGATTGAATTTTATGACTATCAGAATTATCTAAATCTCCAGCCTGTATAGGTTTCCAATAATCAGCTTCTAAAGCTTCGACAATAATCGAAGAAGCGATTGTTTTACCAACATCAGTCGAAATTCCTGTTACGAATATTTTCATAGGTTTGTTGTTTCGCAGAGATACACAAAGAACCACGAAGATTTACAAAGTTATTTTTATACTTTGCGCTATTTTGTGTTTTTCTTTGTGTATCTCTGTGTAATAATTTCCTCAAAAATACCAATAAAAATAAACCCATCATTACGATGGGTTCTGTTTATTATTCTTCTTTTAATTCGTCAATTACTTTTCTTATTTCACTGGCGAATTTTCCATAAAATTTCTGAACCCACCATTCTAAAGAAATCCCCATAGAAAGTACTCCAAAAACAACAACCAAAAAGAATCCAACTAATTGTCCATTTGAAAATTCATGATCAAAAAATCCCGGAATTTTTGAAAATGCATAATAATAAATTCCCAAAAGATATAAAACCAAAAACGGCGTTAAGGCAAAACCAAATGTTTTGTACAATTCCATATTCAATCGTATGTCAAAATAAGTTTCATACAAACTGTCTTTTGTTGTTAAAGTGGTGTTATTTAATCTTTTATAAAAGAAATAAAGCTTTAATAAATAATAAACACAAACGGCCACAAAAAGACTAAAAAGTAGATAATAAAAAAAAGTCCATTTTGGCGGCAGATTTGCAATTAAAGGAACTGTACCAATGAAAACTATGGACAGGATTTGATAATAAAATTCTGTTTTTAGATTTTTTTTGATTTTATCCAAAGGTGTATTTGCCGATTGTATTTTTTCTAAATTGTGAGGAACAACAACGTTTTTTGGTTTATCGTTATTCCATGCGTTTTGTATTTCATCAAAATCCATATCCTTGGTTTTTAATTATTTCTTTTAATTTTTCTTTTGCCCTGTTCAGTTTTACTCTGGCATTTCCTTCAGATATTCCGAGGTTTTCTCCAATTTCTTTATGTGAAAATCCTTCTAACTGATAAAAAATAATGGCTTTGTCGATTTTCTCCAGTTTTTGAACTGCTTTGTAAAAGTGTTCTATTTGGTTTTCTTTAATTTGAGAATCGCCTTCTTCTTCTTTTACATTTTCTGAAGCGATTTCATATTTATCAAGTTTTCGTTTTTCTTTCTTCAGGAAAACAATTGCCGTATTTACAGCAACGCGATACATCCAAGTCGAAAACTGACTTTCATTTCTAAAAGAATCATATGATTTCCAGAGCTGACAAATAATTTCCTGAAATAAATCCTGCTGATCGTCATGTGTATCCATGTACATTTTAGAAACTTTGTACAAAATTCCTTTATGACTTTCAATCCGATTTAAAAACTCTTGTTCCCTTTCTTTCAAAATCTATTAATTCAGAATTGGTTTCACCTTGTAACCTGCTTTTCTTAATAAATTAATAACTCCAAATTCTCCTGCTAAATGTGCTGATCCAACGGCAAAAAAGATACTTTTCTTCTTCATCAATTCGGGCATATTTTTTACCCAGTTTAAATTTCTTTCGTCCAGAATAATCTTTTTGGTCTTTTCGCTTGTATACTTTTTATCTGTTGTAAAATCATACATTAAATCAATATTCTCGGTTTTATAAGCGGAAACTAATTTAGCCGATTCTTCAGGAGTCGATTCTTCTAACATTGAAATCATTTCATCAGTAGAATATGCTTTATCAAACATTCCGAATTGTTCCTTTACAGTTTCAAGCCCGCCAATTTCAATAGTTCTTTTTTTAGCCTGCTCAATAAATTCCATTTCGTAGAATTTTAAATCGGCACAGCCAAAACTTTTCATTGAAATCAAACTCATTACAGTCAGCAAACTAAAGCTGTCAACTTGCTGCACGGTCATTCCGGTAGTTTTTTTGAGAATTGCATCTAATTTTGTCAGCTGTTCCGGGTTCAGTTTTTTGCTTAAAGGTTCTTTTCCCATTGCCAATTGCTGCATTTCTGACATTTCTTTTGGATCAGAAAAGTTGATTTCTAGTATTAGTTTTTCTGAAGATTCTAAGGCTTTTTTAGTTTTTTCAGTTAGAAAATAATCTGATGAACAAATCATGTGAATCGTTCCGTATAAATAAGAAGGTTTAGAAAGTCCGTTTCCGGAAACTTCCCATAAAAGAGAATTTTCTAATTTAGGAGATTTGGTTTGAGCTTGTGATTTTATGCTAAAAACAACTAATATAAATGCTATAAATAAATGGAATACTTTTTTCATTTTGAGGGTTGATTAAGTTAATGACTAAAACTCATTTTGTAATTACGAGTTGTAAGTATAGGAATAGTCAAAACGTTACAGATAAATATTAAAAATTATTTTAGCCTGCTGATAAAATGCAAGATTTCGTTAACCAAATGTCACCCTGAGCGGAGTCGAAGGGCTCGCTAACTAAAAATGGGCTTCGACTTCGCTCAGCCTGACAACTACATCTTAAAATATAAAATCCCGCAAAAGTTCTAATACGGAACTAATTTCTTCTTCGGAATTGTAACTGTGAATGCAAAAACGTAAACGTTCCTGACCTTCAGGAACGGTTGGAGAAAGTATTGGTTTTACATCAAAACCTTTGTCCTGTAATTGCTGGGCTAATTTCTTGACATTTTCATTTCCCTGAACAATGGCAGATTGAATTGCTGATTTGCTTCGAACAAACATTGGTTTTAAGCCTAATAAGTTTTTTTGCTGATTGAAGAAAACAATATTTTGGCGTAACTTTTCGATCGCTTCTTTTTCAGTTTCCAGTTGTTGATATGCCGTTAAAATTGTTGCAACAGAATGTGGAGATAATCCTGTAGTATAAATAAAACTTCGGGCAAAGTTTATTAGATATTCTTTCAGTTCAGGGCTTCCAAGTAGAACTGCGCCATGACAACCTAAACCTTTTCCAAAAGTCATGATTCGGGCAAAAATTCTGTTGTGTAATTCCAAATATTGAAGAAGACCTTCTCCTTTATCTCCAAAAACACCCAAAGTATGGGCTTCATCAACTACCAAATAACAGTTGTATTTTTCAGAGAGTTTTACTAATTCTTCTAAGTTCGGACTGTCGCCATCCATAGAAAAAACAGTTTCGGTAACGATGTAAATATTTGTATCTGGAAATTTTAGAATAAGTCGTTCTAAATCTTCAAAATCATTATGGTTGAATTTGTATGATTTTGCGTTTGACATTACAATTCCATCCCGAATGGAAGCGTGACTTAACTCATCATACAAAATAACATCATTTCTTTGCGGTACAGCACTAAAAAAACCCAAATTGGCATCATAACCCGAATTAAAAATTAAAGCGGCTTCTGCGTCATGAAATTGCGCAATAAAGTTTTCTGCAATATGATATAAAGAATGGTTTCCCGAAATTAATCTTGAACCTGTAGCTCCGTTTTGAAAAATTTCATTTTCATGCAGATAAGCATGTGTCAATTTAAAAATTGATTCGGATTTTGAAAATCCAATATAATCGTTAGAAGAAAAATCAATCAGATTATTAAACACAGGAAGTTTGCGAAACGAGTTATTCTGCTTTCGGTTTTCAAGTTTCTGATTAAGGTTTTCAGGTAATTTCATAAAAACAAAGTTATGAAATTGAAACTTGATATAAACAAACAGCGGGTTTTTCATATTTCCCGCTGTTCTTTAGTGTATTCTAAATGACACTTATAAAAGGCGATTGCCTGCTATAATTTGATCCGGTCATTTCTTTAACCATAAATTCGGCAATATCAAATGCACTGATTTTGTCACCTAAACAATCTTCAAGATTAACTGCTATATCAGAACTATTATCTGTGAATTCAATAAAAGGAACACGAACCTGCGTCCAGTTTGCATCACTTTCGACTAAAAGATTATAAGCTTTTTGGCGATCTTCCTGAATTACAGGAAAATTGGTTTTCATCCAATCTGTTGCCATTATTGTTTTTTCACTTTTTTTATCGAATGGAGTATCAATATTAAGACCCGCAAGAAGAACGTAGCATTCAATTCCGTATTCATTCATTGCTTTTAAGACATTATTTGTTACGGCACTTGCAACCAAAGGTTCGTCTTTTCTCTGGCCAATTGTGCTTACAACAGCTTGACAGTCTTTCAACAATAATTTTATGGATTCAAAATCAAGAGCATCACCTTGAATAATTTCAATATTGGGATTTTGAATTTCGAAATTTTCGGGATTTCTTAATAAAAGTTTTAAACTAAATCCTTCTTTTAATAACTGGTTTACAAGATATTTTCCAGTTCTTCCGCCGCCGCCCAGAACAGCGACTTTTGATATATTTTTCATATGTAATTTTTATAAAATTTGACATAAATAATTTACGCTTTATCAAATCGATAAAACGAAAACATAAAAGCTTACTGAGCCTTTATAATTGAATCAATATTTTATAAAGAGATTTTAATACTTCAAAAGTAATCAATTACAGGAAATAAAAAAAAGCCAAACAATACGACTTAGCTATATCATTTATTTTGAAATACTCAATTACCTAGTCTCAACATAGATATTATTGTTAATTAAAACATTAATATTTCTAATTTTCAAATTACAAACTGATTCTCAGTAATTTGTATATTGCATTAAAAACGAAAAGAATGAAGATCATTTGTAAAAACTGTGAAACACCTAATTATCCAAATTTTAATTATTGTCCTGAATGCAGTCAAAAAGTTAATTTGCATCGTATAAGTCCGCACGAGGTTTTTCATGAAGCTGTTCATTATTTTACACATGCCGACAAAGGCATTTTTCAACTCATTAGGGATTTGGCTTTAAAAAGTGGAGTTGTAGCTAAGGAATACATCAATGGTAAAAGAAAAAAGTACTTTCCTCCACTTAATTTTTTCTTATTGGTTGCCGCCGTCTTTGTTTTCATTTCCAATATTCCAAAAGAAACACCTCCTATCAACATCCAAAAAGAAAATCAGGAACTTAAAGCTATTTCAGATCCTATTCAAAAAGAAAAAGTCATACATGTTTATGAACGAAAAGAAAAAATGATTCATTTCATGAAAAAGTATTCTAATTTAATGGCAATGATGGCTTTACCTCTTACTACATTTTTTTTCTGGCTGTTTTATAAAAAACAGAATTACAACTATACAGAACATCTAGTCGCAGGCATGTACATGCTGGGGTTTTGTATATTAGTGAATACCCTATTAATTTTACCGATTTCTTTATTATTTCACTTATCGTCTAATTATCAGGCTTTGCTTTTTCTACTCTTTCAGCTCTTTTACTTTACGATCTTTTATTACAAGTTTTTAAATAAAAGTACCAAACTACAATTACTAAAAGCATTTTCTGTAAGTGTTTTCGGGATTATCTCTTGGGGAATTATCTCAGGGTTTACTGTAAATGCTTATGTTTCCACTGGTTTTTGGGGAATAATACAATAATAGAAAATCGTCAATCTAAACGAAAACAAAAAAGCCAAACATTTCTGTTTGGCTTTCGAAATATTATAGATTTTCTTTTTCTATCCATTTAAAATTTCCTCTTTCAGTAGCATCTAGTAAATTAACTTCCAATCCATTTGCCATTTTAGACGCTAAATTAAAAGCAGACAGAGAATTAAAATGAACAGAGACAGATTTTTTCTTGGTTTCTGATAACCAGATTTGAACTTCAAAATCTCGATCTGAATGATTTTTATATACAGATACATATTGTATTTCCTTAAAAAGAATGTCTTTGCATAAAGGAATATTAAATAAAGTAAAATTGAAACGAACATTTTTCTTCGCAGAATTTGTATATACTTTTTTAGTAAAAGTCAATCCGGCAGCACAGACAAACATAAAAAAGACTGCTAAAGTAAATTTTAAACCATTCATAATCCTGCCTGTATAAAAAAGATCAAACATTTTAAGCGACATAGAAATGGTAAAATAATATAGTGGCGCTGCCAAAAGAAAATGCCAAAAAGGTCTTTCTGACATATAAACTAATTTATCTAATTGTTGATGTTTCATATATCAAAAATAAAAAAAGCCACTCACTATGTGAATGGCTTTTTTAAGATTATTTTGAAATTGTTATTAGTCTACTAAAACAATTATCTTGTTATCTTTCATTTCGATTGTTCCTGACGTAATATCTAATGTATAGGTTTGGTCATTCACTTTCGTAAATTTATTTGCTACCTCTTTAGAAAAATCAAAGCTTGCCGCTGCAATTTTAATAGTTCCTTTTTCTAGAATAGAAACAATAGGAGCGTGATTATTCAAAATCTGAAAGCTTCCATCAACTCCCGGAAGTGTAACCGAAGTTACTTCTCCTGAAAATAATTTTGCCTCTGGTGATACTATTTCTAAAATCATAACTTTTTTTTAAATTCCAAATTATAAAATTCCAAATCCCAATTTTGGAATTTGGAATTTTTATTTTTTGATGTTTATCAAGCTATGCTTGATTATGCTTCTGCTAACATTTTTTCTCCAGCTTCAATAGCATCCTGAATAGATCCTTTTAAGTTGAAAGCTGCTTCTGGAAGGTGATCTAATTCACCATCGATAATCATGTTGAAACCTTTGATAGTATCTTTAATATCTACTAAAACTCCAGGAATACCTGTAAATTGCTCTGCTACGTGGAACGGCTGAGACAAGAAACGTTGTACACGACGAGCTCTTGATACAGAAAGTTTATCTTCTTCTGATAATTCTTCCATACCTAAGATCGCGATAATATCTTGAAGTTGTTTGTATTTTTGTAGAATTTCTTTAACTCTTTGTGCACAGTCGTAGTGCTCGTTTCCTAAAATTTGAGGAGTCAAAATTCTTGAAGTAGAATCTAACGGGTCAACCGCTGGATAAATACCTAGCTCAGCAATTTTACGAGACAATACTGTTGTTGCATCTAAGTGGGCGAAAGTTGTAGCCGGCGCCGGGTCAGTTAAGTCATCCGCAGGAACGTAAACCGCTTGTACAGATGTAATAGATCCTTTGTTTGTAGATGTAATACGCTCTTGCATAGCTCCCATCTCTGTTGCCAAAGTTGGTTGGTATCCTACTGCAGAAGGCATACGACCTAAAAGTGCCGATACCTCAGAACCTGCTTGTGTAAAACGGAAGATATTATCTACGAAGAATAATACATCTTTACCTTGATCAGATCCAGCTCCATCACGGAAATACTCAGCGATAGATAATCCTGAAAGTGCCACACGTGCACGAGCTCCAGGTGGCTCATTCATTTGTCCGAAAACGAAAGTAGCTTTAGACTCTCTCATTCCTGGCATATCTACTTTAGATAAATCCCATCCTCCATTTTCCATAGAGTGCATGAAATCATCACCGTATTTAATAATTCCTGACTCTAACATCTCACGAAGCAAGTCATTTCCTTCACGTGTTCTTTCTCCTACTCCTGCGAATACTGAAAGTCCACCGTGACCTTTCGCGATATTGTTGATCAACTCCTGA
>NZ_DLHA01000031.1:111385-138217 GCF_002482975.1 Flavobacterium sp. UBA7680 | reverse complement strand
ATCTTCAAATTTAGGAGCTTGTCTGTGAATAGACAAACCGTTTTCTCCTGTTTTTGGCAAGTTTCCTAAACCATCAATTGCATCTCCAATTACATTGAATAAACGTCCATATACATCTGGACCGATTGGCATTTGGATTGGATTACCAGTTCCAACTACTTCATATCCTCTTGACAAACCGTCTGTAGAGTCCATAGAGATTGTACGAACAGTGTTTTCTCCAATGTGAGATTGTACTTCTAGAACTAATAAAGTTCCATCTTTTTTAGTGACTTCTAACGAATCATAAATTTTTGGAAGTTCAACATCTTTACCGTTGAAAACTACGTCTACTACTGGTCCAATGATTTGAGCAACTTTTCCTATTACTTTTGACATTACTTATGTATTTATTAAATAGCTATTTAGGTTTATCGAAAATACCTCTTTTTTCAGAGCGCAAAGATAATTTTTTAAAATATAAAATCAATTTTTTTTTCATAAAAAATAGCACGATTTTGTTTGATTCATAAAAACAGACTTTTAAACTGTCGTTTATATCATTTTTTAACGAAATAAAAAAGCCACTTCATTTTATAAAACGAGTGGCTTTCTTAATTAAAAAAATGGTATATTATAATGATTTCGGAAATGAAATTGGATAATTACCCAAAGACACCCCTTTCAAATTCGAACCGTATTTAGCATTAATTGCTTCAATGAATTTATTTGCAATAAAAGCATATCCTCTAGGAGTAGGATGAATACCGTCTAATGAAAATGTTCCACCAAAAACAAAAGTTGATTTCATAACATAACCATCAACAGAAATTCCTCCTTCATCAATTTGTTTCATAATTGCATTTGCGTCTACAAAAGCCAATCCTTTTGAATCTGCAATAGATTTAATAGTAGCATTAAATGCATCTGTTGCTATTTTCAATTCTGTAATTTCCGTTGGAATCAAAACATATTTATCCTGCAAAGGATATGTAATTCCAAAGTTATTTAGAGGAGCAGGGGGTGCAATTCCCAAACCTGAATTTGCAGCCGTAGGAGCTGTTCCAATAGCTGATTGTGTAGTCAAAAGAATTAAATCAGTAGCTGTTGCCTGACGCGCTTGTCCGAAAATAGCACCATAAAAAGCTGCTGTTTGAGCACCAAGACTAGGTGTAAAAGCGGCTGTTAGCTGCGCCGATAAATTTGGCAGTGATTCATCTTTTATCAATAATGGATTTGCTGCAGTTGCAGACAATAAATTTATTCTTGAACCTGCTCCAAAAACAGTAAGCGCTTGCTTTAACGGACCGTATAACTGAGCATTCAAGGCTGTAATTAACGCAGTACCTTGAGCTGCGTTACCTTTTCCTATTGCAGCAGCCGTTAAAGGGTTGTAAGGAACTGTTTTGAAAAAAGGAATCGAAGTTACATAAGGAATATTAGCCACAACTCCTTTTGCTCCAGCAGAAGTTAAGGTTGTAATAAGTGCGCCATATGTTCCATCAAAACCAACTCCAGGAGCTCCTGAAGCCGGAGTTATTGGATTTGTTCCGTCTCCTCCAGTTGTAGCATATCCTAAAACATCATTATTACCTATCCAAAGAGAAAAAAACGTTGGAGACTGGCTCATTGCATATGCTAAAACAGAAGTTGTACCATTTGGAGCAAAACGCACATAATATGGATTTGCTGTTCCATTTGCTAAACCAGCTGCAGCTCCGTAAGTTGGAGACAATAAATGAAAACTTTTTGCTCCTGGAACCCCAGTATTATTATAAGGACCTGCCGCAGCTACCGCAGGATTCAACACTTCAGTTGTACTCGCTCCACTTACAGGGTCAACAGTCGAACTTGGATGACTTGCCGACACAGTTGTATTTAAATATAATCTTGGACCAAAAGCAGGGTTTACCTGACCACCAAAAAGCAGTCCACCAACATTATCACTCGTATACGGAATCTTAAATTCTCCTCCACCAACAAGCTTAAATTGCTGCGCCAATACATTTGTATATGCGCCTTCCTGCCCTTTTATAAAAAGTGCACCATCGCTAAAACCCGAAGTTAGAGAGTTTCCTAAAGCAACATATTTAGTGAAATTTGCACTTCCTGAAGTCAAAGGCAATCCATCAGATGAATTTATTGCTTCAGCAACTTCATCATCGCTATTACAAGCCATAAAGGTCAACGAAACCAATAACAGCCATTTGAAATTTTTTATCATAATATATATTTTTATAATTATATGTTTCTTTTCATTTCAAGAAACACAATAATGAATTTGATTTATAATTTAAGGATTGATTGTCCAAGAAGCAAAATACTGCTGTCCGATTAATCCCGCTCCAATAACTTGGTAGTATTCTTTACCTCCAATGTTAGCAGCTCCTAATTTTATTATCGATTTTAATTGTGGAATTGCATAATTTACCTGTGCATCAATTACTGTAGCTGATTTAATTGTGCCATCAGCGAAACTAGATTCCCATTCGTATTCGCTATTCCATCTTCCACTAACGTTGAATCCGAAGTTTTTGAATAATTTCTCATTTCCAAGAGACACTTTAACTCTATGCTTTGGAGTATTAAAACCAGATTCGAAACTTGGATCTTTTTCCTGATCAAAATCAAATTGAGCATAATTATAATTTACTCCTAATTCAAAATCTGAAACTACTTTTTTAGAAAGACCAACTCCAAATCCTAATGAATGTATTTCTACATCTGAATTTGTGTATAATTGGTACACTCTATATTCTCCATTTTGAATAGCTCTTATTGATTGTACGCCTGGATCACCAGTTCCAGCCGCAAGGTTAGGATTATCCTGTGCTGTTCCATAATAAGGAGCAATTACATTTAAATTACCAATAAAATTATTGTAAATATTATAATAACCGTTAAGATCAACAGACAAGCCATCAAAAACAGAACGATATCCTAATTCAAAAGCTTTAACTTCTTCTGGTTTCACATAATTTGCCGTAGATTTCTTTAACAAAGCTGCCGCCGCAACCGGGTTACTTCCTGCCAATGCCGAGAACGCATTAACAGAACTTGCTAAGTATGAATTACCATAAGCATTTTCTCCATTCATAACTTTCGTTGGACTACCAGTATAAGACTGCCCTTCTGGACTAAGATTAAAAGTTTCACTAAATCTTGTCAAGTTGTCTGGAGCAGATCCAAGCAATACTGCACTTCCAACATTAAACCCGATGTACTGATCTTGAGTTGACGGGTTTCTAAAACCTGTTTGGAAAGATCCTCTGAAATTATGATTTTTTCTCTCTCCGCCTGAATACACTAAAGATAAACGCGGTGAAATGTTACCGTCAAAGTTTTTTGATTTATCATAACGAATAGAACCTGTAAACTTTAATCTATCGTCTATGAATTTTTTCATTACTTGTGTGTAAGCACCATATTCATTATAATTAATTGGCCCATCTGCATCTGTATAAATTCTTCCATGAGAATTCAACTCATATAATCTAAAAGAACCTCCTACTTGAATTTCGGCAAATTTTATTTCATCTTTGAAATTATAATTTGCGTCAGAATGATAAATTCTAGAATTATCAACCAATTTTGAACCTGTAAGCACACTTTCATCGTCTATAACTTGATTAAAAGCTGTTTTAAATTGTGATGTTCCTGGTAAAAAACGACCCGTATCTGCTGTAGCTCTACCTGCTGCGTGTGCCTGATCTGGTGTCATACCAGCCAAAGTACCTTGAACATAAGCTCCAGCATATTGACCAAACCAAGTATTATCGTCTTTCCATTTTCTATTTACATTAATACCTGTAAAAACCATATCATAAGAATGTCCTCCATCTTCTGATGTTGTATATCCTCTCACAAAAAAGTTTTTTCCTTTAAATTCTATTTTATGCTGCTGCATAAAAAATTCGTTCAGATAGTATCTGTTAGCACCTTGGTAAACTGCATTTCCTGTACCAAATTTACTTTGCCAGATAATCTCCAATCTTTCATCTCCAAAAGGTCTTCCATGAAAAGAAAAGTCAATTTTCTTATTCGCTGCTTTATTATTCGTTAAATCTATCTCATTATATCCTGTTCTACTAACAATTGTATTTGGAAGAAGATTAGATGCTCCGGCAGGAATCAATCCCATTGACTCTAACTTTTGTCCAACTCCTTTTATGTTTGTTGAAGCCTCGTCACCATAAACATTTATACCATCATAACCAGGATTCGATCTATCTACACCTGGTCTAGTTTTATCATCGTAGTTTGTTGCATACCAATCTGTAGCCTGCATATACGTAAAGTTTGCTTTTGCAGCAAAATATTTATTGAAAGCATGTGCGAATCGAATACCGAAATCATAATATTCGTTTGTGCCAGCCGCTTCTTGAGAAGTAACTCCATATTTAAAATAAGTAGAAATCCCTTGATTAGTAAACGGGCTTTTACTTGTCATAAACAAAATTCCATTAAACGCATTCGCTCCATATAAAGCAGAAGACGCACCCGGAAGAAGCTCTACACTTTGAACATCAATTTCAGAAACTCCAATCATATTACCAAGAACAAAATTCAGTAACGGAGAAGAATTGTCCATCCCGTCAACCAGTTGCATAAAACGAGTATTGGCAACTGTAGCAAATCCTCTGGTGTTGATTGATTTAAACGACATACTACTCGTATTCATCTGAACCTCTTTCATATTCTCTAAACCGTCATAAAAAGAAGGAGACGCTGTTTTTTTAATATCCTGAATACCCATTCTTTCAATTGTAACAGGAGATTCTAAAACACGTTCAGGAGTTCTTGATGCAGAAACTACTATCTCGTCTAGTTTAGTTTCCTCTCCTTTTAAAATTACATTTACTTTTTGATTTGCAGATGTTACATTAATTGTTTGAGCTTCAAATCCCACTGCCGAAACTTTTATTGAAAAAGGCAATTTAGCATTTGTAGTTAACTTAAATGTCCCATCAAAATCGGTTGATACACCAGTACTACTCCCAGATACAACGATATTAGCACCGGGAATAGATTGTTTGTTACTATCAGTAACAGAACCTGTAATTGTATTCTGCGCGAAGGATATTCCGCTGAAAAACAACATAATTAGCAAGTAGACTCTCATTAGGGTTAGTTTTTGGTTAGTTCTTATTAGTTTTAATAGCCAAAATACAAATATTTTTAATATTAATAAAAAAACGTTAAAAAAAATTCATATTCAGCACAATATTTAAAACTATTTTAACTATTTCGTAATAGATTTTATTAGATAAAAATCAATTATTAAACCCGAAAAACCATAATACTATGCATACATATTAAATTTGAAAGAAAAATTGCGGATTTACTAAAAATACATGGTTCAGAAAAAAAATTTGATAAATAAAAAAAGCGAGACCTAAATCTCGCTTTTTTAACATTATTTGTATTTTAAAAAATATTTATTCTACCGTAACAGATTTTGCTAAGTTACGTGGCTGATCGACATTACATCCTCTCATAACTGCAATATAGTAAGAAAGCAATTGTAAAGGAATTGTTGTAATAAGCGGTGACAATGCATCCGAAGTTTCTGGAATTTCGATTACATAATCGGCTAATTCGCGAACCTGTGTATCTCCTTTTGTAACAACGGCTATGATTTTACCACTTCTAGATTTGATCTCCTGGATATTACTTACAATTTTATCGTAGTGACCTTGTTTAGGCGCAATTACAATAACCGGCATTTGCTCATCAATTAAAGCAATTGGTCCGTGTTTCATTTCAGCAGCTGGGTAACCTTCTGCATGAATATAAGAGATCTCTTTAAGTTTTAAAGCTCCTTCTAATGCTACCGGGAAATTATATCCTCTACCTAAATAAAGGCAGTTTGGAGCATCTTTAAATTTAGCAGCAATTTCTTTTGCTCTGTCATTTGTTTCTAATGCTTCAGCCACTTTTTCAGGAATTAATTCTAATTCTTGTAAGTAAGCATGGAAATCAGGATTTGACAAAGTTCCTTTTGCTTTTCCTAATCGTAAAGCAATCATGGTAAGAACCGTGATTTGAGTTGTAAAAGCTTTTGTAGAAGCCACTCCAATTTCCGGTCCTGCGTGCGTATAAGCACCTGCATGACTTTCTCTTGAAATAGATGAACCTACAACGTTACAAACTCCAAATACAAAAGCTCCGTTTTCTTTAGCCAATTTAATAGCGGCCATAGTATCTGCTGTTTCTCCAGATTGAGAAATAGCAATTACAACGTCATCTTTATTTATGATTGGATTTCTATATCTAAATTCGGAAGCGTATTCTACTTCAACCGGAATACGTGTAAATTCTTCAAAGATATACTCAGCAACTAAACCTGCGTGCCATGAAGTTCCACAAGCAACAATTAAAATTCGTTTAGCATTTAAGAATTTCTCCAGATTATCTTCAACACCAGCCATTTGAACAATTCCTTCATTTGCATGAAGTCTTCCTCTGTACGTGTCTTTAATTACGCTTGGCTGTTCGTAGATTTCTTTTAGCATGAAATGATCATAACCTCCTTTTTCAATCTGCTCCAAATTCAATTGAAGTTCCTGAATATAAGGATCTACTAAAGAGTCGTCTTTAATTTTTCTTACTTTAAGAGGTTTGTGCAGTCTGATATTAGCCATTTCACCATCTTCTAAATATACCGCATTTGCAGTATACTCAATAAACGGAGAAGCATCTGAAGCAATAAAGAATTCTCCTTCACCTACTCCAATTGCTAATGGACTACCTAGTCTTGCAGCAACAATTTCGTTTGGATTTTTTCTGTCAAAAACAGCAATTGCATATGCTCCAACAACTTGATTTAAAGCAATCTGAACTGCTTTACCAAGTTTAATTTTTTCATTTTTCTGAACTTCTTCAATCAAGTTTACTAAAACTTCTGTATCCGTATCAGATTTAAAAGTGTATCCACGCTTAATTAACTCTTCTTTAAGCGGTGCATAATTCTCAATAATTCCATTATGGATGATTACTAAATCTCCAGAATTAGAAACATGAGGATGCGAGTTCACGTCATTTGGTACACCGTGGGTAGCCCAGCGAGTGTGTCCAATTCCAATATTTCCATTAATTGTAAAACCTTCATTAGCTTTAGCTTCAAGATCTGAAACTTTACCTTTTGTTTTACAAACTTTTATACCTGATTCGTCATCATACAACATAACGCCGGCACTATCGTATCCTCTGTACTCAAGCCGCTTTAAGCCCTTGATAACAATAGGATAGGCCTCTCTATGGCCGATATATCCAACAATTCCACACATATATTACTTATTTATTTGGTTTCGTGTAGTAAACTTCAAGCCTCAATCTTTTATCGTAATCCGCATTACCGGCAGGTATATTATTACCATATAATATCGTACCTAACGGATTCATAACTGATGCTCTCGGTGCTTCTGAAAAATATTCATTTGTACTTGGGTTCAATAGAATTCTATTTTTCAGTTTGTTTGATGTTACAGCACTTATATCATCTATAACAACTAATCCTAATTTAACATTAGTTGCTGTTGCTGTTTTTATAATATTACGAATATGGTTTGTTATCCTAATTTTATAAGTAGTTCCTCTTTTTGTAGTTGCATCAACATTAATTATTCCTCCATAAATAACTTTCGACATTCTCGGGTCACTAGTTATACTTGAGCTTCCATCTGCACTATAATCTAAAATCGGTATATTATTTGTAAAGTCATATAAATATACCCTTTTAGGTTCTTGAGCTTCCAGATTATCAGTCTTTTTAACTGCCATTTTTGCAGCATCAATAGTAAAGACCAGATTAGCTTCATTTACCAGCCATCCGTTTTTTCTAATTTCTTCTAATTTAGAGCCAAAATCTTTAAGTTCTATAATGGCAAGAGATCCCTGACCACCTTTTAAATAAAGCCTGTCATCACCCGTAGTCATATTACGGCTACTTATCGCATTTTGATACGCGGCATCTTTAACATCCTGAAAAAGATTAACATTACTTCCGGTTAAGTTTATCACTAAAGTTCTGTCTTCTTTTACGTCATCAGCATCGGTTGTAATATCTGTTTTTGCTTTGTAATAAACTGTAATTTTTCCTTTAGAAAAATCCATTAATGCCATATTAGTATCAGGTTTGGTTGCAGATTTTTCAACCTTAAAATACAAGCCTCTAAAATATTCCTGAAATACATCAGCAGCAGAAAGTTTTTCTTTTGCAGCGTTTAAAATCTTAGTTTGGAAAAATGCCTTATTTAATTTTAAGCGCATCGCTGGCGATGTATACGTTTTAACATCTTTACCATCTTTATCTTTTGTTACCTCTGTAGTTTCCTTAGAACTAAAATAGAATTTATTATTTTGAAATTCGTTAGCATCATCATTCAATAAGGTTCCTTTATTAGTATCAAAATCGCTATTTTGATCATTATAATAAAGCTGTGCTAATTGATTGCCATTATCATAATAAGAACTTCTCATTAGATATTTAGACTCATAAACTCCCAATTTTAATAAACCTCCTGTACTTCCATAAATAGAATCAAGTTCATACTTATTCCTTCCAGTATCAGCATCAATACCTGTAACGTGACTAAAATAAGGTATATTAACAGTTACACTATCAATTACAGGTGCGTCTCCAACTGCTACTCCATAAGCAGCAAGTCCTACCTGTGTATTATAATTTGCAGTAGTGGTACCAAAAACCGGATTATCATAAATCCCTAAAGCATTAATTGCTAAAGAATTTGATTGTATTGGAGTTACTTCTTGATTATAAGCTATAACATCATATTTTTCAGATTCCAATCCAAAATGATCATCACCAATTAAATCATCACCAATCGCATTAAAATCTTTGTCGCAAGAATATAAAAAAACAACTGTTGCAGCTAATAGAATTTTCTTAATAAAAGAAGTATTGTACATATTCGTATTAATAGTTAAAATTTAAAGACCCATAGTTTTATAGAAATTTGTATACGCTTCAGCGAATGCATCTTTCGCGGCGAAAGGTAAAAAAGGTTTTCCTGAAGATTCTATAAATTTTGTTAAACTTGGAGAAACATTTTCTGATGCAATAATGACAGCATCAGAATGCAATATGCTGGCCTTTAAGACATTTTCGTAATTTGGAGTTTCAAGATCAGAAATTGATTCGTGCGGAACACCATCAAATTTAACCTTGTTTATCATTTCTAAATCTAAATTTTCATCAAAAGACTGACCATAAACTGAGGTAACAATTTTTGTATCGTTAAACAAAGCCTCATTTTTATAATAGTGTTTCATATAAATTGGAAGCATCGCCGCCAGCCATCCATGAACATGGATAATATCCGGAACCCAATTTAATTTTTTTACAGTTTCAACAACTCCCTTTGCAAAAAATATCGCACGCTCGTCGTTGTCTGGATATAAAACCCCTTCTTCATCTGCAAAAGTGGCCTTACGTTTAAAATATTCATCATTATCAATAAAGTAAACCTGAATTCTTTCTTTCGGAATTGAAGCTACTTTGATAATTAATGGCATATCTAAATCATTCACTACCAAATTCATCCCTGAAAGCCTGATCACTTCATGTAATTGATGTCTTCTTTCGTTGATATTTCCATATCTTGGCATGAAAATTCTTATCTGACCTCCCTGATCGTTAATCATTTTAGGAACGTCATAAGACATTAAAGAAACCTCATTTTCAGCCAAATAAGGCACGACTTCAGATGATACGTATAATATCCTCTTATCTTTCATAATAGTATTTTACTTAATTTTTGGTAATAAAAACGTCGCAAAATTACAAAAATTTATGCAGTTTATAACTAATATATTATGTTTGCACTAAATTTTAATAATACCGCCATGCATATTTTCTACGGTAAAGTAGCTCTGATAGCTTATTTAAAAACTATCAAAACCGCAAATTCGACTATAGGATTTGTCCCAACCATGGGAGCTTTACACCAAGGGCATCTGGCTTTAATGCAACGTTCACTTAAAGAAAATGACGACACTGTTGTAAGTATTTTTGTAAATCCAACGCAATTTAACAATCCCGAAGATCTTGAAAAATACCCTCGAACTCTTGAAGAAGACGTTAAGAAAATGAGAGGTTTAAGTGACAAAATAATTTTATATGCTCCTTCTGTCGATGATATTTACGAAGGGCAGACTATTTCGCAGTCTTTTGACTTTGACGGTTTAGAAAATCAGATGGAAGGAAAATTCCGTCCGGGTCATTTTAACGGTGTTGGAACAATCGTAAAACGTTTGTTCGAAATCGTTACGCCAACCAATGCTTATTTTGGCGAAAAAGATTTTCAGCAGCTTCAAATTGTTAAAAAACTGGTTGAGAAAAATGATTTACCTGTAAACGTTGTTGGTTGTCCAATTTTTAGAGAAGACAATCTTTTGGCAATGAGTTCCAGAAACGAAAGACTAACTGCTGAAGAAAGAAAAGAAGCTTCGATAATCTATAAAGTTTTAACTGAAGCCAAAGAAATCTTCCAAAACAGTACACCTGAAGAAACCATAAAATTTGTTGAAGATTCTTTTAAAGACAACGAAAGATTTGACCTCGAATATTTCGTCATTGCTGATGAATCGACATTATTACCTATCGATCACAAAACAAACGATAAAAAATACCGTGCGTTTATAGCGGTATTTGTTAATTCTATAAGACTGATAGACACCATTTCATTAAATTAAATTACCTTTGCTCCATGCAAATTCAAGTTATAAAATCAAAAATTCATCGAGTAAAAGTTACTGGAGCTGATTTAAATTATATTGGCAGTATTACTATTGATGAAACTCTACTGGAGGCTTCAAACATTATTGAAGGCGAAAAAGTAGCTATTGTTAACATTAATAATGGAGAACGTTTTGAAACTTATGCCATTAAGGGAGAAAAAAATTCAGGCGAAATTACCCTGAATGGACCTGCTGCCCGAAAAGTTCAAAAAGACGACATTATTATTATCATTTCTTATGCGACACTGGATTTTGAAGAAGCTAAAACCTTCAAACCGTGGATCATTTTCCCAAATGAAAACGATAATTCGTTAACATAAAACCACATTTCCTTTCTTATTTACGTGTGAAATTTGTCAAAAATATTTTTGTACAAACAGATTTTCTTTTGCCTAAATCGAAAATTTATTAACCGTAAGAAATCATTGCTTTTTTTACAACCCCAAATAACAAAAAGCAAATAAAATAGTATATTGCTACACTATTTCGAATACTTTTTAATTCACTGAAATGCCACAAATCATGAAAAAAGTTTACCTACTCATTACATTAATTTCCATTTCTGTATTCTCCCAGAAAAAATTTGACAATATTCAATCCGAAAAACTAGGAGAAGAAAGAAGAATAACAATTGGACTTCCCCCTTCTTACGATGCAAAATCAGATAAAAAATATCCTGTTTTATATTTATTAGATGGTGATTATTTGTTTGATCCGTTTTCCGGAGCTGTAAGTTATGGTAATTATTGGGACGATATTCCAGAGATGATTATCATAGGTATTCATCAAAATAAAGATGAAGAACGTTACGACGATACCACAATTGATCAAAACGAAGGTTTACCTTTTGAGAAAGGAGCAAAATTTTTCGAATTTATTGGTTCAGAGCTAATTCCGTATGTAGAGAAAAAATACCGTACATCACCTTTCAGAATTATTGCAGGTCATGATGTAACAGCAAGTTTTGCCAACTTTTATCTTTATAAAGAAGAACCTCTTTTTAATGCATACATTTGTTTGAGCCCGGAACTTGCTCCAAAAATGGAAGTCCGTATCGCTGAAAAATTTGCCAAAATACAAAAACCAATATTCTATTATCTTTCTGCCGGAGAAGGCGATATCAAGAAAATAAAAGAACCGATTGAAAAATTGGCTGGAAATATTAAAATCGCAAATAATCCGTTAGTGAATTATAAATACGAAGTATTTAAAGGCGCAACACATTATACTGAAGTTTTACATTCTATTCCGAGTGCATTATATCAGATTTTTGATATATACAGACCGATAAATTCTGCCGAATTTAACGACAAAATTGCAGTTCTTCAAACAGGTTATGCTGATTATTTGCAAAAAAAATACAGCGATATGTCTGAAGTTCTAGGAGTTCAGATTCCTGTTAGAATGAGTGACTTTAAAGTAATTGAAAATATTATTTTAAAAAGAAATGCCTACGACGAATTAGGAAGAATGGCCGAAATTGGAAACGTAAATTATCCAAAAGCCATGTTAGGAGAATATGAATTAGGCTTGATGTATGAAAAAATGGGCGATCCTAAACATGCTTCAAAAAAATACCAAAATGCTTCACAAATGGAGCCAATTGGCGATTTGAATAAAGATTTGATGTATGAGAAAATTGACGAAATGAATACGCTTGCTAAAAAAACCAAATAATGTCAAAAGTTAAAACTTCCTTTTTTTGTCAAAATTGCGGGACCCAGTATTCTAAATGGCAGGGACAGTGCAACGCGTGCAAAGAATGGAATACAATTGCCGAAGAAATAATTCAGAAGCAGGAAAAAGCAGCATGGAAAAGTGAACCAACCTCAACAAGCAAAGCACCGAAACCTTTAAAAATAAATGAAATCGATTCGGCTCAGGAAATCCGAATGGATACTACCGACGGGGAATTGAATCGTGTTTTAGGAGGCGGAATTGTTCCGGGATCTTTAACGCTTTTGGGCGGAGAACCGGGAATTGGAAAAAGTACACTTTTACTTCAAATCTCATTAAAATTACCTTATAAAACTTTATATGTTTCTGGAGAAGAAAGCCAGAAACAGATAAAAATGCGTGCCGAAAGAATAACGCCAAATAGCGATAATTGCTATATTTTAACGGAAACTAAAACGCAAAATATCTTCAAACAAATTGAAGCCATTCAGCCTGAAATCGTAATCATCGATTCGATTCAGACTTTACATACTGATTATATTGAATCAACTGCCGGAAGTATTTCTCAAATTAGAGAAACTACTGCCGAATTGATCAAGTTTGCCAAAGAAACGAATATCCCGGTTATTTTAATTGGCCATATTACCAAAGACGGAAATATTGCCGGACCAAAAATTTTGGAACACATGGTTGATACCGTTTTGCAGTTTGAAGGCGACAGAAATCACATTTACCGAATTTTACGTTCCTTAAAAAACCGTTTCGGTTCCACTTCTGAACTTGGAATTTATGAAATGCTTGGAAGCGGTTTGAGAGAAGTCAGCAATCCGTCAGAAATCTTGATTTCGCACAAAGACGAAGAATTATCAGGAACCGCAATTGCTACAACGCTTGAAGGAATGCGTCCGTTAATGATCGAAATTCAATCTTTGGTAAGTACCGCAGTTTACGGAACGCCGCAACGAAGCACAACAGGTTACAACGCAAAAAGACTAAATATGATCTTGGCAGTTTTAGAAAAAAGAGCCGGATTCCGTTTAGGCGCAAAAGACGTTTTCCTAAACGTAACCGGAGGAATTTCTGTTGATGATCCTGCAATTGACCTTGCTGTTGTTGCCGCTATTTTATCATCAAACGAAGATATTCCGGTTGGAAAAGGTTTTTGTTTTGCCGGTGAAGTGGGACTTTCTGGAGAAATTCGTCCTGTAAACCGTGTTGATCAAAGAATTCAGGAAGCTGAAAAATTAGGCTTTGACACTATCTTTGTTTCTAAATACAACAAAATTGCTTTAAAAAATACTGGAATCAAGATTGAACTTGTGGCAAAAATTGAAGATGTCGCGAGTATTCTTTTTGGTTGATTTTTGATAAAAATACCACTATGAATTTTCCAAAACAAAAAATATTCAAAGCTTTAAAAATACTGGCTGTAATAGTAGTTTTGCTTTGCATCGGATTATACTTTTTCCGCAATTCACTTTTAAAACAGGCCATTGCAAAAGTAACTCACAAAATGGCTGTTGATTATAATAGTGATTTTTCAATAAAAGATGCTTCTTTTAATGGTTTATCAAGCATCAAACTTACCGATGTTGTTTTGGTTCCCAAAAATGCCGATACACTTTTAAAAATCAAAAACATTGAAACCAGCGTCAGTTTAAGTAATTTATTAATTGGTGATGTTCAGCTTGGAACTCTAAAAGTTGACAATGGTTATATTCAATTAGTAAAAAAAGGGAAAATTCGCAACTTCGATGCTTTCTTAAAAAGAGACCGCGACGATTCTGAAAAAAGCGAAAAAAGAAAATATGGTGCTTTTGCCTATCGCATTATTTCAAAACTGCTCAATTTGGTTCCGACCGATATGAATTTGGATAACTTCCAATTCAAAATTGACGATAACGGCAAAAAAACTGCTGTAGCAATCAATAAACTGGTTTTAAACAACAAACAACTCGAAACCAGTATTCATGTCCAAAGCAAAGATTTTGATCAACGCTGGAACTTAAAAGGATTTGCAGACCCAAGAAATCAAAAAGCTGATATTCGATTTTTTAATTTAGATACCGGAGCCATTCGTGTTCCGTATCTTGATGAACGATATGGCTTAAAAGCAAGTTTTGATTCTATTCGTTTAAACGTTGAAAATATTGACAAAAGCGGAAGCGAATTTCATCTTGACGGGTTTACTTCTATCGTAAACCTAAAAATCAATCATCCAAAAATTGCCAGTAAAGATGTCGTTATAAAAAATGCACGTTTTGATTATAGATTTTTATTAGGCGATGATTTTATTTCAATTGACAGCACTTCGTCAATGACGTTGAATAAAATTAAACTACGCCCTTACATTTCATACAATACTGAAAAAGATACGGTTTATACTTTAAAAGTAGATATTCCGAAAATGAATGCGCAGGATTTTATTGTTTCGCTTCCTGATGGTTTGTTTACACATTTCCAGGGAATGCAGGCAACCGGAAATTTCGATTATAAATTGGATTTCAAATTCAACAAAAACAAACCAAACACACTTGTTTTTGACAGCAAACTAAACAAAGAAGATTTACGAATTACGAAATATGGCGAAGCTGATTTAAATAAATTAAACGGCGAATTTGTCTATCGCGCGATTATTCAAAATGTATTGCAAAGACCAGTTTTGGTTGGAAATGCGAATCCAAATTATACGCCTTTAGATCAAATTTCTCCATATTTAAGAAAATGTGTTTTAACAACCGAAGATCCGTCGTTTTTCTCACATCGTGGCTTTATAAATGAAGCTTTCAAACAATCGATTCTAAAAAATATTAGAACTAAAAAATTCTCACGCGGCGCGAGTACAATCAGCATGCAGTTGATTAAGAATGTTTTCCTTACTAGAGAAAAAACGCTTTCGCGAAAGCTGGAAGAAATCTTATTAGTTTACATTTTAGAAAATAACCGAATTGTAAGCAAGGAAAGAATGCTGGAAGTTTATTTCAACATTATCGAATGGGGACCAAATGTTTATGGAATTGGTGAAGCGAGTCATTTCTATTTCCAAAAAAGTCCGTCGGCTTTAAATGTTGATGAATGTTTGTACTTAGCAACGATTATTCCGAAACCAAGAAAATTCATGTATCAATTTAATGATGAAGGTAATTTGAAAGATTATGCATTGAAAAATCAAAAATTCCTGAAGAATTTGATGTTCCGTCGTGGTCTTTTAATTCCTGAAGATACAATTGGTCAGCTTCCTGTTTATATTTCAGGAAATGCGCGCTC
Source organism: Flavobacterium sp. UBA7680 (assembly GCF_002482975.1). Classification (GTDB taxonomy): domain Bacteria; phylum Bacteroidota; class Bacteroidia; order Flavobacteriales; family Flavobacteriaceae; genus Flavobacterium. The sequence goes on along the minus strand of NZ_DLHA01000031.1, from coordinate 122,533 downwards.
GTTAATAAAAATCAAAGCTCCGGATTCAACTGCGGTTAAAAATGATTCTTTATCTACTGATGAGGAATTTGATTTGTAGGTATTTGCCACGAAGGCGCTAAGGCACAAAGTTTTTATTAAAGTTTGCGGAATTTGCGCACAAACATGCAGAGTCAAAAAGTTTTTTCAATAGCCCCTAGCTTCAGCTAGGGGGAATAAAATTGAGTTAAAAAGGGCTTTAGCCAAACTAATAAAAGTTTGGCTAAAGCCCTTTGATTTGGCATTTATGTTGCCATCCAGCTAAAGCTGGACGCTATTAAATTTAAAAGTTTGAACTTCGCGACTTTGCGAAATTATAACATCAAGCTTAGAAAAAACTTTGTGCCTTAGTGCCTTCGTAGCAAAACCCAAACTACCTAAAATTCTTTAAAAACTCTTCTTTATACGTCGATGAAACCTCAATTTCAGTTTCATCATTGAGCGTGACAATCCCGCCTTTATTATACGATTTCACACAATTCATATTAATAATATGCGACTTATGAACACGAATAAAAGGCAATGGCAAAATCTCTGAAAAATGTTTTAAAAATCGGCAGACCATTTTTTTACTTCCGTTATGGAGATATAAATCGGTGAAGTTGCCGTTACCGCGAAGACGGACGATTTCTTCCATTTTTACGACTTCAAAACCTTCGAGCGTTGGCAGAATAACTTGCTGTTTTTCCGGTTTTTGTTCGTGAAAGTTTTCTACGATGATTTTATTTCGGTTGAAAATTTCATTGTTCATTATCTGATGCTGTACTTTATTTACGGCAACAATTAATTCCTCAATGCTTATGGGTTTTAGCAGATAATATGCCGCACTCTGATTCAAAGCTTTCAGCGAATATTCAGAAAAAGCGGTTACAAATATGGTTTCAAAATGTAAATCTTTACACGCTTCCAAAACATCAAAAGCATTTCCAAAAGGCATTTCGACATCCAGAAAAACCAATTGCGGTTTCACTTCATGAAGCAGCGGAACAGCTTCTTTTATATTTTGAGCTTCGCCCACAACCTCAACTTGCGGACAGTATTTGCTTAAATAGTTTTTAAGCACTTCGCGCGCGGCAAGTTCATCTTCGACAATTACACTTTTTATTTTTTGAAGCGTCATCATATTTTGTCAATTAGTGGAAAAACAATTTCAACAATAGTTCCCTTCTCTGCTCCTTCTTTCTCCGAAATATTAAACGAAATGTTCTTTTTGTACAATTCGTTCAAAAGATCAATTCGCTCTTTTGTATTGTTCAAACCGCGGGATTCGTAGATTTTTTGGTTTGTTGTTTTGAGTTCGCGGCTTTTGGTTAAACCAATTCCGTTGTCATCAATAGTAACAATAATTTTTCCGTTTTTAAAATTAAAACGAAGCGATAAAAATCCTTTTTGGTCTAAATATCGCAATCCGTGCCAAATTGAATTTTCTAAATGCGGCTGGATAATCATATTCGGAACAAAAACCCTTTCAGCATCCAGCGAATCATCTACCATAATTTCAAAATCAAATTTATCTTCAAAACGCAAATGTTCTAAATCCAGATATTTCTTAAGCTGTTCGACTTCTTTATCCAAAGAAATAAAATCCTTATTGGAATTTTCCATCATATTTCGCATCAAATTCGAATACGAAGTCAGGTATTTATTGGCTTCCAGTTCTTTATTTTCAGATATAAATTGATTGACGCTATTCAAACTATTGAAAATAAAATGCGGGTTCATTTCACGACGCAAAGACTGCAAAGCGATTTCTTTATTTTTTATTCTGATGGAATACAATGCTTTCGAAATAAACGTAAATAAAAGCAGCAGTAAAATTACCGAACCAATCAGAAAATAATTGAAGGTGTTTTTCTTTGAAATCAACTCGTCTTTCAACGTTTTTTCTTTTTCTAACTGACGAATTTTATCTTCGGTAATCTGAAACGTTTTGGCATCGATTAAAGTCGTATCAGAATGAATCAGCTTTTCGAAGTTTTCAAAAAACTGCTCGTATAACGCCATACTTTCTTTATCCTCGCCTTTTGTTTTGTAGTATTTAATTAATGATGATAAACTTTTTTTGGCTTCCGCCGAATTTCCTTTTTGAAACGATAAATCATACGCTTGTTTCAACGATGAAATTGCTTTTTCAGCTTCTGATTTTTGAAAATAAAGTGACGCCAGCGATTGCAATTGTTTTATTTCAGTATTATAATCTTTATTGGTTTTGGCTTCGGCAAGCAGCTTTTCGTTTATCGTTACGGCTTTATCAAACTGATTGTCTTCGGCATACACTTTTGCAATTTCATTTTTGATTTTAATTACAGCTTCGGGTTTATCTTTTGCATACACTAATGCTTTTTTATAGCTTTCAATCGCAACCTTTTTATCTTTTAAGTCTAATGAATTTTGTGCTTTTTGTACATACGCATCGGTAACTTCTTGGCTTTTCTTTTCTTTTTTCAGTAATTCGATATTAGAATCTACATAACCCTTTTGACTCTCCGGATTCGACTGATTTTTGAGTCGGTTCGCATCGTTTAAATTTATCTTTTCTTCAGAAACATCTTTTGCCAATGAACCTGCAACTTCATAATTTTTAATTGCCGAATCAAAGTTCTTTTGGTTTTCCTGTGTTTTGGCCAAACTTCGGGTTACACGGGTTTTATCTTCGGTTAGTTTTAATTTGGTATAACTGTTTAATGCTCTTTTAAAATATTCTTCGGCTTTGGCATTATCACCATTATTTAAAAATTCATTCGCCAGCCTTTCATAATTCTGAGCAATTTTTGATTCATCATTTTCATCTAATGATTTAGATAAATCGTCGGCGGCTTTACTGATTTTGACTTGTTTGCTCTTTTCACTTTTCTGCACAGAAGCTTCCTGCGCTATTGTACCCTGTGGAAACAATAACACAAAAAAAACCAGACCAAAACCAATTAATAAATGACGTTTCACAATATGTAATTTAGAAATGTAAAGTAACCTAATTTCAAATTCCTATCCTATATTTTTCACCAAGTCAAATGCCCTGTTGACCCATTCTGTCAAAAATACGTTTTTTCGATCAATACATTTGACCACTAATTCTTAAAAACTATAATCATGAAAAAACTATTCTTTACATTTTTAACTGTATTATCTTCTTCATTTATAATTGGTCAGGCTTCAGGAAATGTCAATTATCAAAATCAGCAATCTTATAATAACGACAATACGATCGACACCGATTTTCCTTCAAATGGTGATATTGTGGTAAGCGTTAAAGGGCTTGCCAATATCAAAGCAGATGCTTACACGGCCATTTTTAGCGTAACTCAAACGGGTAAAACCACTAAGGAAGTAAATGAATTAATTGATCAACGAATTACGCAGTCGCTCAATGCCATTAAACTTAAAAAAGGCGTTGAGACTTTTGTTGACATGATTTCGTTTGTGCCTGCTTATGAATATGAAGCCGAGAAAAAACTTTTTAATCGTAAAACTTACAATGAAGTTCCGGCAGGATTTGAGTTGAAGAAAAACATTCATATCAAATTTTCAGATCCAAATCAGCTTAATGAATTTATTTCCATTTTATCCAATAATGAAATATACGATTTGGTACGAGTGGATTATTTCTCTAATACATTAGAAACGATTAAGAGAGATATGATGCTAAAAGCAAAACTTTTGGTTCAGGAAAAAATTAAAAACTATCAGGAACTGCTCGGCGAAACATTTATAAATGCCGAAAAAAGAATTACAGATGATTATATCGTAAATGTTCCGGTAGAAATGTACAAATCGTATGAGGCTTACAATGGTTCTTCTTTAAACTTAAAAAAAGCAGCAAACGTTAATCAGCTTAGTAAATCTGTTACACTTTATTATCAGCCTGTATTTAATAAAGAGTTTGATTTTGTAATTAATCCTACTGTTTTAGAACCTGTTATTCAAGTACAATATGAGGTTAAAATGGCGATTAGCAGAGAAAAGAAACAACCTTTAAAAGCAGATAAAACTGAGAAAGAATTTATTCTGGTGACTGCAAATGGTGATTTAAAAACATTGAATACGAGTACAGCCAGAACAATTCATTAATCTGGCAGAAGCATTTCACCAAGTCAAAATACCGTTTCACCATTTGTTCAAAAAACGCGCGTTTTTAGTTTCTAAGTTTGATCTGTAATCATCCAATTAAAACTAAAATTATGAAATCAAATCTTTTTATTTCCGCGCTTTTTGCTACTGCGTTTTCTATTGCCGGCTATAATTCAGCTAATGCAAATCCGAAAAACAAAACTAAAATTGAAAAACCAGTTTCGGCTGCAGCAACTAAAATACAAGTAGCACTTTTACTGGACACATCAAGCAGTATGGAAGGATTAATTGATCAGGCCAAATCGAGATTATGGAATATCGTGAATACTTTAACGACTTTAAAATACGAAGGAAAAACTCCAGATATCGAAATTGCTTTGTATGAATATGGAAATAGCGGTTTATCAGAAAAATCAAATTACATCAGACAAATTACGCCGCTTTCAACAGATTTAGATTTGATTTCGGAACAATTATTTGCGCTTAGAACCAACGGCGGAAATGAATATTGCGGCGCAGTAATTCAGGATGCGACAAAAGAATTAAAATGGGCAAACGAGAACAACAGCATGAAACTGATTTACATTGCCGGAAACGAAGGATTCAATCAAGGAAAAATCAGCTATAAAGAAGCGATCAGCAGTGCTCTAAAAAATGATATTTATGTAAACACGATTTTCTGCGGTAATAAAACAGAAGGTATAAACATATTTTGGAAAGATGGTGCTGACATCGGAAAAGGGAAATATTTTAATATTGATGCCAATCAATCTGTAGAATATATTGCAACGCCTTATGACGATGAAATCACTAAATGCGATGAAAAAATAAACAAAACCTACATTAATTATGGTTCTAAAGGCGAAGCAAAAAAAATGAATCAGGTTATGCAGGATCAAAATGCAAAAAAGGTTTCAAAAGCGAATTATACCGATCGCGCTGTGAGCAAATCAAAAGCGGTTTATAAAAATGAAAGCTGGGATTTAGTCGATAAAACAAAAGATGATGCGGCGGCACTTTCGAAAATTAAAAAAGAAGAACTTCCTGTTGAACTTCAGGGTAAATCGACTGAAGAATTGCAAAAAATTGTAGCCGAGAAAACGAAGGAAAGAGAAACGATTCAAAAAGAGATTAGTGTATTGGCAAAAAAACGTCAGGCTTATATTGATACCGAAGCTAAGAAAACTAAAAAGCAAGACGATCTTGGCAACACGATAAATACTTCGATAGTTTCTTTTGCAAAAGTGAAAGGTTATACGGTTGAGAAATAAATCGTACTGCAAATCCTGAAACATGAAAAAGAAAATATTCTTTTTGCTTTTGCTGAGCATTTTTGGCTTGAGTTTTGCCTGTAACAATAAGGCAGAAAAGCCAGAAATCATAAAAAGTTCAAAACCGGTTTACTCCTACGAAGAGAAACTAAAAAGTGAGATAACTGAGATTAGGATTTTTTTGGGGAAAACTCCTAAATACAATTCAAATGTTGTCTTCTTATTAGATATGAGGATTGAATCTGGAAAAAACCGGTTTTTTGTTTATGATTTAAAACACAACAAAATACTCCACAAAGGCTTAGTTGGTCACGGTTCCGGATCTGAAACCGGAATTGACGGAAAACTAAAATTTAGCAATACCAAAGATTCTAATTGCAGTTCGCTTGGCAAATATGCAATTGGTAATTCTTATTTTGGAACTTTTGGAAAAGCATACAAATTATACGGTTTAGACAAAACCAATAGTAATGCTTTTGACCGAAATATTGTCCTCCACAAATATGTAGATATTCCTTTTGAAGAACAAACAAATCCTATTTGCAATAGCTTGGGATGCCCAATGGTTAACGAAAAGTTTTTTGGCGTAATCGAAAAAATGATTGATCGTTCTAAAAAGAAAATTCTTTTAGTAATGTATTATTAAACCAACCTTTCAGTCCTTTTTGTCATCTATACTTATATAAAACACTTTAAATTATACTCCGATGATTAAAAAACAAGCAACTGCGCTCTTATTATTGTTAGGCATTTTTGCCTTTGCGCAAAAACCAATTTTTACAACTGCAAAAGTAAAAGCGGCAACGGTATATTTTAATGCTGCCGAAATTTCTCAAACTGCAAGTATAACTTTACCGTTAGGAACAAGCGAAATTGTAGTTAAAAATGTGGCTGTAAATTTAAATGAAAGTTCTATCCAAATTGGTACGCCGGCAAGTGTAACGGTTCTGTCCGTTCAGTTTACTAATAATTATATTTCAGAATATGAAACTGATCCGAAATCGCCTTTATTGAAAAGAGTTCGCGACAGTATTATTTTGGTTCAAAAGGAAATTTTGAAAGTAAATAATACTATCAATTCTGAATCAAAAACCATTCAGTTATTAGATAAAAACCAACAAATTTCCGGCGTAAATTCTGGATTAAATGTTGCCGAATTAATGAAAATGGTGGATTATTACAAAAGCAAACAATTAGAAATTGCCAACAACATTAATACGCTGACGGAGAAAAAGCAAAAACTGGATGAAACGCTTCAAAAGCTGAACAACAAACTTGAAGTTGATACAAGTAAAGAAGAAAAAACTTCATCTGGAAAACTGATTGTTCAGGTTATGAATAGTGTAGCCGGGCCGGTTCCTTTAGAAATATCTTATTTAACCAATAATGCTTCCTGGTCTCCTTTTTATGATTTGCGTACCGAAAGTGTTGCGGCGCCAATTAATATGATGTACAAAGCACAAGTGGTGCAAAATACAGGAATAGACTGGAAAAAAGTAAAACTGACTCTTTCAAGCGGTTATCCAAATCAGAATAATCAAGCGCCAATATTGAGTTCTTGGTTTCTGGCGAATCAGGTATATAATGATCAAGTTATTACTACTTCTGCTTATGGAATAAGGAATCAGATACAAGGAAGAGTTTTTAAAGATAAAAAAGCAAGTAACGAAATGGAAATGGCTGCACCAGTCCTGGCAGAATCATCTGTTTCGAATTACACAACTGTTGCAGAAAACCAGCTTAATATTTCTTTTGATATCGATATTCCGTATGATATTTTATCGAATGGAAAAATTCACAGCGTATCTTTAAAAGAAATAAAACTTCCGGCAACGTATAAATATTATGCTGTTCCAAAAGTGGAAAATGATGCTTTTTTACTTGCTGAAATTGCAGACTACAGTAAATACAATTTACTGCGAGGCGAAGCGAATATTATTTTTGAAGGAATGTATGTTGGTAAAACATTTATAGAACCGAATCAAACCAGCGATACTTTGAACCTGAGTATGGGACGCGATAAAAAAGTATCTATCAAGCGTGAAAAAGTGGCTGATAAATCGGGAACTAAGTTTTTATCTGCCAAAAAAGAACAGACTTTTACTTTTGATATTACGGTAAGAAATAATAAAAAAGAAGCGGTTGAATTGCTGTTGAAAGATCAATATCCGTTGACTACAAATAAAGATATTGAAGTAGAATTATTGCAGAGTGATTCGGCAAAAGTAAATGCCGAAACCGGAATATTAACCTGGCAATTGCAGTTGAAACCAAATGAAACTAAGAAATTCAGAATTAGTTATAAAGTGAAATATCCAAAAGATCAGACTTTGAACTTATAAGCAAATAACATTTAAACACGAATTCCACAAATTAACACAGATCAATCCGTGAAAATTTGTGGAATTCGTGTTTTAAAAAGCCTTCGACTTCGCTCAGGCTGACATTTGTGTTACGGTGCCGGATCTGGAATTATTGCCTGAACGTGGTTGATTTCGGCTATAATTTCTTTTGATAAAACGACATCAATTGTGGCAATGTTTTCTTTTAACTGTTCCATTGTTGTGGCACCAATAATGGCGCTTGTCAAAAATGGTTGCTGCAAAACGAATCCCATTGCTAATTCAGTTAACGTTAATCCGTGTTTTTTAGCAATTTCCAGATACAATTTTGTTGCCTGTGTACATTGTTCGCTTTTGTAACGTGTATATTGCGGAAAAAGATTAACTCTCGCATTTGGATGTGCTTCGCCAGTTAAAAATTTACCCGTTAAAACTCCAAATGCTAAAGGCGAATAAGCCAATAAACCAACGTTTTCATATTTTGAAACTTCGGCAGAGCCTACTTCAAAAAGACGGTTCAATAAATTATACGGATTTTGAACGGTTTTGATTCTTGGAAGGTTTTGATATTTGCTTTCTTCTAAAAGACGCATCATTCCCCACGCATTTTCGTTTGAAACCCCAATATGTTTAATTTTTCCTTCTTTAATTAATCCGTCAAACGTTTCGAGGATTTCTCTAAAATGATCTTCCCACGCATCATCATGACCATTAAAACCACGCTGTCCGAAATAATTCGTTTTACGTTCCGGCCAATGCATTTGGTACAAATCAATATAATCTGTCTGAAGACGTTTTAAACTGTTTTCTAAAGCATATTTAATACTTGCCGGAGAAAAATCTGCTTTTTCTCGCATATAAGTAAAATTCGGGTTTGGTCCCGCAATTTTAGAAGCTAAAATAACTTTATCACGATTTCCTGATTTTTTAAACCATGTTCCGATGATCTTTTCTGTGCTTCCGTAAGTTTCTTCACGTGCCGGAACAGAATACATTTCGGCTGTATCAAAAAAGTTTACGCCTTTTTCAAGTGCATAATCCATTTGGGCATGGCCTTCAGCTTCTGTATTCTGCTGACCAAAAGTCATGGTTCCAAGATTTATTTTACTAACTTTTATATCTGTGTTTGGGATTGTAGTGTATTTCATTTTTTTCTTTATAGGTTCAAAGTTGAAGAGGCGCAAAGGTACAAAGGGATTTTACAAATCTAAATTTGACAAAGGTTAAAAAAAGTACAAGATTTTTATGCCAGCGTTTCCTGCAAGGTTTTCAAAACCTTGTAGGTATTATTATTATTTCTCAACAAACTTAAACCTACAAGGTTTTGAAAACCTTGCAGGAATAAAAAAAAGGGTTCAAAGTTTTACTTTGAACCCTTTTTAAAAATCTTAGCATCTTAGTCCCTCAGAACCTTAGCACCTTAATTAATACTATTAAGCATTTCAGCAATTTCATCTAATCTTGGTGTTAAGATGATTTCGATTCTACGGTTTTTAGCTTTTCCTTCTGGAGTGGTGTTACTTGCCAAAGGAGAAAATTCGCTTCTTCCTGCTGCTGTAAGTTTTTGTTTGTTGATTTTATTGTTTTCGCTCAAAATAGCTACAATTGCAGTTGCTCTTTTAGTAGATAAATCCCAGTTGTTTGCAATTGGTCCAGAACCAGCGTATGGATCATCATCTGTATGTCCTTCGATAAGAACCGAAAGATCCGGATTATCTCCCAAAACTTTTCCAAGTTCAACAACGGCTCTTCTACCTTCTGTTCCAACAGCCCAGCTTCCTGAATTAAAAAGTAATTTGTTTTCCATAGAAACATACACTTTTCCATTTTTCTGTTCTACTGTTAAACCTTTACCTTCAAAACCAGTTAGTGCTTTTGATAAAGTTTCTTTTAGCTTGCGCATTGCTTCTTCTTTTGCAGCGATCATAGCTTCAAGTTCTTTTAAACGATTTGCTGTTTTATCCAAACTTGCTTGTTCATCAGCCAGTTTTTTAGATTTTGCTTCTAATTGAGCAAGCAAATCACGGTTTTTAGCCATATTGCTTTCTAATGCGTCATTGCTGTTTTTCTCTAATGCATTATAAGAATCCTGCAACACTTTGTATTTTCTTTGCTCAGCAGCTAAATCCGCTTTTTGTTTTGCAAGTTCATCTTTTGTTGCCGATAAATCTTTTGTTAGTTTATCACGGTCTAATTCTAACTGATTTTTTGCTGTTTTTAAGTCAGCATTTTCGTCAGCGATAGAACGATTTTCTTTTTTTAGATCTGAATATTTAGTTTCAAGATCATTGTAAATCTTTTTGGATACACAAGAAGTTGCAGACAATGCCAGAACTACTAATCCAATGGAGGCTTTTTTAATCATTTTACTTTTGTTTTTTATTTGGGGCGTTAATTATTCTAATATCTAAATTTTTAAATTCCAAATTCCAAAATGTTCATAGTTTTAGTGGAATGTGTATTTAAATCTTTGAACCGCAGTTCTCTCAACAAGAACAATACCAAACTTTATTCAATTTCAACTAAAACCGGACAATGATCTGAGTGTATAGCATCTGGAAGAATAACGGCACGTTTTAAACGATGACCCATTACTTCGCTCACTAAATTATAATCGATACGCCAGCCTTTGTTGTTTCCTCTTGCTCCTGCGCGGTAACTCCACCATGAATAATGATGCGGATCTTTATTAAAATGACGGAAACTGTCAATAAAACCAGACTTCATAAAACTATCCAGCCAGGCACGCTCTTGAGGTAAAAATCCTGAAACGGTTTTGTTACGAACCGGATCATGAATATCAATTGCTTCGTGACAAATATTGTAATCACCGCAAATAATAAGATTTGGAAGCGTCAATTTCAATTCGTTAATGTACGTTTGAAAATCATCCATAAACATAAATTTATGATCTAATCTTTCGATGTTAGTTCCAGACGGTAGATATAAACTCATTACCGAAACATCATCAAAATCAGCACGTAAGTTTCTGCCTTCAAAATCCATATGATGAATTCCGGTTCCATAAACTACTTTTTTAGGTTCTATTTTAGATAATATTGCAACACCGCTATACCCCTTTTTTGTTGCTGGATAATAATATTGATACGGATAGCCGGCAGCCGTTATTGCCTCTACAGGAATCTGATCCTGAGTAGCTTTTATCTCCTGAAGGCAAATAACATCTGGGCTTGCTGCTTGGAGCCATTCTATAAAACCTTTAGTAATTGCAGCACGAATTCCGTTTACATTATAAGAAATAATTTTCATCTGGATATTTTTTTAAGGATTCCAAATGTAATAAAAAAGAGGAAAGTTTGTAATTGAATAAAGGAAAAGTAGAGTTTTTTGTTATCTTTGTTCGCTGCTCTAATAAATTAAAAATAGTACATGGGTTTAGTTACCGCGAAAGAAGTTGCAAAGGCAATAAATGTTGAGAAGTACGGAGT
>NZ_DLHA01000031.1:60443-111353 GCF_002482975.1 Flavobacterium sp. UBA7680 | reverse complement strand
TCTACCCTTAATAAAATTTACGATCATAATAAACATTTAGAGGATGTTGCATTTTTAAACGGAATTTTGGATGAGATGGAAATCAAATTCGAAATCCCTGAAGAAGATTTAAAACGTTTACCTAAAGATGGCGCTTATATAACCATTTCAAATCATCCGCTTGGAGGAATTGATGGTATTTTACTTTTGAAATTAATGCTTGAAAGAGAACCAAATTTCAAGATTATCGCTAATTTCTTATTACATCGAATTGTTCCGCTAAAAAAATACATCATGCCGGTTAATCCTTTTGAAAATCATAAGGATGCCAAATCGAGCGTTGTTGGAATTAAAGAAACCTTGCGTCATTTAAGTGACGGAAAGCCTTTAGGAATTTTCCCTGCCGGGGAAGTTTCGACTTATAAAGACGGAAAATTAGTTGTAGATAAACCTTGGGAAGAAGGCGCTCTAAAATTAATAAGAAAAGCCAAAGTTCCAGTTGTACCGATTTACTTTCACGCTAAAAACAGTAAATTATTTTACTGGCTTTCTAAAATTGATGATACGCTGCGTACAGCAAAACTTCCGTCAGAATTGCTTACACAAAAAGACCGTGTTATTAAAGTTCGTATTGGAAAACCAATTTCTGTAAGCGAACAAAATGAAATAGAATCTTTTGAAGAATACTCAGAATTCTTAAGAAAGAAAACCTATATGCTTGCCAATCCTTTTGAAAAAGACACCAAATTGATTGACACAGCAAGTTTAAAAATACCAAAAGCGCCTAAAAAAATCGTTACTCCGGCGAATGAATCAAAAATGATTGATGAAGTTCAGGCGTTAAGAAACAGTGACTGCAGGTTATTACAGAGTAAAAACTACGAAGTGTTTTTTGCACGTGCAAAATCAATTCCGAATATTTTACATGAAATCGGACGTCTTCGTGAAATTACTTTTAGAGAAGTTGGTGAAGGAACTAACGAATCTATCGACATCGACGAATACGATCAATATTATCACCATATGTTTTTATGGGATGATGAAACTAAAAAAATCGCAGGCGCTTACCGTATGGGATTAGGAGCTGAGATTTATCCGAAATACGGCATCGAAGGTTTCTATCTTACCGACTTATTCCGTTTTGAACCGGAATTGCATGATATGATGCATAAATCGATCGAAATGGGACGTGCTTTTATCATTCGTGAATATCAGCAAAAACCAATGCCTTTATTCTTGTTATGGAAGGGAATTATTCACACTACATTGCGTTATCCTGAACATAAGTATTTATTAGGCGGCGTGAGTATCAGTAATCAGTTTTCAGATTTCTCTAAATCGCTGATGATTGAGTTCATGAAATCGAATTATTATGATCCGTATATTGCACAATACATTCACCCGAAAAAAGCATACAAAGTAAAACTGAAAGACGCTGATAAAGACTTTATTTTCGACGAAGCTGAATCTGACTTAAATAAATTCGATAAAATTATTGACGAATTAGAACCAGGAAATTTACGTTTGCCTGTTTTAATTAAAAAGTACATCAAGCAAAATGCACGTGTAGTTGCTTTTAACGTCGATCCTTTGTTTAATAACGCTGTCGATGGTTTAATGTACATTAGAATCGCAGATATTCCAGAAAGCACAATGAAACCTGTTATTGAAGAATTTCAAATAGAATTAGAGCGTAAATTATCTGAGAAAGAAGATTAATCAGATTTACTCCAAAATAAAAAATCCCATTGTTTACACAATGGGATTTTTTATTTACAATTTTTATTTAAAACTAGCTTGAGATTTATTCTTTTCCAATTTCATTTATTTCTTCTAATAGGTTTTTAGGATCAGCACCATATTGATTTGGTCCTTTTTCACCCGCAACACAGCATAAGTATAAATTATAATATGGAATAAGACTATACCAGCCACTTTTACCAACGTCATGCATTCTTCTAACTGTTACCGCAATAGTAGGAATTATAATTGCAATTAAAAAAACAACAACTAATAACCCTCCAACCGTTTCTGGCAATAAAGATGATATAAAAATCAATGCAAATATTATTATATAATATGCTAAAACAAACATCCAGTATTCCTTTCTTCTTGCTCTTCCGTTAAAATTTGCATAGTTTTCAAAAACTACTTTTTTAAACATTTCAATCATAATAAATTTATTTAAGTCCCCCCTACTCTTAAGGCTTTTCAGTTACTCCGTTTCCTTTAACACACACAAAGTACATTTTTTTAAATAGATTTAAAGAATTAAAAGTTTTTATAATATCAGAAAAAGACATTTTATCAACCAATATTTAATATAAAAACTGTGTTCAATTATAGAAATAAAAAAATCCCATTTGCTATTACAAATGGAATTCTTTATTTACAATTTTTATTTAGAACTAGGGTTATTCTTTTCCAATTTCATCTAATTCATTAAAAAATATATCCTTTGGATCTGGACCATACTTGTTAGTTCTATCCTCTCCTTCGGTGCACAATACTATTAATAACCAAATTACACCTGCTAATGGGATAAAAACAATTAAAAAAAACCAACCGCTTTTACCTACATCATGTAATCGTCGAACTAAAACTGCAAATCCAGGTATAAGAACAAGCAAACTATATAGTGAACGTAATACTCCTGCCTGTCCAGCTCCATAAGTTAAGCCTGCAAAAGTATCAATAGTGAACAATAATATTGCAATAATTATTGACGCTAAAGTATAGTACCAATATTCACTTCTCATTGCTCTACCTTTAAAATTTGCATAGTTTTCAAAAACTACTTTTTTGTACCATTCAATCATTTATTCTAGTTATTAATTTGTTATTACTAAGGTTTCCGTTAATATGTGTAGGTAATTTTAACACAAAATTAAGGTTTAAAAATAAAACAATTTATTCTAAAACATGATAGAAAAAGGCATCTTTAAATAAAAAAGTTTAAAATAGTTCTTTGTTATTTGTAAATCAATAAAGTAAGAAAATATTCGGATTTAAAACCAGCCTTTTCTGCCAACTTGATAAGTTTGATAAAAATCTTCATCTGATTTTGTCAGGTAGATAATTCCTTCAATTAAGCCAATTATACCTCCAACTCCGCATAAAAGACCTAAAATAAGTTGAATAATTCCTTCTTTTGTATATCCTAAATAGAATTTATGAATTCCAAATACTCCAATTAAAATGGCTAAAATTCCAGCAACAACTTTTTTGTTTTCTGGTTTTGGACCTCCAAATTCTGATTGTGTGTTTTCCATAGTTTTACTCTTAAAATTAGTATTTAAATTAAAAAATAATTGGGCAAAAAAAATCCCATTTGCTATTACACAAATGGGATTCAATATGTTTTAGAACCAGCCTTTCTTACCTACTTGGTAAGTTTGGTAAAATTCTTCGTCTGATTTTGTCAGGTAAATGATTCCTTCAACGAAACCAATTATACTTCCAACTCCGCAAGTAACAAGAGTAATTACTAATTGAATGATTCCCTCTTGTGTATATCCTAAGATGAATTTGTGAATTCCAAATCCTCCTAATAAGATTCCAAGGATTCCGGCAACAACTTTTTTATTTTCTGGTTTTGGTTCAGATGGTGTATTCCAAGATTCTGGTTTTGTAGTCTCCATTTTAATATAGTTTAATTTTAATTAAAGTTCTGCTTTTCCAATTTCATTGACTTCGTCAAATTCATTTTTAGGATCTGGTCCATATTCATTTACTCCTTTATCTCCTTCAGTAGCAAGTAAGATAATGTTGTAAATTGGAATAAGTAAAAACCATCCGCTTTTACCTGTATCATGCAATCTTCTAACACCAACTGCAATCGAAGGAACTAGAACTGCCAAACTATAAACATTTGCAATCAATGCTAAACTAGGCGCAAGTAATCCCATAATAAAACCTAAACCAAAACTTACAATAAAATTTGCCAAGAAAAACATCCAATATTCTTTTCTTCTTGCTCTTCCATTAAAATTTGCATAGTTTTCAAAAACCACTTTTTTGTACCATTCAATCATAATTAATAAATTAGTTTGTTAATACCTACTCTTTTTAGGATTTTCAGTTTCTCCTTTTCTAAAATTTTGTTAAAAAAATTGGAAACAATATTAAACAAAAATAATTTTAAAAACTAATTATGTATATTACTTTTACAGAAATGCCTTGTTATTAAAATCTAAATTGATTTTCTTTAAATCAAGAAGTCATTAAATTCTGATTTCAATAATTTACTTTGAATACACTTTTTTTATTTTATCCACAATAACCTGAGCTAAACGTTCATGACTTTCAAAAGTCCATCCGGCAATGTGAGGCGTTAAAATTACTTTTCGTCCATCTAATAAATATTGAAAAGCTTCGGGCGTATTTTTATCCTGAAAAAGAGTTTCAAAAGACAGCTTTTCATATTCTAAAACATCCAGACCTGCACCAAGTACTTTCCCTGTTTTCATTGTCTCTACCAAATCGGCAGTAACAATATTTTTACCTCTGGAAGTATTGACGATCCATATTGGTTTTTTGAATTCGTTAATAAATGCAGCATCTACCATTCTATCCGTTTCTGGAGTCCACGGAATATGCAGACTCAGTACATCTGTCTTTTCATGAAGTTCCTTTAATGAAACTTGTCTGGCATTTTCATCTCCCACATTATCCTGAATATCATAACATAAAACCTCCACATCAAACCCTCTCAGCTTTTTTGCAAATGCTTTACCCATATTTCCATAACCAATAATCCCTACCGTTTTTCCATCAAGTTCGTGACCGCGGTTGCTTTCTCTATTCCATTGTCCCGAACGAATTTCATAATCGGCGATATTCAATTTATTAAAAAGAGAAAGAATCATTCCTAAAGTATGTTCTGCAACAGCATTACGATTTCCTTCAGGAGCGGCAATTAGTTCAATATCTTTAGATAAAGCGTAATCGCAGTCAATACTTTCTAAACCTGCTCCAACTCGGGCAATAAACTGCAAATTGGTCGCTTTGTCTAAAAATGTTTTATCAATTTTAAATCGACTGCGAATTACGATTCCATTATAATCCTGAATTTTAGCTTCAATTTCTTCTTTAGAAGATTTAAAATCGGCGTGATTTTCGAAACCAGCTTCTTCCAGTTGCTGCCAAAGAATAGGGTGATTGCTGTCTATATGAAGGATTTTTATACTCATAAGTTAAACTTTAATTAGAAAAACAAAGTAACAAAAAAATAGCCGTTTATTATTTTAACAAAATCAATTCAGCAAGAAATGCGTAAATTCGCATAAAAGGGTTTTATGAAAACAATTGGCTTGATTGGCGGAATGTCTTGGGAAAGTTCTGCCTTATATTATCAAATAATAAACCGTGGCATTCAGGAAAAACTAGGCGGCGTCCATTCTGCTAAATCCTTATTATATTCTGTTGATTTTAATGAAATTGCAATTTTGCAAAAAGAAGAAAAATGGGGTGAACTTGGAGAATTAATGATTGAAACTGCTCAAAAACTCGAAAAAAGCGGAGCAGATTTTATTGTTCTATGTACCAACACAATGCATAAATTATCTGATGAAATAGAAAAAAATGTTTCAATCCCATTGCTTCATATTGTTGATACAGCTGCTGAAGAAATTGTAAAGCACAATATTAAAAAAATAGGTTTACTGGGAACATCGTTTACGATGGAACAAGGTTTTTTTAAAGACCGTTTGCTTAACAAGCATTATATACAAACCATAATTCCTAATGAAAAACAAAGATCTGATATTCATCAAATTATATATAACGAATTAGTAAAAGGAATAATCAGCAATGATTCGCGAAATATCTTTTTAGAAATTATATCTGATTTAATTGATAAAGGAGCCGAGGGAATTATTTTAGGCTGTACAGAAATTGAATTATTAGTTACGAATGAATATACCGAAGCAAAATTGTTTAAGACGGCAGAAATTCATGCTAAAAAAGCAATTGAATTTTCGCTGGAATAAATATCAAAGTCAAAATGAAATTAACAAAAACTTTTAAAGCCTTTTTTGAAAACGAAAAATCGGGAGGATTGCTTCTATTATTTGTCACGATTATTTCTTTGTATGCCGCAAATTCATCTTATGCGACGGAATATATATCTTTTTGGGAAAAAGATCTGGGCGGACATTCGATCACACATTGGATTAACGACGGATTAATGACCATTTTCTTTTTATTAATTGGTTTAGAATTAGAACGCGAAATTTATCATGGTGAATTATCCAATATAAAAAATGCATCATTACCTATTATGGCAGCTTTTGGCGGAATGCTGGTTCCGGCGGCCATATTTTTGGCTTTAAATTTTAAAACGGCAACGCAAAACGGCGCCGGAATTCCTATGGCAACAGATATTGCTTTTGCAATTGGAATCTTATCTCTTTTAGGCAACAAAGTTCCTGCATCTTTAAAAGTCTTTTTAACTGCACTTGCCGTTATAGACGATTTGGGTGCCATAATTGTAATTGCTATTTTTTACACTAAATCAATTGCGTTTTTAAATTTAGGCATTGCATTAGGAATCTGGGTTTTATTGTTTGTTTTAAACCGAATGAAAGTCTACAATCTAATTCCGTATTTAATTGGAGGTGTTATAATGTGGTATTTTATGCTAAACTCTGGAGTTCATGCCACAATTACGGGTGTTATTTTGGCCTTTGTGATTCCGTTTGGAGACGGCAGTGAAAAATCATCTTCTCATAAATTACAGCATTTTTTACATAAACCAGCCGCATTTTTTATCCTGCCTTTGTTTGCAATTGCTAATACTTGCATTGCCATAAATTCTGATTGGCATGCCGGATTAAACCACCCTAACACATTTGGGATTATTCTTGGTCTCGTAATTGGAAAACCATTAGGAATTGCTCTTTTTTCTTCCATTGGCGTAAGTGCCGGTTTATGTGCTTTGCCGAAAAACTTAAAATGGGCGCATATTTTAGGCGCCGGAATGTTGGGCGGAATTGGTTTCACGATGTCTATTTTCATTACACTTCTGGCTTTTAAAGATCCCGAAACAATTCTCTATTCTAAAATATCCATTATTATAGCTTCTGTGCTTTCTGGCGTTTTGGGATTTGCTTATTTAAAGTTTGTTCTTTCCAAAGATAAAAGCGTTTAGTTTTTTGGCACACGGATTTTCACAGATATAAACTGATTTAATTTTAATAATCTCAATTAAGAAATGAAAAAGTATTATTGTTTGTTTGTAACCCTTATTTTATTATCGTCTTGTAGCGATAAAAAGCCTGCAGCGGCTACAGAAGCAAATATTCCTAAAGACACAATTGCTCTTCAAACAAACAAAAATGAAAGTTCAATCGAAGGAATTTATCAAACTCAACTTGAAGAAAATGATTCTGGCGATTGCAAAATTTCATTAGAAATAAGCAAAACAAAAGATGTCTATTCTTATTTCCTCAAAACAAAAACACGACAACTACGAGGAATTGCAAATTTCACTACAGAAGAAACTGGTGAAAAATATTTGGTTTTGGAAGGTATAAAATGGGATGAATATGAAGGCGATATAAGTCATGAAGAAGAAAATGATTCTATCTCGGATTCTGAAACATCTTCAAAAGAATTAG
Organism: Flavobacterium sp. UBA7680; assembly: GCF_002482975.1. Classification (GTDB taxonomy): domain Bacteria; phylum Bacteroidota; class Bacteroidia; order Flavobacteriales; family Flavobacteriaceae; genus Flavobacterium. The sequence goes on along the minus strand of NZ_DLHA01000031.1, from coordinate 103,755 downwards.
AAATCCCAGTTGGAATCGAAGCTTCTTATGTAAAAGACACACTGACAATTCAAAATTACGGCAACTCGATGAATTCCTATACTAAGCTTTCAGAATGTGGGAGGAAATATATTCGATTGATTAAATCTCAAAAGTAAAATTCCAAATTCCAAACTTCGCAAATGAAGAGAATACGTAATATCCTTTTGTTTTCAATTACTCTTATAATTCTGCTTGTTGGAGTAATCTTCTATGAAATAAAAACATATGAACCTCCAACAAATTGTCAAATTCCTGTTCCCATTTGTGGAACAGAAAGTCCTAAATTAACAGAAAACCAATATGGAGGAAAGGAAATCTTTAACGCTAATTGTGCCGCTTGCCACAAACTAGACGCCAAAAGCACTGGGCCAGCACTTCGCAACTTAGATTCATTAGTCTTTGTAAAATGGATGATCGATAAAAATCACAAAATTGACACCACTAAAATTGAAAAATTAGGACTCGATTTTCACAGAACGAAGTTTAAAGATTATTTAAATGAAGAAAATCTTCCTTTACTAATAGATTACTGTTCAGGAATACGTTATTAAATCTTTAAAACTTAGCATTATGATAGCACGAATATGGCACGGAAAAACAAAAGTTGAAGATTATGAAGCTTATACCCAATTCATAAATGACACTGCAATTCCTGATTACTCAAAAACAGCTGGTTTTGTAAAATTGTCTTTTTTGAGAAATATTAAAAACAACGAGGCGCATTTTACACTAATTACATATTGGGAAAACCTCGAAATAATTAAAAATTTTGCCGGAGACGATTTCGAAAAAGCAAAATATTATCCTGAAGATGATGACTTTTTATTAGAATTTGAAGAGAAAGTCGAGCATTTTGAGGTTTTTGCTTAAACGTAACGTTTGTCATTTCGAGGAACGAGAAATCGCACTCGTGAATCTACAAAGAGAATCGCTAATCTTTGTCGAATTTCTAGTGCGATTTCTCGTTCCTCGAAATGACAAAGCGGTATTAATACTTATCTCATCTAAAACAAAAAATTCCAAACCCCAACAAAAATTGGAATTTGGAATTTTAAAATATTGGAATTTCTTTAAAACTAACCTTTGATTTGTTTCAAAGAAGTCTTAATTCCTTTTATTAAAGATGAACTGAAACCGTTGTGTTCCATTTCATTTAAACCAACGATTGTACAGCCTTGTGGTGTTGTTACGCGGTCAATTAACTGTTCTGGGTGGACTTTCTCTTCTAAAAGCATTTTTGCGGCTCCTTTTACGGTTTGTGCGGCAATTGCTAAAGCAGTGTTTGAATCGAATCCAATTTCGATTCCGGCCTGCATAGAAGCACGAATATATCTTAAAGCATATGCAGTTCCGCATGCGCCTAAAACTGTCGCTGCATCCATTAATTTTTCATCGATTACAGGAGCAGTTCCTAAATCCTGAAACAAGTCAACAATTGGCAGTGCTTTTTCTCTATCTTTTTCAGGGAAAGAAATACAGGTTGCCGATTCCCCAAACTGTGCCGCAATATTTGGCATAATGCGCACAACCGGATAGGCGTTATTTGTTTTTGTTTGAAGAACATCCAAAGACAATCCGCTTACAGCAGAAGCAATTGTTTTATTTTGAATTACCGGAAGAATTTCGGCCAAAACAGTATCAACCTGATACGGTTTTATGGTTAAAATCACCACATCGGCTTCCTGAATATTATGTTTATTATCGCTAGAAACCGTAATTCCGTATTCGGCTAAATATTGAATACTGGCGATATTTCTTCTTGTTACGGTAACCTGATTGTTTTTAGAAAATTTTGCAATTCCCAAGGCAATAGAAACTCCAAGGTTTCCTCCCCCTATAATGTGTACTTTCATCCTGCTTGGTTTTAATTTATTTTAGACTGGCTAACAGCCTATTTTTCGGCTGTAAATTACGCAGATTTTAAGGATTTTAAATCACTGTAATCTATTAATTTGTGGCAAAAATTTAAAACCCAAGAATCAATTTGGCTACTCCAAAATAGAGCATAATTCCAAAAACATCATTAGTTGTAGTAATAAATGGCCCGGTTGCAATTGCGGGGTCAATTTTATTTTTATGAAGAAAAAGCGGCACTAAAGTTCCTAAAATTGCAGCAAACATAATCACCACGATCATAGAGATCGAAATAGCAATTCCCACTAAATATTGTCCGTACATCAAAGAGTGATATCCCAGTAAAAGCAGGGAAATTATACTTCCGGAAATCATCGAAACAGTAACCTCTTTGCTAAAATAACTTTTACTGAATTCTTTCAAAGTTCCATTAGCTAAACCCTGTACAACGATTGCCGATGCCTGAACTCCAATATTTCCGGCTGTAGCCGAAAGCAGAGGCACGAAAATAATTAAAGTTGAATATTTTTGAAAAGCACTTTCATTATCTTTCAAAACAAAAGAAGCCACAATCTCAATTACCATCCCGATTAAAAGCCAAGGTAAACGCGCTTTTGTTAATTCAAGAACACTGTCATTTGTTTCAATATCTTGTGTAATACCCGCAGCTAATTGGTAATCTTTATCGGCTTCTTCCTTGATTACATCTACGATATCATCAATTGTAATTCTTCCAACTAAACGACCAAGTTCATCTACAACCGGAATTGCCTCTAAGTCGTATTTTTGCATGATACGGGCTACCTCAACATCTTCGGTATCTACGTTTACGAAATTTAATTTTCGAATATAAATATCTCCAATTTGAGTTTTGGTCGAAGTAGTCAATAAATCTTTAAGTGATAAACGGCCTTTTAAACGGTTTTCATCATCAACAACATAAATAGAATGGACTCTTGAAACATTTTCTGCCTGAATTCGCATTTCTTTTACGCAGGTCAAAACATTCCAGTTTTCATTAACTTTTACCAGCTCTTTACCCATCAAACCACCCGCCGAGTTTTCATCGTAGCGTAATAATTCGACAATGTCTTTTGCGTGTTCTACGTCAAGTAACTCAGAAATAACTTCTGCCTTAATTTCCTGCGAAAGTTCAGCGATAATATCGGCCGCATCATTTGTTTCCAGCTCATCAAGCTCTTCTGCAATCTCTTTCGGTGAAAGTCGGCTTAAGATATTTTCACGCAGGTCTTCTTCTAGTTCAAGAAGAATCTCAGCGGTTTTATCACTATCTAAAACTTTGAAAATGTAAGTTGCTTCGTCGAAATCTAATTCTTCAAGGATTTCGGCGATATCAGCATGGTGAAGGTCATTAAGTAAAACTTCAAGTTCATTGTCATTTTTCTTAACGATTAAATCTTCTAATTGATGAATAAATTCTTTGCTAACTTTGAACTCCATCGGCTTCTATTTTTTGAGTCAAAACGATAAATTCGTCAACGCTAAGTTGTTCCGGACGTTTATCAAAGATAATGTCTTCTCTTAGTTTATCTGATAAATTTAATGTTTTCAAACTGTTACGTAATGTTTTTCGTCTTTGCTGAAAAGCCGTTTTTACAACCGTAAAAAATAACTTTTCACCACAAGGAAGGCTATAATCTTCCTTTCGGGTCATTTTCATCACACCCGACTTGACCTTGGGCGGAGGAATAAAAACATTTTCGCTTACAGTAAATAAATACTCAGTATCATAGAAGGCCTGAGCTAAAACGGATAAGATTCCGTAAGCTTTTGATCCTTTTTTTTCGCAGATGCGCTCTGCAACTTCTTTTTGAAACATTCCGGAGAACTCCGGAATCTGATCTCTAAACTCTAATGTTCTAAAAACAATTTGAGTCGAGATATTATAAGGGAAATTTCCAATTATAGCAAATTGCTTATCCTTGTAAACTTCATTAATATTATATTTCAGAAAATCCTGAGAGATAATCTGATCTTTTAATTTTGGATAATTTTCGCCCAAATACGCTACAGATTCTGTGTCGATTTCAATAACGTGTGTATTTATGGGCTTTTCAAGCAAATACTTAGTCAACACACCCATCCCTGGTCCTATTTCTAAAACCTCCTCGTATCCTTTTAAACTCAAAGTATCGGCAATTGCTTTTGCAATACTTTCGTCTTTAAGGAAATGTTGTCCTAAATGTTTTTTGGCTTTTACTTTTTCCATTTTCTTTCTTGTTTTGCCACAAGGGCGCAAAAGTATTCTTTTTGCGGCGAAGGGTCAAAGCTTATTTCACTTTTTTTGCCACAAAGGCACTAAGACACAAAGGCTTTTACTTTTATTCTGCCATAAATTGTCAAAGCTTTATATTTCTTTGCCACGAATTACACAAATTATCACAAATTTTAAATCTAATAATCTGTGTAAATCCGTTTAATCAGCCAAATCTGCGGGCTATTTCTTTTTAGAAAACCTAAAATTAATGTTCTGAAATAACCTCCAGTTCTGTTCTGAAAGAAAGCATTTTATCTGCAAATAATTCCAAAGCTTCTCTGTCAAATCTAGGCTGGTCTTCTAAATAATACTTCTCTAAAGTATCTTTACTGTCTGTTATGTATTGAACAGAATACGTGATTCCGCCCATTTCTTCTTCAACCAAAACTTTTACAATTCTTGCTGATGAAAATTTTTGTGTTGCCAAGATTTCTGGTATGTGCTTTTCCTGCATCCATTTTAACCATTGATCGTGTGCGCTTTCGTGTATATTGGTGGTAACGTTAAAGATTATCATGTTTCTAGATTTTTTTTCTTTTTAAATAAATAGAAAAAACTATATAAAACATAATTGCATATAGTAATGTAAAATTTGAAGTTTCCGGTCTATTTGGATCTCCCGTTGAAATGTGAATCAATTCAGATACTGCGCCTCCCAAAAACAAACATGCAATTACTCTAATAAATTTATTCTCTAAATATCTCATATTTTACAAATTCTTTTTTTATTGGAATTTGGAATTTAAAATATTGAAATTTATAAATTCTTATCCCCTCTTAACTCGCGGTATTTTTTCCTGGCATCAACAAAGTAAATACTATCCTGATGGTTAAAAATTACCTTTTCATACAAAGGCTTCGCCTTTTCTACATCTTTCAATTCGTCGTTGTAAATTTCTGCTGAGAAAAACAGCGCTTCATCTACATAAATTCCGTCGCTGTGGTTGTCGATGATTTGTTGGTATTGGCTTAAAGCCAAAGTGTAATCCTTCTGACTTTCATATATTTTACCTAAACGCAACAATGTTACAGCTTCGATTTCCTGCCCTTTAAAGGTTTTTAGAATGTTTTGAAAATGTGCAATTGCTTCTGTTTTTTTATTCTGATAAAGTAAAAAATCGCCTTTTGCAAATTGCTTTAAAGCTGTTTGAGTCGAATCGGCAACCGTGTTGTCATTTATCAGTAAAAAATATTCAAGAGCGTCGTTGGCAATTAATTGCGTGTTTGCCGATTTTAATTCTTTAAATTGTTTTAAAGCCCATTCAAAATCGGTTTTAAAATAACTTGTTTTTGCCGCTTTCAAACTGGCTTCATGCGACATAACATCATTCTTTAAATCCAATTGAATCTGCGAATAATAAATTAATGCCTGATTGAACTTTTCTTCTAAAAGCAAAATATCTGCCAGCTCCATCTTTGCATCAGCCTGTTGATAAGCGTTTAAATTTAACTCTAAAGCTCTTTTTACAACTGTTTTAGCTTCTTCTGTCTTTTTTAAATTAAAAGCCAAGAAATGCGCCTGAATTAATTGCAAAGATAAGGTAAAAGGATTTATTTCATAAGTAACCAGTAATTGCTGCAATTCTGCTGTAATGGCCGGATAATCTTTTTCCTGTGCTTTGTCAATTTTAATCTGCATTAAATTGGCATTGGTCTGAATCAGTAAATCGGTATCTTTTGTGTTTTGAAGAATAAAATTCAGAATTTCAGAAGCAGTATCTGTATCATCTTCATTTAAGGCAAACTGACTTAAATTCACAATACTGATTAAAGATTCCGGTTCACGTTTGTAAATGGCTTTTTCCTGAATAAAGGCTTTTCCGAATTCTTTCTGTTGTACATAAAACCAGCTTAAATAATGATTCCAAAAAACATCCTGATCTTTTTGGGTTCTTAAAATCAATGCTTTTCGCATGGCATCTTTAAAAGCCGTATTATCAGTTTCTCCATTCATAAAACGGGATAACTGTGTTTGGATTAAATTGGAATTCTGCTGATTATTATAAGATTCTGTCAGCAAAAGATCGATCATCAAATCAGTTTTTCCTAGTTGACCGTACAACATTCCAATCTGAAAATTGAAATTATAATTCGGCTGAACCTGCATGGCGGTTTGATACGCTTTTAAGGCATATTCTAATAAAACCTTTTTTTCAAAAGCATTTCCAACTCCGTAAACATCATTTGGGTTGGTTTTGATTTTATCGATTGCCTGTTCGTAGTAATTTTTGGCTTTGGATTCGTTTTTTTGTAATTGATAATTGTATCCTAATTCAACTAAAAAAACACCTTGTTTATAAGCATTGTAACGACTTAAAATTGTTTTTTCGGCAAGATCAAATTGCTGCAATTGCTGATAACAATCTATTGTTCGTAAAAAATATTGAGTATTAGAAGGAGAACTTCTTAAAAGATCTTCGTAAATGATTTTTGCTTTTTCAAAATCACCTTTGTCGTAGTAATTGTTCGCTAACTGTTCGTTTTGCGAAAATGCAAACAGCGAGAATGATAAGGTTATATATAGAAATAGCTGTTTCATTTTTAATTTGTTTTCAAACTTTATAAATCATCACGCTTTTATAGTAATTGGAATTGAGTATAACACTTTGGCTTTAATTCCTCTAATTTCTCCTGAACTCCAATCCGGATATTCACTTATTAATCTTATAGCTTCTTCATCTAAACCATAACCTGCACTTCTAAGTACTTTTACTTTCTCGATGCTTCCATCTTCTTTGATAATAAATTGAAGATATATTCTCCCGCTTATACCTCTTGCCGATGCAGGAATCCTGAATTTTCTGGCTATATATCCATAAAAATCATTTAATCCATTTTTTGGTCTTGGCTGAACAAAAACTTTATTGTACTTGTGTTCTTTTGAAAGTGAATCTATACTCGTTCCGCTCTTTAATTTTCCGCTTTCATAAAATTCTGTATAGCTAGACTTAAAACGAGTGCTTTTGCCATTCCAAACTCCGTCTTTTTCTCCATCTTTAATTTTTCCAGATTCCGAAGAGTGTTCATCAGAATCTCCTAATTCACCGTTACCATCTACAACAGTTTGAACATTTTTTTCATTCCAAAATTGAAGTGTTTTATACTCAGAGGTATGTTCTTCATCATCCTGTGTATATTCTCGTTCAGCTTTTTTATTTCCATTTTCATACCATTCAACAGCTTTACCCATTGGCTGGCCTTTTCTATAAAAATAAGTGAACTTTTTATTTCCATTTTCAAAATAATAAACAAAATCACCTATTGGAGATAAATTATCTTTGGTAATAGAATTCCCTTCCATTTGAATTTTGCCTGTAGCAAAATGATCTTCAAAACGGTATTCTTCTTTATCTAAATGATAATCTTTTACAATTCTATAATATTTAAAATCACCATTTGTTACCGGATTCCACAACGAATCCAAATAAATAATCTTATCATTTGCCGATGCCGCTATTTGAGCAAAGAAAATATTTGGCATTAATAACAGAAAAACAAACAAATATTTTCTTGTCATATTTTAATTTTAATATGGTATTTTAAACAATTAAGAAACCTGACGGGGTTTAAAAACCCGTCAGGTTTAACTCTAACTCTAAATTACAAAAATTTAGTTTATAATATCAAATCCACAGTAAGGACGTAAAACTTCTGGAATTACGATTCCTTCCGGCGTTTGGTAATTTTCTAAAATTCCGGCCAAAACCCTAGGCAATGCTAATGAACTTCCGTTTAAAGTATGAGCCAATTGGTTTTTTCCGTCTTTATCTTTGAAACGTAATTTCAGACGGTTTGCCTGAAAAGTTTCGAAGTTAGAAACAGAACTAATTTCTAACCAGCGATCCTGCGCTGTAGAAAACACTTCAAAATCATAAGTCAAAGCCGATGTGAAACCCATATCGCCTCCACAAAGACGTAAAACTCTGTATGGTAATTTTAATTCTTTCAGAATATCTTTTACATGTTCTACCATTCCGTCAAGAGCTGCGTATGAATTATCAGGGTGCTCTACACGAACGATTTCTACTTTATCAAACTGATGTAAACGGTTTAATCCGCGAACATGTGCTCCGTAAGAACCTGCTTCACGACGGAAACATGGCGTATAAGCGGTATGTAAAACCGGTAATTCGCTTTCGTTTAAAATAACATCGCGGAATAAATTCGTAACCGGAACCTCAGCTGTTGGAATCAAATATAAATCGTCAATTGTTGAATGGTACATTTGCCCTTCTTTATCTGGCAATTGTCCTGTTCCGTATCCTGAAGCTTCGTTTACCAAATGTGGAACCTGAACTTCATCATATCCTGCTGCTGTATTTTTATCTAAAAAATAGTTGATTAACGCACGCTGCAAACGAGCTCCTTTTCCTTTGTAAACAGGAAATCCTGCTCCGGTAATTTTTACACCTAATTCAAAATCGATGATATCGTATTTTTTTACCAATTCCCAGTGTGGCTGTGCGCCTTCGTGTAAAACCGGAATATCGCCTTCCTGAAAAACATTCAAGTTATCGTCTGGAGTTTTTCCTTCTGGAACAATATCTGCCGGAAGATTTGGCAATGTGTATAATTTATTGGTTAACTCAATTGCTAAAGCTTCTGCTTTTTCACCAAGTTCTTTGCTTTTTTCTTTTAATGAAACTGTTTTTTCTTTTAAGATTGCTGCTTTAGCTTTATCTCCCGCTTTCATTAATTCGCCTATATCTTTGGACAATTTATTAGATTCAGCTAAAGTATTATCTAATTCCACTTGAGTTGCACGACGGTTTTCGTCTAATTGCACCACCTCTTCAACAACGCTTTTAGCATCGATATTTCGTTTTGCTAAAGCCTTGATTACTTTCTCCTGATTTTCTCTAATAAATGCGATTTGTAACATAGCTTGATTTTTATAACTATTGTATTTTTTAATAACGGAAGCAAATTTAAGGAAATGTTTGCTAAGATTACGTACAAAGTTTAGTCTAAAGTTATTTCGGGGATTTCGCAGAGATACACGAAGTTAGTGCAAAGATACACGGAGCATTTTTGTTTTTAAATGAAGTTTTTAGAATAAATTTATTCTTTGATCACTTTAAAAGTTTCTACAGAATCTCCTACAGTAGTTTTTAAAATATAAAATCCGGAATCCAGACCAATAATATTTATAGTTCCGTCGCTGGTTTTTCCTTTTAAAACTGATTTTGATTCGAAATTAAAAAACTCAAAATCAAAGTTTTTGGCATCGAAGTTTTCTATATAAATGGTTGTCTGCGCCGGATTTGGCGAAACAAAAGGTTTCTTTTTAACTGATTTTTCTAACGGCTGTTTATTACAGGCACTTTCTAAAAGCGAATCCAGATCATTTTCATCGTAAACCAAACTGTAATGAAGTTCTTTTGCTTTTTGGAATAATGGGCAGGCTGCGTCGTATTTTTTCTTGTCGAGATAAATTATTCCGAGGTTTTTCATTGCATACGAATTGTTTTTATCCATTTCTAATGCAACTTCTAAATCGGCAATTCCTTTTTTAGATTCTCCCATTTTATGATAAAGTAAACCTCGGGTTGTTCTTAAATCTCTTCCGCCCTTTATATTTCCTTTGTCATATTGAAAGGCTTTTTCAATATTTTCAAATGCTTTTTCATTCTCTCCTTCGTCACTCAATAACCTGGCGAGTGCCCAGTATGCGTAGGCATGATCTGGTTTTTCTTTTATAATTTTCTCTAAATAATAGCGCGCCAAATCATTCGATTTTCGTTTTTGCAACAATGTTGCAAAGTTGTATAAAATGCGATAATCCGTAGGAGCGTTCTTGATTGCTTTAAAATAATAGTTATACGCAAAACCTTCCATTTCGAGCGTGGCGTATACACTTCCCATTCGATCATAAAGCTTACTTCGAAAGACTGCCGTTTTCTTTTGAGCGGAATCTGACTCTACTACTTTTTTGTTTTTTGGATCTTTGTCAATTGCAAATTCAACCTTTTTTAAATCTTCAATTGCCAAAGTATTATTGCCAAGACTTACTCCTAAAACGCCTCGATTATACAAATCGTTAATACTCGTTGGATTAAAATTCGTTCTTGCATTAATATCCGTCAGCATTTTTAGGGCTTTTTTGACTGATTCTTCACGGTCCTTATTAAACGGAAGTTTATGATCTGTTCTGCCCATCATTTTTCCGTGGGCAAAATTCCAGGTTACGAGTTTTTCACCTTGATAATTATACTGAAAACAATCTCCGTCTTTTAATCCGTCTTTATCAAAATAGAAAACCTCGTTTACTTTTCCACTCGGATAATAGGTTTTAGAACTGTCTTGCTTTTTATCTGCACCGAACCAAATTTCGACCGAAACTACTTTATCATCATAATAATAGCGCGTGACATTATCCGCGACCTCTTTTTGTTTTTCCTGAGCCAGCAAGAAAAAAGGCCAAATGAGTACAACAAAAAAGATTTTTTTTGACATGTTTAGTTTCAATTGAATGCGAATTTACAAAAACCGATTCCTATCGTCTTTTTTAAATGAATAAGTTTTTCCGTCAAATTTCAGTTTTTGAAATTCTTTTTTGACTTTTAAATCGCTTTTTTGCTGCACATCGTTTTCTAAATCTTCTTCGGCTGCGTCTTCATAAGTATAGATTTTGGAAACCAATACATCATAAAAACCTTTTGTTTGTGAATCTGAAAGGCTTATTCCAGTTTCTAAAGTTTCTATTTGATACGTTCCGCCTCCGTTTGAATCTCCGTTTGCAGATCGAATTGGATATTCGTATAAAACCTTTCTGATTCTGTTTCCATCAAAAGTGACGATGGTAAATTTTTCTTCAGAAAACATTACAACTCTGCTGTTTGAATATACTTCTGTGCTGAAAGCGATCGCAGGAGTTTTGTCATTAAGTTGTAATACATGATTTAAAATATAGGTTTTGGCAACTCTTAAACCTTCATTTTCGTAATAGCCGAGGTTTTTATCTGTTTCTTCTGCCAGAATTTTTCCATTTTCATTATTAACAAAAACGAATTTTCTTTCGTAATAATTGCCTAAATCTTCTTCGCCCGACTTTGTTTTGTTTTTCTTAATAACGCAAATCACAAAAAAGGTTGTTTCGTTGTTGTAACGAATCGAACTTACATCTTCAATTTTAATATTTGAATATTTGATGTTTAGATTTTCGGCGGTTTTTTTGAGCAGGCTCAAATTGAGTTCTTCGGAAGGAACAATGTCTTCACTTTTTCTAAAAAGAAGCTGTTCTGCTGGTTTTGGGTTTTCAGACTGAACGGCTAACGATGGGGCGTTTTCGTCAATGATCTGTTTTTCGTTTTTTCCACAAGAATATAGAAATAGAAAAATGCCACTGAGAATTAAGTAGGTTTTAATTTTCATTGGTGTTGATTTTAAAATTAGGGGCTATCAAATATAAAATATTCTTAGTTAGCTTTTTAAATAAAATCAAAAATTTAATAAAATTGGTAAATTATTTATATTCTACTAATAATTCTCTTAATTCATTGTTTTTTAAAAACACTGCAAATCGTCCTGCCAAAAGCAGCATATCTCTTTCTTCGGGTCTAATTCGGAGTTTTGTTTCAATGTGCGATGTGTATTCATACATTAACAGAATTTCTCCGGCTGTAAATTCTGAAAATTTATCTTTTTGAAGAGTTGCCGCAATGATCTCGCCGTCTTTATTTTTTCTGAATGCGCTTTCGCCGAATTTGTTTACGATATCTGTTTTAAATTCAGTAAATAATTTAAACCAGCCGGCAGCATCGTCATTTGTGGTTTTTAATTCTGTTACCAATTCTTCATACTTTTCATCTTTTTCCATTTTTTGCAAATGATTTCGAATGGTAGTAAAACCAATAACCTGATAATTTTTTGCTGGAATTTTATAGCGTTCAAAAGTGTTTTCTACGTCTCTGTCAAAAGTTATATATCGGGTTTGAACGGTGTAAAGTGAAGCGGTTTCAAAAAGGGAAAGCAATCCAATTTTTGTATCGTTGATATATGGTGTTTTTTTTCCTTGTCCGAGACAATCAATAAAAAGCGCTTTTTTGTTTTTATCATCAACAGTTGTATCAGCATGAAGAAGTTCAACCAAAGTTTTATAACCTGTATTATCTGAAGCGCCGCCATCAATAATACATAAAATTTTATCCTGATTTTTAATTCCGAATTTCACCTTTGGGAGAACGCCCGGAAAAGCAGAACTTGCTGTAATTCCGTAAGTAACCGGAAAATTGTAGCCGTCGTTTATTTTGTTTTGATTCAAAACAAGATCAGCTTTATTGGGCGCAAGTGATTCATCTATAGCTAATCCTTTGATGATATGCGGCATAAACGGAATGCGTTCGCCGTTATTAAAAGCGGTTCCGTTGGCAACAAACATAGGCAGTGAAGGTTCTGATTTGCTTTCCTTTGGAACAAAAAAATCAGATAAAAGCATTTGGGTCTCGAATTTATCTTTGTTGTCAGGATTTGTCACATCATATTGTAAAATATCGGCATCAATGCGTTGTGACATCGATATTTTATCTCCTTTTTCGTTTCGGCTGTTGTTTAAAAGCGATAAAATATTGGCCGATTTATCTACATAATCTTTGAAGGCATCGGCTTTTGAAAAGTAAAATTCGTTGAAAGAACAATTATCATGATGCAGTTTGTTTTTTAAAACGGTTAAATAATATCCCGCCGAAAAGCAACCGCCAGAAACTGTTGAGTAATAATCGATTTCATTTAAAAAATTGCGATCCAGATAGTTTTCACTAATTTCTTCAAGTCCGAGAAGAACGCCCATGCTAAAAAACTGTGCGCGTGAGCCTCCGCCAGAAATCCCAATTCCGAGTGCAATATGCGGATTTTGAAATTTTTGATCTCTTTCCTGAACCGATTTATAATCTGATAAGGAAACGGCAGGAATCGAACTGTAATTGATCTCTGAAAAAAGGTTGATTTTATTTTGAGAAATTGCTGCTTGAGTAAAAAGAATGAGCAGAATGTGACAATATTTATATCTCATTTCGAATTTTTTAAATAGATAAATCACTCAAAGCGAAATTAATAAAGATATTGCACAATGTTATACGAAGACTTCAAAAGATTAGCAAAGTTTTATGTTTTAATCTCGCAAAGTCGCGAAGTCGCAAAGTTTTAAACACAATCTTGTCATTTCGACTGAAAGGAGAAATCGCACTAGTAATTCGACATGCAAAATCGCCAATCTTTGTAGAGTTTCTTGTGCGATTTCTCCTTTCAGTCGAAATGACAAAAATAACCTTTGAACCTAAAAAACTACGCTCTCTTAATCTCATGCCCAACATATTCCTCCAAATCTGCAAACATTTCGTCTACAGAAAGGACTTCAAAATCGGGATGGTTTTTTAAGAAATTGGCATTTAGTTCGGCCAGATTTTCTTCTAATTCAAAAAAAGTGTCGTTGTTTAATGAATCGCGAACTGGGTTTACGCCTTCTAATTTTGCTTTCAGGAATTTTCCGAGCTTGATATTACTCATTAATCTAACTTTTTTGCTTTGTGCCAGAAACAATTCTAAGTGTTTTTCGGCACCAATTAAAGCCAAACCTTCTTCGATAAGTTCGTTTAGTTCTTTGTTCCAACCTGAATTGTAGACAAACTGCGAAAAATTTCCTTCGGTATATTGTGAATAGTAATAATCGAGATAATAACTCGTCAATGCGTCTTCGTGAATAAATTCGTCGTCTACACCTTCTTCTCGCATTAAGTTGATTACCGAAATATTAGAGTGAATAACATCTTGCGGATTTTCACTTTTCATTGCTGTTTCAGAAACTATTATTCTACCGAATTCCTCCATTTGAGTTTTGTTTTTGCTAAGATCAAGATCTTCGCCGTTATTTTTTTCATTCATTTGAGCTGTTAAAGCCTTTAATCTTTTGGACTGGGCTTCCTTTTCTTCTCGAAGCTTTGCCTTTTTTCTTTTTAGCAACTTAGTGTGCAAGGCCTTATTTTTGGTGTTTTTTTCGGGTCCCTTTGCCATGATTTAGATATTTAATTTTTCCAAATAAAAAAGCAGTAGATACAAATTTACTGCTTTTCTTAAAGACTATATTATTTTTCTAGAATCTTTCAACGCTAAAACTGCCTTCTGTAACTTCAAAAGTCGCATTGTTTTTTGTGCCCGAAAAATTAAATGTTCCTTCGATTTTTTTATCCGTAAGAACTGTAATATTAAGAGTTCCCGTTGTTCCATCCGTATTATTAAAATCTGGCATGAAGGTAAATCTTGCCTGATACGTTGTCTCAAGATGAGATAAATCAAAAACAATTGGGTGACTTCCTAATGTAGGCTTTAAAGGCATCCATAGAGAAACTTTTTTATATGTGTCATCAATTCCTTCACTTCCGTAAATGTTCATTGACAATGAAGTCGAAAGAGTTGGTTCGTAAGAATACGTTTTACCTTTGTAATTAAATTTAATGAAATTCGTTGTTGTTTGATCTTCCTCCGGGTCATTTGGAGAATCGTCGCTACTGCATGACGACAAAACTAGCGAATACGGCAATAGTAAAAAACATGATTTTTTTTAATTTTTTCATTTGATTTGGCTTTTATTAAATATGAAACGCAAACATAAAGTTTTTTTTACAAAAACTAATTTGATTTCATAATAATGGCTTTATAGAATTCGATAAAACTAAAATTGAATTGGCAAAACCTTCGGCATGATAAATGTAATAGTGTAAGTTTCAATATTTAACTAAAAAACCACCAAACCATGAAAAACATTATTTACAAAAGTTTACTACTTTCTCTTTTGATCACCAATATCTGGTCTGTTATTGCATTTTTTATTTATTTCTTCGAAGATCCAGGATGGTTTCACGGATTTGAAACACTTGGTTTTTTATTATGGAGCTGCTGGATTAGTTCAGGACTAGGTATATTGATTATTTTACTTTCATTTTTAAAGATTTGGAAATCAAATCAAGCCAAAGTTTTTTTTCTTTTACTATTTGGTTGGTTTAACATTTTCTTTTCAATATTGGTTTTCATAACAGGTTGTTTTGAAATAATTAGTCACGAAGCTTTAACCGAACTTTTTACTAATTTTATTATTTCAATTGTAATTTTCTTTCGTGCAAGAAGAATAATCAAGACCACTATATGAACTTCCCAAAAAAACTAACCTTATTTTTCCTTTTAGGAATTCTCTCCATTTTAGCAGGAATAATTTATGCCATTATCCTTATAACAGGAAATTCGGCGCAAGATGGTTTATTGGGAATTTATATTTTATTTGGCTTGATTCCTGTTTCTCTAGTTATATTGATTGATCGATTATTGGTTAGAAAGTTTGGAAATCAAAAAGTCAATAAAGTTCAATTTTCTTTTCTGTTATTTATTATACTTTTATGGATTTTTAGATTTATTTCTAATTTGTAACTATCTTAAATAATCCACATGACCCCAACCTTCTTCCCAACCCAAGAAAAATTTAGAGAATGGTTAGAAAAGCATTATCAAAAAGAAACCGAACTTATAGTTGGTTTCTATAGAGTAAGCACCAAAAAACCATCTATGACCTGGTCAGAATCTGTAGATCAGGCACTTTGTTTTGGCTGGATTGACGGCATTCGAAGAACTATTGACGAGGAAAGTTATACGATTAGATTTACACCGAGAAAAAAATCGAGTATTTGGAGTGTTATAAACATTAAAAAAGTTGAAGTGCTCACAAAAGCCGGATTGATGAAAGAAGCCGGAATAAAAGCTTTCGAACACAGATCTGAAGAAAGATCTAAAATTTATTCGCACGAAAACGAAGCGTATGTTCTCGATCCTGAGTTTGAAAAGCTATTTAAAGCCAATGAAACAGCTTGGGAATATTTCAACAATCAGGCGCCATCTTACAAAAAAGTAATAATTCACGTAATTATGAGTGCCAAACAAGAAAAAACCAGACTTGCAAGATTAGAGAAAGCAATAAAATTTAGTGCTGAAGGAAAACGAATGTTGTAAAGTAATAAAAGGATATTCTACCAACAGTTCAACCTGAATTTCTTGATTCTGAAAGCGAACTTCTTTTAACAAAATAACTACAAAAATGGGTGTTTTTCCTGTAGGTTATTTACAATAATAAACCGTAATTTTATTGCCTCAAAAAAATAAAAGAAATAAGGAATGGAAGGAAGAACAGCATTAGAATATTATGTTTTAGATGTGTTTTCAAATGAAAGCTATAAAGGAAATCCGCTTTCGGTAGTTTTTACCGATGGAAATCTAAAACTAGAAACTTATCAGGATATTTCTAAAGAATTTGGCTATTCTGAAACTTCATTCGTTTACTATTCTAAAGAAAAGAAAGCACTAAATGTTCGTTCGTTTACTCCAACCGGAATTGAAATCGACGGTGCAGGACATAATTTATTAGGCGCAGTCTGCGGTGCTCTGCTAAAAGGAATGCCCATTTTTGATGAGCAAAACGAAAGCGAACTTTTTGTAATTATGAAACGTTCTCCAATTCCGTTAACGGTAAGTTTTGATCCCGTTACTTTTTATCCTGTTGTTCAAATGCATCAAAAATCGGCCGTTATCAAACAAGAAATTCCAACTTATAGAATTGCAATAGCTCTCGGTTTAAAAATTGAAGATTTAGATGTAAATGCTTTTGTTCCAACAATAGTGAAAACAGAAGTTGCACACACGATGGTTCCCATAAAAAATAGTCAATTACTCAATAGCTGCGTTCCAGACAACCAACTTTTAATCGAAATCTCAAAAGAATATAATTTTGAAGGATTTTATTGTTTCACCATTGCCGATGAAGGCCAGGAACATATTGTCGAAACGAGATTTTTTAACCCAATAATCGGCATATTTGAAGATCCGGCGACAGGAACGGCTGCAGGCCCTTTAATTGGCTTTTTAACGCAAAAGAAATTCACTAAATCTGAAAAGGAATATAAAATTCTTCAGGGCGTAAAATTAAAACAAGCCTCAATGATTGAAGTTATGAATCGTGAAGAAGATATTTTAGTTGGCGGTTCTTCGATAATTACTATGAAGGGGGAATTGTATATTTAAACTATCACATTTGACGGTATAGCTTCAATATTATGGATAAGAAAAAACGAAAAGAACTATCAAAGCAACGTGAGAAAGAAGAACTAGTTGAGTTCAGGCAAAGCCTTCCTATTAATGAAAATATATTCCCAAAGTTATTTGATTTTTTAGATGACGAATTAGAACATGGATGTGATCATAGTTCAGTAATTACAAAAACATTTTTGCAAAAAAATGGAGTTTCAAATATAGATGAAGTTATTGAATGGTTATCCGAAAATGGTGGCTATTGCGATTGTGAAATTTTAGCCAATGTTGAAGATTTGTTTGATTATCTTAATCCGCCTAAAATTAATTCTATTGTTAAAAAAGATATTCATAAACAAAAAATCAATAGTTTAAAGACTGATTTTTGTTTCCATATTGAAAAAGTTCCTTCGCCTTGGAATCTAATAGAAATAACATCAACAAATAGCAAAGAATACCAATTTCAAATAGGAAAAAACAATAATTGCACCGTTAGTTTACAAAGTCATTTGTCTTCATTTCAATATGATAACGACGAACAATGGATAAATCTCTGGATAAATGAAACCGAACTAAATTATAATCTTGAAGATTTGACTATCGAACGTATTCAATTGGGTAATTATTCTGCAATTGTTGCAAAAAACAAAAATTGGACTCCTGTAAAAATTTGGTGTACAAATAAAGATAATCCACAATGGTTATTAAAAATGAATACTGAATTAAGCAGGCATAAAGGCGACATTAAAGAATTTGAAAAACTACTGAATAACATTCTTTAAATAAAAAAAGCGACATTTAATGTCGCTTTTTTTATATCAATTCGATAATTCGAATTCTTAGTTCGTTTTCATTGGCGGTAAATCAAACGCAACAGAATCATGTTCGAAATTGTTTCTGTGTCCACCATCGCAAAATGGTTTGTTGTTAGATAATCCGCAACGGCAAAGTCCAAGTGCAGATCTTCCTTGTAAACCGTAAAGTACTCCTTCCGGATCCATGATTTCAAAATCACCTTCTATTTTGATCGATCCGTTTTTATTGATGATTAATTTTGTCTTGCTCATAAACTTGTTTTTTTGTTTTTTTTCGGAAAGCAAAGATTGCGAAATAAATCTCGAAGATTTTACTTGTAATGCTAGTTTAAACTGGTTCTATTTTATGGGTTTTTATCGCAGAGATTCACAAAGATTTTTGTTGTTGCGGCGAAATAATCTCGCAAAGTCGCAGAGACGCAAAGTATTTTATTTAATTGCGTCTAGCTTTAGCTGGATGAAATTATGATTGCCTTCAAAATCGGCTTTAGCCAAAATATGCGTTTTGGCTAAAGCCACACAAATTATCTTCATGTAACCTCCAGCTAAAGCTGGAGGCAATTGAACAACTTAGATTAAAAAACTTTGCGTCTCTGCGACTTTGCGAGATTAAAAACACAACGAAAACCTCAGCGAATCTCCGTGTAATAACAAAATCTCAATTCTATTGCTTATTTTTGCACTCAATAAAATTGAGTTATGATACAAAATCCAAAGAGATATACTATTACGGCAGCATTACCTTATACAAACGGACCAATCCACATTGGCCATTTGGCGGGGGTTTACGTGCCTGCAGATATATATTCGAGATATTTGCGTTTGCAAAATAAAGATGTTGCTTTTATCTGCGGAAGCGATGAACACGGTGTTGCAATTTCGATGAAAGCAAAAAAAGAAGGAGTTACGCCACAAGAAGTTATAGATAAATATCACGAAATCATTCGCAAATCATTTTCTGATTTCGATATTTCTTTTGATAATTATTCCAGAACTTCGGCTAAAGTTCATCACGATACAGCTTCAGAATTCTTTAGAACTTTGTACGATAAAGGCGATTTTATTGAAGAAGTTACAGAGCAGTTGTACGATGCAAAAGCAAATCAGTTTCTAGCAGATCGTTTTGTGGTAGGAACTTGCCCAAGATGTGGTAATGATGGAGCTTACGGAGATCAATGTGAAAATTGCGGATCGACTTTGAATGCGACGGACTTAATTAATCCAAAATCAACCATTACCGGAGAAACTCCAATTTTAAAAGAAACAAAACACTGGTTTTTGCCTTTAGACCGTTATTCTGATTTTTTGACAGAATGGATCATAAAAGGTCATAAAAAGGACTGGAAACCTAACGTTTACGGACAAGTTAAATCTTGGATCGATGGCGGACTTGAGCCTCGTGCTGTAACGCGTGACCTTGACTGGGGAATTGATGTTCCTGTTGAAGGTGCCGAAGGAAAAAAATTATATGTTTGGTTTGATGCGCCTATTGGATACATTTCTTCTACGAAAGAATGGGCAGCGCGCCAAGGAAAAGACTGGGAACCATACTGGAAAGATGAAGAAACGAAACTGGTTCACTTTATTGGGAAAGACAATATTGTTTTTCACTGTATCATTTTCCCTGCAATGCTTAAAGCCGAAGGAAGTTATATTTTACCAGACAACGTTCCCGCAAATGAGTTTTTAAATTTAGAAGGAAATAAGCTTTCGACTTCAAAAAACTGGGCAGTTTGGTTACACGAATATTTAGAAGATTTTCCTGGGAAACAAGATGTATTGCGTTACGCCTTAACATCAAATGCTCCGGAAACACAAGACAACGATTTTACATGGAAAAGTTTTCAAGCGAGAAATAACAATGAATTAGTTGCTATTTTCGGAAATTTCATTAATCGTGTTGTGGTTTTAACCAACAAATATTACGAAGGTGTTATTCCAGCTCCAAATGAATTTACAGAAGTTGACGAAGCAACTTTAGCAGAATTAAAAGCGTATCCAGCTGTAATTGCAAGTTCAATTGAGCGTTACAGATTCCGTGAAGCTTTAGGTGAATTGATGAATGTTGCCCGTTTAGGAAATAAATATCTTGCCGATGAAGAGCCTTGGAAAGTAATGAAAGACGATCCGGAGCGTGTAAAAACCCAAATGTATGTTGCACTTCAAATTGCTGCTGCGTTGAGCGTTTTATGCGAACCATTTTTACCTTTTACAACAAAAAAACTAGAAAGAATACTTAATGTGAATGTTGTAAAAAATGAGGAAAAATACACAGTAGTTGAAGAACGTGAAATGAGAAAGCACAATCTTCCAACTCCTGTACTAATTAAGTGGGAAGATGTGTCTCAAAATTCAGATTTAATTCCAGAAGGCCATCAAATTGGTGAAGCAGAATTGCTTTTCGCAAAAATAGAAGACGAAGAAATACAAAAACAAATAGATAAATTGGAAGCTACAAAAACCGCTAACCTTGCCGAAAACAAACAAGCTGAACCACAAAAAGATTTAATTCAGTTTGATGATTTTGCCAAAATGGATATTCGTATTGGAACTATTCTTGAGGCAGAAAAAATGCCAAAAGCAAACAAACTTTTGGTTCTTAAAGTTGATACAGGAATTGACGTTCGTACAATTGTTTCGGGAATTGCTGAGAGTTTTTCTCCAGAAGAAATCATCGGAAAACGTGTTTCTGTTTTAGCCAATTTAGCGCCAAGAGCTTTACGTGGAGTTGAAAGCCAGGGAATGATTTTGATGACAACAAATGCCGAAGGTAAATTGGTTTTTGTAAATCCTGATGCTGATGCGCCAAATGGAGCGACTGTAAATTAAACTGATTTAGACATTAAGCATATCGTTTGTCATTTCGAGGAACGAGAAATCGCACGCGAGATTCACGCACTGTTGTTGAGTTTCTAGTGCGATTTCTCGTTCCTCGAAATGACAGCACTGACAGAATCAAAACACAAATAAAATTCCTACATTTTATTATTTCTTTCAAATTTATATTTGTAAGTTTGTTCTGCAAAAAATACACTATAGGATTTATTTAGGAACTTCTAATAAAAGTTAACATAAGCGAATCCCTCGTCATGATGTCCCTGAGGAAACAATGGGAAAACCTATCCCTATGGGGTATTTTTTGCACATCTAAAACGAGGGATTCGTGCGTTTAATATTTTCAGGTTTATGCAAAAAAGAGAAAATGAAAAAACAACAGAAACAGCTGTAATGACAGCAATGGCAAAATTCCTTTCAGACCTTTGGTTTGTAGATGATTTTAGAGATCATCCCGAATATTTGACTGAAATTTTCGAGACAATTCTGTTAACCGAAATGGGCGATGATCAAGATCTGAGAATCAGAATGATAAACTCCATTAGAACCAGCAAAATGCTGGCAGAAACGCTCGGGCAATTTTCTGATAAGGAAATTAACAATGCCTGCCGGAAAATCATGAATGCATAATACCACACAAAAACAAATTTAATCCTCTTATTACAATAGAATCAAAGGTAAAAATGTGCCGTTAGGCACAAAATATCGGTAGACAATTGGGTTCGATATTCGTTGGCGTGCCGTAGGTACGCAACAACAATAACCATTGCGTACCTACGGCACGCTGGATTTATTCCAATTTATTTTTTCTACCGATATTTTGTGCCTAACGGCACATTTTCATACTTGATTTACTTTTATTAAAAATAACTAACGCACTATCGATGTTTTGTGGTCAACGGCACATTTTTCCTTGATTCACATTATTAAAAACAAGAACTTAGCAAAAAATATAATAATGAAAATCACCAAACCAAGATTAGCCTTAATCTGCGGTATACTCTGCATTTCGATTTTTCCTATATTGGTTAAATTACGTTTAACGCCGGGATTAATTTCGGCTTTTTACCGAATGTTTTTTGCAGTCGTTTTACTTTTGCCTTATGTTGTTTTAAGTAAAAACTTTAAACTTCCGAGTTTGAAATTTACTCTTTTGGCAATGCTTTGCGGTGTTTTGTTTTCTTCGGATGTTGCAGTTTGGAATATCGCCATTCAGGATTCTAGTGCAACTCAGGCTTCTTTACTCACAAATTTATCTCCGGTTTGGGTTGGAATTGGTTCCTTTTTATTTCTGAAATCAAAACCAGCAACAAACTTTTGGATTGGAACAATTGTTTCTTTATTCGGAATGGTGACTTTAGTTGGATTTGAGTTTTTTATTGATTTGAACTTTAATCAAGCTTTTCTATTTGCTGTTTTATCCGGAATCTTATATTCGATTTATCTTTTGGTCAGCAAAAATGTACTTTCCCAAGTCGATGTTTTATCGTTTATGACCATTAGTTTATTGGCTTCGAGTCTTTATCTGGGAATTCTTTGTTATTCTTTAAACGAGTCTTTTAAAGGATTTTCAAATACGGGTTGGTTTGTTCTCATTCTTCAAGCCGTAATTTGCCAATTGTGCGCCTGGCTTTCGATTAGTTATGCGACGCAGCACATGCGCGCGACCAGAGTTTCATTGAGTTTATTGAGTCAGGCTGTAATTACCTCTATTTTAGCTTGGTTATTTTTAGAAGAAAAAATAACTTTACAAATGGTTTTCGGTGGAATCGTTTTACTTTTCGGAATCCGAATTACTTTTTATGATAAAACAATTTCTTTAAAAAGAATGTTTTCTAAATAAGTTGGCCCGCGGATTTTACGGATTAAACAGGTTTACGCGGATTTATTTTTTAAAAAATCCTTAAAATCATTTTAATCTGTGGCAAAAAATTAGTGGAAATTAGTGCAATTCGTGGCTAAAAAACCTGAAACTTGAAACAAAAAAAAACCTGAAACAAAAAACTTATGTTACATAAAAACAAAATACCAAACTTAAAAGTAATCGCATTTGATGCCGATGATACTTTATTTGTAAACGAACCTTATTTTCAGGAAACAGAACACAAGTTTTGCGCTTTGATGGAAGATTATCTTTCGCATCAAGGTATTTCGCAGGAATTATTTAAAATCGAAATTGCAAATCTGCCTTTGTACGGTTACGGAATTAAAGGATATATTCTTTCGATGATTGAAGCGGCGATGAACATTTCAAACAATACAATTCCGGTTGAAGTGATCGAAAAGATAATTCAGTATGGAAAAGAGCTACTCGAAAAGCCAATCGAATTGCTCGACGGAATCGAAGAAACGCTGCAGGCTTTACACGGAAAATATAAATTGGTCGTTGCCACAAAAGGCGACTTAAAAGATCAGCACAGCAAATTGCATCGTTCTGGTTTAGGTCATTATTTTCATCATATCGAAGTAATGTCAGACAAACAAGAAATTGATTATGAGAAACTGCTTGGCCGTTTAGATATTCAGGCACATGAATTTTTAATGATTGGAAATTCATTAAAATCAGATATTCTGCCAGTTTTAGAAATTGGCGGTTATGCCGTTCACATTCCGTTTCACACCACTTGGGAACATGAAAAAATAAACCATAAAGTTGAACACGAACATTTTAGTTCATTCGAAAAGATTACAGAAGTAGTCCATAATTTAATAAAATGAAAACACTTTTAGACTTAGAAAACTGGAACAGAAAAGAGCATTTCGCACATTTCTGCAGAATGGAAGAACCTTTTTTTGGTGCAACTGTCGAAATTGACTGCACAAAAGCTTATGAAATTTCCAAAGAACTTAAGGTTTCTTTTTTCCTTTTCTATCTACATAAAACACTGGTTGCTGTAAACGCAATCGAAAATTTCAGGTACAGAATTGCCGATGGCAAAATATACATTAATGACCGCATAGACGTTTCGGCAACAATTGGTCGTGAAGACGGCACTTTCGGGTTTTCATTAATTGAATATAACCCTGATTTTAAAATCTTCGAAAAAAATGCCCTTGCAGAAATCGAACGCATTCAAAACACAACCGGACTTTTCACGAGATCTTTTGATGACGATAATGTGATTCATTTTTCGGCAATTCCGTGGTTGAATTTTACTTCGCTTTCGCATGCCAGAAGCTATACATTTCCAGACAGCTGTCCTAAAGTTTCTTTTGGTAAAATGATAACATCTGAGACAGGAAAACGTACCATTGCAATGTCTGTTCACGTACATCATGGCTTAATGGACGGTTTACACGTAGGTCAATTTGTAGATTTGCTTCAGGATCAGATGAATAAAAAATAATCCTTATCTTACTTTTTGTCTTATTTTAATACTATAATACCTTTTACTGGAATAGTCAAGCTGTATTAAATTCGTTGGTTTGGGGAAAATTTTAAAACTCAAATTACAATGAAAAAATCTGTAATTATTCTTGCATTTGCTTTAGGCTTAACAGGCGTAAATGCACAAACAGAAACAAATTCTTCGAACAATTACAATAAGTGGTCTATAGAATTTGCTGGTGGTGTAAACAAGCCTCAAAAACCATTTTCTGACGGTTACTTTACAAGTACGCCAAGTCCATGGGTTGGTGATTTCGGAGTACGTTACATGTTCAATAACAAATTCGGTTTAAAAGCTGATGTTGGTTACAACAGTTTTAAAGGTAAAAGCAACTCTTTAGATTTTGATTCAAAATACTACAGAGTAGATTTACAAGCTGTTGCGAACTTAGGGTGTATCATGAATTTTGAAACATGGACTAATACTATTGGATTGTTAGGACATGCTGGTTTTGGTTACTCTCAATTAAGAAGTGATAGCTTTAGAGGAGCAGACGAAATGGGTAACTTTATTGCTGGTGTAACTGGTCAAATAAAATTATCAAACAGACTTGCTTTAACTGGAGATTTCTCTTCAATTTTTAATGCATCTCAAGACAGATCTTTTGACGGAGCTGCACTTCCTGGAAACAGAGGTTTCTCTGGATTAATTTTCAACGGTACAGTGGGGTTAAATGTTTATTTAGGTAAAAACACTAAACATGCTGACTGGACTGTAGTTTCTGAAAATGTTGATCTTTCAGCGTATGACAACAAAATTGCTGATCTTGAAAACAGAATCAAAAACATGCCAGAAAAGCAAGTTATCGTAGAAAAACCAGTTACAAACAATATGGTAAACGACAGAGATGTTGTTAAAGATTTGATTAATGACAAGTATTACAGCGTATACTTTGATTTCAACAAAGCAACTCCTATCGAAAATTCAACTGCTGCAATTGATGTTGTATTATCTTATTTAAGAAAAAATCCTTCTGCATCTCTTGATATTATTGGATATGCTGACCAAGTTGGAAAAGCAGATTACAATGAGAAATTATCAAATGCAAGAGCAGAAAATGTTAAAAAGATTCTAACTCAAGCTGGAATTGCTTCTTCAAGATTAAATGTTATTCCTGCTGGAGCAGATACATCAATCCAAAAAGATTCTGATGAAGCTAGAAGATTAGCTAGAAGAGTTACTTTTAAAGTAAAATAATTCTTTTAAAAAGTAATTAATTCAAAAGCCCGAAAGTTAATTCTTTCGGGCTTTTTTGTGTTTTAATGTTTCAAAATATCTATTCCACTTTCTATGCTTAAATTATAATCACAATAATTTCATTAAATTTGGAATAATATTTGCCCGTAAAAACCCATGAAAAAACTTGTACTTTTTTTGCTTTTACTTTCTAAATCAGTATTGTTAAGCCAGACAGTATTGAATTCATTTCCATTAAACCTAAACAATCCTCTGGAAGATGGTCAAATTTTAAATGTTGAAGATGTAAAAACGCATGATATTTATGTTTTTGCGGCCGATGACAAAAAGGTCAACATTTTAAAATATAACAAATCACTATTTCTCACCAATCAATTTACAGATTCTATAAAAAGTGTAGAAAAGAGATCGTTAATTGGCTGCAGTATTAACGAAGATGGTAATCCGCTGCTTTACTGGAGCTCTCAGAATTCAAGAAATATCAGGATCGTTAAATATTTTTTGGAGACAAAAACTTCAAGATCTTTAAATTTTGATTTTCCCGAAGGCAATGAATATATTATAACGAGTTTTCAAAAGAACAATAATTTTTATGTTCTGGCCAAAGAAAAAAGCCAGCAGCATCTTCTGCTTTATGAATTTAAAAACGGAAACTGTGAAATAAAAATGTTCGATTTTTCAGATTTTAAATTTCAAACCGAAAAAGGGCAAAACTTAACTTTTAGCTCCCTTATTCGATACTATCCCATTGAAAAAATGGAGTTAAATGATTTTAATCCTCTTGATAAAGCTTCAAGCATAAACAAAATGTATGTTCTTGACGATCATATTATGTTGACATTTGACTATAGTTTTCAAAAAACACAAGTTTTTGATCTTAACATAAAAACACTTGAAGTTACTGAGAGAAATTTTAATCAGCCTGCTTCTCTTAAAACCTCTAAAACTTCTAATTCATTTTATAATCAAAATAAACTCTACCAAATCAAGGCTAACAGCGAGGAATTTTTGTTTGATATAAAAGATTTCGAGTCAGGAAAAATGATTAAAAACATTTCGGTATCAAAAAACGATACCATCCGTTTTAAAAATTCTCCTTTATTTCTTCAAACAAATAATAACAAACCTCAGGAATTAAAAACTACGGCTAAATTCCTAAAACAATTAACAGATTTAAGCGTTGGAGTTTCTGTTTTAGAAAACAAAAAAAACAGCTACCTAACATTTGGAGGTTATGTAGAATACATTGTTTCTAATTTCCAATACGGGCAAAATGATTTTTATGATGCTGGAAACTCCTATTATTCACAAAACAAAATGGTTTTCTTTGATGCTGTAATGAACGAGAATAATGATTTTTCAACTTCAGTAAAATCAGAGCCTTTGGCAATTGATAATATTTTCTATTATTTAGGAATCAACAAAAATGTATTACTTCAAAACATTATAAAACTAAAAGACTACTCTATTTTGAGCTATTATGATGATACTCAAAAGCAATTTATAATTCGTAAATTCACAGATGGTCCTCTTAGAGAAGACAATGGAAACCCAATTATGAATAAGTCTGTATTTTCGAAACCGGCATCTTTTGGGCAAATTAAAACCCATTAAATTTATTGATAATTAATCCAAATGCCTCAATGTTTTCAAGGTTTGAAAAAATGGTTTGGAATATTTTTGTTAATTTTACAAAAAAGACATCATTATGCTATCAAAAAATATTGAAACAGCTTTAAATAAGCAGATCCGCATAGAAGCAGAATCTTCGCAAACTTATCTTTCTATGGCTTGTTGGGCTGAAGTACACGGATTAGAGGGAATCGCTCAATTTATGTACACACAATCAGATGAAGAGCGCGCACATATGCTTAAACTAATAAAATATGTGAACGAACGCGGAGGACACGCTCATATTACAGATCTAAAAGCGCCAAAAACATCTTATTCTACATTTAAGGAAATGTTTGAGGAACTTTATAATCATGAACTTTTTGTTTCGCAATCTATCAACGAATTGGTACACATAACTTTTGAAGAAAAAGATTATGCAACACATAATTTCTTACAATGGTATGTTTCTGAACAAATCGAAGAAGAAGCTACAGCTAAATCTATCTTAGACAAAATCAACTTGATTGGAGACGATAAAGGCGGACTTTACTTGTTCGACCGTGATATTCAGCAGTTAACAGTTACAAGTTCGATTGCTATTAATCCAAAATAAAAAAGTTAAAGTTTATTTAGAATATTTAAAAATAACTTTTTTCGTTTATATTTGCCTCTGTTTTTACTAATACAGAGGAAAAGTGGGCAAGAAAGACAAAGACAAGAAAAAGGATAAAAAGAAAAAAAAGAACGCTGATATCCTTGATAAAATTAAGAAGATTGAAAACTGTAAATCTTCTTGTTGTGAGAAATATAAGAAAAGTGAAAAGAAACGCTGCTCACGCTGTCCTATGTTTGATTTATTCAAAAAAACTGCTTAACAAAATATAGAAAACCCACCAAGAAATCTGGTGGGTTTTTAATTTTAATTATATTCGTCTTTTGATTTTAAAAGAGTCTTCTATTCCATTATGAAAAACCAAATCACTATACCAAAATCAAGTCTTGATTTTTTATCTCAGCTCAAACAAAACAATAACAAACCTTGGTTTGAAGAGAACAAACCAAAGTATTTAGTCGAATTAAATCACATTGAAACTTTTGCGGGAGCACTTCTACAGGAACTTTCTAAAACAGATGTTTTAGAAACTCAATCTGGAAAAAGAAGCGTTTATAGAATTTATCGTGATATTCGATTTTCTAAAGACAAAACTCCATTTAAAGCTTATTGGGGCGGAAGTTATAAACGAGCCACAAGCGCACGCAGAGGCGGATATTATTTTCATATTGAAAAAGGAAACACTTCCCTAATCGGTGGCTTTTGGGGTCCAAATGCTGCTGATCTAAAACGCATAAGAAGCGAGTTTGCTCACGATCCTGAAACATTCAAAAAAATATTAAACTCAAAATCTTTTAAAAATACTTTTGGAGTTCTGCAAGGCGAACAGCTTAAAACAGCACCAAAAGGTTTTGATAAAGATCATGAAGCTATCGATTTACTTCGTTTCAAACAATATTTAATCATCAAGCGATTTACAGATGAGGAAGTTTTGAGTCCAAAATTTTTAGAACAAGCTTTAGAAACTTTCCAAAATATGAGGCCTTTTTTCGATTATATGAGCGAAGTGCTTTCGACTGATATAAATGGAGCTTCGGTTTTATAGACTGTATTTTTTATCGCAAAAGTTAAACCCGACAGGTTTTAAAAACCTGTCGGGTTTGCTGTACAGACGAGTTAGTAATAAACCTGTCGGGTTTCGTGGCGCTTAATGAGAGATTATTTATTTAAGAAGCAAAATCTCGTTTACAACAACTTCGGTAACATATCTCTTTTCTCCATTTTTGTCATCGTAACTTCTGTGCGTTAGCTTTCCGTCAACAGCAACTTCTTTTCCTTTCACTACAAATCTCTCAATGATTTCGGCTGTTTTCCCCCAGGCTGTAACTCGATGCCATTCGGTTTGTTCTACCTTTTCACCTTTATCATTTTTGTAAGTTTCGTTTGTGGCGATACTCAAATGAGCCAGTTTTCTTCCGTTGTCTAATGTTCTAATTTCAGGATCTTGTCCTACGTTACCAATAAGTTGTACTCTGTTTTTCATTGCATTCATGGCGTATACTATTTAAATGTTCCTATAAAAATTCGCTGATTAATTTCAACGAGGCAAAGGTGCGGTCGTTCTCTCAAAATATTCGGTTGCAAACTATTTACTTTCGGTTGTAATTATTTGTAAGCGTTTGTAAATGGAAATTATTTTTGCTATATTTGAGATAAATCGTACATATATGCAGACAGAAATTAAAAAAGTAGAGTTACGAAACCTTGCGTTTGAAGATTATAAACAATTGAAAAATTCAATGGTTGAATCGTATCCTGAAATGGCCAATAATTATTGGAGATCAAACGATATCAAAAAATTACTCAAAATATTTCCCGAAGGACAATTGGTAATGTTAGTCGACGGCGTTGTTGTTGGCTCGGCATTATCGCTTATTGTCGATGAAAAGTTAGTCGACAAAAGACACAATTACAGACAAATTGTTGGCGACTATACTTTCTCGACTCATAATCCCGACGGTGAAATTTTATACGGAATTGATGTTTTCATTCATCCCAACTATCGCGGCCTTCGTTTGGGCCGACGTCTTTATGATGCCCGAAAAGAACTTTGCGAACAATTAAACTTAAAAGCGATTGTTTTTGCAGGCAGAATTCCAAATTACAATCAACATTCTGGCAAGTTAACACCAAGAACTTATATTGAAAAAGTAAAAGATAAAGAACTTCATGATCCTGTGCTTTCTTTTCAGTTAAGCAATGATTTTCACGTTCTGCGCATCATCAAAAATTATTTGGAAGGTGATGAAGAATCGAAAGAATTTGCGGTTTTGCTGGAATGGAACAATGTTTATTATGATGAAAGTCCGAAATTGATTAATTCTGGAAAAAGTATTATTCGATTGGGATTAATTCAATGGCAGATGCGTCAGCTCAATAATGTTGAAGCACTTTTTGAACAAGCCGAATTTTTCATCGATGTTGTTTCTGGTTACGGAAGTGATTTTGCATTATTCCCAGAACTTTTCACGGCGCCTTTAATGGCCGATTTCAATCATTTATCAGAAGCCGAAGCAATTCGGGAATTAGCCAGACACTCCGATCCAATTAGAAAGCGTTTTCAGGAATTTGCCATTTCGTACAATATCAACATCATAACCGGAAGTATGCCGCACCTTGAAAATGGTGTTTTGTATAACGTTGGTTTTTTATGCAAAAGAGACGGAACTTCTGAGATGTATTACAAAATACACATAACTCCAAATGAAGTGCATCATTGGGGAATGAAAGGCGGATCTGAATTCAAAACTTATGATACCGATTGTGGTAAAATTGGAATTTTGATTTGCTACGATGTTGAATTCCCGGAGCTATCAAGATTATTGGCAGATGAAGGAATGAATATTCTTTTTGTTCCGTTTTTAACCGATACACAAAATGCGTATACTCGAGTTAAACATTGTTCGCAGGCACGTGCTATCGAAAACGAATGTTATGTTGCCATTGCAGGCTGCGTTGGAAACCTTCCGAAAGTAAATAATATGGACATTCAATATGCACAGGCTTCGGTTTTTACGCCTTCTGATTTTGCTTTTCCAAGTAACGGAATCAAAGCAGAAGCAACTCCAAATACCGAAATGACGCTGATTGTTGATGTCGATTTAGACTTGCTGAAAAACCTTCATGAACACGGAAGTGTACGAATTTTAAAGGATAGAAGAACCGATTTATATCAAATTAAAAAAACGTAATCGATGAGAACTTGCCTTGAATGTGCAGAAAAACTTGTAGGTCGTGAAGATAAAAAGTTCTGCTCAGACAATTGTCGAAATGCCTACAACAATAAAATTAATAAAGACAGCAACAATTTCATGCGAAATGTAAACAACAAATTACGAAAAAATTACCGTATTTTGTCAGAGCTAAATGTTGACGGAAAATCAAAAGCAACTAGGGAGAAAATGATTAATAAAGGTTTTGATTTTGATTTCTTTACTAATATCTTGCAAACCAAAACAGGGAATACCTACTATTTCTTGTACGACCAAGGATATAGGTCTTTGGACAATGATTATTATATGCTTGTTAAAAAAGAAATTTAGTTATTCATCATGAGAAAAAACCCCACCTCGATTCTGGCAGTTGTCTTAATTCTAGCCATTTTAGGTATCATTTATGCCACAATGATGCCGCAATACATTTCAAAAAATGATGAAGCTCTTGCTGATTTTTCGACGGAACGAGCTTTAAATCAGGTTGAAATTATTGCGCAAAAACCGCATTATGTGGGTTCGACAAATCATGAATTAGTAGCCAATTATCTTAAACTGGAGCTAAACAGAATTGGATTAGAAACGAGTGTTCAGGAAGGTTTTACTCTTAATGATAAAGGGCTTTTAGTAAAATCTAAAAATATTCTTGCAAGAATCAAAGGAACAAATAGTTCAAAAGCACTTTTATTACTTTCTCATTATGACAGTGCACCGCATTCTTTTTCAAAAGGCGCAAGCGATGATGCATCTGGAGTTGCTACAATTTTGGAAGGAATCAGAGCTTTTTTATATGCTAAAGAACCTCAAAAAAATGATATCATTATTCTTTTTTCAGATGCTGAAGAATTAGGTTTAAACGGCGCTGCTCTTTTTGTAAATAAACATCCTTGGGCAAAAGATGTAGGTTTGGTTTTAAACTTCGAGGCAAGAGGAACTTCGGGACCAAGTTATATGCTGATGGAAACCAACAAAGGAAATCAGGCACTTGTACAGGAATTTACAAAAGCAAAAGCATCTTATCCGGTATCAAACTCATTGATGTACAGCATTTATAAAATGCTTCCAAACGATACCGACTTAACCGTTTTTAGACAACAGGGAAATATTCAGGGGTTTAATTTCGCTTTTATCGACGGACATTACAATTATCACACACAGCAGGACGATGTTCAGCACTTAAATAAAATGACTCTCGCGCATCAAGGTTCTTATTTGATGCCATTATTAAGATACTTCGCAAATGCTGATTTAAACCAAACCGCTTCGACAGAAGATTATGTTTATTTCAGCGCTCCGTTTTCTTTCATCAGTTATCCGTTTTCCTGGGTAATGCCAATGACTTTAATCGCTTTTGGTTTATTAGTCCTTTTCATGTTTATCGGAAAAGCCAAAAGAATGATTACTCTAAGAGAAATATTCAAAGGATTCGTTCCGCTTTTGGGATCTTTAATTATAGCTGGTTTAGTTACTTTTTTAGGATGGAAAATTATTTTAGAAATCTATCCGCAGTATTCTGATCTCTTAAACGGATTTACATATAACGGCCACGCTTACATTGGTGCATTTGTAACATTAAGCATTGCGATTTGTTTTGCTTTTTACCATCATTTTTCTGATGCTAAAATTACGATGAACCATTTCGTAGCGCCTTTGTTACTTTGGATTTTTATAAACGGATTTTTAGCAAACAGCTTAACCGGAGCAGGATTCTTAATTATTCCGGTTTATTTCGGAATTCTTTTATTCGGAATTTTTGTTTTTACGCAGCATTACAGTTTGGGAATGAATTTAATTTTCAGCATTCCGGCTTTAGCGATTATTGCGCCGTTTATTGTCATGTTTCCTATTGGTTTAGGATTAAAAATACTTTTTGGAAGTGCTGTTTTAACCGTTCTTCTCTTCGGATTATTATTGCCAATATTCAATACTTTTGCTAAAAAAGGGGCATGGATTATGGTTTTCTTTGCTGCATCGATTGGCTTTTTTATCTACGCCGGATATAATTCAGGATACGAACACGGAAAAGCAAAATCAAACAGCTTACTTTACGTTTACAATGCCAATACAAACTCAGCACTTTGGGCAACTTATGATGTAAATTTGGACGACTGGACGAAATCTTATTTAGGTCAGAAAAACCAAAAAGCGGTAGGCTTAAACAGTCTTCCTATTGCTAGTAAATATAATTCTGCATTTACATACAGCGCCATTGCTCCTGTTGTGGATATTCCAAAACCTACTATTTCTTTCTTAAAAGACAGTGTTGTAGGTAATAACAGATATATCAAAATCCAGATAACGCCAAACAGAAAAGTAAACCGTTACGATATCTACGCCAATCCAAAAATGACCTTTTACAACTTTAAAGCTAACGGCGTTTCAACTTCTGGTGCAAAAACAAATCGTTTAGAACGAGACGGAATGCGCGTACTGTGTTATTATGTTGTAGGGAACGAACCGCTGCTTATGGAATTCTACATCAATAAATCGTCTATTTTTGATATGGATTTAATTGAAAGTTCATTCGATTTGATGACAAATCCTTTATTGAAAGTAAATCCAAGAAGTGACTGGATGATGCCAACGCCATTTGTTTTAAATGATGCGGTTATGATTCAGCAAAAAATCAAGAGATATACAGCTCCGGTAAATCCGCCAGTACAACCTGCACCAGTGCAGGACAGTGCCGTAATTGCAAAAGATAGTTTAATAAAACCGGTTATAAAGCCAGAATAATAAATATATAATTTGGAAGGTCTTGATTTAACAACATTGTTTCTTCTGCTTTTTGTATTATGTATTTTGATGTATAGATCTTTAAGTTCTAAAAACGGAAAATTTTTTACAAAAGATTATTTTAGTCAATACCAGTCAATGCATCATATTTTCTATATGTTGATTGGTGCTATAATAGTAATTGTTGAAATAATCAGACAACTGACAAATAATAAAAATGTACTATGGCAACAAATGTTTCTACAATATTTTTAAGTGCGCCAATAGAAAAAGTCTGGAATGCATTGACAAAACCAGAACTAGTTAAACAATGGCAATACGGAAGTGATTTAATCACAGATTGGAAAGTGGGAAATGAAATCCGATTTAGAAATGAATGGGAAGGTCAGGTTTTTGAGCAATGGGGAACGGTTTTAGAAGTTTCTCCAAATCAAAAAATAAAATATTCATTGTTTTTCCCAAGACCCGAACTAGAAGACAAACCCGAAAATTATTTCATAATGAGTTATGTTTTATCTGAAGAAGATCAAAAAATAAAACTCGAAATAATTCAGGAAGACAATCGTCCGGGAGCAGTTCAGGAAAAACCTCAAGGCGAAGAAAATCCAATTCTTCAGAGTTTAAAAGCTATTATTGAATCTTAAAATTATTTTCAAATATTGAAAGGCAGACCATACCAAAAGTCTGCCTTTCTATTTAACAAGCACATTCAATCTGTAACCCAGATTCAATTCCTTTTATTCCTTTGGTGGCATAACCGTCAAACTTCCACCACTCGATTCCGCCAATTAGTTCTTTTACCTTAAAGCCTAGTTTTGTCATATTTAATGCTCCTTTTGTCGAAGCATTACAGCCAATTCCATCACAATAAGTAACATATAAAATATCTTTATCTAAATGTTTTGTTGTTTCTGCAGACATTTCACGATGCGGAATATTAATCGCACCCGGAATATGTTCTGCCTCAAACCCAAAAGCTTTTCTGGCGTCAAGC
Organism: Flavobacterium sp. UBA7680; assembly: GCF_002482975.1. Taxonomy (GTDB): domain Bacteria; phylum Bacteroidota; class Bacteroidia; order Flavobacteriales; family Flavobacteriaceae; genus Flavobacterium. The sequence goes on along the minus strand of NZ_DLHA01000031.1, from coordinate 69,135 downwards.
GCAATTACTTTTTCATCATTATTTAAAGCATCAAATAAATCCGACGGATCCATTTCAAAGGCTAACTTTTGTTCGTAAAATTTAATTTGTTCCTCCATGATTTCTTTGTTTTGTTGTTTTTGTTTTTTCAAAAGTAACTCAAGAATTCCTCGCATAAAAACGAAAAGAATTCATGAACCGCATTAGTTTTTTTCATGCAAAAGCCAGTCTAAAATTTTGTTCCTTTGTATATAAATCTCAAAAAATGGAAATACGCCACCTAAAATTGATAAAAGCAATTGTTGAAGAAGGAAGCATTACAAAAGCTATAGACAAACTTCATTTGACACAATCGGCTTTGAGTCATCAGCTTAAAGAAGCGGAATATCAATTAGGTACAGCTATTTTTTTAAGAACTAACAAAAAACTGGTTCTCACAAAGGCTGGCGAAAAAATCTATGAATTGGCCAATGAAATTCTGGATAAACTTTCACAGGCAGAAACACAGATCAAGCAAATGGTTTATGGCGAATATGGCGAAATCAGAATCAGCACCGAATGTTTCTCGAGTTACCACTGGCTTCCGCCGGTTTTAAAACAATTTCATCTTTTATATCCCAATGTTGAACTGAAAATCGTAACCGAAGCAACTCATATTCCGCTGCAAAAGCTTTTAGAAAACACGATTGACATTGCCATTGTAAGCGATACGATAAAAGACAATCATATAAAATATATCGAACTTTTTCAGGACGAAGTCGTAATGGCGGTTTCTGAAAATCATCCGTGGGCAGATAAAAAATATGTCGTTGCCGAAGATTTCATCAACGAACATTTAATTATTCATTCCCTTCCGATGGAAACGGTTACCATTCATCAGTTTGTTTTGGCTCCAGCCAAAGTAACGCCGAAAAAGGTAACACCGCTTCCGCTAACAGAAGCTTCTCTTGAAATGGTAAAAGCCGATATGGGCGTTATGTCGATGGCAAAATGGGCATTACAACCACATTTAAAGAATAATCCAATTAAAGCGGTAAAAGTGGGCAAAAATGGCTTAAAACGTAAACATTTCATCGCAACAAGAGCAAACGAAATGTATCCGGATTATTTTCAGCATTTTATTAATTTTCTACAAAACGAAATTAACCTGCAATGGAATATTCAATAAGAAGTTGCGAAATAGCCGATTTACCAAAATTGGTGATTCTATGCCAAAAACATGCTGAATTTGAGAAAGCCGATTACGATTCAAAAGGAAAAGAAGAAGGTTTAAAAGAAGCTTTATTTAGTGAAAACCCTAAATTATTTTGTTTAGTTGTTGCGACCGATAATGATATTGTGGGTTATGTTTCTTATAATTTTACTTACTCAACCTGGAGCGCAGGTGATTTTATTTATATGGATTGTTTGTTTTTAGAAGAAGAAGCTCGAAATTTTGGAATTGGAGAAGTTCTAATTAATAAATTAAAACAAATCGGAAAAGAAAAAAACTGCGTCAACATGCAATGGCGAACGCCACAATTTAATGAAAGAGCTATTAAATTCTATCAAAGAATTGGCGCAAAAGGAAAAGACAAAGTTTGCTTTTTTCTGGATTTGTAATTATCTGAAAATTTAATCTCGAAAAAACGGAAAGTTTTTTATTTATAGCCACAGATTAAAAGGATTAAAATGATTTTTTAAATCTGTTGAATCTGCGTGAAACGAAAAACCTTTGAATCTTTCGTACCTTTGAGTCTTTGAATCTCAAAAAAGAAATGAAACAAATAAGCATATTAGGCTGTGGGTGGCTAGGTTTGCCTTTGGCGAAAAAACTAATCGAAAAAGGAAATTCGGTAAAAGGGTCTACGACTTCAGAAAATAAACTTTCTATTTTAAAAGATGCTGGAATAAATCCATTTCTTGTCATCCTGAGCGAAGTCGAAGGAATACTTGAAAATGAAGATAGTTCTAAAAACATTACTGATTTTTTAGCCGAAAGCGAAATCCTGATTATTGACATTCCGCCAAAATTGCGAGCTGTTTCATCAGAGTCTAATAAGATTTTTGTTCAGAAAATCGAAAACCTAATTCCGTTTATAGAGAAATCAAGTATTTCAAAAGTCCTTTTTGTAAGTTCAACTTCGGTTTATGGAGATGAAAACGAATTGATTACAGAAGAAACAACACCAAACCCGGAAACAGAAAGTGGAAAACAATTGGTTTTAGCAGAAGCAATTCTTCAAAAAAATCAAAATTTCGATACCACGATCTTGCGTTTCGGCGGATTAATTGGCGAAGAACGACATCCAGTTAAGTTTTTAGCAGGAAAAGAAAACCTAGAAAATCCCGATGCTCCAATAAATTTAATTCATCAAAAAGACTGCATTGCAATTATTGAAGAAATCATAAACCAATCAAAATGGAATGAAGTTTTCAACGCGGCTGCACCTTTTCACCCAAGTAGAGAAGAATATTACACTCAAAAAGCAAAAGAACAAAACTTAGTTTTACCAAAATTCAGTTCTGAAAAATCAAACATTAAAAAGATTATTTCAAGCGAAAAAATCGAAACCATTTTAAATTATCGATTTAAGCTGGAAAATTATTAAAAACTCCGAATGTCAGGCTGAGCGAAGTCGAAGCCCTTTTGTTTCCATAATCCTTCGACTTCGCTCAGGGTGACAATAGTGTAAACTTTTTAACCTTTAAAACAATAAAACTTAAATTACTTACATAACTTATATGGTTTAAAAAAAACTTTGCGAACTTTGCGAAACCTTCGCGTCTTTGCGGTAAAAACTTTACAGTTAAAACTATGGAAACAGTCTATGTTAATTCGCCTTTAGGAATCACCAAGATAGTTGGAGATGAAGATGGTATTGCAGTAATCTCTGTTTCTGATGTTGGCACAAATGAAGTTTCAAAGAAAATCCCAAAAGTTTTAAAAGATGCCGTTTCGCAGCTCGAAGAATATTTCGAAGGAAAAAGAACCGATTTCGATTTAAAACTAAATCCAAAAGGCACCGAATTCCAACAAAAAGTATGGAAAGCATTACTGGAAATTCCATACGGAAAAACAGTAAGTTACATGGATCAAACCAAAAAGCTTGGCGATATAAAAGCAATTCGTGCTGTAGCTTCGGCAAATGGTAAAAATCCGCTTTGGATTGTCGTTCCCTGCCACAGAGTTATTGGAACAAATGGTTCATTGACCGGTTACGCCGGTGGGCTGTCCCGCAAAAAATGGCTTCTTGAACACGAAAGCCCTTCTGCACAACAGAGTTTGTTCTAAAAAGTGTTCGCCACGAATTCCACTAATTTTCACTAATTTTTTTCTTTCATAATTATGATTTAAAAAATTTCTTTATTTAAAGAAAATTCATTCAATTCGTAAATTCGTGCCCGAAAAAAAATCAAATTATTGTACATTTATATCCACAAAGAATTAGTGAAAATTCGTGAAATTCGTGGCAAAAAAATATGATTGAAAAAATAAACCTTAATAACATTCTCTTTCTTGATATAGAAACCGTTCCGGAAGAAGAAAACTTCAATTCTCTTGATGAAGAAATGAAGTCTCTTTGGGATTTAAAAACTCAGTATCAGCGAAAAGACGATTTTACGCCTGAAGAATTTTATGATCGCGCCGGAATTTGGGCAGAATTCGGAAAGATAATTTGCATTTCGGTTGGCTATTTTACGATCAAAGGTGATGTTCGAAATTTTAGGGTAACTTCTTTTTTTGGAGAAGAAAAAAAGATCCTGAAAGACTTTAATAATCTGCTGAACAATCATTTCAATCAGCCGCAGCATATTTTATGCGGACATAATGCAAAAGAATTTGATATTCCATTTATCGCGCGTCGAATGATTATCAATCAAATCGCAATTCCGGATAAGCTGAATTTATTCGGCAAAAAACCTTGGGAAATTGCACATCTTGATACTTTAGAATTATGGAAATTTGGCGATTACAAGCATTTTACTTCTTTAAAGCTTTTGACTAAGATTCTCGGAGTTCCATCGCCAAAAGGCGATATTGACGGAAGTCAGGTCGCACACGTTTATTATGTCGAAAAAGACATAGACCGAATTATAACGTATTGTGAAAAAGATACAATCGCCGTAGCGCAGATTTTCCTTCGTTTACGCCTTGAAGATTTATTGATTGATGATGAAATAATTCATGTATAGTTTTTTTTGAGATTCTAAGATACTAAGGCGCTGAGATTCTAAGATTTTGAAGCTATAATTAAATGAACTTATATTTCTTATATGACTTAATAAAAAGTTATGTTTGAAGAGCAAAGATTTTGAGGCGCAAAATTAAATGAACTTATATAACTTATATGGTTTAATAAAAATTTGAAAGATGACACATTCGGAAATTTCACATCATCGTCTTGTTTCGCAGAAGCTTTATAAAACAGACAAATGTTCTCCTCAAGAAATTGTGCATCATTTTGGCGCGATGCAGGCTCAGGATTATGCAATGGCAAAATGGGCGATTGGTTCCCGTTGTGATTCTTCTGAAAAAGAAATCGAAGAAGCTATAAACTCGGCACAAATAATCAGAACTCATATTTTGCGACCAACCTGGCATTTTGTTGCTGCCGAAGATATTTACTGGATGTTAGATCTTGCCGGTCCTCAGGTAAAAAGAATGACTGTTTCTGGTGCTAAGAAATTTGGTTTTGATGATAAAAAACTAAACCAGGCTAATAATGCTATCGAAAAACTATTATCTGGAAACAATCATTTGAACCGGGATGAAATTATGCAGGAACTTGGCATTAAAAGAACTTCAAAAGAAGATTTTCTAAGTGCTGCAATTATGATGCATGCAGAACAAGATGGTTTGGTTTGCAACGGCAGAATGAAAGGCAAAAAAATCACCTACGCCTTACTTGAAGAACGTGTTCAAAAACCGAAAACCAAATTAACAAAAGAAGAAGGTTTGGCAAAATTAGCTAAACGCTATTTTGAAAGTCACGGCCCTGCAACTTTGCTAGATTTTTCATGGTGGTCTGGTTTTCCGCCTACTGTCTGCAAAAACATCATTGATGCAATAAAGTTGCAATTAGAGTTTTTCGAAATTGATAATCAAAAATATTACTTTGTAAATCAAAACATTGAAAAGGTTAACTTCAAGGAAAGCATTCACTTTCTTCCAGCTTTTGATGAAATTTTGATTTCATATAAAACCAGAGAAGCTTCTTTTTTATCTGAACATCAAAATAAAGTTTTTACCAATAATGGCATCTTTAAACCGATAATTCTTGAAAATGGAAAAGTGATTGGAATATGGAAACGAACATTTAAAAAAGATCACGCCAAAATCGAAACCGAGTTTTTTAATGAAACTGAAAGCTCAAAAAAACATATCCTATTTGAAGGAATTAAAGCTTTTGAAAACTACTTAAAAACTAAAATTGTTATCGAATAATTTGAAATTTCACTAAAAGTCTGAGCTTTCTTAGAAATACTTCTCTTTTCAGGAATAAAATCTTTGTGCATATTCTGCCTAAATAATTACATTTACAAAAAAATAGCATTATGGTATTAAGTAGATTTTGGTTAGTTATTTTTATTTCTTCGATTGTTTTTATTGTAGTCAGTTTATTTACTGCGAATACTTATACGATTGATTCTGTTTTAAATGGAAAGAAAGATGATCCTGTTTTGGTTTCTGAAAAATACATTCATGAACTTCCGGCTTTCATTAAAGACAGTATAAAAAAAGCGCCAGATCAAACTATGATTATCAATCGTGATACGCTTAATGCCGACACAACTTATGTTTACAAAAGCAAAACTGTAAAAATATACAGCGGTCTTCAAAAGTCTGATGGTTTACTGCCAACTTGTAAAAGCACTTTAGTTGATTTAATTCTGCCACTTATTGCTTATTTGGCTTTCTTTTGCGGATTAATGGAACTTTTAATCGTTTCCGGAGCTTCTGGAAATCTGGCAAAACTATTGAGTCCGGTATTTGTAAAGGTGTTTCCAAGTATTCCTAAAAATCACCCTTCAATATCCTACATGACTTTGAACTTTGCTGCTAATTTCCTCGGATTAGATTCGGCTGCAACGCCATTTGGATTAAAAGCGATGGAAAGTTTACAGGAAATAAATCCCGATAAAGACAAAGCGAGTGATGCGCAAATTATGTTTATGTGTCTTCATGCTTCAGGTTTAACTCTAATTGCAACTTCGATTATTGGATATCGCGCGGCTGCAAATGCAAGTAATCCTGCCGATGTTATGCTGCCTTGCATCATTACTTCTTTCATTGGAACTATTGCTGCGTTTTTAATTGTGGGGATTAAGCAAAAAATCAATTTCAAGAGTGCTTCTCTTCTTATCGTCTTAATGGGATTAATCGCCGCCATTGTTGGTTTGCTGATGTATGTTAATCATTTGGACTTAATCGGAAAAAACTACTTTACCTCTAACCTTTCGGGATTAATTTTAATTGCCATTATTGCTTTTACTTTGATATTTTCATTCAAAAACGAAAAGAAATTCAGCGAAGCTAACACAACTGTTTTTGACACTTTTGTTGTTGGTGCAAATAATGGAGTGAAAACCGGAGTAACTATTTTCCCTTATGTTTTGGGAATGCTGGTTGCTATTTCTTTATTCAGAAACAGCGGTTTATTTGAAATTATCAGCGACGGAATTGCTTTTGTTTTCTCAAATATGGGAGTAAGTAAAGAAATCACGAATGCGTTACCTGTTGCCATGCTTCGTCCGTTTAGTTCTGCGGGTTCCCGCGGATTCTTAATCGATTCGATGAATACTTTTGGTGCCGATTCTTTAACGGCGAGACTGAGCAGTATTTTTCAATGCAGCGCCGAAAGTACTTTTTATGTAATCGCAGTTTATTTTGGTTCGGTTAATATCAAAAATACCCGTTATGCTTTAGGCACTATGCTTTTGGTAGATTTAATTTGTGTGATTACGGCGATTTTTGTGGCGACTTGGTTTTTTTAAAAAATATTTTCAATTAAATGGGGTTTAAATTATAAATACAAGCCCCTAATTCAAATTCTTTCTTAGGTAAATAATTTCTAACTTTGTAAAAAAACAAAGAAATGATTGATTTTATATACCAAGATCCTTACCCAATTTTAAAGGATGATACGCAGTACCGCAAAATCACCTCTGATTTTGTAAAAGTGGAACAATTTGGAGAACGTGAAATTTTAACCGTTGATCCAAAAGGTTTAGAATTACTGGCTGAAGAAGCCTTAACGGATGTTTCGTTCATGCTTAGAACGACACATTTGCAAAAACTAAGAAATATTCTTGACGATCCTGAGGCGACAGACAATGATCGTTTTGTAGCTTACAATTTACTTCAAAATGCTTCGGTTGCTGCCGAAGGTCAGTTACCAAGCTGCCAGGATACCGGAACTGCGATCGTAATGGCTAAAAAAGGCGAAAGCATCTTTACGGGTGTTGATGATGCTGAATGGTTAAGCCGTGGTATTTTCAATACATACCAAAAACGCAATTTGCGTTATTCTCAAATTGTGCCGATATCGATGTTTGAAGAGAAAAACTCTGGCTCAAATCTTCCGGCACAAATTGATATATATGCTAAAAAAGGAACTTCATACGAATTCCTGTTTATGGCAAAAGGCGGTGGTTCTGCAAATAAGACTTACTTGTACCAACAGACCAAATCGCTATTAAACGATAAATCTATGGACGCTTTTGTGAGAGCAAAAATCAAAGATTTAGGAACTTCAGCTTGTCCACCTTACCACTTAGCTTTGGTTATTGGCGGAACTTCTGCGGAAGCAAACTTAAGTGCTGTTAAAAAAGCATCTGCAGGATATTATGATCACTTACCGACATCTGGAAATATGGCGGGTCAGGCATTCCGTGATTTAGAATGGGAAGCACGAGTTCAGAAAATCTGTCAGGAAAGTGAAATTGGAGCTCAGTTTGGAGGAAAATATTTCACACATGACGTTCGTGTAATTCGTTTACCGCGTCACGCTGCTTCATGCCCGGTTGGATTAGGGGTTTCTTGTTCTGCCGATAGAAATATCAAAGGAAAAATTACGAAAGACGGAATCTTCGTTGAGCAATTGGAAGTAAATCCAAAACAATTTTTACCAGAAACAGCTCCGCATTTAGAAGCTCCGGTTGAAATTGACTTAGATCAGCCAATGGCAGATATTTTGGCTAAATTATCTCAATATCCTATCAAAACACGTTTAAAATTAAACGGAACTGTAATTGTTGCCCGTGATATTGCGCACGCAAAAATTAAAGAATTACTAGATGCCGGAAAATCAATGCCGGAATACTTTAAAAACCATCCGGTATATTATGCTGGTCCGGCAAAAACTCCGGAAGGAATGGCGTCAGGAAGTTTTGGACCAACAACTGCTGGACGTATGGATGTTTATGTGGATGAATTCCAAAAACATGGCGGAAGTATGATTATGCTTGCCAAAGGAAACCGTACGAAACAAGTTACGGATGCCTGTAACAAATACGGCGGATTCTATTTAGGTTCTATTGGAGGTCCGGCTGCTATTTTGGCACAAGACAATATCTTAAAAGTTGAAGTTGTTGATTTTGAAGAATTAGGAATGGAAGCCGTTCGTAAAATCACCGTAAAAGATTTCCCTGCTTTTATTATCACTGATGATAAAGGAAATGATTTCTTTGAAAATTTATAAGTTTTTGCCCCAAAGACGCTAAGACACAA
>NZ_DLHA01000031.1:33023-60389 GCF_002482975.1 Flavobacterium sp. UBA7680 | reverse complement strand
TTGTGTCTTAGCGTCTTTGGGGCATTAAAAAACTTAAGCGCTTTTATCTTCTTTTTCAAAAGCTATAAAATGCGAGAGCTCTCCTTTTAAATTATAAATTGGAGTTGCATCCATACTGCATTTATAGGTTCTGCCGTCTTTTTTATAGTTTTGGATGGTTTTCTTAAAAGGTTCTTGCAATTTTATTGCTTCCTGAATTTCTTTTAAAGCTGTTTTACAAGTTTCCGGGCCCTGAAACATTTTAGGCGTTTTCCCTAAAATTTCATCTTCTTTATATCCCGTCATTCTTTTGATTCTGTTTGATGCGAAGACGATTTTTAAATCTAAATCAGTAATAAGCACTACTTCGTCTTTGATTCTTTCTTCGATTTTAAGGTTTTTATCGTTCCAGGTAAATTGAGTTGAGATTTTATTTACCTTTTTCATATCGGCAAAAACGGCCTTCAATTCATTTAAATACTCATAATGAAGATCTAAGGCCAAAATAGGCAACCAAGTCCGGTTTGCTGTATCATCAGAGCTATTCTTTTTCATATTAAATGAATTTTAGAAATCTTTTCTCTCAAACTTACTACTAAAGTTACAAAATAAATTACGGGAAAACCTCATTTAGTAAAATTTTACTAAAACTTTTCCAAATTTAAAATGCAAACTTTAGTTGTACTACAACGGCTTTTTTTTCTTCGTTATTCAAATTGTTGAGCGAAATTCCAAGCAAACGAACAGAATCTTTCATTTTTTCCTGATACAGCAGTTCTTCCACAATTTCCATAATCAAACTTTTATCTGAAATAAAATAAGGCAGCGTTTTACTCCTTGTTTGTTGAGTAAAGTCGCTGTATTTGATTTTAAGCGTAACCGTTTTACCGGAAATATTGTGTCTTTTTAATCTTTTTTCTAATGAAACAGCAATTCTGTCAAGCTGTTCGAGCATAAATATTTCTGAAGATAAATTGACATCAAAAGTATGTTCTGCAGCTACAGATTTTGTAATTCGGTGTGATTTCACTTCACTGTTGTGAATTCCCCGAACTACTTTATAATAAAAAGTACCTGATTTTCCGAAGTGTTTCTCCAGAAATTCTAGCGATTTACCTTTAAGATCCAGTCCTGTAAAAATTCCGAGCTGATACATTTTTTCAGTTGTAACTTTTCCAACTCCATAGAATTTTCGAATAGGCAATTCTTCCAAAAAAGGTATAATTTCATCTGGATTTACAGTTTTTTGTCCGTTTGGTTTATTAACATCGCTGGCAATTTTGGCCACAAACTTATTTACAGAAATTCCTGCTGAAGCTGTAAGTCCAACTTCATTTAAAATTCGGAGTCTGATTTCTTTCGCTAATAAACTGGCACTTGGATTTCCTTTTTTATTTTGGGTTACATCTAGATAAGCTTCATCCAGCGAAAGCGGCTCTACCAAATCGGTGTATTCGTGAAAGATTTTATGAATTTTAGAAGAAATCTCTTTGTAGCGGTCAAATCTCGGTCGGACAAAAATAATTTCGGGACAATATTTTTTTGCCAAAACTCCGCTTATAGCACTGCGAACACCAAATTTTCTGGCTTCGTAACTTGCGGCCGAAACTACTCCTCTATTTTCTGAGCCACCAACAGCAACAGGTTTTCCGCGTAAAGCAGGATTATCCATCTGCTCTACCGAGGCATAAAAAGCATCCATATCAATATGGATAATTTTTCGATATGTTGGCACATCTGACATTATGCAAATTTAAACAGTAAAGCAATAAAAAGAACGGCGCTATAGTTATAAATAGTATCAATTTTTAAAGATTAACAACTAAATGATTCCAAACGAATCATTTTAATTATTTTTGTAGTTTACTCGAAATATTAAACAATGCGAACATTTGTTATAGGCGACATACACGGAGGATTACTCGCTCTTGAGCAAGTGTTGAAAAGAGCCGAAGTTACTACACAAGATACTCTTATATTTTTAGGCGATTATGTTGACGGCTGGAGCCAGTCGGCAGAAGTTATTGATTTTTTAATCGACCTTAAAACCAAACAAAACTGTATTTGCATTAGAGGAAATCATGATCAGCTGGCTTTAGACTGGTTGGAGAACAGACATGAAGATTTAGATGAAGAAATGTGGTACAAACATGGTGGAAAAGCTACTGTTGAAGGTTATTCTAAAATTTCTCCAGAACGAAAAAGAGAACATATCGCTTTTTTTGAATCACTGAAAGATTATTATCTGGATGATCAAAACAGACTTTTTGTTCATGCCGGATTTACGAATTTAAACGGTGTTGTCTGGGAATACTTTCCGAAATTATTTTATTGGGACAGAACACTTTGGGAATCAGCATTGGCTTTAGACCCGAATTTAAAACCTGATGATTTATATTATCCGAAACGTTTTACGGTTTATAAAGAAATTTATATTGGCCACACTCCGGTTACCCGAATTGGAGAAACGGTGCCCATAAACAAAGCCTGCGTTTGGAATGTTGATACCGGCGCCGCTTTTAAAGGCCCTTTAACCATTATGAATGTGGATACCAAGGAGTTCTGGCAAAGCGAACCGTTAAATGAATTGTATTGTAACGAAAAAGGTAGGAATTGATATATAAAAATTTAAATTTGCACAGCAAAATAATTAAAATATAAGTTTTATGAAAAAAGTTATCACATTATTGTTTTTGGTATCATTCGGATTTATTCATGCGCAGAAAGCTTTTACAGGCAAAGGCGACATGAGAGTAAACGTAGGTGCTAATCTACAAGATGGAGGTTCAGGAATTCAAGGATCTATTGATTTTGGTTTAGGAGAAAATTTCTCTTTCGGATTTGTTTCTAGTTATTTACTTGGTGTAGATAATTACAATGGTTTCTACCACGGAGGTCCAACTTACTACACTGATCACAAACCAGAGTTTAAAGATCGTTTTGATGCAAAAGCAAGAATTAATGCTAATTTAAGCAGCGTTATTGGTGTTGAGCAATTAGATGTTTACCCAGGTTTAAATTTAGGTTTACATAACTTTGGAGGACACATTGGCGGACGTTACTTTTTTACTGACGGATTTGGTGTGTTTTCAGAACTTGCTTTTCCAATTGCAAAATACGGAAGTAACAATGACGTATTCGATCATTTAAACAATCAGGTTACTTTTAGTTTAGGAGCTTCTTTCAATTTGAACTAAGTTTTTAACTGCAACAAGATTGCAATACTTATAAAAAAACCGCTCAATTGAGCGGTTTTTTCTTTTTATATAAGATAATTTCTGCTTATTTGCTAAGCAAAATAGTCCAGTCTGATCCGCTGTAAATTTTATGCTTTGCTGAGAAACTGCCTTGATTTACGGCTAATGAAAAGTTCAAAAGGCTGTTAAAATACGTAACATCTGTTCCTACCGGAACTTCTCCAAAAGTATTTACCAGTTTTAATTTTCCTTCATAAGCTTTTTTAGTTCCGTTGAAAATCTGTATTTTAACAAAATCCCCTGCTTTCAAACCAAGATTAGCAAAGGTCTTTTTATCAATATTTGTCCAAACGTTTCCGTATTGAATATCCAGAATTGGAATTCCGCCTTTTATAACGCCGTTTTCAAATACTGGTTTTTGGTAATCAATTTTAACTACTTCACTTGGTAATTTTGGTCCAACTTCTTCAAAAGTAATTGTTTTTGATGCTAAACGTGCTCCGGTAAAAGCATATACATCACGTCCGTGAAACGTATACGATTCATTTGAGTTTTGACGGCGGTTTTTTACCTCATCAATTTCACGAACTTCCTGAATTCCTAATTGTTCTGCAATTAAAGTCAAAGTTCCGTTATCCGGAGTTACAAAATAATGCCCTGATTTTGTCAATAAAACTACCGAATGTCTTGCTGTACCAACTCCCGGATCACAAACTGAAACAAAAACAGTTCCCGTTGGGTAATATTGAGCTGTCTGCGATAAACGATATGCTGCTTCCCAAATATTAAAAGCCGGAATTTCGTGTGTTAAGTCAAATATTTTCAAATCGGTCGAAACACCCATTGCAACACCTTTCATGGCAGAAACTGCTCCATCTTTCAAACCAAAATCTGATTGAAAAACCAATACATTATTTTGCGAAAAACCATTAAATGTAATAGCAAGCAAAAAAAGTAATACTCTTAATTTCATTTTTTCTCTTTTTAAATTTATGCAAAGATATTTCATTAAAACCAAAAATTGACATGCATATCTTAGAAAAAACAAGATTATATAAATTGATTTTAGTTTTTTACAATTACATTTGCATTTTATTCTTTATCCTATATAAATAGTAGGTAATTTATTTTTTGCCTTTCTTTTATTTCAAAACCATTTTATTATGAGAAAAAAACTAAAACTTATTATAACACTCATTCTCACTTTGTCGAGCAGTTTGTTTTTTGCCCAAAATCACGAAATCAGCGGAACCATTACAACTGAAACAGGAATTCCGTTAGAATTTGCTACGATTCTTGTAAAAGGTTCTAAAACAAGTACGACAAGTGATGCGTTAGGGAAATTCAAAATATCATCTGCAGCAAATAACCCAACACTTATTGTATCGCTATTTGGCTATCAAACCAGAGAAATTGTGGCAAAAGATCATTTTGAAGATATTCAGCTGGTTTTAGAAAATAATCGTTTAGATGAAATTGTGGTTGTTGGAAGCAGAAATCCAAAGAAAAGTAAATTGGAAACAGCAGTTCCTGTTGACGTTGTGAATCTGGCAAAAATCAGAAATACAACGCCGCAGACTACAACAAATGATATCTTGACTTATTTGATTCCGTCTTTTAATTCAAACAGACAATCTTCTGCCGACGGAACAGAACATATCGATCCAGCTTCGTTAAGAGGTTTAGGTCCAGATCAGGTTTTGGTTTTAATTAATGGAAAAAGAAGACATACTACTTCTTTAGTAAATTATCAAAATACGGTTGGAAACGGTTCTGTTGGTACCGATTTGAGTGCGATTCCTGCTTCAGCCATTAAACGAATTGAAGTTTTACGTGATGGTGCAGCGGCACAATATGGATCTGACGCTATTGCGGGAGTTATAAATTTAGTTTTGAAAGATAATGCAGGTTTTGAAGCAAACGCTACTTATGGCTCAACATCGAGAGATGACGGACAAACTACCAATTTAAACCTAAACTACGGAACAAAAATTGGAAACAAAGGCGGTTTTATCAACTTTACAGGTGAATTTAATGACCGTCAGAAAACGAATCGTTCTCAAAATCACAATCTTATTATTTTTGATCAATCGGCGCAGGGAAATTTCTTTGCTTATGAATATGCAGATGATCCGGCTCAATCTCGTCAAATTGATGATAATTTATTAGCTCAAAACGGTTTGAAACGTGATGATTTCAATTTCCAGATTGGTGATGCAAAAATCCAGAATATTCAGGGTTTCTTTAATGCTTCAATTCCGTTAAACGATCAAATTGAGTTTTATGCTTCGGGAGGTGTGAGCCACAGAAAAGGAACAGGTTACGGATTCAGACGTTTACCAAGTGAAACGGAAAGTGTTGTGGCTTCTATTTTTCCTTTTGGATTTCAGCCTGAATTGAACTCGGTTGTAACAGATCTTTCTTCTTCTTTTGGTTTCAAATTTAAATTTGGCGAATGGAAACTGGATTTGAGCAATACTATTGGTGAAAACAAATTTGTTTATGATGTTTCAAACACAAACAACTTTTCTTTAGGAGATGCAAGCCCAACAGAATTTAAAGCAGGAAATCATTCTTTTCTTCAAAATACGGTAAATGCAGATATTTCGAGATTGTATAAAGATATTTTCAGCGGACTGAATGTTGCTTTTGGCGCTGAATACCGATATGAAAAATACAAAATTGTTCCCGGCGAAGAAGCTTCTTATATCAACGGCGGCGCACAATCTTTCCCTGGATTTTCTCCTTTGAATGAAGTAAACGAAGACAGAAACAGTGTTGGCGTTTATGCTGATGTTGAAGCGGATATTACAGATAAATTCTTGGTTGGAATTGCCGGACGTTATGAAGATTATACTGATTTTGGAAATACGATTAATGGAAAATTATCTTTGAGATATAAAATTCTGGATAATCTTTTTGTTCGTGGTGCTATTAGTTCAGGTTTTAGAGCGCCTTCTTTGCATCAGCAATATTTTAATAATATCGCAACTGATGTTGTTGACGGGGAACTTTTGAATTCGGGTATTTTTAGAAATGACAGTGAAGTAGCAAAACAACTGGGAATTCCGAAATTGAAAGAAGAAACTTCGAGAAACTATAGTTTTGGTGTTGTTTTTTCTCCAACAAAACAATTGCATATTACCGCTGATTATTACCATATCAGAATTGATAACAGAATCATCTTAACTGGAAATTTAGGAAATGATGCGTATGGAGAACCTGTTCCGGAACTTCGTAATTTATTTGCTCAATATGGCGCACAAACGGGTCGTTTCTTTACAAATGCAATTAATACTACTACAAACGGTATTGACGTAGTTATTGATTATGATTTAAATGCCGGACGTGGTAAATTGAATCTTTCGTTATTGTATAATTACAACAATAATCAGGTTGATAATCAATTGAACAATATTCCGTCGATATTTATTGGTCAGGAAGATGTGTATTACGGACCACAGGAAAGAAGTTTGATTGAATCGAATACTCCTAAACATAAAGGAACTTTTGCTGTAAATTACAATATCGACAAATGGAACTTTTTATTGAGAAACACTTATTTTGGTGAGGTTGTTCGTGATGGTTTCCCTTTTGGCGGAATCCAAAGACACAATGGAAAAGTGGTTACTGATTTGACGATTGCTTATAAAATAACGCCAAAACTTCAATTTGCTTTGGGTGCGAATAACTTATTTGATGTTTTCCCGGATAAGCAGATTTATGAGAATAGTTATTTCGGAGTATTTAAATATGCACCGGTTCAGATGGGAACTACTGGGGCTTATTATTTCGGAAGAATGAGTTTTAGTTTGTAGATTTTTAACGCAAAGGGCGCTAAGGTTTTTCGCAAAGTTCGCAGGGATTTTTTAATCTCGAAAAGTCGAAGAGTCGCAAAGTTTTATTGTTTAGATTCAATAGCGTCCAGCTTTAGCTGGATGTAAAAGGAATCAAAATAAAAAGGGCTTTAGCCAAACAAATTACTGTTTGGCTAAAGCCCTTTCGTGTAATCTTATCCTTCCTCCAGCTAAAGCAGGAGGCAATTTAAAAAAACTTTGCGCCTTCGCGACTTTGCGAGATTCTTTCATAAAACTTTTAAAAACCTCTGCGAACTTTGCGAAAAACCTTAGCGCCCTTTGCGTTAAAAAAAGAAAAAAGCCCCGCAAATTGCGAGGCCTCTTATCTACTAATTCGGGTTTTTATTTTTTAGCAAATTTCTTCACGATTTTCTTATCTCCATTATTTAATTCAATAAGATAAATTCCTGTGCTTAATTTACTTACATCAATTGCACCTGCAACTTGACCTGAACCAAGCTGCTGCCCTAATGTATTTAAGATTTTATATGAATATCCATTTTCTTCTGAAATTGAAACGTTTAATTCGCTTTCAACCGGATTTGGATATACTGCAAAACCAGCTGGTGCAGTAGTTTCGACTAATCCTGCTGTGATTTCTTCTGCAACTGTTCCAGAAGCAGTAATGTTTATAGAGTAATCTTCAACTTGTCCGTAAGAGAAACTTTCACAAGCAGTTGGAACTCCGTTGTATTTAAGAGAAACTCTTAATCTTGTTGTTCCTAAAGCTGCTGTAGCCGGAATTGTGATTGATGTTGTTACCGGAGTTGTTTTTGATGCTGTTTTTGTCCACACTGTTTCTCCAGAATCTGAGAAATCTCCATCTTGGTTATAATCGATGAATACTCCGTATCCTTCATTATAAACTGTTGATGTCCATGTTGGAGTTATTGTAATTGTATAGGCACTTCCTCTTGCTGCATTTGTAGAAATAGCAGTAAAATTTTCGTAACCTGTAGTTCCTGTAGAAGTATTATTGATTGTTCCGAAAACAACTTTACCAATTCTTTCATCAGTTGCGTCGTTTCCTTGAGATGTACAATATGTTACTGAAGTTGTTGTAGTCGTTACGTTTACTGTATTACTTGCTGCAGAAATATTTCCGGCAGCATCTTTAGCTTTTACGCTGAAAGTATATGCTGTTGAAGCTGTTAATCCAGTTACTGTGTATGAAGTTGTAGTTGAAGAACCTTTTAGCGTTGCTCCTTGGTAAATATCATATCCGGTAACGGCAACATTATCTGTAGAAGCTGTCCAAGTTAAGTTTGTAGTTGTTCCAGTTGTTCCAGAAGCTGCTAAACTAGTTGGTGCAGATGGTGCAGTTGTATCAGAACCTCCTCCAGAATATGCTGCTCCAACTCCAACTGCATAAAATGCATTTGTTGTTGCAATAACTTCTGCAGAACCTGCTCCGTATAAATCAATAGCCGATTGTATTCCGTAAGTTCTTGCATTAGCATAAGTTGAGTTTGCTCCTAAATAGAAATCTTCTAAACGGAAAGCAATTTTTTCGGCTTTATCAAGAGTGATTCCCGTTACATTATAAGCGTTTCCAATATCATTTGTTCCTGATTTACCTACTGATAAAATATAAAACCAATGGTTTAAAACACCAGAATTTGTATGTACTCCACATTGGTCGTTATTATTTGTTGGTGTACAGTTTACGTTTACCCAATTCGTTCCTCCATAAGTATCCGGCTGTCCTTCTGCATTTGGATCGCTCATAGAACGCAATGCAACGTGTCCGCTTCTTCTTTCAATATCTTCACCAACCAGCCAGATTGATTTTGTTGGCGCTGAATGATATTCAATACAAGCTGCCCAAATATCTGAGAAAGCTTCATTCATTGCTCCAGACTCTTTTTGGTATGCTAAGTTTGCTGTGTAAGTACATACAGCGTGACCAATTTCGTGACCTGCAACGTCAAGTGAAGTTAAAATATCGAATCCGCCTGTACCGCTTCCGTCACCGTAAGTCATAACGCTTCCATTCCAAAAAGCATTATTATTACTTGAATATCCCGCAGCAATTAAATTATAATGCACATAACTTTTAATTTTTGCACCAGCATTGTCAAAACTATTTCTTCCATGAACTGCTGACCAATAATCATATGTCATTTCAGCTCCCCAATGTGCATCAAGCGCTCCATTGTCTTTGTTGGTGTTGTTATATTCTATCCAGTTATTATCTGCATCAGAAAAGTTTGTTGTTGGATAAGTAGCCGTTCTCGCAGAATTATAAGTTTGGATTCCTAAACCACGAGTTCCATCCAATAAGATATAAGACGAACCGTTTAACGTAGTTTGAATTGTCTGCGTTCCGCTGTAGCGTGTCGCTGCATTTGCTGCTACGAATGCCATTTTTGAAGCTGTTTCATTTTTAGTCAAAGTTGAAACCTTACTTCCATGAACATTATCGTTCAAGTGTTTTATAGTGGCATTATAAAACAATGCTTTTCCAGTTTCGGCATCAATGTAAAGATCACCGCGGCTTAATGGTTTTGTTGCATAAATGTCAAATTTGTAGGCAAGACGAACTTTATCGCTTCCTCTTTTTTGACCTTGCTGTTCCATATCAGGAAGTAGAACCAGTTCTCCTTTTGGTTTTTCATAACCCAGTTCGCGGGCGTCTTGCGGTTTGTCCCAAAGGTATTCGGTTGCGCGGGTATAACCCACTGCTTTATTAAAAGCATCTTGTGCAGAAAGTGACGGAGCTAGTTTCACGTTTTCGATGTTATAAAATTCACCGTTCATCGAAACTAATTTTCCATCTTTTGAATGTAAAGTATAATTAGCAAATTCTACTTTAATTCCTTGTTCATACAATTGAAATTTTTCATGTGTGTAACCTTGTTTGTCAGATTCTGTTTTAATTTTTGTGAAGGATTGAGAATCTTTTAAACCTAATTGTTCTTTAAAAACTTTTTGCGATTCTGAACTTTTATAACTTGAAAGTTCATTAAACTTAATTAAGTTGGGCTGTCCGTTTTCTGAAACGCTTTTCTCCTCTACACGTTTGTCATCTTTTTGGACTTGTGCAAAGGCAGAAAAAGAAAAACTAAGAACAATTGCGGTCACAATAATCTTTGGTAATTTTTTTTTCATAATAAGTGGGGGTTTTAGTTTGGTTAAAAATAATTTTTGAAATCAATTAAAGTAAGTAAATACTTAAATTTGAGATAAAAGTATTTTAATTTTGTTAGATAATCGATGAAATTTGCCGTTAATCGATAAAATGCAACATTTTTTACATAAATTTAACTTTTATATAACAAAGTATAAGAATTCAGCAGCTAAATTGTCCGAAAATTAATATATCAATTATTTTTAATGTACTGAAATACAGACAAAAGACTTTAAATAGATCAAAATAGAAATAAAAAAACCGCCTTTTGGGCGGTTTTTTTATTTTTTATATATGAACAAATGGTTATGCTCTGGAAAATTTTCTTTTTAATCTAACCATAAACTCTTTCAAGGTAATATCATCATCTTGATCTGAATAATCTTCAACTAATTCTGAAATATCCTTTTTTCTATAGGGAAGAAATAAGAAGAAAATTGAACTATTCGTGTCATTTGTTGTTGAACTTGGAAACATAGCCAATAAGTAATAGAAAACCAAAAGTCTAACAAATACAAAAATCTTTCGAAAACCTTTACTTAAATGATATTGATTGTTTTCTCTGGCTGCTTTAATAGTAAAATAAATCAGCTGAATTATAAAAATTGGAATAAGAGCATCATATAAATATATTAAACTGTAATTATTAATTAAATACATTAACAACACTATTATAATCGAAATGGCCATATTTGCTATAAAAAAATAGCTTCCCCATTTAATATCTATTTCAAACTTTTCCAAATGTATTTTTTTAATTCACAGCAAATCTAAATAAAGATTACTTGTTATTTAGTCTCAAAGGATAAAAAAAGAGAATCTTCAATAATAAAGATTCTCTTTTATATAAATTAATTTGGAAGATTAAAATCAGATGTCCATTTCAGGAATTTCACCATCAATTATCAAATCTGCTTCGGTTGAAGCGATAATATGCTCCACTGAAATACCTGGCGCTCGTTCTAAGAGCTTAAAACCCTTTTCTGTTACTTCGAGAACTGCAAGTTCTGTTACAATCTTTTTAACGCATCCTACACCTGTTAATGGCAAAGTACATTTTTTTAAGATTTTAGATTCTCCTGCTTTGTTCACGTGCATCATCGCAACAATTATATTTTCGGCGGAAGCCACTAAATCCATTGCGCCTCCCATTCCTTTTACCATTTTCCCCGGAATCTTCCAGTTGGCGATATCTCCGTTTTCAGAAACTTCCATTGCGCCTAAAATAGTTAAATCTACTTTTTGGCTTCGGATCATTCCAAAACTAAAAGCCGAATCAAAGAAACTGGCTCCGGGCAATGTTGTAATGGTTTGTTTTCCGGCATTGATAATATCAGCGTCTTCTTCTCCTGCAAATGGAAAAGGTCCCATTCCCAAAACTCCATTTTCACTTTGAAATTCAACGGCAATATCTTCCCGAACATAATTGGCAACCAAAGTTGGAATTCCAATTCCAAGGTTTACAAAATATCGGTCTTTAACTTCTTTCGCAATTCGTTTTGCTATATCTTCTTTTGTTAACATATTTTGAATGTGTTAATTAGAAAATCTGATAATTAGATAATGTTTATAATTATCTAATCGACAAATTATCTCATTATCTAATTACGCTCTCTGTCTTACGGTGCGCTGCTCGATTCTCTTTTCAAATTTTTCTCCCTGAAAGATACGTTGTACCATAATTCCCGGAATATGAATTTGATTTGGATCTAAAGTTCCAACGGGAACTAGTTCTTCAACTTCGGCAATTGTAATTTTTCCTGCACCAGCCATACAAGCATTAAAGTTTCTGGCAGTTCCTTTAAAAATTAGATTTCCGGCTTCATCACCTTTCCACGCTTTTACAATCGCAAAGTCGGCTTTGAAAGCTTCTTCCATAATATGCATTTTACCGTTGAATTCACGGACTTCTTTTCCTTCTGCAACTTCAGTTCCGTAACCGGCTGGAGTAAAAAAGGCAGGAATTCCGGCTTGAGCGGCACGGCATCTTTCTGCTAAAGTTCCCTGCGGCGTTAATTCAACTTCCAATTCTCCCGAAAGCATCTGGCGTTCGAACTCAGCATTTTCACCTACATAAGAGGAAATCATTTTTTTAATCTGTTTCTTTTGCAAAAGCAATCCTAAACCAAAATCATCTACACCTGCATTATTTGAGATACAAGTTAAATCTGAAATTTGGGTGTTTACTAATGCTGCAATTGTATTTTCCGGAATTCCGCATAAACCAAATCCGCCAAACATAACTGTCATTCCGGTTTCAATTCCTGCAATAGCATCCTGAACATTCTTAACTTTTTTTGTTATCATAACAAACTGTCTTTATTACCGTATATTTTTGATAAAAATAAGATTTTTAGATGGAATTATAACGATTTCGTAAAAAATAAAATTTAAAAATAGATGTTAGCTGCAATTAATTATAAACACATCGAAATATATCTCGTAGAGATTAAATATTGGTAGAAAATTTGTTGGTCGCAGTGTTTTTTGTTCCGTAGGAACTATATGTGAAGTTTATCAAGAATCTGAAAAGATGTAGTCCCTACGGGACATCATCGAAATCTTCATTACTGCCAGCTACCGATATTTAACTCCTAACGGAGTATAAGCAACATGTTTTATAACGATGGCTCAAAATAATTGTGTTCCAAAAAAAATCCTCTTGTATTCTTCCATACTTAGAAGATCACAAGAGGATTTATTATTTAAAAACCAAACTTAAACTATAGTTCAAATTCGTCTGTGTTTTGTTCTGTTTGCGTTGTGTCTTTTACAACAGCTGGTCTTTGGTAACAATCTACTTTTATAGAAAGATTTGCAGGACGCTCAAATTCTGATTTTGAGATTTGAAGTCCTTCATCTGCATAACATTTTTTCATAAAGTAGGCCCAAACCGGTAATGCTGCCGTTGCACCTTGTCCGTAAGTTAAGCTTTTGAAACGTGCCGAACGATCTTCACATCCTACCCAAACTCCAGTTACTAAGTTTGGAACCATTCCCATAAACCAACCATCTGACTGGTTTTGTGTTGTTCCTGTTTTACCAGCAATTGGGTTTTTGAACATGTATGGATATCCTGTCCAGCGGTTATCTCCGCTTCCACCGCCCTGCGTACGTAAACGTGCTCCAGAACCGGTTTCTGTTACACCTTCTAATAATTTGATTACAGCAAAGGCAATATCTTTATTTAAAACGTCGTGAGATTCAGGAATTGGCTCGTAAATAACCTCACCGCTTTTATTTTCAATTCGGCTTAAAAACTGAGGTTTTACATAAACTCCCTGGTTTGCAAATGTGCTGTATGCGGCAACCATATCTTCCACTGTAATATCTACAGCTCCTAATGCGATTGACGGTTGTACCGGAATTTCAGTTTTTACACCTAATTTTCTAGTCAAATCTACAACGGCTTCCGGACCAGTTCTGTCAATTAATTTTGCAGAAACGGTGTTGATAGAGTTTGCTAGACCTTGTTTTAGGGTTACCATTCCGCGGTATCTGTTGTCAGAGTTTCTTGGTTCCCAATCTTCTGTTACGTGGTGGCGTCCTTTATGAATCATAAACGGCCCATCAAGAATTGAGTCGCAAGGAGACATATTTAACTCTTCGATAGCAGTTGCATAAACGAAAGGTTTAAATGTAGAACCTACTTGTCTTGCTCCCTGACCTACGTGGTCGTATTGGAAATATTTGTAATTAATTCCTCCAACCCAGGCTTTAATGTTACCTGTTTGAGGTTCCATTGCCATTAATCCTGATTGCAAGAAGTGTTTGTAATAACGAATAGAATCTAATGGCGTCATGATAGTATCACGCTCGCCTTTCCATGTAAATACACGCATTCTTGTTTTTACTTTAAAAGAAGCAATAATATCATCTTCGCTTTTATCAGCATCTTTCATTTGAGCCCAACGGTCAGAATTTTTCATGGCCTGCATCATAATTCTTTCTGTCTCTGCTTGTGTAATATTTACGAAAGGCGCATTTTTATTGGTTTTCATTTCAATAAAAAATTGCTGCTGTAAATTTTTCATATGCTCAGAAACGGCTTCTTCTGCATAAGACTGCATTCTCGAATCTATGGTTGTGTAGATTTTCAAACCATCTTTGTAAATATCGTAATCAGATCCGTCTGGTTTTTTGTTTTCTGTTACCCATTTTTTCATGTAATCACGAAGATATTCTCTAAAATAAGTAGCAGTTCCTTCGCGGTGGCTTTCCAATTTAAATTTCAATGCAATTGGTAAAGCTTGTAATCTTTCTTTTTCAGATTCTGTAATCATTTTTGCTTTTGCCATCTGCGAAAGCACCACATTACGACGGTTTTTTACTCCTTCCGGATTTCTAACCGGATTGTATAATCCTGAGTTTTTGAACATTCCAACTAAAATAGCTGATTCGTCCATTGTTAAATCTTTTGGATCTTTTGAGAAATAAGTCTGTGCTGCAGAACTTACTCCCACAGAATAATTCCCGAAATCATATACGTTGCAGTACATGGCAAGAATTTCATTCTTAGTATATTGTCTTTCCAAACGAATGGCAATAATCCATTCTTTTATTTTTTGTACAATTCTAAAAGGAAGAAATTTTGAACCTTCTCCGTGAAATAATTGTTTTGCAAGTTGTTGCGTTAAGGTACTCGCTCCACCATTTGTTCCTAAACTAGAAACAGCTCTTAAAGTTCCACGTCCGTCAATTCCAGAATGTTCGTAGAAACGAGCATCTTCTGTAGCAACTAAAGCTTCAACTAAGCTTTTTGGTAAATCAGAGTATTTAAGCTGTGACCTGTTGGTTTTGAAATATTTACCAATTACAACTCCATCTGAAGAAATAATCTCGGTAGCCAAGTTTGAATCAGGGTTTTCTAAGTCTTCAAAAGAAGGCATTGAACCGAAAAATCCCCAAGAGGCAAATAAAAAGAAAGCCAGAACGCCTAAAAGTGAATAGGCAAAAATTCTCCAGAATTTCTTTTTGTAATAATTAATATCCTTTACGGTATTGGTTTGATTGTTTTTTTTAGCAGCCATAACTATTTTTCTAATCTTTTTGTTCTATTCTAAAACCTACGTCTGTAATACCTTCTAAAGCCTCAACACCAGGAATTTTGCCTGATTCTCGAACGGCTTGTTTGATATGAACTTTGTATTTTCCTTTAAACGTTACATTGTCTTTGTAAAAAAGCTTACTTTCTTTTATATCAGTAAAACCATTTCCCATCAATGTTCCGTCTGGGTTTGCCATTTGGTATTCTAAAGTATCCACTTTTGTGAAACCGCTTGGCGTTTCAATAGCCACAATCAAAAATAAATTATTGAAAGGATAATTGTTGTTATCTCTCAAATTTACAAACAAATTGTACTTTTTGGTAGAATCTAAAACTGGCAGGTCAAAGGTTACAATACTGTCTTTGTGCCAGGCACTTCCAACAGATTTGTACTCGTCGAATACTCTTTTTTTATCGCACGAAAAAAGAAGTACCGCCGCCAAAAGAAGAATCACGCTATTTTTTATTCTCATTTTTTGTGATAATTATAGGTTTTCTAGGTTCAGCTGGTTTATTTTCATTTGAAGCTGGCTTGTTCGAATTGTTTTTATTCGGATTCGGCTTGTTCTTATGATTTGGTTTATTTGGGTTGTTTTGTTTGTTTTGCTGTTGATTCGGATTTGGATTTCCTCCGGCAGGTTTATTATTGTTGTTACTTGCCTGTTTTGGTTTTTCAGGTGCTGCAACAACTGCATTTTCAGCATTTTTGCGTTTGCGATTTGGTTTTTTCTTTCTTTTTGGCTGATCGAAACGGGTTAAACTTTCCTGACCCATTGCATTATTAAAGTCTTTTTCAGGCTCTGAAGTAACTTCGATTGCAAAATCTTCTAAAGAAGAAACTTTATTTTTTTGTTTGTTTTCGGCAATAATTTCTTTTACCTGATCTATTTTTAAAACGTGCCAGTTTGCGAAATTATTAGTGTAAGCAAACCACATTAATCCTTTAAAAATATCTTGTTTTTGGCAGACAGCATCTCCTTTTTCCGTCACTAATTTAGTATCGTAATCCGGAAAATCCTTCAATGCGTCCATGTAAGTATCTAACTCATAGTTCAAACAGCATTTTAGTTTACCACATTGTCCGGCTAATTTCTGCGGATTTAGTGATAATTGCTGATAACGAGCCGCAGATGTATTGACACTTCTGAAATCGGTAAGCCATGTTGAACAGCAAAGCTCTCTTCCGCAAGAACCAATTCCACCCAAACGAGCTGCTTCCTGACGGAAACCTACTTGTTTCATCTCGACTCTGGTGCTGAATTCTTTTGCGAAATCTTTAATTAAAAGTCTAAAATCGACACGGTCATTTGCTGTATAATAAAACGTAGCTTTTGATCCGTCTCCCTGAAATTCAATATCAGATATTTTCATTTCCAACTTATGCTGAATCGCCAATTCGCGGGCGCGAACTTTCATTGGTTCTTCACGATCACGCGCTACAGACCAAATGTCAATATCTTTTTGAGATGCTTTTCTGTAAATTTTAGGAACTTCGTTGCTATCTGGATTTACTCCTTTTTTCTTCATTTGAATTTTAACCAATTCGCCTGTCAAAGTCACAATTCCAATATCGTGTCCTGGTGAAGCAACAGTTGCTACAATATCACCAATACTTAAAGTTAATTTTTCTGAATTTCTAAAGAATTCCTTACGTCCGTTTTTAAAACGAACCTCAACACAATCAAAAATTGCCTCTCCATTAGACGGGCTCATGTTAGAAAGCCAGTCAAAAACCGTCAATTTATTGCAGCTATCGGTGCCGCAAGTCCCATTATTTTTACACCCTTTTGGTGCGCCACCATCTGAGGTTGAACAACTTGTACATGCCATAATTATATATGTAGTGCCGCTAAAGCGCAGCTTAAGTTCATAAACGTTTGATCGGTAAAGATAGTATTTTTTTTATTTGGCTATTTATAGATTAATTCTAAAGGGGTGTTAAAAGACTAAACAACTGATTATTAAGTAAAAATATTGTAATTGAATTGCGTATAGTACTTTGATTGTTTTGTTTTGAAATATTTAACTTACAATTTTGTAAATTTTAAAACGTTATTCTTACTTCAATAAAAATTTAGGAATAACTTTGCACACTTGTAAAAATTGTATTACGGTTGAGACAAAAATCATACAAATCAATATTTAAGATAATCATTGATTCTTTAAACATGAAAACATATTTATCATTTATCGTGGCGCTTTCTTTCATTAGTTTGACGGCCCAAGTCAATGACAGCAAAAAAGACACACTCTTTTTTAGCGTTGATAAATATTACACCATATCTCCTGCATTCGAATTAAAGCTTTCAAATGAAAATTATACCAAGAAACTGGCTTTCGAAAAAATGCAGTTTAGACAGACCAATACAGATGGCTATGCTTTTTTTAGCGGTGATTCTGTTTCAACAAAAAACATCAAACCCAAAAATATAATCTCCATAAAAGATTATATTGAAAACAGAAAATTTTATCATGACGGAAACTCTAATAAAATTGTAGATAAATGGAAATTAAAAGATTCTTTAACTGATAAATATGTGATTTTTTTTGATGATTGCAATCAACTAATACAAGTTAAAAGTTTAGAATATATCTCTTACTATCCTATACAGAAAGATTCGAAAATTATTGAAAATAGAAGAAAAGATACACTCTTTTTTAAATTAGATAATAAATACATTTATGAATCTTATCCAGCAGTTAACCCTAAACGGTATTTATTAAAAGACAGCGGCACTTCTAAAAATGGCACTTTTTTCTTTGAAGAATTTGACGAACAAACCAGGCCCAGATTCAAATCTAAAAAAACACTTGATTTAGAAAGCTTTATACATTCAACCCGATTTTATAATGCCAAGCAGCAAATAATTGAAGATCGGGATCTGTCCAATTATTTTAGCAATTATATCATTTTTCTAGACAAAGAGGTCGAAAACAAACACGATTACATTCAGATTAAATCTTCTGTAACTATAGAATAATCTTGTAGATCAAACAATCAAAAAGAGAATAAAAAACCCATATTTGTAAAGAGCAAAATATGGGTTTTTATTTTTATGAAATGTTATTTTCTAAGTCTCCTTAACTGTAATAATCTTAACCGGACAAGCCTTTGCAGCCAATTCACAGCTTTCTACAATTGCATGGTTTGGTGATTTTAAAGTAAAAAAGCCTTTTGCATTTATCGAGTGAATCAAAACTGATTTTCCATCTTTCTTGGACATTTGAAAATGTAACGGATCCATTTCAACACAGTAATTACAGCCAATGCATTTATCTCTTTGTAATGTAATGATAACCATTATGCCTCAACAATTTTATATAATTTGTCCGACATTCTGATTCTGAATGGAAGTTTAAAAGTACAATCGTCACCTTTTGTTGCTTTTTCGGCTTCAAGATCATTTACAAACATTTCGTCGATAATCATTTCCTGAGCGCCTGTACTTGGCCCTGTAACCAAAATTTTATCTCCAATTTTAATATCGTAAGCTTCAATTTTGAATTGACCTACATTGGCTTTCGGGAAATAATGTGTTCCTTTTCCAACATAAACTTTCTTCTGTGTTGCAGCAGATCCTGGAATAGCACTCCACTCGCCTAATTCCTGTCCCAGATAATATCCTGACCAGAATCCACGATTGTAAACGGTTTCTAAGGCCTGCATCCAAACTGCAATTTTTTCTTTTGTGAAAGTACCTTCGTAATACACATCAATGGCTTCACGATATGTTTTGATCACTGTTGCCACATATTCCGGCGCACGGCCTCGTCCTTCGATTTTTAAAACCTGAATTCCCGAATCTATAACCTGATCTAAGAAATCAAGTGTACATAAATCTTTTGGCGACATCATGTATTCGTTATCCAATTGGATTTCAAAACCGGTTTCCTGATCGATAACGGTATATTTTTTTCGGCAGTTTTGTTTGCATGCTCCCCGATTTGCCGATGAATTATGCGAATGTAAACTCAAATAACATTTTCCCGAAACTGCCATACATAAAGCACCATGTCCAAAAATTTCAATTTCTACTAAATTTCCGTTTGGACCTTTTATCTGCTCTTTTTCAATTTGAGCCGTAATATTCTTTACTTGACGCAAGCTTAATTCTCGGCTTAAAACCATAGTGTCAGCAAATAAACTGTAGAATTTTATGGTTTCGATATTCGTTACATTCAGCTGAGTTGAAATATGAACTTCCATTCCTATTGATCTTGCCATCACAATTACGGCTTGATCAGATGCAATTACTGCTGTAATGTTTGCTTCTTTGGCTTTGTTCAATAATGTTTTTACAACTGATAAATCGTGATCGTAAATAATCGTGTTTAAAGTAAGATAGCTTCGAACGTTTTTAGCTTCGCAGCGATTGGCTATTTCTTTTAAATCATCAATGGTAAAATTTACCGTTGATCTAGCGCGCATATTAAGTTGTTCTACTCCAAAGTAAATAGAATCTGCACCATTATCTAGTGCAGCCTGAAGTGACTCAAAGCTCCCTGCGGGAGCCATGAGTTCAATTTTGTTATGAAATGTCATTGTGAATTAATTTTAAAGCTTATACTTTTCTTTTAAAATTAACTTTATGTGGTATTTGAACGTGCTAAAGTTTTGCACTAAGTTGCTGTTAAAAACAATTGATTTTTACAGACTTAAATTATATATTGTTAGTCTAAAATCTTATATATCTTATCAGACAATCTAATTCTGAAAGGAACCTCAAAAGTAACCTTATCACCAACTTTAGCAGATTGGGTTTCTGCGCCATCAACGATAAATTTATTTAAAATCAATTCTTGTTCTCCGGTTGTTGGACCAGAAATAAGAATTTTATCACCGCTGTTTAACTCTTGGTTTTCAATAGTAAACTGTCCTACTTGAGCTTTTACATAATAATGTTCTGCTTTTCCAAGAAGTACTTTTTTTACTTTTACTTTTTGACGAATATCAACTGGTTTTTGAGCTTCTGCTAATGCAGTATTTGGCAATTCTCCTGAATGTTTGAATTTTAGATTTTCAGATTTTCCTTTTCTAAACACTTTGTTTCCAACTTGTTTCCCAGTTCTCAAACGAACCTGATCAACCAAAGGCATATGAATAATCTCTAAACATTCTGTAGAACAGCAGTTTTCCATTGCGGCTTTACATTCATCACATTGAATAAACAATAAATGACAACCGTCATTTTCACAGTTTGTGTGATTATCGCAAGGTTTTCCGCATTGGTGGCATTGTGAAATAATATCATCGGTAATTCTTTCACCAAGACGATTATCAAATACAAAGTTTTTCCCAATGAATTTGCTTTCTAAACCTTCCGCTTCAATTTGTTTAGCATAATTAATGATTCCGCCTTCTAACTGAAACACATTTTTAAAACCCTGATGTTTGAAATAAGCACTAGCTTTCTCGCAACGAATTCCTCCAGTACAATACATTACCAGATTTTTATCTTCTTTGTGGTCTTTAAGCTGATCATTAATTATTGGCAAACTCTCTCTAAACGTTTCAACATCTGGAGTAATCGCATTTTTAAAATGCCCAACTTCACTTTCGTAGTGATTTCTAAAATCAACCACAATCGTATTTGGATCATCAAGAATGTCATTGAATTCTTTGGCTTTCAAGTGAACGCCAATATTAGTTACATCAAAAGTGTCGTCGTTCAAACCGTCGGCCACGATTTTATGACGCACTTTAATAGTTAATTTTAAAAAGGAATGGTCATCATCTTCTACAGCTTCATTCAAACGAATGCCTTTCATAAAATCATAAACTTCAAGAGTGGTTCTAAAAGCTTCCAAGTTTTCTTCTGGAATACTCATTTGAGCATTAATTCCTTCATTGGCAACATAAATTCGGCCTAAAGCATCAAGCTTATTCCAGGCTAGGAATAAATCATCGCGAAATTTTTTGGGATCTTCAATTTTGGCATACGCATAGAAAGACAACGTAAGACGTTGTTTACCTGCATCATCGATCATGATTGCTCTTTCTTCTGCGCTCAAAGTGTTGTACAGTTGCATGCTATAAACAGTTTTAAGTTAAGAATATATAATCGAATTCTATTTTCTGAGTGAATTCGGGCGCAAAGGTAGGTTTTTCTTTTCGATTTCAAAAAACAATTAACTAACCCTGTTTTAAACCATATAAGTGATATAAGTTCATTTAATTTTTGCTTTTTTAGATGCAATCCTTGTGTGTTTCACTTTGCAACTTCATTGCGTTAGCAAAAAATAATCCCTGTTTATCAATACGTTATAAAAATTTACTAAATTTATAAGGTACAATTTTAACATTTATGATTATGAATGCTTTAAAACTACCCAAAACCACCCTCCAAATTCTTCTATTTTTTGCAATCTTCAGTTCTTGTAAAAAAGAACAACCAAAAGCTCCGCCTCCCATGCAGGCTCCGTTTGTAACGGTCAAGAGTGAAGATGTTCCCATTTACAAAGATTTTGCCGGACAGACTTTTGGAGATTTAGACATTGAATTAATCGCCAGAGTTGACGGAATTCTGACCGGAATTCACTTCAAAGAAGGGCAGCGTGTTAAAAAAGGACAATTATTATACACCATTGATCCGCTGGAATACGATACAAAAGTAGAGCAAGTCCGTGGTCAGGTAGCTGCCGCACAAAGTAATGTTGTAAATGCCGAAGAAGAATTAAAAAGAATTCGTCCGCTAGCAGACATGAATGCTGTGAGTAAAAGAGAATTAGATGCGGCTGTAGCCAAAGACAAAGCCGCAAAATCTAACTTAAACAGTATTCAGGCAAGTTTACGAAATCAGCAAATAGAAAGAAGTTACTGCAACATCCTATCACCAATCGACGGCGTTATTGGTCTTTCGAATGCCAGATTGGGAGATTATATCACCAAAATTGGAAACGACTCTAAATTAAACACGGTTTCAAAACTAGAAAAAGTCAGAGTTCAGTTTACTGTCAGTGAATCTAATTATCTGCAATATCAAAAGCAAGTTAAAGATGGAGAACGAATTACCGATCTCGCTTTAATTCTTTCAGATGGAAGTACACATCCATACAAAGGAACTCTCAATTTTTCCGACACCAAAATAGATCCCACAACCGGAACTGTAACCATTGAAGCACAATTTCCTAATCCCGATGGAACTTTACGATCCGGACAATTTGCTAAAGTCCGCGTTTTACTCCGAACTCAAAAAGATGCGATTGTAGTTCCTCAAAAAGCCGTAACCGAAATTCAGGGGCTTTTTCAAGTTTCTATTATTGACGATAAAAACACTATTCAAACCAGAATGGTCGAAGTTGGACAAAAAATTGGAGTCGATTGGATTATTACTAAAGGTTTAAAACCCAACGAAAAAGTCGCCATTATTGGCAATCAGTTTATTCAGCCTGGATCAACAGTCGTTCCAGTTCCCTACGTAGCCGACAAAGATAAAAAGCAGATTGCATCATCTCTAAACAATTAGATTATGGATAATTTCTTTGTAAGACGACCAATCGTTGCTATTGTGCTATCTATTTTTATTGTCCTTATTGGAGGACTTTCGGTTCTGTCAACTCCCATTGCGCAGTATCCTGAAATTGCACCGCCTTTGGTACAAGTTTCTACAAGTTATCGTGGAGCGAATGCCTTAAATGTGGAACAAGCCGTTGCAACTCCAATCGAACAAAAAGTAAATGGTGTTGAAAACATGCTCTATATGCAATCGACCAACACTGGAGACGGAAGTATGACGCTTTCCATCACTTTTGATATGGGAACTGATTTGGATAATGCAACAATGTTAACTCAAAACAGAGTTGCCGAAGCGACTAACAAACTTCCAAACGACGTAAAAACAACCGGAGTTACAACCAAAAAGTCATTATCAATGCCCATGTTGATTTTGTCTTTGTATTCTCCCAATAAAACTTTCGACAATAACTTTTTAACCAATTATGCGAGCATCAATCTTGTAGATGCGCTCGCCCGTATTAAAGGTGTTGGAGAAGTTACCCTTTATGGAGGAAGTAATTATGCGATGCGAATTTGGGTCAAGCCCGATATAATGGCCAAATACAACTTAACGGTTCCCGATATTATACGATCCATTCAGGAACAAAACGCCATTGCGCCTGGAGGAAAATTTGGTGCGCCGCCGGCAACTCAAAACAATGAATTCACGTATAACGTAATGCTGAAAGATCGTTTAGTAAATCCCGAAGATTTCGAAAACATCATTCTAAAATCAAACATAAACAATCAGCAGGTTCGGTTGAAAGATGTTGGAACCGTAACACTCGGAACCGAAAGTTATGCATCGGTTGCCAAACTCAACGGAAATCCCGCAGGAACTATCGGAATCAAACAAATGCCGGGTTCAAACGCTCTTGAAGTTGCCGAAAATGTAAAAAACACGATTGAACAGCTCAGCAAAAGATTCCCTCAGGATTTAAAATATGCTGTTTCATTAGACACGACTTTAGCCATTTCTGAAGGAATTAACGAAATCATGCATACTTTAGTTGAAGCCATTATTCTCGTAATTCTGGTAGTATTTATATTTCTGCAAAACTGGCGAGCGACCTTAATTCCGCTTTTAACCGTTCCCGTTTCCTTGATTGGGGTATTTATGCTGTTTCCTTTACTCGGATTTTCGATAAATGTACTTTCTCTTTTAGGATTAGTACTCGCCATTGGAATTGTCGTAGATGATGCGATTGTGGTGGTTGAAGCCGTAATGCATCATATTGAACAGGGAATGTCTCCGCGAGAAGCTACAAACCAAGCAATGCGTGAAGTTTCGGGACCAGTAATTGCCATTGCAATTGTTTTAACTGCCGTATTCATCCCAGTTGCATTGACTCCGGGAATTACCGGAAGATTGTATCAGCAATTTGCTATTACAATTGCTA
This sequence comes from Flavobacterium sp. UBA7680, assembly GCF_002482975.1. Taxonomy (GTDB): domain Bacteria; phylum Bacteroidota; class Bacteroidia; order Flavobacteriales; family Flavobacteriaceae; genus Flavobacterium. Next base: position 36,284 of record NZ_DLHA01000031.1, on the reverse strand, counting down.
TTTCTGTGATTTTCTCTGCATTAAGTGCTTTGACTTTAAGTCCGGCTTTATGTTCGCTTTTACTAAAACCAAATCAGGAAGCAAAAGGCTTGCTTGGAAAATTCTTTAAATGGTTTAATGTCAAGTTTGGAAATTTCACTAATAAATACACTGGCTTCTCAGGATTTCTAATCAAGAAAACAGCCCGAAGTTTAATTTTTATCGGAATTGTAGTGGGAGCCATTATTCTTTTGGGAGGAAAAATTCCTGGTGGATTTGTACCCGAAGAAGATCAGGGCTATATGTTTGTCAATATTGAACTTCCAGGTGCTTCATCTTTAGAAAGAACCAGCAAAGTCATTCAAAAAGTCGAGCATATTTTATCTAAAAATCAAGGAGTTCAATATTATACTTCGGTTGCTGGATTCAGTTTGATCAAAAACTCGGTGGCCACCAATAACGGATTTTTCTTTGTTGCCTTAAAAGAATGGAAAGAACGTGAACAAGATGTTTTCCAGATTCTGAAAGAAGTCAACGGAAAAGTGGTTTTCGGAATACCCGAAGCGACAGTCTTTGCTTTTGGACCTCCGCCGATTACCGGAATTGGAAATGCCGCCGGATTCTCGATGATGCTTCAGGATAAAGAAGGAAATACTCCGCAATATCTTTTCCAGAATGCTCAAAGGTTTATGGCTGAAGCCAAAAAGCGACCGGAAATTGGAACGATTCGAACGACCTTCAATCCAAATGTTCCGCAGATTAGTCTGGACATTGATCGGGAAAAAGTATCGGAACTGAATCTTTCTTTATCCGATGTTAATCTTGCCATTGGTGCCAGTTTGGGAGGACAATACATAAACGAATTCAATAAATTCGGGCGACAATATATTGTTTTACTTCAGGCAGATCCAAGTTTTACCGTAAATCCCGAAGACATTAATAAGATTTTCGTTCGAAGTCGGGATAACAAAATGATTCCGATTACGAGTATTGCGACCATTCGAAAAGAAAGCGGGCCCGAATTTACAACGCGTTTTAACTTGTATCGTGCCGCAGAAATTGGAGGAACGCCCTCTCCCGGATTTACTTCGGCGGAAGCCATGAAAGCATTGCAAGAAACCGCTGCAAAAGTTCTTCCTGCCGGAATGGGCTACGAATGGGCGAATATGAGTTATCAGGAAAAACAAGCCGAAGGAAAAGGAAATACCGTTTTTATCATGGCGTTGTTTTTCGTGTTTTTAATTCTCGCCGCACAATACGAAAGCTGGAAATTACCTTTCAGCGTTTTACTCGGAACACCTTTTGCCGTTTTTGGCGCTTTCCTCGGTTTATATCTCTGCCGATTATTAAGTCCCGATTATGTCAATAACGTTTTTGCGCAAATTGGACTCGTAATGCTGATTGGTCTGGCGGCTAAAAATGCCATTCTGATTGTAGAATTTGCCAAAGAAGAATATGAAAAAGGAATGCCGGTTAAAGAAGCTGCATTGTACGCCGCCAAATTACGTTTCCGACCAATTTTAATGACGGCCTTTGCTTTTATCTTGGGAGTTGTTCCGTTGTTAACCGCAAGCGGAGCCGGAGCGCAAGCCAGAAAAGTAATGGGAATGACAGTTTTTAGCGGAATGTTGGTCGCCACCGTTTTAGGCGTTTGTCTGATTCCGGTGTTATTTGTATTTATTGAAACATTCGGAAAGAAAAAACCGGAGGAAATCGATGAACCTAAAGAGGAAGAAAAATGAAAAATCTAAAAATACTTTCAGCGTTATTTTTGATGGTTGTTTTTCCTTACGGATGCATGGTTGGACCAAAATATGTCAAACCCGAACAACCTCAGGCAGATACTTTCCGTTTTGGCGATCAATCCAGAGACACAACAAAATCTGTTACCACCATAAAATGGTCATCGATATTTAACGATGATGTCTTAATTGGCCTGATTGAAAAAGGAATTCAAAACAATTATGATCTTAAAATTGCTTTGGCACGTTTAGAGCAGGCAAAGGCCAATCTCGGAATTGCAAAAGCCGATTTATTTCCTGCTTTTCAATATTCCGGTCAGGTAAATAGTGCCGAAACTTTTATGCAGCCTTCTTCTGCATTGGCCAATATGTCCTGGGAATTGGATTTCTGGGGAAAATACCGCCATCAGAATAAAGCTTTGCAAAATGAACTTTTAGCGACCGATGAAGCCCGAAAAGTAATTCTTTCAAACATTGTCAGCACTATTGCCATTTCTTATTTTGAATTGCGTGATTTTGATAATCAATTGGAAATTACCATTCATACTTTAGAAACCAGACAAAAGGCATACGACATTATTAACGAACGTTTTATAAGCGGTTACGTTGCCGAATTAGACAAAGTGCAAATTGAACAACAAGTTGCGATTGCCGAAGCGAATATTCCGTTAATCAAAAGACAGATTACGGCTCTGGAGAATTCAATTTCTATTTTGGTTGGACAAGTGCCACAGCCCATTCAGCGTGGGAAAACGAATAGTGAATTGTTGATTTTAACAACTTTTCCAACTTCAGTTCCATCTGCTTTATTAGAAAACAGACCCGATGTAAAACGTCAGGAATATTTATACAAAGCCGCTTATGAGAGAATTGGTGTTGCGCAGGCATTGCGTTATCCGTCGTTTAATATTGCTGCCGTTGCCGGTTTTACCAGTATTATGGTTGGAGATTTATTTAACGATGGTTCGTATATGCAGAATGTTGGTGCTGGTGTTACAGGTCCGATTTTCAACTTCGGAAAAAACAAACGCCGCGTTGATGTGAACCGACAAATTGCGGAAGAAGTAAAATTCAATTTTCAAAAAACATATTTAACCGCTATTTCTGAAGTAGAAAACTCTCTTCAAAATGTGGCGATGTTCAAAGAAGAATGGACAGCCAGAAATAGACAAGTCGTTGCCGCACAAAAAAACTACGATCTCTCAAACGCAAGATATTATAATGGTTATGTTTCATACCTGGAAGTTCTGGATGCTCAAAGATCTTTGTTTGAAGCGCAATTAAGCCTTTCGCAATTAACTCAAAAACAATTGAGTTCTATGGTTCAGTTGTATAAAGCACTTGGTGGAGGATGGAATTAGTTTTTTTGAGGGACAAAGGTACAGAGAGACAAAGGTTCAAAGGTTTTTTTAAGCTGCTAAGATTCTGAGACGCTAAGATTCTAAGTTTTTTTCTTTTTATATCCAGTTATCATTCCGTAGCAATGTTTCATCGGTAGAAAAAAATGGCGATCTCCCATATTTACGTTCCGTAGGAACGT
>NZ_DLHA01000031.1:29804-32996 GCF_002482975.1 Flavobacterium sp. UBA7680 | reverse complement strand
ACGTTCCTACGGAACGTAAATATGATAACAATATAATTTTCTACCGATAAAATGTTCCTACGGAACAAGGAAACATATAAAATGAAAAGAGGGCTGTTTCAAAATTGAAACAGCCCTCTTTTAAATCTTTGTACCTATGTACCTTTGCTGCTATGAGCCTAAACCTTAGAACCTCAGCAACTACTTAAGAATTAACAGAATTCGTTAAACGCATCTTGCAAATTCTCAGCGATTAATTCAGCTGGACGACCTTCGATGTGGTGACGCTCTAACATGTGAACCAATTCTCCGTTTTTGAACAAAGCCATAGATGGCGATGATGGAGGAAAAGGAAACATATGTTGTCTTGCAGCATCAACCGCTTCTTTGTCAACACCAGCAAAAACTGTAATAAGGTGATCTGGTTTTTTAGCTCCTTCTAAACTCATTTTTGCTCCCGGACGTGCATTTCTTGCAGCGCATCCGCAAACAGAGTTTACAACTACTAAAGTGGTACCTTCAGCTTTGATAGCATTCTCAACAGCTTCGGCACTATGTAAATCTTGAAACCCAGCAGCTGTAAGTTCAGCCTGCATTGGTTTTACCATTTCTTCTGGATACATATTTTTATTCTTTTAAATTTTACTTTTGAACTGCAAAGTTACAAAGATTACTCGCAACTACTTAATTTGAAGTATAAAGTTTTGTTATAGTTCGATATAAAATTCTAAGCCTTGTATTTCAGAATATTTAAACTGCCAATTGTTTTACTTTTTTCTCAGGAAATTGATAATTGTATTGTTTTAAATGCCTGTTTCTGCCTCGTATTTTACGTTTTGTTGTTAAAACAGTTTCCTTGTCTTGTTCAGAAATTTCAATGGTTGAAAGATAGCTGCTAACATATCTTTTAAGAACTTCCATATTATCAATTTCTATAGAATATATCGTTTTTTTTCCTTCATATTTCACCTCAACCAGATTTGCTTTTTTTAATTCCAGTAAATGTTTGGAGATTGTGGATTGTGCCAGCGGAATTAAATCAACAATTTCGCCACAAGTTCTATTGTCTTTTCTCCATAAAAGGGTCATAATTTGAATTCTGGTAGGGTGACCGAGTGCCTTGCAGATTTTCCCTATTGCTTCTGTTTCTATATCAAATTTTAAGTTCTTTGTCGTTCCCATAATCCTTCTCAATTAATGAATGAATTTGTGTTATTTTTCAAATACAAAATTAATTGGCAGGGCATCTTTTGAATCGCTTCAAAAAGTCATAAAAATAAAATAATACGGTATTTCTTTATGCGATCACATCACAGTTCTCAAAGTATCCACTACTTATTGCGATAAAAAAATTAGAATAAGATGGCCCGCAGATTTTAAAGATTTAGACTGATGTACGATGAGTTTTTATCTTAACTAAATAAAACTCTAAATAATGCTTTTATAAAAGGCACTTTTGGGCATTTTAGAATCACTTGAAATTCTTCAAATAAATTGGTTTCTTCATCTAAGAATTTAAAAATCAATTGTGGATTCCCTTTTTTGAATAAAGAAGAAAAAATAGAACTTCCTAATTCATTATGGCGATGCAGTATATCTAAAAGCAATAAATCATAAAACCAGAATCGGCTTTTTTTATGAAACGCTTTCATACTAAACGATTCCGTGATTTCGTGAGAACTATTATCACTAAGAAACTTTACTAATTCTGAGGATTTTTTATCAGAATTTTTAAAAGTATAGCCCGTACTCGCTTTTGTCCATCCGCCGGCAGTTCCAATGTTTAAAACTCGTTTGGTGTTTTTCTTCCAAAATGGATAAGAAGTCATTGGGATGCTTCCCTGCTCCTTTTCGATAATTTCAAATTGGTATATTCCGAGTTTTTGTAAATAGTTTTGAATTTCATTTTCGTATTCTGCTGTAGGAAGAAGTTTTTCTGAAAACAAAGTATATTCAACCAAAGCTTCGGTTCCAGAAGTTGGCAAAACATACATAAATCGTGTATTCCCTTTTTGTTCTACCGAAAAATCCATGAAAGTAACTTTTTCAGGATTGAAGACTTCAGATTCTGATTTTACAAACCAGCCCACGAAATGCTGTTGCAAAACGGGATATTTGTTTTGACTTTCGGCGAAAGCCTTGGTATAAATGCTGTTGAATAAATAATTGCAGGTATATCTGTTTTCTTCTGTACCAACAAAAACATGGGTTTCGAGTTCGTTGATATCGGTTACTTTTTCATTTAAAAAAATAATATTCGGCTGATTTGAAATGGCTTCGAAAATGAAATCATAAAAATCTAATCCGTCGATTTTATTATAGATATAAGGTTTTAATTCAAGATATCGTTTAAAGTTTTCATTAGCAAATAATGCTAAATCCCATTTTTTAGAAATAATCGGGTTCCAAATAGAATCTTCTTTTTCCCAAAAACACCACGTTCTGTCATTTGTTTTCTTCGAATCCTGATCTAAGAGCAAAATTGATTTATCAGAGAAATTTTTAGATAAAACCATTTTATAAACTGTCATTAAAGATGCCAGTCCAGTTCCTGTAAAAATGTAATCGAAGTGTTTAATTTGCGAAGAATTCATTTTCAAAAATAAGAAAATTTATTCTTTCAATTTTTCTAAAAGAAGGCTAAAATCCTTTGGACTCAAATAATTGCTGTACTGTACTATAATCTCGTTTCTCTCATTCAAAACGCACAAAACCGGATAAACAATTTGATCGTTAATAGTTCCGAGTTGTAAAGCAAGTTCATGAACACCCACATTATTTCCTGAAGGTTTGTATTTAAATATCTGATTATTAAACGTAATATCTCTTTTTTCTTCAGCATTAAAATCAATGAAGTAGAAATTGGAGTTTAGTTTTTCGGTAATTTCCTGGTTTTTGAAAGTTGTAGTTTTCATTCGCTGGCAAAACTGACACCAATCGGTATGGATGAAAACGATGATTTTTCGTTTTTGAATTTGCTGCAAGCTATCTACTTCCTCAAAAGTTCTGCTTTTTAACTGGCAGAATCCTGTTGAAGTTATTCCGAAGAAGAAGAATATTATAAATAGCTTTTTCATATTGTTGTTTTTTGGTCCACAGATTAACACAGATTGAACGGATTATATGATTTTCTTTCGTTAATTTTTCAAACCATTAAACTGGACTAAAGTCCAGCTCTACAATATGAACCGAGCCTATGGCTCTTTAAGTTCC
>NZ_DLHA01000031.1:0-29789 GCF_002482975.1 Flavobacterium sp. UBA7680 | reverse complement strand
GAACTATGTTGTAGGGCTGGACTTTAGTTACGACGACATAAAAAATCTCACAAAAAATATATCTTTTTCGTGCCATTAAACCGGACTAAAGTTCAGCTCTACAATATGAATCGAGCCTATGGCTCTTTAAGTTCCAACGGAACGAACTATGTTGTAGGGCTGGACTTCAGTCCAGTTTAATTATGAATTGGCATTATTTCAATTTACATTATTGTCAAATCTGTGCCCCATAAATTTACCTCAAAGTATATCTCAACCCAAAAAATCCACGAATCGTTTGGTTCTGCCCATACACATAAGTCGTATCAAAAGTCAATCCGTATGGGTTATCTGGGGTTCTCAGCACTTTTCCTGCCGCATCGTATTGCACATTTTTATCAAAAGGATCATTCGTTCTTGAAATTAAAAACGGATTATTCTGCTTTGGAGTAAAGTTCAGCAAATTTTTGATACCGCCGTAAAGTTCGAAATTCTTCCAGCCTGTGTATGTAAACTGAATATTCTGAATACTATACCAAGGCGAATTTGGATTTCTCGGATCATATTCGTTTAGCAAAGGCAGTTTCATCGGACTGTAAACATTTCCGGTATAATCCAGCAATAAATTCCATGGCTCTATTTTATAAGATACACTCCAAGTTCCTGTAAATTTTTCGGTTAGGAAAGGTCTTTCTGAAACTCCGTCCTGAACATTTTTATTGTCTAAAACCGTCGCGCCCAAAATAAACTTTAAACCATTGGTAAAATTGACATCAACATTGGTACTGATTCCCTGACTAATAGCGTAACCATCTATATTATCATAAATGATTTTATTAGGATCTGTTTCGTAATCTGAAATGATTTTATTGCTGAAACGAGTATAAAAAGCTGTGGTTTCAATTCCGATAAAAGTTCCGTTATTAAGGTTTATTTTCTGAATATAATTCAAGTTTACGTTTACAGATTGTTCCGGTTTTAAATCATTTTTAATTACAACTTCTCGTGAACCTGTAAGAGCTGCGTGATCTTCGGTAAATAAATTCACAACGCGAAATCCAGTTCCGGCGTTTAATCTGAAAATCGTGTTGTCATTTGCCTTGAAACGATACGCAAATCTTGGTGTAAAAATAGAACCGTGAATCGAGTTATAATCATAGCGCGCTCCCAGCAAAACCTGACTCTTTGGCGAAAACGTAATTTCATCCTGAACAAAAATTCCTGGTAACCAGGTACTTTCGGCATCTTTTGTCGCTGGAGTATTATCGTCATAATATGAATATCGATTCGCAATTCCGGCAAGTAAATCATTACTACCAATTTTCTTATCCCAAGTCAATTGCAGAAAACCAATTTTTTGATTCGCAATGAATGATGTTGTTCCGTATCGACTGTCTTGATAATGCACATTTCCGGAAAACGAAAGCATTAGTTTTTCTTCAAACGGTAATTGATAACTTCCAATTAATTCTGCCCTTTTGGTATAAATGCTTTCGCCATAAATTTCGTCTCCTCCTCGGTATTTTTTCTCCCAACGAACATCTCCGCCCCAGCGATCCTCATACATTCCTCGCGCTGCAATCGTAAAAAGGCGATTATCATTTCGCTGAAAACTCCATTTATTAAAAACCGAAATACGGTCAGAAAGCGTTACATCAGTAAAATTATCATGGTCTTTATCTATAACCTGATTATAGTTGAAATAATTAATCCCTAAAAGAGAAGTCGCTTTTTTGCCAACATTAAACTTCATTCCCAAATCAAGATTGTTTTCAAAATAAGTAGTAGTAAAATAATCCGCAGAAAACATTGGAGCATTTGTTGGGTTTTTAGTGATAATGTTGATTAAACCTCCAACGGCTTCACTTCCATATAAAGACGAAGCTGGGCCTTTTACTATTTCTATTCGTTCCACCAAAGAATTCGGAATTCCGGATAAACCATAAACTGTCGAAAGACTGCTTACAATTGGCATTCCGTCAATTAAAACTAAAGTATACGGACCTTCGAGACCGTTTATGTGAATGTCTCCCGTGTTACAAACGCCGCAATTCAACTGCGGCCGAACGCCGTTTATATTTTGAAGCGCATCATAAATACTTGGTGTTGGATTTTTTTTGAAGAAAACCGGAGAATAAACCTCAACAGGAACGGCACTTTCTAAACGTTTCACCGGTTTTAAAGTTCCCGAAACTACTACTTCGTTAAGTTGGTTTTCGTTGTCTTCTAAATCAATATCAAGATTTAGGTTTTGTCCTTTTGTAATTGAAAATCTTTGAGTCACTGGTTTGAATCCTGTCGAAGTTGCTTGAATTTTTCCTTCTTCAATAGTAACATTTTCAAAAACGTAATAGCCTAAACTATCTGAAACTGTTTTTTGTTTTGTTCCTAATAACTGAACATTTGCGGCTTGTAATTTTTGTCCGTTGCCAGTTATAAAACCAGAGATTTTCGAGGTTTCCTGAGCAAAAGAAAAGTGTAAGTTAAATAATATCAATATCCAAATTGAGTTTTTCATCGTGGTAAAATTAATTTTAGACAAAACTAAAAATTAAATTTTATAAATACTTATTTTAAATTTAGAAATTTATAACTTTATTTATATCAATATGTTATATTTCTATTTGCTTTGAAATTTAAAGAGAAATTAAAAAAGTTCAATAGCGTCCAGCTTTAGCTGGATGAAAATATAAACGAAACCAATAGGGCTTTAGCCAAACCGATACAATTTGGCTAAAGCCCTGTTTCGATTCAAATCTAATTCCCCTAGCTGAAGCTAAGGGCTATTGAAACTTTATAAACTTCAAAAATCCTCATCAATAAGTTCTTTATTGATTACAGCTCCGGCGAAAGATCCTGTAGAAACCGCAATGGCAACAGATCGCATTTGAGTGGTGCAATCTCCGCTCGCATAAATTCCTGCAACGTTTGTTTTCTGCATAAAATCAACTTTTAACAAACCTTGTTCGTTTATATCGCAGCCTAAATCCGCTGGTAACGAACAATGTTGTTCAAATGGAGGTCTTGCATAAATGGCTTTGACTTCAACTCTTTCCTGATTTTTGAAGATGATGTTTTTGACATATCCTTCTTTATGTTCAAAGGAATCTATTTCTTCCTCAAAAATTTGAACACCATGTTTCTTAAGTATTTCAGTTTGTTCCAAAGTCAAAGTTGATTTTCCGTTCGTACATAATCTCAAATCTTTTGTCCAGTTCGAAATCAGTTTTGCAAAATCAAATGCCATTTCGCCGTTTGCAATGATGGCTGTTTTTTCATTTTTAACTTCATAACCATGACAATACGGACAATGTAAAACCGAAATTCCCCAGCAGTCCGCAAAACCTTTAATTTCGGGAAGCAGATCTTTAACCCCGGTTGCAAAAAGGATTTTTCTTGAATTGAAAGTTTCACCAGATTCGGTTGAAATTTCAAATCCGTTTTCTTTCTTGGCTGCTTTTACAGCAAGTCCGTTATAAAAATGGACTGTTTTATAGAGATCCACTTGTAATTTGGCTTTCGCCGAAATAATAGCAGGCTTTTCACCATCTTGTGTAATAAAATTATGCGAATGCGGCGTTTGTCGGTTACACGGCAAACCACTGTCAATAACCAAAACCTGACGGAGAGAACGTCCTAAACTCATTGCCGCAGATAATCCGCTGTAGCTTCCGCCAATGATTATGACATCATATGTATAATTGTCTTTCATAATTTAAATATTTAAGATGTTCTTGATATCGGAAAAAGATCATTTTTTGGAAACAAACCTTCATGGTAATCTATAATCTCGTCTTCTGTACAAAGGCATTTTTTAAGCTCGTTGAGAATTTCAGTCTCTTTTATTTTTTGACCAATAAAAACAAGTTCATTAAGCCTGTCTCCAAAATTAGATGTCCAACGTTCTTCTATTATATCCTGAAATTCAACGAAATTGTTAAATGTCATTCGTTCGCTTAACGGCATGCTCGCCCACCAGACTCCTGCTCCTTCAGCTTTAATTGATCCACCAGCCTGGCTCCAATTAATAGCCTGTTCCGGTCGAGATGCCATCCACAATAATCCTTTACTTCTAATGATGTCAGCCGGAAAATCTGAAGTAATAAAATTCCATAACCGATTGGGATGAAAAGGTCTCGAATCTCTAAATACAAAAGAATTTATTCCATATTCCTCTGTTTCCGGCGTATGAATTCCTTCTAATTCTCTAATCCAGCCCGCTGAATTTTCGGCTTCTTCATAATTGAATAATCCTGTATTTATAATTTCATTCGGATTTACTTTTCCTAAAACCGAAGTGATTATTTTCGCCACAGGATTCAACTTCTGAATAGAGGCTTTGAGCATTTTTAATGATTCTGAATCGATAAGATCTGTTTTATTCAAAATAATAACATTGGCAAATTCGACCTGATCGACCAAAAGATTGACTATTGTACGAGTATCGTTTTCAATATCTGATAAGTTTTGTTCCTGCAAAGTTTTAGCCGAACCAAAATCCTTAAAAAAGTTAAAACTATCTACAACGGTAACCATCGTATCGATGTAGCTAAACTTGGATAAATCAATATTTTCATCTTCATTCACAAATGAAAAAGTTTGAGCTACCGGAATGGGTTCGCTAATTCCTGTACTTTCAATAAGTAAATAATCAAATCTGTTTTCCTTTGCTAATCTTTCAACCTCAACCATTAAATCTTCGCGCAATGTACAGCAGATACAGCCATTTGTCATTTCAACTAATTTCTCTTCGGTTCGGGACAAAGTATTTTGATTTTTCACAAGTTGTGCATCAATATTAACTTCACTCATGTCGTTAACAATTAGGGCAACTTTTAATCCTTCTTTATTATGAAGAATATGGTTGAGAAGCGTAGTTTTTCCTGCCCCAAGAAATCCGCTTAATACTGTAACAGGCAGTTTTTTCATTTGTGTATGCTTTTATGATTTATATAATTAATCAAATGCCCGATGATCATCCCGATTCCGCCAAAATAAATCAGATCCAAATGAATCTCTAAGAAGATTTCAGTCAAAATACTAATCCAGATTAAACTCATTGAAACAATCAAAATTGACGAAACCAAAAGACTTGATTTTTTCGTAATTTTGAGAATTGCAAATAAGCCTATCGAAGCAAATACTAAATCGATAATTGGATTGTGACTTATGCCCAAAGGAAGGATTGTTAAAAGTGGAAAAATCAAACAATGAACCAGGCAGATCGTCGCGCTCGAAATTCCTAAAATATCGTAAAAGGATGAGGTTGTTTTCTTCATTTCTTGTACATTTGCTTAATGCAATTTTGTTGCAAATATACACATTAAAATCAATTGCAACATTGTTGCGTTAAATTTTTTAATTCAAAATAAAATGAAAGCTACACGTAACACTACAGCAAAGACAGCCGTTTTAGAGGTTTTTGAGAAATCTAAAACAGCACTGTCTCACACCGAAATTCAAAAACAATTGAACGATGTCTGCGACCGCGTTACTATTTATAGAATTTTAGATCGTCTGGTTAACGACGATATCATTCATAAAATCTCCAATCTTGACGGTACTGTAAAATATGCAAAATGCAATCATTCGCATCAAAGAGTACACATTCATAATCATGCCCATTTTAGCTGTGAGAACTGCCATGAAATTACTTGTCTCGAAACCGTAAAGCCAAGTTATATTATGCCTCATAATTATAAAGTAAACGAAATAAACTTCACACTTTCCGGATTATGTCCAAAATGTTTGAATTCTAACATTTAAGTTTTAGACAAGTCTAAAAATATTGTTGAGCGAATATAATTTTTCTATATATTTGGTAAATCAATATTTTAGAAATGACCAAATCATTAGAGGAAGTTAACCAATCGGTTGCTACAGAACATAAAAAAACAGGTTTCAGGAAAATACTAGCCTTTTTAGGCCCGGCATATTTAGTTAGCGTTGGTTACATGGATCCCGGAAACTGGGCCACCGATATTGCCGGCGGAAGTCAGTTTGGCTACACTTTAGTCTGGGTTTTGTTAATGAGTAACTTAATGGCTTTGCTTTTGCAGAGTTTAAGCGCAAGACTCGGAATTGTAACGCAGCGCGATTTAGCGCAGGCTTCCAGAGAAACCTACTCAAAATACATCAACTACATTTTATATTTTCTGGCCGAAATTGCGATTGCGGCCTGTGATTTAGCAGAAGTTCTCGGAATGGCGATCGGAATTAATCTGTTATTTGGGATTCCGCTTTTTGAAGGCGTTTTGATTACCGTTTTAGATACTTTCCTTTTACTCTTCTTAATCAATAAAGGAATCCGTAAAATGGAAGCTTTTATTATTGTTTTAGTTGCCATTATTGGATTTTCTTTCATTTTCGAAATGATCTTTGCAGAACCTGAAGTTCCAAAAATTATTGCCGGACTTATTCCTTCTATCCCAAATTCGGCTGCTTTATATATTGCCATCGGAATTATTGGAGCAACTGTAATGCCTCACAACCTTTACTTACACTCTTCTTTGGTACAAACTAGAAAATTTGACAGAAGCCCAGCCGGAATCAAACAAGCTTTGAAATATAATTTTATAGATTCGACAATTGCTTTGAATTTGGCTTTCTTCGTAAATGCTGCCATTTTAATTCTTGCCGCTGCAACTTTTCACAAAAACGGAATGTTTGAAGTTGCCGAGATTCAGGACGCGCATAAATTTCTGGAACCATTATTAGGAACAAAATGGGCTCCAATATTATTTGCAGTTGCTTTGATTGCTGCAGGACAAAGTTCTACTGTAACCGGAACGCTTGCTGGACAAATTGTTATGGAAGGTTATTTACACTTACGTATTCAGCCTTGGGTTCGCCGAATCATAACGCGTTTAATTGCGATTGTTCCTGCTTTAATCGTTATTTGGATTTATGGAGAAAGTGTAACAGGAAAACTTTTAATTCTGAGTCAGGTGATTTTGAGTTTACAATTAGGATTTGCGATTATTCCGCTGATTCATTTTGTCAGTGATAAATCAAAAATGAATGGTTTTCATATTTCCAGAACAACTCAGGTTGTTTCCTGGATTATTGCTGCGATTATTGTTTCATTGAATGCAAAGTTGGTTTATGATGAAATCACATCATGGCTTGCAAGTTCAAATCATCCAATAGTTTTATGGCTTACCGTTGTTCCGCTTGCTTTTGCTTTTTCAGGTTTACTTCTTTACATCGTTTTTAAACCTTTTATTGCTAAAGCCAAATCAAAAACTATAAATCATTCGCCTCATAACCTGAAACTTCATTTCTCCCAAAAGAAAACTCAGGAAGTAAAAAATATTGCTGTTTCTGTCGATTTTTCTCATGCCGATGAAGCGGCACTAAATCATGCTTTCGAATTAGGCGGAATGGATGCAAAATACACCCTTATACATGTTGTTGAAACAGTTGGTGCTTTGATGTATGGAATTCACATTCATGATCACGAAACTACAATTGATGAAAAACTATTGTTAGAGTATAAAAAAATGCTTTCAGAAAAAGGATTTAATATTGAAACAGAACTTGGTTTTGGAAAACCAAACAAAATAATTCCGGAAATCATCAACAGCGGTATTTTCGATATTTTGGTAATGGGAACCCACGGCCACACTGGATTAAAAGATATTCTTTTTGGCACAACGGTAGATAAATTGAGACATAAAATTTCAATACCTTTGTTGATTGTTAAATAAAGGGGCTGAGGTTCTGAGATGCTAAGTTGCTAAGGTTTTTCTTTAAATCCTAAACTTAGAACCTCAGAACCTCAGAACCTCAGAACCTCAAAAGAAATGACCTTTTCCGAAGAAAATTATCTAAAATCTATATATCACTTAACGGCGGCTTTAGAAACTGAAGTGAGCACGAATGCCATTGCGGAAATCATGGAGACAAAAGCTTCTTCTGTAACCGATATGCTTAAAAAGTTGGCCGACAAAGATTTAGTAAATTATAAAAAATACCAAGGTGTTTCGTTAACCGAAAACGGAAAACTGGCTGCCAAAATGATTGTTAGAAAACATCGTTTATGGGAAGTGTTTTTGGTAGAGAAACTAAATTTCAGCTGGGATGAAGTTCACGATATTGCGGAGCAGTTAGAACATATCAAATCCGAACAGTTAATTAACCGTTTAGATGATTTTCTGGGAAATCCAACAGAAGACCCACATGGTGATCCAATTCCGGATGCTAACGGCCGAATTATTAAAATTGAGAAACAACTGCTTTCTGAATTATCAGAAAATCAAACCGGAGTTTGTGTGGGCGTAAAAGATACTTCTTCAGAGTTCCTTAAATATCTGGATAAACAAGGAATCGCTTTGGGTTCAAAAATTGAATTCCTTTCTAAAGAATCTTTCGATTTATCCGTAAAAATTAAGGTTGATGGAAAGGAATTATCCATTTCTAATAAAATTGCTTCTAATCTTTTTGTAAAGTTGGTTTAGCGATTTATTTCGCAGAGATTCACGAAGAAGTTTCGCAAAGATAAACTAAGATTATCTTTTGTCTGACTGAGCGAAGTCGAAGTCCCGCAAAGTGATTCAGCAAATGGGGCTTCGACTTCGCTCAGCCTGACAAATCAGATATATATTCCTAAAAATAGTATTTAAACAATCCCCTTGTCAATCATTTCAAGCATCACCGGAGAAGCATTTTTAAATGTAGGCGGCTGTTCGATAATACTTCCAGCGTTCTTTTTATTTACTTTAAAAGTAACGTCATTATCTGTTGTAAACAAAAGTGCGGTTAGAAACGGTTTCTTGATGTAAGAGCCTAAAACCAATAAAGCTTCATCTAAAGTGTGAATACTCTCGATTTCTTCTGTTTTATAGCGAGTCATTAATGAAATAGAGAAAGTATTATCTTCATTCAAAACCAATCTGAAATAAATATTTTTGATTTCGGTGTCGCCCATAGTTTTAGCCAAAGTCAGTTTTGCGAAAGTTCCAGCTTGAATACTTTCTTTAACTCGTTCACAAAAAAGGGCAAATATCGGTTCGTACATTTTTTTTAAGTTGCTAAGGTTCTGAGATCCTGAGATCCTGAGATTCTAAGTTTTTATAATCTTTGTCTATTATTTTGCGCAAAGATTTCGCAAAGTTACACAAAGATTATATAAATTTTCTTTGTGAACCTCTGTGCTATCTCCGCGCAACTTTGTGGAATAACTTATTTTCCTGTAAATTCAGCTTTACGTTTTTCTAAAAATGCTGTAGTTCCTTCTTTAAAATCTTCAGTTCCGAAACATTTTCCAAATGATTTTATTTCAGTATCGAATCCGTTTTTACCGTCTTCAAAATTAGCATTGATTGCTTTAATCGCTTTAGCAATCGCAAACGGAGCATTTTTAATGATTTTTTGAGC
This sequence comes from Flavobacterium sp. UBA7680, assembly GCF_002482975.1. Taxonomy (GTDB): domain Bacteria; phylum Bacteroidota; class Bacteroidia; order Flavobacteriales; family Flavobacteriaceae; genus Flavobacterium. Next base: position 20,432 of record NZ_DLHA01000031.1, on the reverse strand, counting down.
AATTACGTTTGTAAACGATAAAAGTTCTTCTTGTGGCACTACATGATTTACTAAACCGTATCGTTTTGCTTCTTCTGCAGAAATCATCGCAGCGGTCATAATCATTTCCATTGCACGACCTTTTCCAACTAATTGCGGTAAACGCTGTGTTCCTCCGTAACCCGGAATTAATCCTAAAGTTACTTCCGGTAATCCCATTTTTGCATTGTCTGAAGCTACTCTAAAATGACACGCCATTGCTAACTCTAATCCTCCGCCTAAAGCGAAACCATTAACAGCCGCAATAACTGGCTTTTTAAGGTTTTCGATATAATCAAATAATAATTCCTGACCTTCGGCTGCTAATTGTGCGCCTTCAACAACTGTATAATTTGCAAATTCCGAAATATCGGCTCCGGCTACAAAAGCTTTTTCTCCGCTTCCGGTTAAAATAATAACACGAACATCGTCACTTTTCCCTAATAGCTTAATGGCATTACTCAAATCGCTAATTGTCGATTTGTTTAAAGCATTCAGTTTTGTCGGTCTGTTTATAGTAATTGTAGCAACCTTTTCCTCAATAGAAATTAATATATTTTCGTAGTTCATGACGATGAATTTAAGAGTTTGTAATAGGTAAAGAAACTCTAAACGTGGTTCCTTTTCCGTAAGTTGATTCAAAGGTAATTGTTCCTTTGTAATTTTCTATAATGTTTTTGATAATTCCGAGTCCGAGTCCCATACCACTGGTTTTGGTAGTAAATTTTGGTTCGAAGATTCTGCCGATATCTTGTTTTTGAATTCCGATTCCGTTGTCTTTTACCGCAATTTCGACATTGTTATTTCGTCTTTTTACCGTAACCACAATTGATTTTTGAAACTGACTTTCGGGAATTGCCTGCGTTGCGTTTTTAACCAAATTGGTAATAACACGAATCAATTGTGTACGATCCATTTTCGAAATAATTTCTTCTTCATCGCTTTCAAAAGAAATATATTCTTCGTTGAAAATATCCAAAGCCAATTCAACAACCTCAACTACATTTAAGGTTTCGTTTTGCTGTGCCGGCATGGAAGCAAAGTTTGAAAATGCCGAAGCCACCGCCGTCATCGTATCAATCTGCTGAATTAAGGTTTCAGAGTAATCGTTCATTTTCTGCTTTACATCAGGATCATTCGGATCAAACTTTCTTTGGAAACTCTGAACCGTTAATCGCATTGGCGTAAGCGGATTTTTAATTTCGTGTGCAACCTGTTTCGCCATTTCGCGCCAAGCTTCTTCACGTTCACTTTGTGCCAATTTAATCGCACTGGTTTCCAGTTTATCCACCATTCCGTTATAAGCTTTTATCAGGAAGTTGACTTCTTTACTGTTGGCTTCTAAAACAATTTTCTCGTTTTTCTGATCTAAATTCGTTTCTTCTAAACGATCTGAAATGGTTTTTAGAGATTTTGTGATATACGTTGAAAGGAAATACGCCAAGGCAAAAGCCACAATCAACATAAAAGAATATACCTGACTTAGACGAATCAGGAAAGTATTCAACTCATTATCGTAATAACCGTCGTCTTCTAAATACGGAAGATTTAAGATTCCGAGTGGTTTGAATTTTTCGTCTTTAATTAAACTGTATGAAGATCTGTTTTTGACTCCGTCGATAGTTTTTATGTCTACAAAACGTTTTTCAATGGAAGAACGAACCAGTTTTAAAATATATTCCGGAATTGGCGGTGCAATTTTGTCAACTGCGAAAGACTCTTTAGATGATTTTAAAAGTTTCCCGTCAAGGCTGTAAATGTTGATTTCAATTTTGTGAATCTGTGCTAACTCATGGATTTTGTCTTTAAAGATTAAATCTAAATTTTGAGTTTTTAGCGGATACGTTGTAGTGGAAAGCACATAATTGATGTGCTCTTTTACTGCATTTTCTTTTCGTTCTAGTCTTTCTTGGTGATATTCTTTGGCTTCGGTTTTAAACTGAATAATCGAAATCGAAGCCAATAAAAAAGATGCTACAACAATCAATACAATCATCGACAGGAAAATCCTGGTACGAAGTGAGAGCATTGTCATTTTAATGTTTAGCATGTTCTTTTTGTTTTTTCGCCACGAATTTCACGAATTTACACTAATTCTTTTTTTTGCCACAGATTAAAAGGATTTAAATGATTTTTTTAATCCTCATAATCCATTTAATCTGTGGCAAATATTACAAAAAGAAATTCGTGAAAATTCGTGAAATTCGTGGCAAACTCTTTTTATTTTTTTTCTCGTATACGCTTGTAAAATCGGAATCCAAGCATTATCAAAACCGAGAATAATATAATTCCGATTACGCCGAAAATCCAATTGACGGCACTTTTTAAAACTACTAAAAAGACCACGGCAAATAGAATAATTGTTGCACCTTCATTCCATAAACGCATAAAATTATTCGAATATTTTACCTCATCGTTTTGCAATTGTTTAAAAATTTGATGGCATTTTCCGTGATATAAATATAAAAGAAAAACGAAACATAATTTTACGTGCATCCAAGATTGTGCGAGCCAAATGTGTCCTGCATCTGTAAAAAACAGCATCCAAAAAGCAAAAATGCTCGCCAAAACCGCCGACGGCCATGTAATAATGTACCACAAACGGTAGGCCATTATTTTGTATTGAGCCTGTAGAATTTCTTTTTCGGGAGATGGTTTTTCATTGGCTTCGATTTGGTAAACAAACAAACGCACAATATAAAACAAACCTGCAAACCAAGTGATCACAAATATAAGATGCAGTGATTTTAGATAGTTGTAGTATTCCATTTATTATTTTGTTTCAGGTTTCAAGTTTCAGGTTTCTTTACAGTTGATAAAAACCTGAAACTTGAAACTAAAATTTATTTAGCCCAATCATTAATCCAATTAGAAACCGTCTGGCACCATTCATCGTCATCATTTAAACATGGAACTGCCAGGAATTCTTCACCTCCATTTTTCTCAAAATCTTCTTTGGCGCGCATGGCGATTTCCTCTAAAGTTTCTAAACAATCTGAAACGAAAGCCGGAGTAACAACTGCTAATTTCTTAATTCCTTTTGCCGGCATATTATCAATTTCGACATCAGTATAAGGCTCTAACCATTTATCTCCCGCTAAACGTGATTGAAATGTTAGACTGTATTTATCCGCAGGAAGGCCCAATAATTTCACAACTTGTCTTGTTGTTTCGTAACATTGATGACGGTAGCAAAAATCATGCGCCGGAGATGGCGTGTTACAGCATGAACCGTCAATTTTGCAATGTGATTTTGTAATGTCGGTTTTGCGAATGTGACGCTCCGGAATTCCGTGATAAGAAAACAACAAATGATCGTATTCAAATCCAACTAAATGTTTTTGAATTGAATCGGCTAAATTCTTGATGTAATCGGGTTTATTGTAAAATGCCGGAACATCTGTAAAAGTCATGTGAGGAAACTTCTTCTTGCGAATTTCTTCTGCTTTCACTAAAATAGTCAAAGTCGAAGCCATTGCATATTGCGGATATAAAGGAAAAAGCATTACATCCGTAACTCCTTTATCGCTTAATTCCTGAAGTCCTTTTTCGATGGTCATACTTCCGTAACGCATTGCCAGAGAAACTGGAACATTTACAAGAGGCTGCACTTTTTTCTGCATTCTTTCTGAAAGAACAACTAATGGAGAACCTTCTTCCCACCAAATTTTCGCATAAGCGTGCGCTGATTCTTCTGGTCTTTTTCTTAAAATAATACCACGAACTAATAATGCTCTCAATAAATACGGAACGTCGATCACGTATTTATCCATTAAAAATTCATCTAAATAAGGTTTTACATCTTTTGTTGTTGGACTATCGGGAGATCCTAGATTTACTAATAATACGCCTTTCATTATTTTTTTTCTTTAGGCTTTAAGCATTAGGCTTTAAGCTTTTATTTGTTTTTTTTAAATTTCGTCAAAAGTAGAATTTACTGCTTTTTAGAAATATGATAATTATTACTTTTTAATTATTGTGGAATATCTAAAATTGATTTGTTCGTGTAATGGCCCACAGATTTTACTGATTTAGCAGATTTTAATTTGTGCTAATTCGTGATCCCGATAGCTATCGGGAGTGGCGAAAACTTAAACATTCGCATTAATCGACATTAAATATTTTTTTGGAGTCGTGGCAAACTTTTTCTTAAAAGCTGCTATAAAGTGACTTCCGGTGCTGTAGCCAATTTTAAGCCCCACTTCGTTTACGTTATAAGAACCACTGTCTAAAAGTTTTCGGGCGAAATCCATTTTATAATCAAACAGAAAACCGTAAACTGTATCGCCGTAAATTTGTTTGAAACCCATTTTGAGTTTCTTTAAATTTAAACCAATTTCATCTGCCAGTTCTTGCAATCCCGGAGGTTCTGCCATATTGGCGATTATAATTTCTTTGGCTTTTCTGATTTTTAGAACGTTATCTTCATCAATCAAAAACGGACATTGTTCTGCATTTGGATCTTCGGTTCTGTTAAAATACAAACTCAACAATTCGTATCCTTTTCCTTTATAATAAAGGTTTTTTATGGATGGATGAAGGTTGTAATGAAACAGCTGACTTAACACAATAGCCATAGAAGGACTAATATTTCCTTCGTTATAATATTTTTTGTCCTTATTATCAGGACTTAAAAAAGTAATATAATCGGCTTCGGCAGAAAACAACGCGTGAAATTTTTTGATGGAAACAATTACCGAAATCACCCACGAGTTTGGAGCCAATTCTAAATTAAGAGGCAATTCTTTCTGCGGATTGTATAAAAGCAGCGATTTTTCTTCTTTCAATTCTAAAGCATAATTGCCTTGATTGAACAAAAATTTAGCATTGCCTTTTATACCAAAGTGAAACTGTATCAGGCCTGTACCTATTTCATGCTGTGCATAAAAAGGCTCCGGACCATCATTTTGAAAACGGATCAGCGTAAAGTCGTCTTCAATTTTTATAACTTCTTGAGAACTCATAGCGATATTTTTTTGAAACTAAAATCAAAAGAAAAGCAAAATGTTATTTAGAATGACTCTAAACAAATCATTTCTAACAAGTTGATTTTGCTACAAAAGTACTTCTTTTTGAATAAAATGAGACGTTTAGAATCAAAAAATCATGTAGCGATACAAAAAGCACTTTTAGCGTTACTTTTATAAACAGTATAGTAATAATTTTGTTGCACTTTATGAAAGTGAATTTATGGAAAACAATAATGTACCGAAACACCTTTATTTTTATTCAGTTGGTCTGAGTTATAAAAAAGCTGATGCAGAGGTCAGAGGTCAATTTAGTTTGGATGCCGTTGCGAAGACTCGTTTATTGGAACAAGCTAAAAATGATGGAATAGAAAGTTTACTAGTTACTTCAACCTGCAACAGAACCGAGATCTACGGTTTTGCAGAACATCCATTTCAATTAATCAAACTTATCTGCGACAACAGCAATGGTTCTGTTGATGCTTTTCAAAGAGTAGGTTTCGTTTATAAAAATCAAGAAGCAATTAATCATTTATTTCGCGTAGGAACTGGTTTAGACAGTCAGATCCTGGGCGATTTTGAAATTATATCACAAATTAAAACCAGTTTTGCTCATTCAAAATCAATGGGATTGGCCAATACTTTTATGGAAAGATTGGTAAATGCGGTAATTCAGGCAAGCAAAAGAATTAAAAACGAAACGGAGATCAGCTCTGGGGCTACTTCGGTTTCTTTTGCATCGGTACAATATATTCTTAAAAATGTTGAAGACATCAGTAACAAAAACATTTTACTTTTTGGAACTGGAAAAATTGGAAGAAATACTTGTGAGAATTTAGTAAAACATACTAAAAACGAACACATTACTTTAATCAACAGAACTAAAGATAAAGCTGAGAAACTGGCTGGAAAATTAAATCTGATTGTTAAAGATTATTCTGAATTACACTTAGAACTTCAAAATGCCGATGTTGTGGTTGTAGCAACCGGTGCGCAAAACCCAACGGTTGACAAAGCAATTTTAAATCTTAAAAAGCCTTTGTTGATTCTGGATTTGTCTATTCCGAAAAACGTTCACGAAAATGTAGAGGAATTAGAAGGCGTAACTTTAATTCACATGGATTATTTGTCTCAATTGACAGATGAAACTTTGGAAAACAGAAAATTACATATTCCGGCAGCAGAAGCAATTATTGAAGAAATCAAAGAGGAATTCGTTATCTGGATGAAAGGCCGAAAATTTGCGCCAACAATTAATGCTTTAAAAGAAAAACTAAACGCGATTAAAGTTTCGGAGTTAGATTTCCAAAGCAAAAAGATCGCTGATTTTAATGAAGCGCAAGCAGAAATCATCAGCAATAGAATCATCCAAAAAATCACTACTCATTTCGCAAATCATTTAAAAGACGACGACACCATGGTTGATGAAAGCATCGAATGGATCGAAAAAGTCTTCAAAATAAAAGCATCTTAAATAAATTTTAAACCATATAAGTTATATAAGTTCATTTAATAAACTGCTGTTTTACACAAACTGCTTAAATTTACTTATATAACTTATATGGTTCAAAAAACAAAACATGGCTGAAAAAACAATCAGAATTGGAACTCGTGACAGCGAATTAGCACTTTGGCAGGCACATACTGTCGAGAAAAAACTAAATGATTTAGGTTATAAAACTTCGATTGTTGCTGTTAAATCTCAAGGTGATATTATTTTGGATAAACCGCTTTATGAACTCGGTATTACCGGAATTTTCACTAAAACGCTTGACATTGCCATGATCAATGGTGATATTGATATTGCGGTGCATTCCATGAAAGATGTTCCAACAGCTTTACCAAAAGGAATTGTTCAGGCTGCGGTTTTACCAAGAGCCAATGTTCTGGATATTTTAGTTCATAAAGGAAATCCTGATTTTGATAATAAACCAAGTACAATTGCAACTGGAAGTTTACGTCGCCAAGCACAATGGTTTAACAAATACCCAAATCATACGGTAGTTGATTTACGCGGAAACGTAAATACGCGCATGCAAAAACTAAAAGACAATGATTGGGACGGAGCTGTTTTTGCTGCTGCAGGTTTAGAGCGAATTAACTTAAAACCTGAAAACTACATCAATTTAGACTGGATGATTCCCGCGCCGGCACAAGGAGCAATGCTTGTTGTAGCAATGGAAAACGACAATTATACATTGGATGCACTTTCACAGTTAAATGATATCGAAACTGAAATTTGTACATATATCGAACGTCAGTTTTTAAGAACGCTGGAAGGCGGTTGTACAGCACCAATTGGAGCTTTGGTAACGTATAATGAAGACGAAGACACACTGCATTTTCAAGGCGTTTTACTTTCTATTGATGGAAAACAAAAATTGGAAATCAATAAAACGGTTGGTATTTCAGAATGGAAAAAATTAGGTTTTCATTCGGCGCAGGAGATTTTAAATAATGGCGGAACAGAATTAATGCAGAAGATTAAAGAATCCCTGAAAAAATAATGGCAAAATCAACTCAGATATTATCTACGAAAATATTATCTCCTCTTCAAAAACAAGAGTTGACAAAAGCCGGCATCGAAGTAATCGAAGCCGATTTCATTAAAACCGAAAACAAACCTTTCGAACTTAAAAACCTCAACGAAAGTTTAATATTTACAAGCCAGAATGCTGTTCACAGCGTTTTATCAAACCCAAAATCAGAAGAACTTAAAAGTAAAAACGTTTATTGCGTTGGCTTAAAAACAAAAATCCTTTTATCTGAAAACGGATTTAATGTTGTGGCTTATACGGGTTATGCTTCAGATTTAGCAGAAATTATCACTTTGATTTATCGTAATGAAAGCTATACTTTTTTCAGCGGAAACCTGAGAAGAGATACTTTGCCAAGCGCTTTAAAAGAAGCCGGAATAAAACTGAACGAAATTCAGGTTTACGAAACTTCATTACAGCCTCAAAAAATAAAATCTCCAGTTGACGCTATCTTATTTTTTAGTCCGTCTGGTGTTGAGAGTTATTTAAAGGATAATTCAATTAAAAAAGAAACTTGTTTCTGTATCGGAGAAACCACCGCAGAAGCTTTACATAAAATTACAAAAAACATCATTATTGCAGATCAGCCAACAGTTGAAGACGTTTTAGAAGATGTTTTACAAGAATATAAATAAAAACCTTTGCAACTTTGTCACTTTGTGACTTTGAACCTAAAATAAAAAACATGTTAAAAAACGACCTATTTTTAAAAGCATTAAAAGGAGAAACTGTTCAACGTCCGCCAGTATGGATGATGCGTCAAGCTGGAAGATATTTACCGGAATTTATCGAATTGCGTGATAAATACGATTTCTTCACACGTTGTCAGACTCCGGAATTAGCTGCCGAAATCACGGTTCAGCCAATTCGCAGAATTGCTCCCGATGCAGCTATTTTATTCTCGGATATTTTAGTTGTGCCACAGGCAATGGGAATCGAAGTTTTAATGAAAGAAAATATTGGTCCGTTTGTTCCAAATCCGATTCGTTCTATGGCAGATGTTCACAGAGTTTACGTTCCGGATATTCAGGAAAGTCTTGGTTATGTAATGGATGCCATTAAATTGACTAAAGAAATGCTAAATGACGAAGTGCCATTAATTGGTTTCGCTGGTTCGCCTTGGACAATTTTATGTTATGCTGTTGAAGGAAGAGGTTCTAAAAGTTTTGATATGGCAAAAGGATTCTGCTTTTCAAATCCGGCCGCAGCACATACTTTGTTACAAAAAATTACAGACACCACGATTTTATACTTAAAAGAAAAAGTAAAAGCGGGAGTTAATGCCGTTCAAATTTTTGATTCTTGGGGAGGAATGCTTTCTCCTGTTGATTATCAGGAATTTTCATGGAAATATATCAACCAAATTGTTGAAGCTTTGGCAGATGTTGCCCCAGTTATTGTTTTCGGAAAAGGATGCTGGTTCGCTCTTGGTGAAATGGGAAAAAGCCGTGCTTCTGCTCTTGGTGTAGACTGGACTTGTTTGGCTAGAAATGCTCGTTATTTGTCTGGTGGAAACATCACTTTACAAGGAAATTTTGATCCGTCAAGATTGCTATCTCCAATTCCGACAATTAAAAAAATGGTTCATGAAATGATCGATGAGTTCGGAAAAGATAAATATATCGTAAATTTAGGTCACGGAATTTTACCAAACATACCTGTAGATCACGCAAAAGCGTTTATTGACGCGGTTAAAGAATATGGGCAATAGTGTTCAGTATACAATTTTTAGTATTCAGTTTCTATACTAGATAAAACTATATAAAGTTCCGAAGGAACGATTCATATTGTAGCCCCGGATTTCAATCCGGGGTTTTCAAATAATATCAAATCATTCAGATTTAGAAAACACAAACATGTTAAACAAAGGTTTAAGAGACGAAGAAAAAATCAGAATTGATAACGTCCTCAAGACGTTACGAACCCTCATTTTTGTACCTTATCCTTTGAGTCATTTACAAAAATCAGATATCGAAAATCAATTAAAAGAGTTTGGACTAAATATTCAAACATTAATCGATTACTCCAATGAAGAATTAATTACCTTATTAACCCGTCTTCATTTTGACTGGGAACAATTAGAACAATTTGGTGATATTTTAATAGAATTCTCAAAAGAAGAAAACTATAATTTTAAAGATAAAGCTTTGGCTCTTTATCAATATATTCAGCAGGAAAGCAAGGTTTTTTCTTTTGGAATAAATGCTAAAATTGCTTCTCTAAAAAACAAATAAAGATGAGTTTTACAGATTGGAAAACAGACCGAATTGAAAACATTCTTCCTGAAGAGTTCTATAAACTAATTGACAAGAATAAAAATCACATTGGACAAACTTTTCCTGTAACTCTAATTAATTCTGATTCTCTTGAAAAAACACAGGATTTTATATCTGTCAGCTTGGATAAAGAGAAAAATAATGAGGGATACTATTTCTACGCGCGAGATATAAAAACTAATAATCTGATTGGTTATTTATGTGTAAAAAGTATTGATTATCGCATTTCAAAATGTGAATTAGGTTATTTTATTGATGAAGATTTTCAAGGAAAAGGAATTACATCCAAAATGGTTTCTGATGCATTAGACTTTTGTTTTAATAAATTGGAAATGAATAAAGTCTTCATTTGTACTTCAGAAGTAAATTTAGCAAGTCAACAAATTGCATTAAAACATAATTTTAAACAAGAAGGAATTTTAAGGGACGAATTTAGAAACGGTAATGGCGAATTGCAAAATTCTGTTTATTTCGGATTACTTAAAGCAGAATACAATCAACATGAAAGATAAATTTTACGCATACATACAACAATTACAAGATCAAATCTGTGCCGGATTAGAAGCTGTTGACGGAACTGCAAAATTCCGTGAAGATCTTTGGACACGTCCTGAAGGCGGAGGCGGAAGAACGCGTGTTATTGAAAACGGTGCTGTTTTTGAAAAAGGCGGTGTAAACATTTCAGCCGTTCACGGAAAACTTCCTGAAACCATGCAAAAGATGTTTGGCGTAGGCGAAGCCGATTTTTTTGCCTGCGGATTGAGTTTGGTTATTCATCCCCAAAACCCGATGACGCCAACGGTACATGCTAATTGGCGTTATTTTGAAATGTATGATGAGTCTGGAAATGTAATTGAACAATGGTTTGGCGGCGGACAGGATTTAACGCCTTATTATTTGTTTGAAGAAGATGCAAAACACTTTCATCAAACTTGTAAAACGGCTTGCGACAAACACAATCCAGAGTTTTATCCGAAATATAAAAAACAATGCGATTCGTATTTCTGGAATGCACACCGAAATGAAGCCCGCGGAATTGGCGGTTTATTCTTTGATTATTGCAAAGCAAATGAACAAATGTCGATGGAAAACTGGTACAATTTTGTAACCGAAGTCGGAAATAGTTTCCTTGAAGCTTATGTGCCAATTGTGGAAAGAAGAAAGAATTTAGCATATACTCCAGAAAACAAAACCTGGCAGGAAATACGCCGAGGCCGTTATGTGGAGTTCAATTTAGTTCATGATAAAGGAACTTTGTTTGGTTTAAAAACAAACGGACGAATTGAAAGTATTCTGATGAGTCTTCCTCCACATGTACAATGGGTTTATGATCATCATGCAGAAGCCGGAAGCGAAGAAGAGAAACTGGTAAATGTTTTAGAAAATCAGCGAGAATGGATCTAAAAATGATTTATATAACGTTTTTTGTCAGCGTTTTTGGGTGTTTTGCCCAAAAGGATTCGCTGCAAAATCCGTATTTTAAATCATATAATGATAAAATTACCGCCAGTATATATTATTTAGATACTTCTAATAGTTTTCAAATTGCTTCGGATGCTCAGGAACCCAAAACATTTTTTAATCTTATTCCGAATCGAAGAGAACAGATTGGTTTAAGTTTAAATTATAAGATCATTGATATTTCGGTTGGTTTTGCGCCCAAATTTCTAGAAGGAAATAAAGGCGATTCTCATTCCAAGCATTTTAATTTTAATACACGTTTTTACTATAAAAAATGGATGCAGTCGTTCACTTTCATCAATCAAAAAGGATTTTATGTTAGTGATGATAATTTAACGGCACAACTACCAAGAATGCGTACTACGAAAATTGGCGGAACGACATCTTATGTTTTTAATGATAAGTTCTCTTTTAAAACATTGATAAGCCAAAACGAATGGCAGACTAAAAGTTCCGGAAGTTTTATCCCGACTTTCTCCTTTTATTACACCAATATAGATTTAAATGCTCCCGACACAACGCCGGGCGACATTTATGTATTTACACTGGCACCTTCTTACTTCTATAATTTTGTAATTAGTGATCGCATTTTGATTGGTGCAGGAGTTGCTCTGGGTGCCGGAATTAATGATATTGACGGAGATACCTCAGCTTTATATCAGGCAGATTTAAATTTAAAACTGGCTTATAATAATGACCGTTTCTTTGGTTATGCAAGTCTTAATTCGGTTAGTTTTTCTCAGGATGATAAAGTCGATCCGCGGCTTAACGATAATATTGCCACTTTAAAACTTTCTCTGGGTTATCGATTTGATCCTCCAAAAGAAGTGAAAAAGGTTTATGATAAAGTAAATGATAAAATAGGTTTGTAATGTTTAATCTAAAATAAGAAATTATGGAAAAGGTGAACGTAGAACAATTAAACCGCATGAATTCCGGAAAAGGATTTATTGCAGCATTAGATCAAAGCGGCGGCAGCACACCAAAGGCATTATCGCAATATGGTGTTGAAGAAAGCAGTTACACAAATGATGAAGAAATGTACACTCTTGTACATGAAATGAGAACCAGGATTATTAAAAGTCCGGCTTTTGACAGCCAATATATTCTGGGTGCCATTTTGTTTGAAAATACGATGGATCGCAAAATCGACGGAATATGGACTGCCGATTATTTGTGGGAGAAGAAAAACATAGTTCCATTTCTAAAAGTCGACAAAGGACTTGCTGATCTTGCAAATGGAGTTCAATTAATGAAACCAATTTCAAATCTGGATGAATTGTTGGATCGAGCTGTAGAACGAAGTGTTTTTGGAACTAAAATGCGTTCTGTTATTAAAGAAGCAAACGCCGTTGGAATTCGTGAAATCGTGGAACAGCAATTTGAAGTAGGGAAACAAATCTTTGCAAAAGGACTTATCCCAATTATAGAACCTGAAGTTGATATTTACAGCGCAGACAAACAAAAGTCAGAACAGATTCTTAAAGAAGAAATTCAAAAACAACTTAACGCATTAGATCAAAATGTAAAAGTGATGCTGAAATTATCTATTCCAACTGTAAATGACTTTTACAAGGAACTAATATCTGATCCGCATGTTGTGCGAGTTGTGGCTTTGTCCGGCGGATATGGTCAGGAAGAAGCCAATGAAAAGCTTTCGCAAAACCACGGATTAATTGCAAGTTTCTCACGCGCATTGTCTGAAGGACTTTTTGCCAATCAATCTGATGATGTTTTTAATACCAAATTAGAGAAGACCATTAAAGGAATTTATGAAGCTTCAATAACATAAGTAAGTCGAAAGTTTAAAGTCGTAAAGTCAAAAGTATTGACAATCAATTAATAAAAATCAAAAAATAAGATTGCAGAAAAATCTAAAATCTGCATTCTAAAATCTAAAATTCAAAAACAATGTTCCCATTACAAAGAAACCGTCGTTTAAGAACAAACGAATCAATTCGTTCCTTAGTTCGTGAAACTAGCTTAAGTCCACAAGATTTTATGCTTCCAATGTTTGTTGCCGAAGGAAAAGACATCAAATCTGCTATTCCGTCAATGCCTGGAATTTATCGTCATTCATTAGACAATACGATTAAAGAAGTAAAAGAAGCCTGGGATTTAGGAATTAAAGCGGTAAACATCTACGTAAAAGTAAGCGATAACTTAAAAGACAATAAAGGTACAGAAGCCTGGAGTAAAGACGGTTTAATGCAGCAAACTATCCGTGCGATAAAAGATGCTGTTCCGGAAATGATTGTAATGCCAGATGTGGCTTTAGATCCGTATTCTATTTACGGACACGACGGAATTATCGAAAACGGTCAATTAATTAATGATGCAACTGTTGATGCTTTAACTCGTATGAGTTTAAGCCATGCAGATGCTGGTGCAGATTTCGTTGCGCCAAGCGACATGATGGATGGACGCGTTTTGGCGATAAGAAAAGCATTGGAACAAAACGGACATCACAATGTTGGAATCATGAGTTATAGCGCTAAATATGCTTCGGCATTTTACGGACCATTTCGTGATGCTTTAGATTCTGCTCCGGTTGATTCACAAAATATCCCAAAAGATAAAAAGACGTATCAAATGGATTATGCTAACCGAATTGAAGGAATTCGTGAAGCTTTATTAGATGTTGAAGAAGGTGCGGATATCGTTATGGTAAAACCGGGAATTGCGTATTTAGACATTGTTCGTGAGGTAAAAAATGCCGTTCATGTACCGGTTGCAGTTTATCAAGTATCTGGTGAGTACGCTATGGTAAAGGCCGCAGCCGAAAGAGGATGGTTAGACCACGATAAAATCATGATAGAGCAACTTTATTGCATTAAGCGTGCGGGTGCGAGTATTATCTCAACTTATTTTGCAAAAGAAGCTTCAATACTTTTAAATAAATAAAATGAAAAAAGTATTATTCTTATCTGCCGTTTTAGCATTTGCATCGTGTAAAAAAGAAGTTTCAGAAAGTACAGACCAAACTACAGAAGCCTATTCTGAAGGAGAATCCGCGAAAGCCAAAACACCCGAAGCTTTAGGAAAAGAAATTTTTGAAGGAAGAGGAAACTGTACTTCATGTCATCAGCCGGATCAAAAAGTTATTGGACCAAGCATTAAGGAAATTGCCAAAATCTATAAAGACAAAAAAGGTGATATCCCTACTTTCTTAAAAGGAAATGCAGATCCAATTGTTGATCCGAGTCAGTTTTCGGTAATGCAGACTAATTTTGGAGTAACCAAAGCAATGTCTGACGAAGAATTAAAAGCAATTGAAACTTACATTTACAGTCATTTAAGCAATTAATGTTTTACTGTTGACATACTGTTGTCACTACTTGATTATAGATTTGAAGTTCAAATCAAAATTTAAGTAAAATGGATATTCAAAAGTTTAACATTATTGGAATTTCAGTTAGAACCACTAATGAAAATGGGCAGTCGGGACAGGATATTCCTGCGCTTTGGAACCAATTTTTCTCAGAAGGAATTACTGAAAAAATTGCGAATAAGTTAAGTAACGATATTATCTGTGTTTACACAGATTACGAAAAGGATCATACAAAACCTTATACAACCGTTTTAGGTTTTGCAGTAGAAAGTTTAGATTCGGTTCCGGAAGGCTTGACTGGAAAAACAATTGAAGGTCGCCATTATGAAAAATTTACTGCCAAAGGAAATCTGGCAAATGGTGTTGTTTATGATGAATGGCTGAAAATCTGGGATTCGGGTTTAAACAGAATCTTTACTTCTGATTTTGAAGTTTATGGAGAAAAAACCCTAGATAGTGAAAATGCAGAAGTAGATATTTTCATTGCTATTCAATAATAGAAATAAAAAAACGGCGCTGAATCAGCGCCGTTTTCTATTTATGAGATTACCAGATTTTTACTCGTTTCTCTGGACTTACAAACATTTTATCTCCATTTTTAATACCGAAAGCTTCATAAAAAGCATCAACATTTTGAATTGGAACATAAGCTCTGTACATTCCCGGCGAATGCGGATCTGTTTTTACTTGGTTTTTAATCGCTTCGTCTCTAGACTTAGTTCTCCAAACGGTTGCCCAAGAAATAAAGAAACGCTGCTCTGGAGTAAATCCGTCAATTAATCCCGGATTTCCGTGCGCTTTCAAATACAATTGCAAACCATCATAAGCTGCATTGATTCCGCCTAAGTCACCAATATTTTCACCTAAAGTAAATTTACCATCCACATGAATTCCCGGTAACGGCTCTAAAGCACTGTATTGATCTGCCAATTCAGAACCTAATTTTGTAAATTGCTCTAAATCCTGAGGTGTCCACCAGTCAACAAGATTTCCTTCAGCATTGTAACGTGCACCAGAATCATCAAACCCGTGTGAAATTTCGTGACCAATAACCGCTCCAATTCCACCATAATTTACAGCTTCGTCAGCTTGGTAATTGTAAAATGGCGGCTGTAAGATCGCAGCTGGGAATACAATTTCATTATAAGATGGATTGTAATATGCATTTACCGTTTGCGGAGACATTCCCCACTCTGTTTTATCAACCGGTTTGCTCAATTTTGCAATACCTTTCTTGAAATTCCAAATAGATAAGCTTTTTGAATTCTCAAAATAACTTCCGCCTTCAGCAATGTTTTTAATTTGAAGTGCCGAATAATCTTTCCATTTATCAGGATAACCAACTTTTATGGTTATTTTGTTTAGTTTTTCAATAGCTTTTGCCTTTGTATCTTTAGACATCCATGTTAAATTGTTAATACGGTTTTGGTACGCCGTAATAACATTATGAATCATATCGACGGCTTTGGCTTTTGCTTCAGCAGGAAATACTTTTTCTACATACAATTTACCAAGTGCTTCACCAATTCCGCGGTTTACAACTTGCAAAGCTTTTTCTTCTCTCGGTAATTGTTTTACAGCTCCTCTTAACGTTTTACTATAAAAATCAAAATTAGCAGTTTCAATATCCGTTGATAATTTTGTAGAAGAAGAATTTAGTAAATCCCATTTCAGATATTCTTTCCATTGTGCTACTTTATTTTCAGTAAATACAGTTTGTAAAGCTTTCATGTATTTTGGCTCAATAACCACTACAGTATCTAATTTCGCCAAACCAATTCCCGCAAAATAAGTATCCCATTTTATAGCCGGAGTTAATTTTTGAAGTTCAGCAACCGTCATTGGGTTATATTGCAAACGGCTGTCTCTGCTTTCAACGCGGTCTAATCTTGGTTTTGATAATTCAGTTTCAAAAGCCAGAATTTCTTTAGCGCTTTGTTTTGCTTTCTCTGGAGTTTCTCCAATAAACTGAAGCATTCTTGCTACGTGAAGTTCGTATTTCGCACGTTTTTCTTTAGAATCTTTATCTTCTGAAGTGTAATAATCTTTATCAGGAAGTCCTAATTGACTTACTGCAAGACTTACTGAATTTTTAGAACTGTTTTTTTCATCGGCTCCAATATAAATTCCGAAGAATCCAGAACCTCCTTCAGGTTCCATTTCAACCAAAAACTTTTGAAGATCTGCCACATTTTTAATGGCATCAATCTTTTTCAAATACGGTTTCAAAGGATTAATTCCTGCTTTGTTTCTTCCAACAGTATCTAAAACAGTCAGGAATAAGTTAACAGCTTTTCCCTGATCCGTATCTGATTTATACTTTGGATTTTTTGATGCATCTTTTAAAATAGACATTACATCTTTGTCTGTTTTTTTAATCAATTCATTAAAACTTCCCCAAGTGGTACGATCGCTTGGAATTTCTGTCTGGCTTAACCAAGTTCCGTTTACATATTGGAAAAAATCTTGGCTCGGACTAATTTTGGTATTCATGTATGATACATTGATACCAGGTTCTTTTGCTGCAGTGGTTTGCGCTTCGATTGCTGTAAAAGAAAGCATTGCAGAAAAAGCACAAAACAAAGGTTTAGTAAGTTGTTTTTTCATTTATAAATGTGTTTCGAGTGTATACACAAACATATCGTTAAAATTTGTAACTCTATGTTAAAATTTATGCAATAATAATGTGTAAGTATTCTTCTATAACATTTTAATGGAAACCATCGATTATTTTCATGAATTAAAACCTTGTTTTTCACTGTTTATTGAAATTGTTTTTGGAATATTTGCTTAAAGATTTAAAGTCAAAATGAGAGCAAAAATCCAGAATGCCGTTTCAGGAAAAATTGAAGCTATTGGTTTACCTATTATGGCTTTATGCTGGGTAAGCTTTTTTTGGGGAACAACGTGGTTAGCTTCAAAAGAAGGTGTTAAGCATATGCCAGCATTGCAATTGGCCACAATTCGTCAGTTTTTGGGCGGACTTATTTATGTGGGATATTTTTTACTGAAAAAAGAGCCTTGGCCAAAAGGAAAACAATGGCGTACGATTCTTGTTTTGAGTTTTTTGAATTTTGTTTGCAGCAACGGATTGAGTACCTGGGGCGTGAAATATATGACAAGCGGATTGGGCGCGATCATTAGTGCACTTTTCCCAATTTGGATTATTATCATTAATTTTTTTAATGGAGAACGAATTGCAAAAATGGCTTTGTTTGGAATTCTAATCAGCTTTGGGGGAATTTGTATTATTTTCATCGATTATATTGCCGATTTTTTAAGACCTGATTTTCAATTCGGAATTATTTTAATGACGGCGTCAACGATTACGTGGGCTTTTGGAATTTTACAAACCAAGAAAAAAGCGGCTAGTTTCAATCCGTATTTTAGTTTGGGACTGCAGATGCTGATTTCAAGTGTATTTCTTTTTGGAATTACAGAATCGACCGGAGTTAATATTCCGCTGAGCGAAATCCCTTCAGAATCCTGGTGGGCAATCGGTTACTTGGTAATAATTGGTTCGGTTTTAACTTTCATTGCTTTTATTTATACGCTGCAGCATCTTCCAACAGAAATCAGCAGTATTTATGTTTACATCAATCCAATTGTTGCAATGATTTTGGGGTCGATTATTTTTGGCGAAACGCTTACGCAGGCTATTGCGATTGGTTCAGCCGTAACTTTAACGGGATTGTATATGGTGAATAAATCTATTCGAAAGCCTAAGAATTAAGATACTGTAAGAGATAGTACGCGGATGACACGGATTCGCTTTGCGAAAACGCGGATTTGCACGGATTTTTTATTTTTATTAGCTTGAAAAAATTGGCGGTTTACTTTGTTGTCATTCGACTTCGCTCAGGATAATAGCATTGTGTTTAAACCTTTGGATTCATACTATCTATAAAAATCAGCATAAATCCGCGTTTTCGCAAAGCGAATCCGTGTCATCCGCGTATCATTTCACAATCCCGTCGTAAAAAAGCTCTTTTGCATTGTAGGTTCTCTGTTAAAAAGCATTAAAATTGTGACTTTTAAAATGCTCTTTTCGTATTTTTGCGCCAAATTATTTTTATGAAATCGCTTCTTTATAAATACCGCAAATTCTTTATTGTATTAATTGTATTTTCTGTAGTCACTATATCTTTATTTTATTCGGCTTTAAAGCCACAAAAAACACTTCCGATATATAATCCTGCTGATGTAAATCCGGAATTGGTTGACAGTACGATTCAGTACAAAAGTAAATATCACACGATTGCCGATTTTTCGTTCATAAACCAAAACGGAGATACCATTACCCAAAAAAATTACGAAGGGAAAATTTATGTTGCCGATTTCTTCTTTACAACCTGCGGATCAATCTGCCCAAAAATGTCAACCAATCTGGCTGATGTTCAAAAAGCAGTTCTGAACAATCCAAAAGTAATGCTGCTTTCTCATACTGTTTTTCCAGAAGTTGACAGTGTTTCGGTTTTGAAAGCTTATGCGGTAAAATATGGAGTTGTAGACAGCAAATGGAATTTGGTTACCGGAGATAAAAAAGAGATTTATACTATGGCCAGAAAATCTTACCTGGCTGTAAAATTAGGACGCCCAGATCAGTTGTATGATATGGTTCATACAGAGAATTTTGTTTTGGTGGATCAAAAAAGACGCGTTCGCGGATTTTATGACGGAACAAAAAAGGAAGATATCACCAGATTATTAGAAGACATAGATTTCTTATCAAAAGAGTAAAATACCTTATTTTTAGAAAGATTTAGCATTTTCAAACCTTATTATTACCATGAGGTAAAGATTTATTGCCTATTTTTGCAATCTAAATTCAATCTAAATAAGCTTTGCAAAATACTATCCATACCTTGAAAAAAGGCGATAAAGCCATTATCAAAGATTTTGATATCGATTTGATTCCTTTAAAATTATTAGAGATGGGTTGTTTGCCTGGCAGCTTGGTCGAATTACTTCAAATTGCTCCTTTTGGAGATCCTTTATATTTAGATATTAACGGTTCGCATGTTGCTATTCGTGTTGAAACTGCTCGTGAAATTGAAGTTGAACTTTTACAAAACAATTTATAATGAGCGTTCAGAATATCAATGTTGCCCTTATTGGAAATCCTAACGTAGGTAAAACTTCTGTTTTTAATCAGCTTACAGGTTTAAATCAACAAGTTGGAAATTATCCGGGAATCACGGTTGAGAAAAAAATCGGGTTCTGCAAATTGCCGAACAACGTAAAAGCCAACATTCTGGATTTACCCGGAACGTATAGTCTGAACGCAAGTTCGATGGACGAAAGCGTGGTAATTGAACTTTTACTAAACAAAAACGACAAATTATATCCAGACGTTGCTGTTGTGGTAACCGATGTTGAAAATCTAAAAAGAAACTTACTGATTTTTACGCAGATAAAAGATCTTGAAATTCCAACGATCTTAGTTATTAATATGTCTGACCGTATGGCGAGCAAAGGAATTTCTCTGGATATTCCGCTTTTAGAAGAAAAACTAAAAACCAAAATTGCTTTAGTAAGTTCGCGCAAAGGTTTAGGAATTGAAAACTTAAAAGAACTAATTGTTTCTTATAAAACCGTTCCGCACGAACCTTGCTTAAATGCATCCGTAATTGATCCTGAATATTTTGAAAAACTGCAGCATGCATTTCCAAACCAATTAATGTACAAATTGTGGCTGGTAATTACGCAGGATGTTAATTTCTCCCATTTAGACCGAAATGAAATTCGAAATACTTTTACCAAATCACATTCAGAATTAAAGCGCTTGCAGCAAAAGGAAACCATCAAAAGATATCAGTTTATAAATGATGTTTTAAAAGAA
>NZ_DLHA01000042.1:11055-41731 GCF_002482975.1 Flavobacterium sp. UBA7680 | reverse complement strand
AGAATTAGAAATTGAAAGGGACATCCTAAAAAAGGCTCAAAATATCTTCTCCAAGAGCGGCGGGTGAAATATGAATTCATCAGAGAAAATGCTGAAATATTTCCTGTCGAGAAGATGTGCCGGATTTTTCAGATTCACAAAAGCAGTTTCTTTCGATGGAGGAAAAGAACACCCACTGCAAAGTCTGTACGGAAAGCCCATATAATAATAGAAATTATAAGAATTTACCACTAGAGCCAATGCCGATACGGAAGCCCTAGAATTGCTAAAGAATTAGATTCCATCAGGATAAAAGTTTCCAGAAAATTTGTCGGGCAGATTATGAAGGAAAACCATCTGAGAAGCATTGCAAAATCTAAATATAAAAAGACTACAAACCCACCCCGTAATAACAGATCAGCAGAAAACAGATTAGAACAGATTTTTAAGGCATCCAGAAGAAACGAAATCTTGGTTTCTGATATCACCTACATCGAAACAGATGAAGGATGGATCTATCTCACTGTGGTGATAGACCTTTTTGACCGTAAAGTGATCGGCTGGTCAATCAGCGAAACAATGAGAGCAAAAGATACCAGCATCACCTCTTTAATGAAAGCTCTTTTAAATCGTCCATTGCAGAACAATCAGGAACTACTCTTTCACTCAGACCAAGGAAAGCAATATGCCTGCCATGAGTTTATTGCTTTATTAGCCACAAATAAAATAACCCAAAGCATGAGCAGAAAAGGAAACTGCTATGATAACGCGATAGCAGAAAGCTTCTTCAAGACATTAAAGATAGAACTGGTATACCAAAATAAATATAAGACTAAAGAGAAAGCAGAAAAATCAATAACCGATTATATCGAGAACTTTTACAACACCTGCAGAAGACATTCTGCACTCGGAAACTTAACCATCGAAGAGTTTCAGAATCAGCAGGCAATTAAATAATAGCTTTTCTTATGATGCTAGAGTTAAACTGGGAGCACAATCGATGCATTTAGATTTAACAAGAACTCATAATGCTGTATTAAAACAATTTGAAGGCTCAAGTTCGAAACATTACTACAAAAACTGTTGTAATATTTAGCAATCAGAGATTTGTGGCAAAAGCATGGCACTTGGTATTTTTGAAAAATAGAAAGCCTGCAAATCAAGGTCTAACGAGCCTAGGTTTAAAACTGTATTAACAATTAAACAATACGCATACACCCTACAACTGTTAATTATTTTTCTGTCTCGTGTTGTAAAGTCTTAAAAGAAAAAAAACAGAAATTCCAGCCAGAACTGAAGTAATTAAAATGGCAAATTTTGCCTCATTTTGAAATTCTGGTAGTTGAAAGGAAAGCAGTGCGATGAAAATTGACATAGTAAATCCAATACCTCCTAACAGTCCCTGTACTGCAGCAACAGCAATAATCTCTTAATTTTGCAGTTTACAACACAGCTGCAAGCGCAAAGAGCAGTCATGCCTGAGTAAATACAGCTGTCAAGGAGATTATGAAAAATGAAGAAGTTTGAAATTAAAATTGCAGAGAAAGGCAAATGGCTGGTATCCCACAACGAGTTCCCAAAATTCACCTGCCAGTTTCAAAATAAAAGGTTTAACTATCAAAGAACCATTATAGGACTCTCTGACCCATCTGGTGATCCCAAAGAAGTAAAGCTGCTGGAGAAAATGGAAAAATGGCTAAAACAGTATCATAAGGAGAAAATAAACGAATGACAGGGAAAATTAAACGGCGGTATTTTGACTACTTGAAGTCCTTTTTTTACAATTAGTCCATCCTGGTTATACAGCATCACATACCAATTCCAATTACACAATCAATTATCTCTGCCACAAGGTAAAGCTGGTTCAATTAAAAGCAGATCGCAATGGGGATTATTTAATCCTTGTGAGATATATTCTTCTCAGAAACAAAAAATAAACTTATAACTGGGCTTAGTAAAGCTTTTGCCCAGTGCAGAAGGAACACTTTTTTGAGCACCAGCACAAAACCGGCAAAAGAACTGGGTTTCTGCACATAAAGGTCCGCCCCCTTATCAAAGGCATCTTCAATGTCGGCAGGATGGTCCCAGGTGGAGAGCATAACGGTGGGAATATCCCGAAGGTCTTTATCGTTCTTTATTTCTTCCAGCGCCTTTTTGCCCCCTTTAACGGGCATATTGACATCAATAAAAATAATATCGGGATCGGGCTCGGATTTATCTTTTAAGGTATCGAGGAGCTGCTGCCCGTTTTCAACGGTCGTTACCTCAGAGGCAATCTCCGCTTCATCCAGGGCATCGATGAATAATTCCTGGTCGTCTTTATCATCCTCGGCCAGCAGAATTTTTACTGGCTCTTTTTCTTTTGAGTCTCCAGCATCAGGTTTTTCAGCACTTATCATAACAAGGGAGTTTACAATTCCCAAATGTACTAAAAATGCCCAAATGAAATGATAGCCTGCAGCATTTAATGCTTTGTGGGCTGTTAGAAAATATTAGTGAAAACGATTCAGTCCGATATGCTATTCAGCAGGGCCGCAAAGGTCCAAAAACAGTAAACGAATTAAGTAATATTATTCCCTGAATGCTTAAATCAGCTTTTTAAGCATGCCGTCAAATATAAGACCATGAAACGGCAGCACGGCATACCAGTATAGTCTTCCCATAAGTCCACGGGGTTTAAAAGTGGCCGCCTGATATAAGGTATTGTTGATTATTTTAAATTCCAGCCAGGCTTCGCCCGGGAGTTTCATCTCTGCGTATAAAACCAGTTTGCCCTGCTGCTTATCGGCATATACCACCCTCCAGAAATCCAGCGCATCCCCTGCATGTATCTGCGTTTTATGGGTCCTTCCCCTTCTGGTCCCCACACCGCCAAAAATCTTATCGATGAACCCGCGCAGCTCCCAGAGCCAGTCGGCATAATACCATCCTGTCTCTCCGCCTATGGACCAGATCCGTGCAATGGTATATTCCTTGTTTATGACTGCTCTTTTTCTCCTGTCAATATAACAGCCTTTTTTTGGAACCTTTAAATATTGGGAAACATTTCCTGTGAACTGCCCGCTTACTCGCGAATCCTTCCAGCTCGAAACAATATCATCTTCACTAATTTTTTTCAGAGCCCTTTCTAATGCTTGCCGGTAAGGGATAGGTGTAACACCCAGTAAACTATTAATCCTGTTATCGCTGCAGATGACTTCTACTTTCATGCTGCTCACCAGCGCTGAGGCCAGCTTAAAGGAGGTTGAGGTCACAAAATATAGCCAGTAAGACGATAATTTCGGGGTCATAACCGGTACGGTGTAAATGTATCTCCTGAGTTTTTTTGCTTTGGCAAACTCCAGCAGCATTTCCCTGTAGGTCAGTATATCAGGTCCTCCGATATCAAAACTTTCATTATAGGTTAACGGGTTTAACAGCGAGCGGATTAAAAATTCTAAAACATCCCCAACAGCAATCGGCTGGCATTTCGTATTGAGCCATTTTGGCGTAATCATAAGGGGCAGTTTATCCACCAGGTCGCGTATGATTTCAAAAGAAGCGCTTCCTGATCCTACTATTATTCCCGCCCTGAGTACAGTTGATGGAACTGCTGCGGTTCTTAAGATTTCCTCTACCGCCTTTCTTGACGATAAATGCTTGGATAGTGAGGTATCATTTACAATTCCGCTCAGGTAAATAATCTGTTTGGCATTTGTTTGGTTTATTTTTTCAATAAAATAATTTGCCGAAATGCTTTCCAGCTGATCATAATTGGAAGCCCCGGACATCGAATGGATCAGGTAATAGGCCGCATCTATATCATCGGGGATATTTTTAAGGCTTTCGGGATCCAGAAAATCAACTTCGATAACCTGTATTTTATTTTTAAACTTTTCAGGAAAACAGAACCTGTTTTTATCGCGGACACAGCAGATTACCTCATTTCCATCATCCAGCAGCAAGGGCAGCAGCCTCTTGCCGATATAACCTGTTGCGCCTGTTAAAAGAATTTTCATGCCGCGCTGTATTTACAGTTTAAAACTTACCAAACCATAATCCATCGGAAAAACCTGACCCGAAATTGATGCTGCATCTTCAGACATAAGATAGCCTGCCACACGGGCCACCTCCTGGGGTTTGAGGTAATTTTTCAAAGGGTGGCGCTGAATCATATTTTCCTTCATCCGGTCGTTTCTTAAAATTGATGCCGATAAAGAAGTCTCGGTAATAGTCGGGGCAATGGCATTGATCCGGATTAACGGTGCTAGTTCGGCGCCGAGTGATTTAACGAGTCCCTCCACGGCTGCTTTGGACGCCGCAATACTGGAATGAAAAGGCATTCCAAGTTTAGCCGCAACACTGCTGAATAACACAATAGAAGGATTGTTGCCTTTTTTCAAAGCCGGCAGATAATGCTGGATCACTTTGACGGCGCCCATCACGTTAATTTCAAAATCATTTCTGAAATCATCAAGGCTCAAGCTCAAAATAGGTTTGAGGTTTATGGATCCCGGACAATAAACCAAAGCATCAATACTTTCAAATTCAGGTAAAGCATCCCCGAGCACATTACCTGTAAAGTGAATCAAATTCGGATGGATCATATCGGGAGCTGTCCTGCTGATATTGAAAACCCTGCAATTTTCCAGCTGCTGTACCAAAACTGCATTCCCGATTCCTTTACTGCCCCCGACAATTACAATTGTTTTCATTTTTTTAAAGATTAAATTTAAGAGCCGGTATAATAGTTTCTGCTGCGATTTTCAAGAAAATCAGATATTATTTATTAAATATCAAACAAAACAAAGTACATTTCGTGTAAGGTGATATTTTAATGTTAAAGATAATAATTGTTTAACTATTTTTATTAAATATTAAACAAAATATAAAGTATTTTATATAACTTAGTGATGCTGAACCCTCCAAATTAAATTCCGCAAGCAATTCTTACTACTTGATTAATTTGATTTCAGCGGTAATTACCAGCCAGTCCCTTTTGGATGTGCATTTCAATTCGGATATCAGGCAAAACATTTAAAAAGTTTTTAAATCCTAATGAAATCTTTATATCTTTATTCAAAGGCTTGTATTATTTTTAAACTGTTACTTCTTGGAAACACCATCGTCTTTTTTGACTCGATACTGAGCAAACTTGCCCGGAGCTATCCCGGGAGCTGTACGCTGGAGGAGCTCACCGCTCTAGTAATGCCCCCTATAATGTCCAGAGGACATTTGCTTAGAATATGTCCGCCCAGAGGCAGAAATACTTGATGCCCTGATCCAGATGCATGAAAAAGGGTATATTGTCCTGGATGAAGCTGCAGATGAGAGCCGTATCACCCGGAAAGGCCTTGTCAAGATAAATAACACGGTATTGTGCAATTAAGCTAAATGGTAAAGTTAATTTATCTACTGATTTCATTAACAGGCTGTGTAAACTCAATCCGCTGATTGATAAAGAATGGCTTATAACCGGAAATGGGAATGTTTTAAAAAACAGCTTTAACAGCAGCGAGAAAAAAAACAAATACTTACCACTTATAACAGCAGAAAACTTAACAGCTTATAGCTGCGGCAGTACAACTGTTTCTAGTGATAGCAAACAATTTTTAATTCCGGTTTTTGACGATGCAGATTATTTAATTACCGTAAAAGGCTCTTCCATGTACCCCAATTATCAGAATGGAGATATTGTCGCCTGTAAGTATCTTCCAATTGATACTTTTTTTCAATGGAACAAAGTTTATGTTATAAATACTACACGAGGAGTATTGGTTAAACGGGTATGCAGGTCTGATTTTGATAGCTTTATCACACTTGTAAGCGATAACAAAAATTACGATCCGGTTGAACTGCCAATATCTGAAGTGCTTTCTTCAGCAATTGTAACGGGTATAATTAGAGGAGAATAGCAATTTCTCTTTAGTTTTACAAGGCACGAATATCTATTGTGGAATGGGAATGAAATTTACTCCCCTTAATGGAATTTTTGGACTCAAACACTGGAATACGCTGGAGATCCGCTACGGGCATTATACCCGAACCACTAATATGACCTCAAACATTATCAGCATTAATATAAAATATAAATAACGTAGTGTAAGATAAATTTAAGACACGATTCTTATTTTTATCCAGATGCGATAATATTTAAAATTAAAATTATGAAAACTATACACTATTTTTGATCGGGATTTTACTGCTTTCCTTTGTCACTCAAACACTCAGGTGTCGGTTAAGATAAATATTGGAACTCCGCCGGCTTGGGGACCGGCCGGGTTATACAGATGTTAGGTATTATTATCCCCGGGATCTTGAAACCTATTGTGATGTGACTGCTTCAAACTATATTTATCTGAACAACAGAAGGCGGATAAGAACCCGATCTTTGCTTTGAGGTTACAGAAACTATAACCTATAGCGGGTATAAAGGCTGAACTGGCCAGGTAAAGAGATGGTCGTGCCTATGCCAATTTAAAAAGCCATAAAGTAAACGCATAAAAGGTTACAGGGGAAACCTCAAAAATACCTGGACAAAAGTCCGGGAAAGCACCTCAAGGTAGACCTTTCCAATTACCTGCCCCCCCTTGCCCCAGGTTTTGACCATCGCCAGATTGGCCAGCTCAATTTTTAGTTGACTGCCAATATATACCCCGATGGGTAGCGGCGCATGATTAACAATATCTTTTAAAAGCTGTAAAGTTCCTTCCATGGCTGCAGTTTGTTTTACCACTAAATCTATTTATTATAAGTCCAAACCCCGTTACACGCGGGTTTTTATTGTTTTAAAATTCCCATAACCTTCCTCAAAAAAACCCAGGAAAAGCTGTCTAAAATAAAAAAAAGCTAAAAAAAGAAAGCCTTGCTTCAAAAAAGGCCTTCTAATAATACTAGACTGCTTTCTGAAAAAAACATCTGGGAAATACTATTCTTAGGTACAATTATCTTCAACGATAAAATTCCTAAAGCACACTGATAATTTAAAATCAAAACAGCAGAATAAGAAGATTATAGAAAAACTGATAAAGCAGTTTTAGAAGGTTAATCTTATTATATTAGATGCGTAAAACCAGACCTGGAATTTTTATGCTCCTGCACCTCATAAGCAACCCATATATCTCAGAGAATAAAAAGGAACAGAAATCTGTGCAGTTGATTTAAGAAACACCAAAAATCTTTTTCGGGATTTCATACTTTATCTTTATTAAAATACATTTTGAAATATTTTATTGGTACCCACAAAAGCCCAAAACATTCACCTTCTGCCTTGCCCAAATGTTTATGATGCTGCTTATGTGCCCTACGAATAGCCAGCAGATAAGGGTTTTTGGAGTTTTTTAAAAAATCAATCCTTTGATGAATAAAAATATCATGTACAAAAAAATAAGTCATTCCATATAAGGCAAGACCTAAGCCTATATAAAACAAATAATTAAAATCGTTTAACCAACCAAAATACATTAGAGCAATAGCCGGTAATGCAAAAATTACAAAGAAATAATCGTTCTTCTCAAGAGTACCTTCTATACTATGATCATGATGATCACGATGCAATACCCATAAAAAACCATGCATTACATATTTATGAATGGCCCAGGTGACTGGTTCCATAAGTATAAAGGTTATGAATACAGTTATAAAGTTCATATTTGGTTCTTTTGCTTGTTGAATAATTGTTGCAATACCTCATAACGAAAGTCGAAAATATCTTCAAGTTTTTCCTTTATGAAAAGACGGTGTGCCAAATTACCTATTACTCCAAATGGCAGTTCATAATTTACCGTATCTATCATCAATACACCATCTTCATTAGAGAAGAATTCATGTCGATGGCTCCACAACTTATAGGGGCCTTTTTGCTGAAAATCGGTAAAACTTTTTTCATGATCTACCTGTACTATTTTTGTCTGCCATTTCAGCGGTATGCGCAGTAAAGGTGAAACTATATAATCAATAATCATTCCTTCATATATGGTCTCATTCGGCAGATCACTAACTACTATAAAGCCCATATCCTTCGGGGTAATTCTCGAAAGATTATTGGGTGAAGAAAAAAAAATCCAGGCACTGGCAGTATCGCAATAGAGCTGTTGTGTTCTTTTTAATTGATGAATCATTTTATATTTTTAAAATTAAGAATTATCATATATTTCTTAAGAAATGCAAATATTATATTTTAGTGTTGAACATAATATTTTTGATCTTTTAAAAATGACGAGCAATTACTCTGGACAGATAACCTCAGAAGCCTAATTTCTAAATTGTCAGGTTTTGAAATTACGTCATCTTCAATATTTCTTTTGCCTTTTTAAACGTCTGGAGTTTCGAAATAGGATTATTGCTATCATTCAGTCATAAATTCTGAAATGATCCGAAATAAAGTTCGTGTACCGTACAATCAATATCAGTGCGCAAAGCTTCATTTTTTTTCTGGCAAAGCTTTTTGTCTGAAACTGCTTTTTCATAATTCATTCTAACAGTCTCCAAATTCATGCTTTCTGTACTATAAATAGTCATTGATAGGAGATAAAAAATTCAATTTATCTTATGAATTTCATAGTATTGTCATTCTGTATTGTACATAACTACTCATCGCAAGGGAAATTTTTTGCCCGTTGGGAATACGCACCCGCTCACTCATAATTTTTTCAGCAGACGTATTTTTTATTTTTTTGAATAAAGACAGATAATATTTGTAAGCCAGGTAAACACCAAATTTTGAAGAAGATGGTAATTTTTTTATGCCAATTAATGCTTCTTTGAACTCTGCTTCAATCTCATTTTCAATTTGACTCTTTATTTTGTTGTTAAAAATCCTCATGTCGATATTTGGAAAATACGTGCGGCCCAAAATATTATAATCCTCCTTTAGATCACGCAAAAAATTTACCTTTTGAAAAGCCGAACCTAATTTCATTGCATAAGGCTTTAGGGTTTCAAATACCTCTTTGTTGCCTTCGGTAAATACCTGCAGGCACATAAGCCCTACCACTTCAGCCGAACCTAAAATGTATTCTTTATAAAGATCAGAATTATAATCCATTTGCTGCAAATCCATTTCCATACTATGCAAAAACTGCTCGATCAGGATTTTATCAATAGCAAATTTATTTACTGTATCCTGAAACGACTGTAAGACAGGGTTCAGGGAAATACCTTCCTCCAAAGCATTCCATGTCTGAGTTTTAAAACGTTCTAAGAGAAGTGCTTTGTCATAATCGTGAAAGCTGTCTACAATTTCATCAGCCAAACGCACATACCCATAAACAGCATAAATATAGGGACGTATGGAGGGTCTAAGTGCCAGAATTCCTAGTGAGAAACTGGTGCTGTATTTTTCAGTGACCATTTTACTTACTTTATAAGCCAATTCATCAAATATTTTTTTCATACTTGTTTTATGTAATATTATTTACTTCTTTCGCAACAATTTTACCTGAGATGATAGATGGTGGCACTCCTGGTCCCGGCACGGTCAATTGCCCTGTATAAAACAGATTGGATAACTGCTTATTTTTAATCGATGGCTTCAGCACTGCTGTTTGTTTTAATGTATTAGCCAGACCGTATGCATTTCCTTCATAAGCATTGTAATCGTTTGTAAAATCATCAACACAATAGCTTCTTTTATAATCCATTTTTGATAGCAGATCATTTACGCCTGTATGTTGCTCCAAACGTTGAATCATTTCCTGGAAATAGCGCTCACGAATAGTTTCATTATCAGTCAGCCCAGTCGCCAGCGGCATCAAGAAGAAAACATTTTCATGACCATCCGGCGCTAAACCAGCATCAGTTTTAGATGGGCAGCACACATAGAACAAAGGCTTTTCAGGCCATTGCTTGTCTTCATAAATAGTAAAGATATGATTGTCCATATCATTCTCAAAAAATAAGGTATGATGTTTAAGATTGGGGATTCTTTCTTTGAATCCCAAATAATAAATGAGACAGGAAGGAGCAAACGTCCTGCTTTTCCAGTATTTTTCTTTATAATTTCGCAGCTCCTTATTTAGCAATGTTTCTGTATGATGATAATCTGAAGAAGCAATAACAGCATCAAATTCCTTTAGTTCTCCGTTTACCACTATTCCCTTAACTGCACCTTCATATGTAACGATTTTTTCCACAGGGCTGTTAAAATGAAAAAACGCACCCTGCTCTTCTGCCACTTTTTTCATTGCCAATACCAATTGGTAAAATCCTCCCATCGGATACCAGGTTCCCAAAACATAACCTCCATAATTCATCAAGCTGTAAAGTGCCGGGATATTTTTAGGTGAAGCACCAAGGAAAATAACAGGAAATTCCATTAATGCTTTTAATTTTGGGTGGGAAAAATATCTGCTAACATATGCTCTGAAATTAGAAAGTAAATCAAGATTTAAAGCAGTGACTGCAATCTTTGGAGAAAAAAATTCAAACCAACTATGGCAGGGTTTATTTACAAACTCCTGCATTCCTACTTCATATTTGTACTTTGCAGACAGCATAAATTCATCCAGTTTTTTACCTGCTCCTTTTTCCAAAGTTTCAAACAATGCTTTCAGGTCTTCGTAGGATTCTGGAATCTCTATATTTCCATCTTTAAAAATCATTTCAAACTGAGGATTTAAAGACACAAGATTATAAAAGTCAATGGCCTTATAACCAAAATCCTTAAAAAAACCATTGATAATATCAGGCATCCAATACCAACTTGGCCCCATGTCGAAAGTATAACCATTATCTGTACAGAACTGCCTAGCTCTGCCTCCGGGCTGGGAATGCTTTTCAAATACATGCACTTTATTTCCTGCATGAGCAGCATAAGCAGCTGCTGAAATACCGGAAATACCGGAACCAATTATAGCAATAGTTTTTTTACAATCTGTTTTTTTCTGCATGGATAAAAAATGGTGGAATATTAATTATTGTGAATTAAATATTTACTGTAAACTCTGTCAATAAGTTGTGAAGAATCATGATTTTCAGCAAAAATAGGCTTATGAAAATTTTCTAATTTCTGAAGCAGTTTTATTAATTCAATCTTTTCAGCATAACTAAGGTTACCGGTAACAATTTCAGTAGCCTGTTTAATTTTTTTCATACTCTGATCCAATACTGATATTCCATCGGGAGTAATCAAAACAATCTTACTGCGCCTGTCTTCCAATGAACCGTTTTGTTCTATCCAGCCCTTCTTTATTAAACGATTGATTATTTGCATCCCAACAGGTTTTTCATGGATGTTTTTTTTAATCAGATCTGTTTTTGTCATCGCTCCATAAGCCTTTAAATTGATTAGATATATAAAGTCTTCCTGCGTTGCGAATCTGGAATTACATATTGCTGATTTGGAATAGGTTTTTGCATATCTGTTCATATGAACAATTAAAGTATTTATGATACTTTCTGGAGTCCTTCCGTTTTCTTTTCCTTCCCAGTCAGGTTCTTCAGCCACTTTCTTTTTTTCACTTTCAAAAATCCAACTCTTGAATCCTGCTAAATCCTTAGAATAGTATTTGCTATCAATACTTGTATCAAAATTTTTAATTAATTGAAGTACTTCTTCGATAAGCTTATAGTTCATAATGGAATGAATAAAATAATTATTGGTATACAAATATACTAATTAATTAAATTATTAGCATATTTGTATACTAATAATTCAATTTATTTTTAATGAAAAAATTGGTTATGTGAAATTTATCAGAATAAAATTTAAGAATTTACGTAATTTAAAATTTAGGCTGCCAATTTGCAAAATGATTTAATCATAGTTATCCCTGGTCTAACCATCTGATTCTTCCTCAGCATATCCACTTTGACCTTTCTCTTCTTCATCTCTGATACAATGAAAGGTGTAAATTTATAAACCCAGCGTTGGATAGCAGCATGATCCACAATCACTCCCCTTTCTTCATTATTTCTTCAACATCTCGATAACTTAAAGCAAACCTAAGCTTGAAATATACCGCCTGCAGAATGATAGACTTTGGATAGCAATGACCTTGAGTATTCATTTTTATTAGTTTTGAACAACCAAAGATAAAACTTAGTCATAGATGCGACAGAACCGGCATTACCGCTTTATAAGAAATTAAAATTTATTTAAACTTTAAATCCAATCCTATGAGCCAAGAAGAATTATTGGTATTAATCCGCAAAAAAGACCAGAGAGTCTTTACCCATCTATACGATATGTATTCAAAAAGCTTGTTTTCTGTCATACATGTTCTTATTAAAAACCAAGAGGAAGCCGAAGATGTACTACAGGAAGTTTTTGTAAAAATCTGGAAAAACATTGATTATTATAATGAAAGTAAGGGGCGATTCTATACCTGGGTCCTTAATATTACAAGGAATGCATCAATTGACAAGCTTCGATCCAAAAATTTTAATAACAGCCAGCAAAACCTTTTCTCTGATAATTTCGTAAATATGTTAGACGACAGCAATAAACTCACAAATAAAATTGATACAATTGGAATTCAGGAGTTCATAAAGAAACTCAAACCAAAATGCATTGAGATTATTGATCTACTGTTCTTTAAGGGATACACCCAGCAGGAAGCTTCAGAAGAACTTGCCATTCCGCTGGGCACATTTAAAACCCAAAACAGAAACTGTATTAATGATTTAAGAAATTATTTAAAAATATAATGGAAGCAAAAGAATACATAGACTCAGGAACTCTGGAACTTTATGTTTATGGTTTATTAACCGAAAAAGAAAATCTAGAAATAGCCGAACTAGCTAAAACTAACAAAGAAGTAGACCAGGAAATTGCTGCAATTGAAAAAGCTGTTGTGGCTTTATCATCAAGCTTTGCTCCTTTCCACTCTGTAGAAAATTTCGAAAAAATTAAAGCGCGTTTAGAACTTAAAAATGCTAAAGTTGTAGATTTAAAACCTGCATCAAACTGGACACAATATGCGGGCTGGGCAGCGGCGGTTTTATTACTGCTTGGTTTTGGATACCAAACTTTAGAATTAACTAAATCAAAAGAAGAAATATCTAATATTGGAAATGAGAAAAATAAAATCGAAAGAAATTATGCTTTTCTAGATCAGCAGAATAAACAAACGCAGAAAAACTTAACGATTGTCAGAGATATTAAAAATACTAGTGTAACCCTTGGCGGTCAAGCAGTTTCTCCTGCATCTTTTGCAAAAGTATACTGGAACCAGCAGACAAAAACGACTTATATTGATGCCGCAGGTCTGCCAGCACCTCCAAAAGGAATGGTTTACCAGGTATGGTCCTTAAAACTAAGTCCGGTCCTAACACCGACCAGCATTGGTCTTCTGGATAATTTTGAAGGAAATTCGCAAAAAATATTTGCTGTAAACAAAACTGATTCAGCCGAAGCTTTTGGAATTACACTTGAACCTGCAGGCGGAAGCTTAACACCTACAATGGAAAAGCTTTATACTTTAGGAAAAGTTTAAACATACAGGTAATCCTTACCCAAAAAACGCATATCGATCTTATTCTATATGCGCTTTTTGGTCTTTATGGCTGCATGCTGTTAATGGAACTTGACCTTTATGAATTGCACCAGACACATAAAATTAATGCTTGATTTATCATTGATGATCTCAAGCATGGACTAAAGTATCTTGCCGCAGAGATCCTGCATTTTGAGCGCAAACTCTTTACAAGACCGGACACGGCCTGGGCGATTATATATAAGCAAATCGCGTTCAGCCGATAAGGCTTTTTTTTATACTTCTGGATGCAGAGGCATTTACGGGCATCTTTATCATGCTCTTAATATAGATCCCTCCAAGAATATAATTGTTTTACTTTAAGAGCTTTTCGAAGTTGTTTTAGTTCTTAAGAATCTGTATCTGATTATATACAAACCGCTTGAGCTGAATTGGAAAGAGTTTTTTCAAAAGTCTCCATTAATAAATATGCTCGCCTTGGATCCCAATTCATCGGCTGATTCCTTGATTTTTTCCACGCTCGCAGCTTAATCAACTGCTTCAGCAATGTAAATTTGTTTTTTTTTATTCCAAGATATTTATTTTTATTTAAACAGTCTTAAAATTTATGCCCCAGTAAATGCAGAAACTCCAGCCTTTTATTTTAGAATTTTCAAGACAGGTTAATTTTATATTTTTCTTCTGCTTTTGAAGGACTATTTTTTTGCGCATACTGTCCAATTTGGAATACTTTTTCAATAAATTCAATACTTTGATCTACTGAAGTATTTTCATTTTTTAAATGGTTTGCAAAATGGTTTGTTAATTTTTGAATAATTCTGGAACTGATTAAATCAATCTGAACATCATCAAAATTGGTTGTTTTCTTTTTTTGAAAAGCAAATTCAGCCGATACAATATCATTTAGTTTCGCTTTTAATGCATGAATAGTTGGTACACATTTTCGACCGTTTACCCAGGCATTGAGTTCTAATTTCATATCGTCAATAATAGCTTCTGCAGCAGGAATATGTTGTTTTCTTCTTTCCAGCGTATCATCAGTAATTTGAGATAAATAATCCAGATGTATTAAAGTTACACCTGATATTTCTTCTACATTAGTATCTACATTTCTTGGAATGGACAAATCCAGGATCAATAAGGGTTTCTGTAAATTAAATAATGTTTTGTCAATAGTCGGAATTTGCGCACCTGTTGCTACAACCAGCACATCTGCCTGCTGTAGTTCTTCTTGTAAATTGTCATAATCTTTTACAATAACATTCAGTTTTCCAGCCAATAATTCGGCCTTGTTTTTTGTTCTGTTTATAAGAACTATATGGCTGTTTTTAGTATGTTTTACTAAGTTTTCGCAGGTATTTCTTCCTATTTTTCCTGTTCCAAATAACAAAATATTTTTATTTCCAATATCTGCTACATTTCGGATTATATATTGTACCGATGCAAAAGAAACGGATGTTGCACCAGAAGAAATTTTAGTCTCAGTTTTAACTTTTTTGCTCGCCTGGATAACAGTATTTACTAAACGGTCCATAAAAGTGTTTATCAAACCTTCCTGTTTACTATGATTAAAAGCGATTTTAATCTGGCTGATGATTTCAAAATCGCCCAGAATCTGACTGTCCAGGCCTGTCCCTACACGAAACATATGGTTAACAGCTTCTTTATTCTTATATATATAAGCAACCTGCTGAAACTCTTCTACAGAACCATTGCTGTTTTCGCAAAGCAATTTGATGAGTTCGTAAGGATGATGGGCAAAACCATAAATTTCAGTTCTATTGCAGGTAGAAGTAACGATCAGTGATTCTATCCCTTCGGCTTTGGCCTGCATCAATAAATCAGATTGCGCTTTAGTATTTAAACTAAATTTTCCTCTTATAACTGCATCTGCTTTCTTGTAACTTAACCCTAATGCGTAAAAAGTGGTGGATCTGGACATATTAAAATTTTCCATATTTATGCTCTGCTTAAAAGTTCAAAAAATTATTACTAACTAATTTATATATAAAAATGCCAGAAGGATTTAATATATCGCTGTGGAATAAATGGATTCAAATTGTCAATTTTATATAATTTCATGCCATTATACATGATATCAGAGTTTCAAAATATTTATATACTGATTCTATAATATATTAAGAGTCCAGAACTGCAAATAGTATTGAAATATAAAACGCTGCCTTTTTCAGGCAGCGTTTTAAAAAGAAAATTATTTTTGAACTATAGGAGTTCTCAATGATTCCAAAACAGCAACTATATCGGTATAAAGCTCTGTATTTGAAGCAACGCCGTTTGCATTTGCCGCAGCTCCAACATATCCTTCGAATTTTGTATAATCCGCACTGCTGGATTTTGTTCCCATACGAGGATTTTTTGCAGGATCATGCGCCGCTGACATACTCAAGCCTGAATATGTATTTACAGCATTGGTACCTCCCGTATTAAACGAAAAGAAATCAGTAAGGTTATCTGATAATTTAGCAATATTGGTAGACTGGGTAGTTCCAGTTTCTGCCAATAAAGGAGCAAAATGTGCCTGCAGGTTTCCTGAAGCATTGGATTGAATATCAGCAACAATCAATCCGATAGTTGAATTTACCACTTTGCGGAAACTCAAACGTCCCTGTTCGATCATCTGGCCTGAATTATCCGGATCGGCAACCATTTTAGTCCCGCCTAAGCGTTCATAGATTGATGCCTTTACAGGAGGTGCAGGAGTTTCGTCGTCATTACTGCTGCAGGAAATCATAGCTGAAGATGCAGCCAGTAATACACTAAGTGTAAGTTTTGAATAAATTTTCATAATAAAGATATTAAAAGGGTTAATTAAAAAAACGATTTATTTTTTGAGACAGTCTATAGCTCAAACTGTTTTGATCCATAGGACAGACTTCTTTGGCTGCTAAATTTGCCGGCAGTATATAACGCTTAGCATCATAACGCCCTTTAGCCATCAGCTCATTGAAAACTTTCTCCGAGTTTGTAATTTTATTATTGTGGAAATACACCACAACATTTCTTTTAACAATAATAGAGTCTGATGTCAGGCCTTTTATGCTTCTCAGGTCGGCACAGATTTGTCTGGCCTGCAGAGAATCGATATCTGTTTTAAAATCGATTCTGCTTACCTGGAGATTTGGAGTATCATAAACGGGTGGTTTTGCTGTTATAATGTGAAAAAATAAAATGGCGATAAATAACCCAAATATTCCGATCAGTATAAAAAGTCCTCTTTTGATTATTTTATTAGTTTTCATAGTTCTTTTAAGTTTTTAAAATTATCTACGTGTACTTCATCGCTGCGGTTTTAGAAATATTTAAAAATGGATCAATTTAGAATCATTTTAAATACAGAAATTACCTAATAATTTAATTATAAAGGAGATACTAGAAAACCCGGGCAAGATTGAATCCAAAAAATATATCTCCTTTTGTCCAGTCGCCAGTGGTCCTTCCCAGATATCCGGTTTCATCAATTGCCTGAGAGCTGGTAAAATGCATCTGAAAAACATGTCCGCCGGTTTCCAAATCAAAACCTATAGATAATGGGTTTTTATAAAGAGAATTAGGGGCCCTGTTAAAATGCGCCGCATAATCCATATTTAAGGACCAGCGTTTAGCGAATTTATATCTTCCACCAAACCCTAAAGCATATTGAGTATTGCTTTGGTCTACGTCTTCAACAAAATTTTGATGAAAGAATGATGGCACAATTTCTAAAGAAAGTTTTTCAGAAAATTTTCTTGAAATCAGCAGCTGCGCGACATACGTAAGCCTGTCTTTAAATTGAAGTTTAGGATACAGGCTTTCTTTTAGCGTATTGTTGATAGACAAACTGTTAAACCCAGCAATAGTAACAGGAAAACCGTCCTTTATTTGAGGAAACAACATATACTTTGCTGCAAAATCATAAGCAAATTCACTTCTGGCAGCACTTACATTTAGCCCATTTGTTAGACCGTAGATAAATTTAATCTGCGTATTGGCATTATCGAGTCCATAAAACCCTTCAAAGCCATCTTTAATGGACCCGAATCGGTGTGCAACAACAAAATACAAATCCCCTTTTGCCGCTAATTTTGTAGATTCGAGATTAACAATTTTCAGGGCTTTGAATGCAGAGGTCACTTTTTCTTTTGCAGAAGGAGTTTCTACACCAGACAACAAATCGGTTTGGGAGAAGGTTAACAGCGGGAATAAAAAAAATAATAGAATAAAGTTTTTCATGTGGTTAGTTTTAAATTGTTATTTGTATTAGTGTACAACTGAAGATTGGTCTATTTTAAATTCCTCGAGCAATTCGTCATATCCTAAAAAACGCCCTTTAATCTTGAGAGTTTTCCCGGATGTAATATTTTGGGGCAGACGGTCTTTGAATGTCACAAATATTTTTTCGCTCATAACAATTCCATTACCAGCTTTGTCAATACTTGTTACCCGTGCAGATAATTCAATTGTTTTGTCCTGATATTTGATGTAAGCCAGACTATCGTTTGAAGCAAACTCTTTTTCCAGTTCGTTAACGGTTACAACATAATCAGCAGTTTCTGATTCTATGTCCCTATGCCCTTTGTAGATGTAGAACAAAGAAAAAATTCCGATTATTATAAAAAGGGAAATTGTAGTTAGTATTTTTTTTCTCATAACTTGTTTTAAGTATTTGGATTTATTTACGTTAAAAAATACCTATTGGATTTAAATCATTAAATAAGCCTTTTGTTAAATCTGTATTATTCTTTTCAACGTATATGATTTTAAAATGCCTGATGATTCTTAAAAATCATCTATTTATTTATAACTAAAAACCAGTCTTATGAATTTAAAAACCCTTTTCGCCATCTCATCATTAGCATCAATTTTTGTAAGCTGTGCCAACGATGATCCAAGTACTTTAATTGACTCTACACCAATTAATGGTTTGGCAACATACAACCAAAATGTAAAATCTATTATTGATAATAACTGTGTTGTATGCCATGCGGCAGTTCCTAAAAATGGCGCGCCAATGTCTTTAGTTACTTATGAACAGGTGAAAAATGCAGTTTTAAATCGAGGACTGCTGACACGAATTTCTTTAGAAAACGGGAATAGTTCATTAATGCCGCAAGGTGGACCAAGACTGCCTCAAACTACCATAGATATTATAAATAAATGGAATCAGGATGGATTATTAGAACAATAATCCAGAACAAGAACATGAAAAAAATCATAATAATGCCAATGCTATTGGCTTCTTTTATTGTTTTTTCACAAGAAAAAATAGTAACCAAATCAGCAACAATAACCCTGGAAGCTTCAGTTCCTTCTTTTCAGCCTGTTGCCGGGACCAACAGCAGCGTAACTTTTGTTTTAAATCCCGTAACAGGCGAAGTGGCAAGTCTTGCATTAATGAAAGGATTCCAGTTTGAAATGGCATTAATGGAAGAACATTTTAATGAAAATTACATGGAAACCGATAAGTTTCCAAAGGCTATTTTCCGGGGGCAAATAGAAGGGTTCGACATTAAAAGTCTAACAGAAGATTATAAAGATTATACCATAAAAGGAAAATTAGAAGTGCATGGAAAATCCAAGGATATAAATGCCGGTGCAAAAATTACAAGATCGGGTTCCCGAATTACCTTCATATCTGATTTTGAGGTAAATGCAAGTGATTTTAGTATTCCAATTCCGTCGCTTATTAAATATAAACTGGATAATAAAGTCAAGATTCAAATTATTGCAGTTTTAAAATAAGAGCTAAACAAAACAGAATTATTTTAAAAAATAAAGGTGAAATAATGAAAAAAATAATACTTATTACAATGCTATTTTTCTGCGCTATTGGTGTATCACAAGAAAAAATGGTCAGTAAATCAGCAAAAGTTACTTTTGAAGCTTCCGTTGCTTCTTTTGAAGAAGTTAAAGCAGTAAACAAGAATGTTACTTTTGTTTTGAATCCGTCAACAGGAGAGATTGCAAGTCTAGCCCTGATGAAAGGTTTCCAGTTTAAGGTTGCTTTAATGGAAGAACACTTTAATGAAAATTATATCGAAAGTGACCAATATCCAAAAGCAGTATTTAAAGGGAAAATAGAAGGATTTGATCTTCAAAGCCTAAGCGTAAATCCTAAAGATTTTATCATTAAAGGTACATTGGAACTTCACGGAAAATCAAAGGATATAAATACTGCTGCAAGGATAAGCAGATCACTATCAGGGGTTAGCATTTCATGTAATTTTAGTGTAAATGCCAGTGATTTTAACATTGAAATTCCAAATTTGGTTAAAAGTAAGCTTTCCAATAAAATAAATATCCAGGTTGCCGCAGTCTTAGGGGCAAATAGGCAATAACCGCCTAAAAACTATCTTGAAAAGTCAATAATTTTTTATATAAAAAAAATGGAGGAAGAAATAAAAATTGAGGACGGCCTTACCCTTTTGCGGTTTCAGAACGAGAGTTCAGAATCTTTTTTTGCACAGCACGAAATTGGTGCTGGCCTGTTACAGTTTCATTTCGGACTAAAAGGCAATGCATTGTTTTTGTCCAATCAGGATCATTGTGCTTTAGAACTGAAAGAGGAAAAATCCCTGATTTTGTGCAATCTGCAGAAACAGTCATTGCTTCATTTAGAGCTTTCTCCAAATTCATGGGTGAT
Organism: Flavobacterium sp. UBA7680; assembly: GCF_002482975.1. GTDB lineage: Bacteria > Bacteroidota > Bacteroidia > Flavobacteriales > Flavobacteriaceae > Flavobacterium. Next base: position 21,697 of record NZ_DLHA01000042.1, on the reverse strand, counting down.
TTCAGTGATTGTTTCGATTGAGAAATTTCACTCATTATTTTCCGTTAAAGCAGATTATATTACTATTTTAAGCCCCGATAATAAGAAAAAAAAGGATTATACCGAAGGGAACATTAGTCCTTCGATGGCTATTGTTTTGAGACAGTTGTTTCATTACAGCCTTCATCCCTCCCTAAAGAACCTTTATTATAAAGGAAAAGGATACGAATTGCTGAGTTTGTATTTCAATAAAATGGAAGATCCAAACGCAGGACAATGTCCATTTTTGATCGATGAAGATAACGTGCTGAAAATCAGAAAAGCTAGAGAAATCATTATCGCCAATATGGCCGAACCACCGGGATTACAGCAATTGGCAGATGAAATTGGACTGAACATGAAAAAATTAAAAATAGGTTTCAAACAAATTTACGGAGATACGGTTTATGGTTTTCTGTTTGATTACAAAAATGGATTTCGCCAGAAAACTGCTTGACAGCGGTTCCTACAATGTAAATGAAGTGGGGCTTAAAATAGGTTACAGCACCGGAAGCCACTTTATTGCGGGATTCAGGAAAAAATTTTCCACAACTCCAAAGAAATACCTGATGTCTGTTACTACCAACTTTAAAACAGCGTCGATTTTGTAAATTACAGCATAAAAAAAATATATTTTTCCTTTTTCTAAAAGGCAGCCAATACTATTTTTAGCATCAATTTAAACAACAAATACTTAAAGCGTGAAGCGTAAAGTAAAAAGCAAAAAAAATGAAAGGTGTATTATTAATAAATTTAGGATCTCCCAAAAGCCCGACACCAAAAGATGTAAAGCCCTATTTAGATGAATTTTTAATGGATAAATATGTGATCGATGTTCCGTATTTACTAAGAGCTTTATTAGTCCGAGGCATCATCTTAAGAAAAAGACCCGAAGAATCGGCACATGCTTATGCAAAAATCTGGTGGGATGAAGGTTCGCCCCTTGTGGTGCTTTCAGAAAGAATGCAGAAAAAAGTACAGCCTTTGGTAAACGTTCCGGTTTCTTTGGCAATGCGTTACGGAAGTATGACTATTGAAAAAGGCCTGCAGGAACTGCACGAAAAAGGCGTAACGGAAGTACTGCTTTTTCCGCTGTATCCGCAATATGCAATGGCTTCAACGTTAACTATTTTGGTTAAAGCAGAAGAAATTCGCAAGGAGAAATTTCCACAAATGACTTTTACCGATGTTCCTGCGTTTTACAATAAACCGGATTATATAAGGAATCTGGCGGATTTAATTCAGAAACATTTAGCGGGATTTCAATACGATCATTTGTTATTCTCGTATCACGGAATCCCGGAACGTCACATCCGCAAAACAGATGTAACCAAATCCCATTGCAAAATTGACGGGTCCTGTTGCAGGACACCTTCGCCGGCACATAATTTTTGTTATCGTCACCAATGTTACCAAACCACAAAGCAAGTCGTACAATTATTAGGTCTTCCCGAGGATAAATACAGCTTAACTTTCCAGTCCCGACTAGCTGGAGATAAATGGCTGGAGCCTTATACTGATATTGAAATTGATAAAATGCCGGCAAAAGGAATTAAAAATCTGGCTGTCGTAACACCTGCTTTCGTTTCGGATTGTTTAGAAACACTCGAAGAAATCGCCATGTGCGCCAAAGAAGATTTTGAGAAAAATGGAGGGGAAAATTTCCTGGCTATTCCCTGTTTGAATGACGACCAGAACTGGTGCCAGACTGTTAGCAGCTGGATTAATGACTGGGCTGAATAATGCTAAAATAGCAATAGGGAATATTGGAGCTTTCATTATTAATATATCAATTCGCCTCTTGTATTCATTTTAATTTATTTTTTTACCTCTTTTAAAACCAAAAAGAATATTAAAGCGTAAATGACTTTATAACTTAAAAAAAGTAATTATGAAAACTAGAAAATTTTTAGCAGCAGCAATCCTGGCATTAGGATTTGGATTGACATCATTTGCACAAAAAACAGTAATGGTTGGCGGAGCAGCTATGTATCCTAATAAAAATATTATAGAAAATGCGGTAAACTCAAAGGATCATACCACCTTGGTAGCAGCAGTAAAAGCAGCAGGATTAGTTGAAACTTTACAAGGTAAAGGGCCATTTACTGTTTTTGCGCCAACAAATGAAGCATTTAGTAAATTGCCGGCTGGAACTGTTGAAACATTATTGAAACCTGAGAATATTAAATCATTACAAACTATATTGACATATCATGTAGTGGCCGGTAAAATGAATAGTTCTGATATTGCAAAAGCAATAAAAGCTGGTAAAGGAAAAGCTTCTTTAAAAACAGTGAGCGGCGGAACTCTAACTGCCTGGATGGATGGAAAAGATTTGTACATTAGTGACGAAAGCGGCAATAAGTCTAAAGTTACAATTTCAGATGTAAATCAATCTAATGGAGTCATACATGTAGTGGACACAGTACTGCTTCCAAAAATGTAGTTTGCTGAAAATAAATTACAATTAAGCCCTGAAATTTCAGGGCTTTTTATATAATTACTATGCGACAAAATAGTAATAGTCAATTGTATAAGAGATTTTGATTACCATTTTATTGCCAGCTCAGGACTTTAAATATTTTGGACCTGATATTTCTTTTTCGGAAAAAATTAAGAATATATCTTTTTACTACAAAGTACATGAACTAACCATTCATAGCCATAATCTTCATTCTTAAACATCTCGATAATTTAAAATAAATCTAAACCTGAAATAAACTGCCTGCTGAATGGTAACCTTTGGGCAGCAATGACCTTCGGTATCCATTTTCGATGCGCTAAAAATTCTAACTCAAAAAGCGACAGGAGCGTGATCAAAGTCTATAAGGGATTTTTTTCGTAACGATATTCAAAAAATCTTTTTTTGCAGCCCGATATCGGAAGGTCCGCTGAGTACAATGCCCAAAGGGCAGAACCTCGAAACCTTTGAGATGCTGTCAAAAGTCTTACATTCCTTATTCCATTCCAGGTCCATACCGCTGTGGGGACAGGTTCCCTCATAGAGGTGCAGTTTTCCGCTTTTATCCCGGTAGGCCGCAATTTTATCATCTCCCGCAGTAATAATCCTGCCCTCTTCATCTGGCAGGTCCGAAGCTGTTGAAATATCCCAGGCAAGCCATTTTCGGGCCTTATCCAGTGAAGCCCTGCGAATTTCATTAGTATCCTCTTCGGCTTTCCTCAGCGGAGTCCGCGACGGATCATATAATTTTTCACAGCTGTTTCTTTTTCCATTAATAAGATCCTTAATAATAAGGGCACCTAATGCCCCGTCCGAAATTTCGTTTACTGCAGACCCTTTCACAATAAAAATATTCCCGCCGGCTGAACTTCTGCCTATCAAAGGCAGCAGATCGCAAGGCCGCATTATTTCTCCCGACCATTTACAGTCAGCAGCGGTGAAAGAAGGAAAATACATTTTAGTCCATAAAGCAAGCTTTTCCATTCTCTGCTCCCTTTTTTCTGTTTCAGGCTCATATCTTGCTGATGTATCATATAAAGCTTCTGCAGTTAAAAGATCGTACTGGGAATCCAGTGCTTCCACTACAGCATTATGATTGGGTCCGGAAACCAGCTGGGAATATAAAGGCCGGGTTTCACTCCAGAATCCAAAGGGTATTGTACCCTTTGGAATTTTTACTCCGATGCGGTACGCTTTCTGCATATTGAGTCTGGCTGAGAACTGAGGCAGCTTGTTGATCAGCATATCGCAAGCAAGTACAATATGGTCCGATTGTATGAAATAACCGTTAATATCTGCCCCTTGGTCAGAGATTTTTTCAACATTTGAGTGGTCAAAAAATACCCCACCCTGCTCTATAAATGCCTTAAGAAGCCCATTAAGAAATGAGGCAGCATCACATTGGGACTGTCTGGAAAGCTGCAGACATTTTTTGTTTTCCGCCGTCTTACAAGACGGTATAGAATGAAGCATCTTTACCGGAAGCCGCAGGGACCGGGCAGCGGCATATTCTTTGTCCATCCTGCTGTCATCTTCATCCGCACAAGGAAATAAATAACTCTTCACTTCCTTATATCCGCATTGTATTGCTTCCTGCCTTATTACAGAGGTAGTCCATTCTAATGCATTTTTGTAACTCTTGAGAACTTTGGCCGCTTTTTTCACCCCTATCCTGTCTGACATGTCATAATAACTACACGTTATGGGGTTTGCTATACTGGCTGTGATCCTCCCGGCCCCGCTCTGGTGAGGCATTGCCGTGCCTGCCAGTAGCACCTTCCTGCCGGATTTTCTTAACCAGTAGGCAGCGCTGATACCTGCAGCGCTTGTACCGATAACTAAAATCTCTGTGCTGTGATTGCATTTGATTTCGCTTCGAATATCCTTGGTAGATGAAATACATTTTGTAGCCCCGTCCAGTTCTAAACATTTATCTGTATTCATAACTTATCTTATTATAAATTGAAGCCGTTATCAGAATAAAAATATAAATTCTAAAAGTTTTAAATTTAATAAAATTCTTACAAGAAAAAAATAAAATGTCTATAAATTTTAAAGTTCAGGAAATGATAATTTATATGATTATCCAGCAAATCTTCCGCTGGGGTCAGGATGTAGAAGCTTAAAGTCAAAACGGCATTTTTAATCCCCTGTTTCATTATAACACCAATCATTACAACATACATTAAAACGCTGGCAATTTAGCTCTAAAAACTACAAATGAGTTTTTAATAAGCAATTGGTACACAAATAACTGCATTTTTATGGTACGAATTTTTGGTGACTGGTTCCAGTGGAGTTGATATTTTTTTTGCGACTGTCACAGAACTTTAATTTCATATTGCGAAATATTCTGTATTTTTAATATATTTGTGATACAAAAAAAGAATAATACTGCTGTCTGTTAATTAGTTAGTATTTAAATTTTGTGTATGATTTATTATTGAAATAGTAAAATTTGAATTTGGTGCAGAATCGGTGCACTTTGGTCAAAGACATTTATAAAACCAGTATAGACAGGACTTCAGCGATAAAGTTCGAATCCTGCTCTCCCCACAAAAAAGGTAAACCTGTAAATCGAAAGATTTACAGGTTTTTTTCTTTTATGGCAGTTTTCATTTTTTTTAAACCACTCAAAATCTTCGTAGCAAAATCGTGGCACTTTTGTTTACCAAGTAAAACTGCTACAGAATTTGAATTAAACCCTTACCGAAACAGGGATGAAGGAGGTTAGCGACTTGTTTTTTACGCTATAATTCTACATTTATTAATCTAAAACAGTTGAATTATGTTAGGAGCAACTTTATCATAAAATAGCGAAAAAGCCACTTCTTACGAAGTGGCTTTTTTGATTTTGGACAACCTGAAGGTTGTTTTATTTTTATGCGATATTACTATAAATCTCTGATTTTCTGAAAATGTTAGATGTAATAATTAATCACCAACACATCTGATACATTACCTATTTTATCACTAAATTTGATACATTAACAAATGTTCCAATATCAATAGTTGACTTATCATTTACTTTATGTAACAAAAAATGAAGAGTGTCTATTTTAGTATTTTTGGCGTATCTTATCATAAACACTCCATTGCCTGAACCTAAATTACCAAAATGTTTTTCCTCTATTTTCCATTCTAAAAAGTATTCACTTTTCTTAAACTCTTTGCTTGTTTTTTTTAATTTCAAGACAATTTGATTATTTGAAGATAATGCAACTTTTCTTTTTTCTCCTTTTATAACTTTATAATGCCAAACTTTTTCAATCCATACAGAATCAATAATATCTAAATGTCCAGTTTGCAATTTATTTACTGTAGAAAGATAAAAACCATTTTCTTTTGAATTTGAAATTGTTGAAGATGCTTGAGGTGTTGCTGTATTGAATTCATTACAACTAACACACATTAACGTCATAATGCATAGACTAATTAAACCTTTCTTTCTCATTTTCTTGACAATATTGTTCGCGGTACGTTCTTATTTGCTTGTTTTATAGAATGGTAAATATTATTGGGAACTACTGTATCATAAAAAATTTCTCCTGCGGAATAACCTCCATATATTTTATTAGTGTCAATAGTTCTAATACCTAACTTATTTAAGGTTGTATTTACGGCTTGCCCACAATTATTAAAAATAAGTGAATATTTACTTAATGCCTGTTTTGTCATTTCCTTTTCTCCTTTTTCAGCTGTGGACAATTGTATTTTAATTACTACACCTTCCTTATATTCCGAATAATCCTTATCTGCAAAAAATTCATTAATAGTATTAAATCTGTCTTTCCTAGCATCTAAAGCAGGCCCGCCAGTCAATGGGTTATTGCCACTATTAGAATTTTCATCTTCATCTCTACCCTCTTTTGAAATAAACACCCATCCCGTATCGTCATTACCTACTAATAAAGCATTATGTCCAAACCCTCCTGCTCCTTTTGGTGCATTTACTACAGCAACATAATCCCCTTTTTTGTATTGTTCTTGTTTAGGTGTAGAAATACCATGACTTGCTTTTGCTTCTTCAAATGATACTTCTTTATCTCCATCTTTATAAACTCCTTTTCTTCCTGAATTATGGGCATTCCAATCGTAAGTAGCTAGCATTCCATCTGGGTCAATAAAAAATACAGGATTATTATAACAATAGGTAAATGGTGACCATCTTCTAGACATTTCTGCTAATGGGTCAATATTTATCCAACGTCCAAGAGCAGGGTCATAATTTCTAAAACCATAATCATAGATTCCAAGCCCCAACTCGTCCTGCAGTTCCTTCCCGTTATACTTATACTTATTCTCAACTCCGGTTTTAACGTTGTTATAACCGTCGTGTTTTAAACCAAAAGGATAAAAATTACTTTCTTCTTTAATAGTAAGACTTTTATCATAACTCAAACGAACGTTACCTAAATGATCTTTGTATTGATATACATATTTATAAAATCCTGATACAGGTTCAACATAACCCTCAGAAGTTGGAAAAAACTTCAATACTGTATTATCATATTGATAACCTCCTAAATAATCCGTTGTTACAACAGCTTTACTTGTTTCATTTACTATTTTTTGAACTTTCTGTCCTGTTGCATTGTAAAGATATACAATGTTCCCTGTTGTGGCAAAAGTTATTTTGGCTGGCAGGTTCAAGTGATTATAGGTAATAGTGGTGATATTTTTGTTATTATCTTTAATCATATTACCATTGACATCATAGCTGTAATCATCAACTGCATTGGCAGCACTGTCGACAAAACCTCCTGCTTTGTAAGTTGTAGCATTATCAACAACTTTTGTAAGCTGATTTGAGCTGTTACCTGTACCATAACTATAGACTAAATTATCGATCTGCTGTATAGCTGAAACATTACCATTACGAGCTAAAGACATGATATTTCCATTTTTGTCATAGGTTAAAGTTTCGTCATAAAAATTATTCACAGTACCGTTCTGTTTAAAAATTCCTGTTTTTAAACGATTTATGTTATCATACACATATCCATATCCTCTTAAAATAGTTTCTGAATTATTACTTGTCCAATAGGTTTCTGAAATGTTTCCATTATATAATGCACTTACACCAGCTGTAGTTGTTGTATTATAATTAATCTTAAAAGCAAAAAGATCTTTAGGATCTCCTGATTTACTTAAAGCTGCTACATCATTAATTCCTGTAAGCCATCCACGAATGTTATAAGTATAATTTACGTTTTGCGTTGGTGCTGCTGTAGTATTACCTACTTTTTTAGAAATCAATTGTCCTAACTCATCATAATTATTACTAACAATTAATTCAACCGTACCTCCATTTATTTGGTTAGTTTGTGTAAGAAGACGATCCTGTGCTGAGTAAGTAAAGACATCTTTGGTCATAATTTCTGTATCAGTACTTACTCTTTTATGTTTTGTAATAACATATTCAGGTTTTCCAGAAAAATAAAGTTTGGTATCCGTATAAGTATATCCTCCTAAATGGTTTTGAGTATAAGTACGAATAGGTCTTGCTCTATCATCATATAAATTGTATGAAAACTCGTTTTTATATAGCGTACTGGTTTCTAAAATACGTGTCCAGGAGCCAGTTGCCAATCCTTTGGGTTTTACAGTTGTATTGTAATAAACCGGCTGTGTCTCCACAGAAGCTGGAATTGTTGGCGCATTAGGATAATTATAATCATCATAATAATTTACCGTTAACACATGATATCCAGATGTTGGCCAGGCATTATTATTATAACGAAAAGCCACGCCATTTATAGTAGTATTCGTTGTACCTGCAATTTTGGTTTCGCTGTAGTTTGCCGTTAATGTATTTTGGGCATCCTGAAATGTTTTTCTATCTAAGTTTGTAACACTACCTTGCAGCCATGCTGTAATTATAGGACGATTTAATACATCATATTTAGTTACAACCCATCCTACTGATGTAATATCTGAAAAAGGAGAGTTAGCAGGCCCAGAAGCCACTACTCTATCTAATTTGTCGTATACAATAAACTCCCATTGTTTACCCGGCAGTTTTTTCTCTACAAGTCTATTACGTACATCATATTTGTATTGGTAACATAAATTATTTAAAATATCAACAGTAATAGTTTCCTCTGCTTTTGGAGGCAATACATAGATTAAATTTCCATATGTATCATATACATAATAGGTGTCATGTTTAACTCCTGCATCATAAGTTCTTTTTAAAACTACTTTTCCATCCTTATTTTTAAATTCTACCGTTGATCCTGAACTCTCTGTTGGGTTTGCAGCAGAGTTTTCGTCGTAGATAACATTTTTTTGAAGTTCATTTGCCACATAATATCCTCCATCTACAAAAGCAATGGTATACAAACCTAAAGATGCATCCCAATTTGTTGTTGCTCTATACAATTTTACTTCATCTGTTTTATTGCTCTGGTAATCTGTTTTAATTTCATGACCATTATTCATTGCCCAGGAAGCTCCGGGAGCCGCTTGTTTCAATACTCTGCTTAAAGGAGAAGGCTCAATGCTTTTCTCCGAAAACGGATTAGTGGTATTGTCATATTTTGCAGTATTATAAAGTCCGTTCAGTGACGATAAAGAAGAAGCAATCCCAATTCTTTGGTAATTGACCGTACTGTTTGAAAGCCAGTACGGCAAATATTCTCTAATTTGTCTTCCATAATTATCGTACTCAATAGGAGTTATGATATCTGAACTGTTTCCACCTTGATTAATCGCAGTAGTCTGAACTGGCCTTCCTAATCCGTCAAAATAAGTAACATTTTGAGTCACTTCATCTTTGGTTAATGTGCTATAATTGGCAGATTGAACCGCTTTTTTGGGTGTCGAGGTATAAACAAAGTTATCATCGCTAAAAGTCTGTGCGTGTAAAGTACCAGAACCTGCAAACAATAACAAAACTATAATTATTATGTATTTTTTCATCTCTTTTGAATGTTTTAAAAAACTGATTTTGCTATTCTTCAAGTTCACCAGGGTTTAGACAGCGTCCTGTTTCATTTGCATAAGCTGGTCCATATGTATTAGCTTCTATCCAGGCTTTGTTATCAGCATCTGCTTGGGATATTGTTGATTGATAAGTTCCGGCATAAACGTAGTAATACACATAAGGATTTGTTGTTCCTGCTGGACAATCTGTCTTGTAAAACTTTGGATTTATCATCACATTATAGAATACACATACTCCATTTGAATTAGCATATGCCTGTCCATTATTATTGACCGCTGACTGAGCTAGCGCGTCTGCTGCTGCCTGAGAAGTAGTCGAACTATAAGTTCCCGCGGCAACTGTATAAGTTACAGTAGATCCTGTTCCTCCTGCTGCACAGTTATTTTTGGTAAACTGACCGCTCTTAGCCGCGTTATAGTAAGTACAGGTTCCGTTTGAATTTGCGTACGCTTGTCCTTGACTATTAAAAAGAGCCTGAGCTTGATTATCTGCATCTGCTTGAGAGATACTTGAATAAATCACACCATCATTAAAATAGTAGGGAACCGTAGATGGAGAACTTCCTGCCGGACAGTTATTTTTTACAAATGAACCGCTAATTGCTTTACTTCTAAAATAACAAGCACCGGTAGTATTAACCTGGTACTGACCATCTTGATTAAACTTAATATTTCCTCTATAATCTGCATCAGCCTGAGAAGAATTAGATGTTACAGCACCTGCAGCCTGACTAAAACTTATTGTAGAACCAGCACCTCCAGGAGCACAATCATTTTTGGTAAAATTGCCACTTTGAGCTGGACTGTAAAATGTACAAATTCCGTTTGCATTGGCATTTGCCTGTCCATCAGTATTAAACTTAGTTAATCCTTTTGAATCAGCATCTGCCTGAGAAATAGTAGAAGTAGAAACTCCGGCAGCCTGACTATATGAAACACTAGACGCTGTTCCGCCAGAAGCACAGTTATTTTTTGTAAAAGAACCGCTTCGAGCTACACTATAAAAAGTACAGATTCCGTTTGCATTGGCATTTGACTGACCATCCGCATTGAATTTTGCTAGTCCTTTTGCATCGGCATCAGCCTGAGAAATAGTTGAATTAGAAGCTCCAAATGCTTGACTGTAGCTCACACTAGATCCGGTTCCTCCAGAAGCACAATTATTCTTAGTAAAAGAACCGCTTAGAGCTGCACTATAAAATGTACAAATTCCGT
>NZ_DLHA01000042.1:10867-11010 GCF_002482975.1 Flavobacterium sp. UBA7680 | reverse complement strand
ATCAGCATCTGCCTGAGAAATAGTTGAAGTAGAAACTCCAGCTGCCTGACTGTATGAAACACTTGATCCTGTTCCGCCAGAAGCACAATTATTTTTTGTAAATGAACCGCTTCGAGCTACACTATAAAATGTACAAATTCCGT
>NZ_DLHA01000042.1:0-10812 GCF_002482975.1 Flavobacterium sp. UBA7680 | reverse complement strand
ATCAGCATCTGCCTGAGAAATAGTCGAAGTAGAAGCTCCAACTGCCTGACTGTAGCTCACACTTGAACCCGTTCCTCCAGAAGCACAATTGTTTTTGGTAAAAGAACCACTTCTAGCCACACTATAAAAAGTACAAATTCCGTTTGCATTGGCATTTGCCTGACCATCAGTATTAAATTTTGTCAATCCTTTTGCATCGGCATCTGCCTGAGAAATAGTCGAAGTAGAAGCTCCGGCAGCCTGACTGTATGAAACACTAGATCCGGTTCCGCCAGAAGCACAATTATTTTTTGTAAATGAACCGCTTAATGCAGCACTGTAGAAAGTACAGATTCCATTTGTATTGGCATTCGCCTGACCATCTGTATTAAATTTAGTTAATCCTTTTGCATCAGCATCTGCCTGAGAAATAGTTGAAGTAGAAGCTCCGGCAGCCTGGCTGTAAGAAACACTTGATCCTGTTCCTCCGGAAGCACAATTATTTTTAGGAAAAGAGCCACTTCGAGCTACACTATAAAAAGTACAGATTCCGTTTGTATTGGCATTTGCCTGACCATCGGTATTAAATTTAGTTAATCCTTTTGCATCGGCATCGGCCTGTGAAATAGTTGAAGTAGAAGCTCCAACCAACTGGCTGTAGCTTACACTTGATCCTGTTCCGCCTGAAGCACAATTATTTTTTGTAAAAGAACCACTTCTGGCTATGCTATAAAAAGTACAAATTCCGTTTGCATTGACATTTGCCTGACCATCTGTGTTAAATTTAGCTAACCCTTGTGCATCAGCATCGGCTTGAGAAATAGTAGAGGTATAAACTCCAGCTGCCTGACTGTAGCTTACACTTGAACCAGTTCCGCCAGAAGCACAATTGTTTTTTGTAAAAGAACCACTCTGAGCAGGGCTCTTATAGTAGATAACAGTACTGGATGTATTATCACTGCAGTTTACTTGTTGTCCTTTATAATTATAACAATATTTTTGAAGTACATTTAAGTCTTTATCTTTTACGAATTTTAATCTTCCAAATGAGTCATATTCATAGTAAGAAGACATTCCTTTTGTATCTGTCATACTCGTAACCCCCACAAAAGGATTGCAAGTATAAGTAGAAACATAAGCATCAGAAAAAGAGCTCCTTAATGTATTAAGTGCATTACGCAGCAACTGTTCTGTACAGCTGCCCGACATACAATTGTCAACATCAGCATTTGAAAGTGCCTGAAGATTAGTTATAGTTGCAGCAGGAATTGATGAGTAAAGAACATTTTCAATTTTAGCAATTGGCTGTGTTTTATTATACCCCCAGATAATAGAAACAGGAATTCCTCCATCTAAAGTGTATTGCAAAATATTTCCTTTGTCATCGTATTGGTCATAAGTAATTTTTTTCTCAAGACTTCCAATATTCGCAATAGATGGTAAAGTATTTGGAAATTTAGCCGAATAAACCTCTTTTGGCAATAATAAATTGCTTGTCGCTGTACTTTTATCGAATAAAGTTAATTGCTCAGATAATTTATCGGTCCCTTTAAAAGTCTGTGTATCTAACGGAACCTGAATCATATTTTTAGCAATCATATCAGCCACAAATGGTTTACTGGTCATTTCTGGATCCTGAGCATAGAACGTTTTTGTGCTTTGTGTTTCTCCTTCAGAATTTATCATTTCTACAGAAGAAAGCTGAGCATGCGTTGGGTTATTGTAATTATAATTAGTTATAGTTGTTACCGGATTAGCTCCGTTTTTATCATAAGTTGATTCTGTAGATTTCTTTAAATATTTCCAAACAGAATATAATTTAAAATAAGACATCTCAAATAAAGATCTGTAAGGCGGTATAGGCATTCCCCATGATCCTTGTACATTACAGACAAGATCTCCTGACAGTTTATTAATAACCAATCCTAAAGCATGTTTTTCGTTTGGAAAAGAAGCATCTGAAAAAAAACTGTTGCGATTAAAACCATAATAGTATTCATTACTCACTTTTTTTACAGGCAGATATGAGCCATTATTATACTTATAAATATTTTGCTCTAATAAATCTCCTCGTTCAAAATCATGGCTGGTTACAGGTGCACTTCTAAGTATGTTATAGCTTTTATCATCATCAGCAAGACTGTATTTAAAATGCGTATAACCATTCACCATACTTTGGTCATTATAAACTTTAACATCTGAATACATGATATGATATCCCTGAAGTCCTGATAACGGTAAATAATTTTTAGAACTTCTAGAGCGATAAGTCATAATTCCAGGATCCAGAAAAGTAGTATTACCTACATTAACACATATAGGATTAGATTTGGTTTCTAAGTATGAATATCTAGGAGGCGAAACAATACTTCCAGATGATTTTAACGGGTTTGTAATATTTTTATATTCATAAAATTGTCTTGAACTTGGTGTAGTTAAGTTTATATTATCATAATTAGATATACTTTTTATACGCAGTCCGCCTACATCAATATTTTTTAATTCTTCTGTATCCTGCCCCTCTTTCTCAACCCATAGAATAGTTGCTCCACCACCGTTATAAATACCATCAACGTGTAAAAAATATTGACCCGGCAGTAAGTTTTGCATTTTGTAAACTAAATGATTAGGTGTTGTGCTTTCTGGAACTACTTTATATACAATATTATTAGACTGATTATTAGCATCTGTAATATAAATATTTACAAAATTATTCATCGTTTGTTCCCCAGTACTAATATCCTTTATGATAATAGCACTATTTGCTTGATACCCTGGCGAAATTGTAAATGGTTCAGTTAGATATTGCACTTCATTTGGCAATCCTATCTCTTCTCCTCCTATAATGTGTGCCTGAACCGATTTTTCAACTCTTTGAGCATACGTTTTAAAAGTTCCATAATAATCATTAAGTTCATAATCAAAAATTGTATATCCAGAAGTTGGATAGGTTATCTTATTTAGAACTCCCAATTTTGTCGTTGCTAATTCAGGGTCTCTGGTAACTCCGTCAAAAAAATCAAACTCATAGTCTTTACTATATTTCCCTCCAGATGATTTAAAATAGCCCCAATGGTCATAATAAAGTTCAAATCTTCCGGGTAAACGAGCACTTTCATCATATTGAAATTGATAAGCTGGTTCAGAATTCTTTTTAAAAGAAACTAATTTTAATCTAACATCAGAACCAAAAGATGCATTTGCTGCACATGGAGTATAATTTGGCACATTAAAATAACCATGCTCCAATACATAAGAATCATTTCTTTGTCCGCTGGTTATTTTTATTTCTTTTAAAGCAAAACCTCCACTCAAAACTTCATTATTAGGACCTGTTGATGCAGGCAGATCGAGTCTTGCACAATTGTTATATATAAATTGAATATTTTCACCAGAATTGGTTGTAATAGATATTAATCTTTTTCCTCTAAGAATAACTTTGTTTTTAGTTTCTGTTTCAACAAAAAGTGGTAATCCTCCGGGAATTAAGTCTAGAGGTAAACCACTTGATTTATAGGTTGACTCTCTGGAAGCAAAAACAGAAGGTTCATCATAAGAATATTTTTCACTCTCGTAATTAAAGTTTATTACTTCGTTATTTAAAGTCTCAATTTTTACAATATGAAAAGTAAAACTCTTAGTATCAACATCCGTCATATGATAAGCAGGTGACTCAATACTGATAGATGTGGTAGTTGTTTCTGATATTCTTTCAAAAGTATATTTTGTACCTTTTTCATCCGTAATTATAAAGGAACCATAACCATTTCTCTCAATTTTTATAGGAGAATATGGCACTGGATTAGCCACACCATCTTTAGAATAAAAGAATTTACCATTTAAATTTCCGCAGTTGTAATAAAAGATATCCGGCTGAGTATCTACATCTGGAGAAGTTAGCAGTAAAGCTGTATGATAATCTGGATTTGTAGGGGCATTTTGCTCCGCTAATCCTACAAGAACCGGATCAAGTTCTCTATTTTGAGGTATTGAACCTGAGGATCCCGGAAAAGTGATACCGGCTTCATTATCATCAAGATCATTTACCTGATTATATATCATTCCGCCGCTGTTTAATGTCCATCCAAGACCTACATTGCTTGCTATTTCCTCGATTCTGATACCAGATGAATGATAACTTAAAGAAATAGGAAATTCAAAATCTTTCAATTTAATGGTATAAACCGGAAGTGAAATATTGGGAATACCTGTTGTATTTGAAACTGGTATATCAGTAAACTTAAACAAAGAAAATAGCTCTGGTGTAGGCGGACTTAATTTAGGAGTCTGAAAAGTTGTTTGCGATTTCAATATGCCGCAACAAAAGAAAAATGCAATTGTTAGCAGTATTAGTATTTTTTTTCTCATTACTATTTTAATTAACTGATTAAATAACTTTTACAGATTCAGTCTTTTCTCGATAAAACATTTTCCAAAGAACACATTGGAAATACATATTGAGTGGTAAAAGAAAAAACAAGGGATTGGATTTTTTCATACATATTTGGAATAAAAATTGGTTAAATTAATTGTAAACGTTTTGGAAATTGTCCTTTATGGACTATGTTGAGAAAGACATCAGAGAGTCTGATACTTTTTAGATCTTATTAAAAAATTAAAGCATTCTTATGGTAATATCCATTACTGTAAAAAATTGCTTTACTTTATTGCAGCCAAAACTAAATAACCATTAAATTGTCTACAAATACTATATGTCTGAATTCCTGAATTCCTTGTCGAAATTCAGGAATTTCACATTTCAAAAAAACAAAACAAACCACTAATAATCAAAGGATTAAACACAAATAAAAATTCCAGTTTTGTTAGCATGAATTAATCCAGAAATTCTATTTTTGTACGAAACCCTTAATCATGATTTTGTTTAAATTTTCAAAAACCTTCATATTATTATTTTTCCCAATTTTTCTTTTGGCTCAGGAATCAAAAAAAGAACTTATGAAATTGTCTTTTGATGAATTACATAATCTTTATTTTGATAATGACAAAAACACTGCAAAACAGATATTATATAAGGATGCCTATATAGCTAAGGCTTATAAAGAAAATAATACAGTTAGAAAAGCCCGAGGCTATTACTTAACTGCACTACTCTACTATGGTTCTGATATGAATAAAGCAATTCAATATCTTGATAGTGTTATAAAATACTCGACAGGTAGAAATGACAGGTCTTTTCCTGTCGCTGCATATTGTGAAAAGGCTGATTTTCTTAAAAGACAATTTAAGTTTGAAGAAGCTATGATTAATTATAAGCTCGCTGAAAAAATAGCACTTCAAACAAACATAAATTATTATTATGTAGTAAGGGATTTTATTGCAGGTACTAAATCTGAAGATCTTGGAGAGTATAATGAAGCGCTCAATATATACAAAGAATGTTTTCGTTTTTACAGAACCAAAAATTACAGATCAAAAAAATATGCAAAAAACTATCAATACATCATTTTTGGAATAGCGAACTGCTATAAGTCATTAAAAAATATTGACTCGACTACCTACTATAATAAATTAGGATTACAGGAAACAAAAATGACAAACAATATGACTTTGCATTATTATTTTGTCTTAAATGAAGGGGCAAATCAGATTTTAAGAAAAAATTATAAAGCTGCTCTGGACAGTATTTATAAAGCTTTTCCTAAAATAAATGAATATAAGTATACTGGAAGTAGTCTCTCTTCATATTTTTATTTAGGAAAAGCTTATGAGGGCTTAGGGCAAAATGAAAATGCTGTAAAAAATTACCTAAAAGTAGATTCCGTTTATTCTAAAACAAAGGATATAACCAAAGAATTTATGGATGGTTATCCTTATTTGATTAGTTATTATAAAAGCATTGGAGACAAAGAAAATCAGCTTAAATATATTTCAAAATACATGGCTATAGATAGTGTCTTACAGAAGAAATATAGAAATTTAAATACTTTTTTAAGAAACGAATACGACATTCCGCGTTTAATGTCGGAAAAAGAAAATCTTATTGAGTCCTTAAAAGAAGATAAAGCAAAATCGTTTTGGGGAAATGGCATATTGTTTTTAGGAATAATTACAGTTTCAGCATTTGGTTTTTATCAATTTCAACATAAAAAAAAGTATCGTTACCGATTTGAAAAAATAATACAGGAAACTGCAGACAAAGATTTTCAGGAAAAAGAAAATGACAATCTAAAGAATAGTAAAACTGTCGCTATTAAAACTGATGATATAGGAATTAATGAAGAATTAATCGAACAAATTTTAAAGAAACTAAATTCTTTTGAGAAAGAAAAAGGCTTTTTGAAACCTAATATTACCATACAATCGTTATCAATTGTTTTTGAAACCAATACGAAATATTTATCTAAAATAGTTAACAGCTACAGAAATAAATCTTTTGTACAATACATAAATGATTTACGAATAGATCATGCGTTAGAAAATTTAAAAAAGGATTCTAAACTGAGAAAATATACAATTCAGGCACTCGCTTTAGAATTTGGTTTTAATAGCGCTGAGTCTTTTTCTTCGGCTTTTTATAAAAAGTCAGGAATAAAACCAGCTTATTTTATTAAACAAATGGAAGAATCTCTAAAAGTTAAATAACTAACAACCAAAACTATAATTATTTTTCAATATCGAAATTCGGGAATTTCGATAAATAAAAATTATAATTATACCCCTTTTTTTTATCAACATTTTATATTTGTCACATCCCTAGAAATTTAAAAACATGAAAAAAAGTAAGCCTAAAAAAGAAATCAAAAAATTTGATCTCGACAAAATGGAATTCGCAAAATTGAAAAACTTGCATTTAATTAAAGGAGGAGACAGTAATGAGCCTGACCCTAAGAATCAATCAACTAAAAATTGTGAAGAAGATCATTAATCTGTCATTTTTTAATTATACTTTTATTTACTACACCTTATAAATTAAAAACATGAAAAAAAATAAAGTTAAAAAAGAAATCAAAAAATTTGATCTCGACAAAATGGAGTTTGCAAAATTGAAAAACCTCCATTTAATTAAAGGGGGAAGCGAACCAGACCCCACGAATCATTCGACTGGAGATTGTAATGAAAAAGATCAATAAGAATAATAGCTTTTTTACTGAATGTTCTTATTGTCTAAAATTAGGCAATAAGAACAAATTAACCATTTAAGGATAATAATACTTACTGGATTAGGATGAATCTTTTTATTCATAAAATATTTTTCAAATCATAATGAATTATTTCTCAAGAGATTTCAACTTTTATTTTTATAGTCTACGATAAAAAAAATCACTTTTCAGAGCTACCAAAATCCGGAAAATCCTAAATGTTTAAATGCTACGAAACTAGCCTCTAAAGTAGGCAAAAAATAAAAATGCTTAAACCATACAAAATTGTACCTTTTTCATCGTTTGTACTAAGAACGCCATTATACCCATTGTCTTTTTATTTAGATCTTGTAGAAAGCTATACTTTAGAAAAAGCAATAGAAGCTTATCAAATTCCTTTGGTTAAAGAAGCTTTAAATTTGGCTTCGCCGGAATTAGTGAAAGAATTAGATAAATGGTCAAAAAAAGATCCTTCTCTTTCTAAAGAGAAATCAGAAAAACTAGAAATTACTTTTTTAAAATATTTAGCCAGAATGTCCTCTAGATGTACTCCCTTTGGTTTGTTTGCAGGCTGTTCTGTGGGGGCAATAGCTGGAGAAACAAAAATTACTCTAGAGGAATCTGATAAATTTAAGCGCAATACTCAATTCGATATGCGTTTTTGGATTACTTTATTACAAGCAATTGGAAACAAAAAAGAAGTTATCTCGCAATTAAAACATTATCCTAATACTAGTATTTATAAAATAGGAGATTTTTATCGATATGTAGAATATAAATATATTAATGAAAGAACAGAACATACAATAGCAGCTTTTAGAAAATCCAAAGTTTTAAAAACAATACTTTCACGTGCAAAATCAGGAATGAATATTGAAGAAATGATTTCAATTTTAGCCGATGATGAAAGTGAAAAAGAAGAAGCTTTTGTATTTGTTTTAAATCTTATTAAAAATCAATTTTTAATATCTGAATTAGATGCTGTCGTTACTGGAAGCAATGAATGGAAAAGAGTTACAGATATCCTGAAAAAAATTCCAAATCTTAATGAAACAAATAGTTTTTTAGAAACTATACAAAAACAATTATCTGATTTGGATTTAACTCTTACTCCATCTCAGGAAACATATAAAAATATCAAAAATAAAATTGAGAAAACTGAAGTTTTTTATGATGAAAAGTACCTTTTCCAGACTGATTTAAATATTAAAGCCTCTGAGAGTTTTTTAAATGAAACCGTATCTAAAAAAGTAATTGAGGCACTTTATTTCTTAAATGGAATTCAGCCTAAAACGCCTTCAAAAAATCTGGAAGAATTTAAAAAAGAATTCATTAAAAGGTATGAATATAAATCAATGCCTTTAACAACCGCCTTAGACTCAGAAATTGGCATTGGATATCTTCAAAACCTAGATATAAATGACAGTCATCAAATATTAGATTATTTTTCATTTAAGCCTAAAAAGCAAAAAATAAAAACTCAGTCATGGACTTCTTACGACTTTGTTCTACAAAAAAAGCTGCAGGACTGCATTTTAAATAAAGAAAACAGAATTATTTTATCTCAAAACGATTTTACCGATTTTAATTCAGATTTAAAAAACATTCCAGCAACATTTTCTGTAATGATTGAAGTATTTGAAAAAGACAAAATATCAATCGAATCATCGGGAAATGTAAGTGCTGCTAAATTATTAGGCCGCTTTTGTAATGGAAATTCAGAAATTCATGAATTAACAAAAGAAATCATTAACAAAGAAGAAAACCTATATTCAGATAAAATAACCGCAGAAATTGTTCACATACCAGAATCAAGAACAGGAAATATACTGAGAAGACCCGTTTTAAGAAAACATGAGATTCCTTACTTATCAAATCCGGGCGTATCACAAATAGATACAATTTCTTTAAATGATTTATCAATTTCTATTAATAATAATAAAATAATTTTATACTCAGAAAAACACAAAAAAGAAGTTCTGCCTTGTTTATCCAATGCTCACAATTTTTCCAGAAATTCACTTCCTATCTATCATTTTTTATGTGATTTACAAGGGCAGAAAACTAAAACAATTAATTCTTTCAGCTGGGGAAACTTAAATAAACAGTATGACTTTTTTCCGAGAGTAATGTATAAAGAAATTATATTATCAAAAGCTAAATGGATAATTAAAAAAGAAGAAATAATCATTCTCTCTAAAATTGATAAAGATTTGCTGCCAGAGGAATTTCTAAAATGGAGATTGAAACGAAACTTTCCCAGATATGTAAACTGGGTTAATTCTGATAATACACTTTTATTAGATTTTGAAGTTCCAATAAGTTTAGAGTTATTTTTGAAATCGGTTAAAAATCGCGAAGAAATTATTTTAGAAGAGTTTTTATTTAGAGAGAATTCAGCAGTCAAAAATAAAGCTGGTCAATATTTCTGTAATGAGTTTGTGCTATCATTTTATAAGGAACAATAAATGCAAAGAGATTTTTTTTTAGGCAGCGATTGGTTGTATTATAAAATTTATACCGGGCCAAAAACGTCAGATATAATTTTGATTGAGAAACTAGAGCCGATAATTTTGAAATTAAAAAAGAAAAATATTATTCAAAAATGGTTTTTTATTCGCTATAATGACGGTGATCCGCATATTAGAATTAGATTTTTAATAAAAAAACCAAATGATTTATCAAAAACTATTCAGGCTCTTTATCCAATATTAAATAAACTTCTTAAAGAAAATTTGATTTGGAAAATACAAACAGATACATATCAAAGAGAACTTGAACGATATGGGGGTTCAACCATAACTGAATCTGAATCTCTTTTTTGGAAAGACAGTGAAATGGTTTTAGAATACCTTTCAGTCAAATCCTCTTTTCCTAGTTCTCAAACTCAACTATTATTTAGTTTTTATGCAATTGATTCTTTCTTAAATTCTTTTGAATTATCAAATTTAGACAAACTTAATTTGATGAATGGCTTACAGCTTTCTTTCAAAAGAGAATTTGAAATCGATAAAACTTTAAAAAAGGAACTTGATAAACATTATAGAGAATTGTCAACAGTAATAAATCAATGTTTTAATTATCCTGAAAATCTTATTTTTTTAGAAATTATAAAAACTAAAGAAAATCAAATTACAGAAGCAGTTTTATCCATAAAAAAGAATATTCAGATTTCATTAATTTCCTTTTTAGAAAGTCATATACACATGATGATCAACAGGCAATACACCTCAAAACAGAGAACATATGAGCTTATAATTTATGATCATTTATACAGATATTACAAAACGCTTAATTACAAACAATAACAAATTCGGGATAAAACAAATCGAATCTAAAACAGAAGACAATAGAAAACCTCATGAAACCAACTAAATAAAAGCTGATTTGGTAACAAAAAAATTTTGGTGAATTAATGTGGAAATAAAAGAACCTGCAAATCTCAAGATTGTAGATTTTATAAGACTATAGGACATTTAAATGATCAAATTCCTAAAATTAAAGTGAACGCAAAGCGATCAGTACTTACTAGGAAATTTTGACTGGATAGCTCTCTATGATTACGCATCTGATCAATCTCTATGCAGCTCCAGTTCTTTTAACTCTTTGCCGGCACTTTAGGTGTTATATAACCTCTGGTCATAAAGAAGCTAGTTTTCAAAACCCATACAAAACAAAAAACCCTATCCGATTTGGATAGGGTTTTTTTAAAGAAAGGCGACGACATACTCTC
>NZ_DLHA01000017.1:373781-378263 GCF_002482975.1 Flavobacterium sp. UBA7680 | reverse complement strand
TGAAGGTTTTACAAAAGAACTTGAATTAGTTGGAGTTGGTTATAGAGCTTCAAACCAAGGTCAAAAATTAGATTTAGCTCTTGGATATTCTCACAATATTGTTTTGGAAATTGCTCCAGAAGTAGTTTTAGAAACAATATCTGAAAAAGGTAAAAACCCTATCGTAAAATTAACATCATTTGACAAACAACTTTTAGGACAGGTTGCTGCGAAAATCAGAGGTTTCCGTAAGCCTGAGCCATACAAAGGAAAAGGTGTTAAATTTGTGGGTGAAGTATTAAGAAGAAAAGCAGGTAAATCAGCTTAAAAAATAAGATTATGTCATTAACAAAATCTGATAGAAGACAGAGAATTAGATTCAGAATTAGAAAATCGATTAGTGGTACTGCTGCTAACCCAAGACTATCTGTATTTAGAAGTAACAAAGAAATTTACGCTCAACTTATTGATGATGTAAATGGAGTTACTATTTTAGCTGCATCTTCAAGAGAAAAAGAAATAGGAAAAGGTACTAACGTTGAAGTAGCTGCTGCTGTTGGAAAACTAGTTGCAGAGAAAGCGTTAAAAGCTGGGATCGAAACAATCACTTTTGATAGAGGTGGTTATTTGTATCACGGTCGTATTAAATCATTAGCAGAAGGCGCAAGAGCGGCTGGACTTAAATTCTAATATATTATGTCTAAATACAAAAATGTAGAATTGGTAAAACCAAGTGGTCTTGAACTTAAAGATCGTCTGGTAAGTGTTAATCGTGTTACTAAAGTTACAAAAGGTGGTAGAGCTTTCGGTTTTTCTGCTATTGTAGTTGTAGGTGATGAAAACGGAGTAGTTGGTCACGGATTAGGAAAATCTAAAGACGTTTCTGAAGCAATTGCGAAAGCAGTAGAAGATGCTAAGAAAAATTTAGTAAAAATTCCTTTGAATGGACAATCTGTTCCTCACGAACAAAAAGGTAAATTTGGTGGTGCACGTGTATTCTTAATTCCTGCTTCTCATGGTACAGGAGTTATTGCTGGTGGAGCTGTTCGTTCAGTTCTTGAATCAGTAGGTATTCACGATGTATTATCTAAATCTCAAGGATCATCAAATCCTCATAACGTAGTTAAGGCAACTTTTGATGCTTTATTACAAATGAGAAGCGCTCATACTGTTGCAAAACAAAGAGGTGTTTCTTTAGAAAAAGTTTTTAAAGGTTAATTCAAGGAAATTATGGCTAAATTATTAGTAAAACAAGTAAGAAGCAAAATCAACTGCCCTCTTTCTCAAAAAAGAGGATTAGAAGCTTTAGGTCTACGTAAAATGGGACAAGTTGTAGAGCATGATTCAAACCCTGCTATCCTTGGTATGATAAACAAAGTTAAACACTTAGTTTCTGTAGAAGAAGCTAAATAACAAATACTGTTATGAATTTAAGTAACTTACAACCAGCTGAAGGGTCAACGCACAATCAAAATAAAAGATTAGGTAGAGGAGAAGGTTCTGGAAAAGGTGGTACTTCTGCAAGAGGTCACAAAGGAGCAAAATCTCGTTCTGGTTATTCTAAAAAGATTGGTTTTGAGGGAGGGCAAATGCCACTTCAAAGACGTGTGCCTAAGTTTGGTTTCACAAACATCAATCGTAAAGAATACGAAGGTGTTAATTTAGATACGCTTCAATTATTAGTAGACAATGGTATGATTACTGATTCTGTTTCTATGACAGATTTCGTAGCAAATCGTCTAGCTACCAAAAATGAAATCGTTAAGATTTTAGGTAGAGGAGAATTGAAAGCAAAATTAAAAGTAACTGCCCACAAATTTACTGCTACTGCAAAAGCTGCTATTGAAGCTGCTGGTGGAGAAGCTGTAACTATATAACTTATCTATTAAGATGAAGAAATTTATTGAATCAATAAGTAATGTTTGGAAAATCGAAGAACTGAAAAACAGAATCTTAATTACATTAGGATTGCTTTTGGTATATCGTTTTGGTGCACATGTAACGCTGCCTGGAATTGACGCAACTCAATTAACAGGTTTAGCGGGACAAACTAAAAATGGTTTAGGATCTATCCTAGACATGTTTACAGGAGGTGCTTTCTCTAAAGCTTCAGTTTTTGCTTTAGGTATTATGCCTTATATTTCTGCATCTATTGTTGTTCAGTTAATGGGAATTGCGATTCCTTATTTGCAAAAACTTCAAAACGATGGGGAGAGTGGTAGAAAAAAGATTAACCAAATCACTCGTTGGTTGACTATAGCTATTACACTGGTTCAAGGTCCAACTTATATCTATAATTTATACAGAACGTTACCTGGAAGTGCATTCTTACTAGGATTTAATTCACCTGAATTTTTGTTCTCTTCTGTTATCATCTTAGTTACTGGTACAATTTTTGCTATGTGGCTTGGGGAAAAAATTACAGATAAAGGTATTGGAAATGGAATTTCATTATTAATTATGGTTGGTATCCTAGCTCGTTTACCGCAAGCTTTTATTCAAGAGTTTACAACGAGAGTTACCAATAACAATGGAGGTCCAATGTTGTTAGTTATTGAAATTATTGTGTGGTTATTGGTAATCATTTCTTGTGTATTGCTTACAATGGCAGTACGTAGAATCCCGGTTCAATACGCTCGTCGTACTACAACTGGTGACTATGAGCAAGATTTAGCAGGTGGTAACAGACAGTGGATTCCTCTTAAGCTTAATGCTTCTGGAGTTATGCCTATCATTTTTGCTCAGGCAATTATGTTTATCCCTGCAGCAGTAGCTGGATTGTCTAAATCAGACACATCACAATCTATTGTTGGTGCATTTAGTAATATGTTTGGTTTCTGGTATAATTTTGTTTTTGCAACTTTAATTATTGTATTTACATTCTTTTATACTGCGATCACTGTACCTACTAACAAAATGGCTGATGATTTAAAAAGAAGTGGTGGTTTTATTCCTGGAGTTCGTCCTGGAGCTGAAACTTCTGAATTTCTTGATAAAGTGATGTCTTTAATAACTTTCCCAGGATCTTTATTCCTTGCTTTGATTGCTGTGTTCCCAGCTATTGTTGTAAGTATTATGGATGTACAACAATCTTGGGCAATGTTTTTTGGAGGTACCTCATTAATAATTATGGTTGGAGTTGCGATAGACACTATTCAACAAATCAATTCATACTTGTTAAACAAACATTATGATGGTTTAATGAAGACTGGTAAAAATAGAAAAGCAGTAGCTTAATATATTTATGGCAAAACAATCAGCAATAGAACAAGACGGATCAATCATTGAAGCATTATCTAATGCGATGTTCCGTGTGGAGTTAGAAAATGGACATATTGTAATTGCTCATATTTCTGGAAAAATGCGTATGCATTATATCAAATTATTACCTGGTGATAAAGTGAAACTAGAAATGAGTCCTTACGATTTGTCAAAAGCAAGAATTACTTATCGATATTAAAGGATATTCACTATGAAAGTTAGAGCATCAGTAAAAAAGAGAAGTGCCGAGTGCATTATCGTGCGTAGAAAAGGAAGATTGTACGTGATAAACAAAAAGAATCCTAGATTTAAACAAAGACAAGGATAATTATGGCAAGAATAGCAGGGGTAGATATCCCAAAAAACAAGAGAGGTGTTATAGCACTTACCTACATCTTCGGATTAGGAAAAAGTAGAGCTATTGAGATTTTAGAGAAAGCTCAAGTTAGCCAAGATAAAAAAGTTCAAGATTGGAATGATGACGAGATCGGAGCAATTCGTGAAGCTGTTGGAGCATTCAAAATTGAAGGAGAATTACGTTCTGAAGTTTCTTTGAACATCAAACGTTTAATGGATATTGGTTGTTATAGAGGAATTCGTCATAGATCTGGTCTTCCATTAAGAGGTCAAAGAACTAAAAACAACTCTAGAACTAGAAAAGGAAAAAGAAAAACTGTTGCTAACAAGAAAAAAGCAACTAAATAATAGGTAATATGGCTAAAGCAACTGCAAAAAAACGTAAAGTTATCGTTGAATCAACGGGTGAAGCTCATGTTTCTTCTACTTTTAACAATATTATTATTTCTTTGACAAATAAGAAAGGTGAAGTTATTGCTTGGTCTTCAGCTGGAAAAATGGGTTTCAGAGGTTCTAAAAAGAATACTCCGTACGCAGCTCAAATGGCAGCAGAAGATTGTAGTAAAGTAGCTCTTGAGGCTGGACTTAAAAAAGTAAAAGTTTATGTAAAAGGACCAGGAAACGGACGTGAGTCTGCTATCCGTTCTATTCATAACGGTGGAATTGAAGTTACTGAGATTATCGATGTTACTCCAATGCCTCACAACGGATGTCGTCCTCCAAAAAGACGTAGAGTTTAATACTCAAAAATTATAGTATAACCTAGATTGAAAATAGATTATCGAAGGATAAGACCTGAATTCATAATCTCAATCTTAAACAATTCAAAATGGCAAGATATACTGGTCCTAGCACAAGAATCGCTCGTAAATTTGGCGAAGCAAT
>NZ_DLHA01000017.1:278184-373687 GCF_002482975.1 Flavobacterium sp. UBA7680 | reverse complement strand
AATTTTAGAAAAACAATTCAGAAATTTATTCGAAAAAGCATCAGCTACTAAAGGAGTTACTGGTGAAGTTTTATTACAACTATGTGAAGCAAGATTAGATAATGTTGTTTTTAGAATGGGAATTGCTCCATCTAGAAGAGGTGCTCGTCAAATAGTATCTCACAGACACATTACAGTAAACGGTGAAGTTGTTAATATTCCTTCTTACCACCTTAAGCCTGGTGATAAAGTTGCAGTTCGTGAAAAATCTAAATCTTTAGAGGCTATCGAGCGTTCTTTATCAAATTCAAGTCATGTTTATGAATGGATTACTTGGAACAATGATCTTAAAGAAGGAACTTTTGTTTCTGTACCTGCAAGACTTCAAATTCCAGAAAACATTAAAGAACAATTAATCGTAGAGTTGTACAACAAATAATAATTGACTTAGTCGAAATTTATGGCAATATTTAATTTTCAAAAGCCCGATAAAGTTATCATGATCGATTCAACCGATTTTGAAGGTAAATTCGAATTTAGACCTTTAGAACCTGGTTATGGATTGACAGTTGGTAATGCACTTAGAAGAGTTTTGCTTTCAGCGTTAGAAGGTTATGCAATTACATCTGTTCGTATCGAAGGTGTAGATCATGAGTTTTCTACTATTTCAGGTGTTGTTGAAGATGTTACCGAAATTATCCTTAATCTAAAACAAGTACGTTTCAAACGTCAAATTGAAGATATAGATAATGAATCAGTTACAATTTCTGTTTCAGGTAAAGATCAATTGACAGCAGGTGATTTTCAAAAATTTATCTCAGGTTTTCAAGTCTTGAATCCAGACCTTGTTATCTGTAATTTAGATTCTAAAATCAAATTGAACTTCGATTTAACAATCGAAAAAGGTAGAGGATACGTTCCTGCTGAAGAGAACAAAAAACAAAATGCTGCAATTGGAACGATTTTTACAGATTCTATTTTTACTCCGGTAAAAAATGTAAAATATGCAATCGAAAATTTCCGTGTAGAGCAAAAAACAGATTACGAAAAATTAGTTTTTGAAATCAAAACTGATGGATCTATTAATCCAAAAGATGCTCTTACTGAAGCTGCTAAAGTTTTAATTCACCATTTCATGTTGTTTTCTGATGAAAGAATTACACTTGAGGCTGACGAAATTGCACAAACAGAATCGTATGATGAAGAGTCATTGCATATGAGACAATTGCTTAAAACTAAGCTTGTTGATATGGATTTATCTGTAAGAGCATTAAATTGCTTGAAAGCGGCTGAAGTTGATACACTTGGTGATTTAGTATCGTTCAATAAAAATGACCTAATGAAATTCCGTAATTTTGGTAAAAAATCTTTAACTGAACTTGATGAACTTGTTGCAGTTAAGAATTTAACTTTCGGAATGGATTTAGCTAAATACAAATTAGATAAAGAATAATTTACTTCATATTTTGCTCTCCATAGTGGATTGTAGCAAGATGAAGATAAAAAAAACACGTCATGAGACACGGAAAAAAATTCAACCACTTAAGCAGACAAACTGGACATAGAAAAGCTATGTTGGCTAATATGGCTTGTTCTCTTATTGAGCACAAACGTATTAACACTACTGTTGCTAAAGCAAAAGCGCTTAAACAATTCGTTGAGCCTTTAATCACAAAATCAAAAGAAGATACGACTCACAACCGTCGTATTGTTTTTGCTTACTTACGCAGCAAATATGCAGTAACTGACTTGTTCAGAGATGTAGCAGCTAAAGTTGGAGACCGTCCAGGTGGATACACTCGTATCATTAAAGTTGGAAATCGTTTGGGAGATAACGCTGATATGGCGATGATCGAACTTGTAGATTTCAATGAACTTTACAATGGAGGTAAAAAAGAAGTTAAAAAAGCTAAAAGCCGTCGTGGTGGTAAAGCTAAGAAAGCTGAAGGTACTGCTCCTGAAGCTCCTGCTGCTGAATCAGAATCGACTACTGAAGCTTCTGAATAATTATGAAAGTAATGATTCTATAGAAATCAAGGATAAGCTAATTTTTAGTTTATCCTTTTTTTTTGATTTTTTTTAGAAGAGTAAAATTTAACTTATTTCAGTGTCAAGGTTTTATTTTTATGAATGAAAAATTTAAAAAATCTTGGCAGCACTCTTTTAAAGAAGTAAATTTGCAAAATATCTAATTACAAATGAAACATCAAAAGTTTCATAAGACGATTAAAAACAATACAAATTAAAGAATGAAATACACAACACGACAAAGCGCCATTTTATTACTAAGTGATGGAACTATTTTTCATGGTAAATCTATCGGAATCAGCGGTAAAACTTTTGGTGAAGTTTGTTTTAATACTGGAATGACCGGATATCAGGAGATTTTTACTGACCCTTCTTATTTTGGTCAAATTATGGTTGCGACTAATCCGCATATTGGTAATTATGGTGTTAATGATTTAGAAGTAGAATCAGATAGCATTAAGATTGCTGGTTTGGTTTGTAAAAACTTTAGCTTTAATTATTCTAGAGAAGGTGCTTCTGGGAGTCTGGAAGATTACTTTGCGAAACAAAACCTGATTTGTATTTCTGATGTTGATACAAGAGCTCTTGTAAGTTATATTCGTGACAATGGAGCAATGAATGCTGTTATTTGTACAGATGGAACTTCAATTGAAGATTTGAAAAAAGAACTGGAAAATGTTCCAAATATGGAAGGTTTGGAATTGGCTTCAAAAGTATCTACAACTGAACCATATTTTATTGGAGATGAAAATGCAACCTATAAAATTTCGGCACTTGATCTTGGAATCAAAAAGAATATTCTTAGAAACCTTGCAAAGAGAGACTGCTACATTAAAGTTTTTCCATACAATTCAACTTATGAAGATTTGAATTCGTTTAATCCCGATGGATTTTTCTTATCAAATGGACCTGGAGATCCAGATCCATTATTTGGGGCAATCGAAGTTGCAAAGAAAATTCTTGCGGAGGATAAGCCTTTATTTGGAATCTGTTTAGGACATCAGGTAATTGCTTTGGCAAATGGTGTTCAGACTTATAAAATGTTTAATGGACATCGTGGAATTAATCATCCGGTAAAAAATCTTATTACAGGAAAAGGAGAAATTACTTCTCAAAATCATGGTTTTGCTGTAAATAAAGAACAGTTAGATAATCATGCTGATTTAGAAATTACACATTTACATTTAAATGATGGTACTGTAGCAGGTATGAGAATGAAAAATAAGAATTGTTTTTCAGTACAATATCACCCAGAAGCAAGTCCGGGACCACATGATTCGTCATATTTATTTGATCAATTTGTTGAGAATATAAAACTGACCGTGTCTAAAACGATGTAGTTAATAAATAAAGGTGTTTAGTAAAGAAAATTCGTTTTTAATATTAAATATTTTTCTAATTTCGAAAAAAAATCTATAATCTATTAATAAAAACAAAAATAATGAGTATTATAATTAAAGTTCACGCAAGACAAATTTTGGATTCCAGAGGAAATCCTACTATTGAGGTTGATGTAGTAACTGAAAACGGAGTTTTAGGAAGAGCTGCAGTTCCATCTGGAGCATCAACTGGAGAACACGAAGCTGTTGAATTACGTGATGGAGGTAAAGCTTATCTTGGAAAAGGAGTTTTGAATGCAGTGAACAATGTAAATACTGTTATTGCTGAGGAACTAGTTGGAACTTCTGTTTTTGAACAAAATACAATTGATCAATTAATGATTGATTTAGATGGAACTCCAAATAAATCTAAATTAGGAGCTAATGCAATTTTAGGAGTTTCTTTGGCTGCTGCAAAAGCTGCTGCTAACGAACTTGGATTACCTTTATACAGATATGTAGGTGGAGTTTCTGCTAATACGTTACCTGTTCCAATGATGAATATCATCAATGGAGGTTCTCACTCTGATGCGCCTATCGCATTCCAGGAATTTATGATTTTCCCTGTAAAAGCAACTTCTTTTACACATGCTATGCAAATGGGAACTGAAATTTTCCACAGCTTGAAAAAAGTTTTACACGACAGAGGTTTAAGTACAGCTGTTGGTGATGAAGGTGGTTTTGCTCCAAACTTAGCAGGTGGTACTGAAGATGCTTTAGATACTATCAAATTAGCGGTTGAAAAAGCTGGATATACTTTTGGTGACGAAATTATGATTGCTCTTGACTGTGCTGCTTCTGAGTTTTATGTAAACGGTAAATACGATTATACTAAATTTGAAGGCGAAACTGGAAAAATCAGAACTTCTGAAGAGCAAGCTGATTATTTAGCTGAACTTGCTGCTAAATATCCGATTATTTCTATCGAAGATGGTATGTATGAAGATGACTGGGATGGATGGAAATATTTAACTGAAAAAATTGGAAGTAAAGTACAATTAGTTGGTGATGATTTATTTGTTACTAATGTTGCACGTTTATCTACTGGTATTGAAAAAGGAATCGCTAATTCAATCCTTGTAAAAGTAAACCAAATTGGAACTTTAACAGAAACTATCGCTGCTGTAAATATGGCTAAAAATGCTGGTTATACTTCAGTAATGTCTCACCGTTCTGGTGAAACAGAAGATAATACAATTGCTGATTTAGCAGTTGCCTTAAACTGTGGGCAAATTAAAACAGGTTCTGCTTCTCGTTCTGATCGTATGGCAAAATACAATCAATTATTAAGAATCGAAGAAGAGTTAGGAAGTACTGCTTATTTCCCAGGATTAAACGCTTTCAAGATCAAATAATCGTAAGAGATATATGTTGAAAAGAAACCATTCGTGTTAACGAATGGTTTTTTTTTGGAGTTTTAACAAATTCATAGCAGGATTCTTTTTTTAGTTAGTCTTAAATTCCTTAGATTTGATAAATTATTATTTTATAGAATTATTTCCGATTATATTATGTCAAAAATAGCTACATTAGAAGTAGATGGTCAAAAAATTGAACTTCCGGTAATCACAGGAAGCGAAAATGAATCAGCTATCGATATTAACAAATTACGTGATTTAACAGGTATTATTACAATTGATCCGGGATATAAAAACTCTGGATCTTGTAAAAGTGAAATCACTTTCTTAGACGGAGAATTAGGAATTTTACGTTACAGAGGATATTCAATCGAAGATTTAGCAGAAAAAGCTAGTTTCTTAGAAGTATCTTATCTTCTGATTTTCGGAGAATTACCAACAGCTCAGGAATTAGAGCAGTTTGAAAATGGTATTAAAAAACATACTTTGGTAAACGAAGAGATGAAAAATATCATTGATGGTTTTCCAAAAACAGCTCACCCAATGGGAGTTTTATCTGCTTTAACAAGTGCTTTAACAGCATTTAATCCAAAAGCAGTTAATGTAGACAATGAAAAAGAAATGTACGAAGCCATTTGTAAAACAATGGGTAAATTTCTTGTAATTGCTACTTGGACTTATAGAAAATCTATGGGTTATCCATTAAATTATTACGATAACACAACAGGTTATGTAGATAATTTTATGCAGTTAATGTTTAAATTACCTACAGGACCATATTCGGCAAATCCTGTTGTAGTTGATGCTTTAGATAAATTATTTATTCTTCATGCAGATCACGAGCAAAACTGTTCAACATCTACAGTAAGAATGGTAGGTTCGTCTCATGCTGGATTATTTGCTTCTATTTCTGCAGGAGTTTCTGCTCTTTGGGGGCCACTTCACGGAGGGGCTAACCAAGCAGTTCTTGAAATGCTTGAGGAGATTAATAAAGATGGTGGAGATACTGATAAATTCTTGGCAAAAGCTAAAGATAAAAATGATCCTTTCCGTTTAATGGGATTTGGTCATAGAGTTTATAAAAACTTTGATCCAAGAGCTAGAATCATTAAAAAAGCAGCTAAAGAAGTTTTAGAAACTTTAGGTGTTGAAGATCCGATTTTAGAAATTGCTAAAAAATTAGAATCTGCAGCTCTTGAAGATGAATACTTCAAATCAAGAAACTTATATCCAAACGTTGATTTCTATTCTGGAATTATTTACAGAGCATTAGGGATTCCAACGGATATGTTTACGGTTATGTTTGCAATTGGTAGACTTCCGGGATGGATTGCACAATGGAAAGAAATGCGTGAAAATAAAGAACCAATTGGAAGGCCAAGACAAATTTACACTGGACATCCTTTAAGAGACTTTAAGTCTAACAAATAAAAAAACTAAAGCTTTACTTAACTGTAAAGCTTTTTTTATCTTTGTCAAAAATATAATAAAGTTATGTTGCAATTAAATGTAAAGAACGAAACGTCAAGATTACGTGCAGTAGTTTTGGGTTCAGCCGTTCATAATGGGCCAACTCCTTCATTAGATGAAGCCTATGATCCTAAATCATTGGAACATATTAAAGCCGGAACATATCCTATCGAAAAAGATATGGTTGCTGAAATGGATGCTTTTAATGCTGTTTTTCAGAAATACGATGTAACTGTTTATCGTCCTGAAATGATTGAAAACTACAATCAAATTTTTGCCAGAGATATAGGATTTGTAATTGATGATGTTTTCATAAAATCAAATATTTTACCAGATCGTGAACGCGAGTTAGATGCAATTCAGTACGTCATTGATCAAATCGATGCAATAAAAGTTGTGCGTCCTCCAGAAGAAGTTCATATTGAAGGCGGCGATGTTATGCTTTGGAATGATCATATTTTTATTGGAACATACAAAGGAAGTGATTACAAAGATTATATTACTGCCAGAACAAATATGCATGGCGTAAATTATATTAAAGAATTGTTTCCAAATAAGATTGTAAAAGAATTTGATTTGGTTAAATCGAAGTTAGAAGCTCGTGATAATGCATTGCATTTAGACTGTTGTTTTCAGCCAGTTGGAAAAGATAAAGGAATCATTTATAAAAGAGGTTTCCGTGAAGAGGCAGATTATTTGTATTTGGTAAATCTTTTCGGAAGAGAAAATCTATTTCATATTGAAAGAGAGGAAATGTATAATATGTTTTCAAATGTATTTTCGATTGATAAAGATGTTGTTGTTTCTGAGAAAAACTTCACGAGACTAAATAACTGGCTTCGCGCAAACGGTTTTACTGTAGAAGAAATTCCGTATGCCGAAATTGCAAAACAAGAAGGTTTGTTGAGATGTTCAACTTTACCATTAATTAGAGACTAAAATAGTTGTTTCAAGTTCTAGGTTTCAGGTTTCAAGTTGTTGTAACCTGAAACTTGAAACCTGAAACAAAATAAAAATATAAAAAATGAAACAAACAACAAATGCAATCGTAATGATACGGCCTGTTGCTTTCAGAATGAATGAACAAACAGCTGTAAATAATTATTACCAAAAAGTATTAGATGGACTATTGCCAAGTACAGTTAATGCAAAAGCACAGCAAGAGTTTGATACTTTTGTTGAAAAACTAAGAGCTGTTGGCGTTGACGTGACCGTAATTGAAGATAATTTGGAAACAGATACTCCGGACAGTATTTTTCCGAACAATTGGGTTTCATTTCATGAAAATGGAGATGTCGCACTTTATCCGATGTTTGCAGAAAACCGTCGTTTAGAACGCCGTGAAGATATATTAGATACTTTAGAGGAAAAAGGTTTTGAGATTTCTAATATAATGGATTATACATCTGCAGAAGATGATGGCTATTTTTTAGAAGGAACTGGAAGCTTACTTTTAGATCGTGCCAATGCAAAAGCATATTGTGCTTTATCTCCTCGTGCTGACGAAGAATTGTTTATTGAGTTCTGCGAAGATTTTGATTATGCTCCGGTAATTTTTGAAGCTTTTCAAACAGTTGATGGTGAACGTAAATTAATATATCATACCAA
The DNA here is from genome assembly GCF_002482975.1 of Flavobacterium sp. UBA7680. GTDB lineage: Bacteria > Bacteroidota > Bacteroidia > Flavobacteriales > Flavobacteriaceae > Flavobacterium. The sequence continues at coordinate 365,865 of NZ_DLHA01000017.1, read as the reverse complement.
TGTTATGATGTGTTTGGGTGAAACTTTCGCAGTTATTTGTGCAGATTGTATCGATGATAAAAAAGAACGTAAAATGGTTCTTGATAATCTAAAAGATGATAAAAAAGAAATTATTCTAATTACAGAAGATCAGGTTAATAATTTTGCCGGAAATATGTTGGAAGTTCGAGGAACAAACGATAAAAAATATATTGTTATGAGTGCATCAGCTCATCAAAGTTTAACTCCAAAACAAATTCAACAATTAGAAAAACATGCTGAAATATTAAGTTCAAGTTTAGATACTATTGAAGCTTGCGGTGGCGGAAGCGCAAGATGTATGATGGCTGAAGTATTTTTACCAAGAAATTAAAATTAATCAAGAAATTAAAAAAAGGGATAGAAACACTAAGTTTTTATCCCTTTTTGTTTTGTATAAATGTGGAAATATTTTAAAAATTTCCTTTAATAATATTTACGATCGAACTTACGATATATTGAATTCCTATAGAAATTACAATAAAACCGACAATTCTTGATATTGCTACAATTCCAGATGCTCCTAAAATTCTTGCCAGATAATGTGCGCTTTTTAGAATAACAAAAATAACGACGGCTATTGCTAAAATTGCAAGACAAGAAAAAATGATTTCCTCCATTTGATGGTGTTCCTGATAAAATGCAATTAATAAAGAAATGGAACCTGGTCCAGCAAGCATAGGAATCGCTAATGGAGTTAAAGCAATATCATTTCGTTGCTGTACTTCATTTTCGATTTTTTTATTGATGCCTCGTTTTTTATTGAATTTACCAGAAAGTAATGAAAAACCAGAATTTACAATCACGATTCCGCCTGCAATTCGAAGTGCATCAATACTTATTCCAAAAAAAGTCAAAACATATTGGCCAATAAAAAAAGAAACCAATAAAATGATACCAACATTTATAGCAGTCCATAAAGAAATTCTGGAACGTTCTTTTTTTGAGTCATGCTGTGTTAATCCAACAAAAATGGGAACAGTCCCAATTGGGTTTAGTACTGAGAAAAGTGCTGCAAATAGGTAAATAAATAAATCCATATAATATTGGTTAGTGAAGTAAAAATAGTCAAATTTTAATATCTGCGTGTAAATTTATATTATGATATTATTTTTTAAGGTCAATATTCTAAATCAATAGAATAAATTAAGCTCATCCTTTTTGACTACTTTTGTGGAATATTCTAATATAATGAAAAATAAAAAAACATTGTTGCTTGGTGCAACCACAAAACCTGATCGTTATGCTTTTAGAGCGATAAATGCATTAACACAAAAAGGACATACAGTTCTTGCAATTGGTCAAAATACTGGAGAAGTAGCTGGAGTAAAAATTCACACAAAAGCCGTTCCTGTTAAAAATATAGATACAGTAACTTTATATCTAAACCCTAATCGTCAACGCGATTATTATAACTACATTGTTGAAGCACAGCCTAAAAGAGTAATTTTCAATCCCGGAACTGAAAATCCTGAATTATATCAATTATTAGAATTGAATAATATTGAGGTTGAAGTTGCCTGTACCTTGGTTTTATTGGCGACGAATCAATATTAGTTTTTTCGGGAGATGATCTCGACTATTCACCATATCTTTTATGGCTTCCGAAGTATCAGGGTTGCCATAAAAGAATATCGCTTTTATTGATGCTAAGTAAATTCAGTAATAATATTTAATCTTTGGAATGCTGATTTTAGATGTGTCAAAGCCGGCTATACCATTAAAAGTATTACTTTTGTCGTCATGGAATTTTCATCAAAACTTATTGAAAAAGCGGTCAACGAGATGTCGCAATTACCAGGAATTGGTAAGCGTACAGCATTGCGATTAGTTCTTCATTTGTTAAAGCAGCCAAAAGAGCAAACGGGATTTCTATCGCAAGCATTGTTAAATATGCGCGAGGATATTAAATTTTGCCAAAATTGCCACAATATTTCAGACACAAAGATTTGTGAAATTTGTGCAAATACTAGTAGAAATCATCAAACGATTTGTGTTGTAGAAGATATCCGCGATGTCATGGCGATTGAAAATACTGGACAATACAGAGGGATTTACCACGTTTTAGGAGGTAAAATTTCTCCGATTGAAGGAGTTGGCCCAAGTCAGTTAAATATTTCTACTTTAGTTGAGAAAGTAAAATCAGGAAAAGTTATTGAAATTATCTTCGCTTTGAGCTCTACAATGGAAGGGGATACCACAAATTTTTACATTTACAAACAAATCGCTGATTCAGAAATTGTAATTTCTACAATAGCGAGAGGGATTTCCGTAGGAGATGAATTAGAATATGCTGATGAAATTACACTTGGGAGAAGTATTTTACACCGTGTTCCGTTCGAAAAAACTTTCAAAAGCAATTAAATACAATCAAATAATATATAGATTTCCTGAAAACTAAAGGAAAAACTATATTTGCGTTAAAATTTTCAAAATGACAAAAAACAGCCTCTATATATTATTGCTGATTAGTACATTATTTACATCATGCATTCCCTTAAATGATTTGGTGTATTTGCAGGATAAAAACACTTCGTCAGAGCAAAATAAGATTGCATCAGTAGAATCTAAGCCTTATAGATTGCAAGTAAATGATGTTTTAAGTATTAGTATAAAAGCTATCGATCCTAAATTGGTTTCGATTTTTAATACAACAGATGCTTCTTCTATTGGTAAATCAGAGTCGTCATTATATTTCGATGGATTTACAGTTGATGATCATGGTAATATAAGAATGCCAATTTTAGGAGAAATTAATGTCATTGGTTTTACTTTAGAGGAAGTTCGTGTTAAAATAGAAAAAAAATTGCATGAAGAGTATTTTAAAAGTGAAGCAAACATTTTTCTTACTGTAAAATTAGCAGGATTTAGGTATACAATCAACGGAGAGGTTGGGAGTACTGGAACAAAAACATTGTTTAAAGAGAATGTAAATATTATGGAAGCTATTGCCAATGCAGGTGATATTACTACTGTAGGTAACAGAAAGGCAGTAACTGTAATTCGTCAGACACCAACAGGTGTACAGATGAATGAAATAGACCTTACAGATGTTAATGTCATGAAATCTCCATATTATTATCTACAGCCAAATGATTATATATATGTCAAGCCTTTAAAACAAAAAACGTGGGGAACTGGACAAACTGGTATACAGTCTATAGGAACCGTTATTACTTTGTTGTCATTGGCTACAACAGTTTATTTGATAATCAGAAATTAAAAATAATTTATTTAAGATGTTAGACATAAAAGATTTTTCCATTTTTGAGAATCATTCAAATTTTGATTTTAAAGGATTTTTATTAAAAATCCTAAGTTATTGGAAATGGTTTTTGGCTAGTTTGATTATTGCTTTTACAATCGCATATCAGGTAAATATTCGAAAAGAAAAAATTTACGGAATGCAAACCATGATTTCTATAAAGGAAGAAAGCAATCCATTTTTTACATCTAATACTAGTTTAGTTTTTAATTGGGGCGGAATCTCAGATCAGGTTAATGGAATCTCTACCATACTGCAATCAAGGTCGCATAATGAGTTGGTTGTTGATAAGTTACAGTACTATATCGATTATCTTGAACAAGGAAAATACAATTTAATTGATTCTTATGGAGCGGTTCCTTTTTATGTTGATATAGATAAAACAAAAGAGCAGCTTGCAAATACTCTAATTAGTATTAAATTTTTAAGTGAAAATGAATATCAAATTCAAATACCATTTGAAAGTAATTCAGTTTCGTTAATTACATATTCTACTAATATTTATAGTAATACTTCTGTACAGCCTGTAATATTTATTAAAAAATATAAGGTTGGTGAACAGGTTTCTCTACCTTTTTTAAACTGGAAACTACAAATTAATGATAATCCGGGATTTTATAAAGGAAAAGAATATTTTGTAAAATTCAATGATTTTAATGGAACAGTTTCTCGCTATAGAGGAATAAGTGTAGATAGCGATAAAAATGGAGGATCGCTTCTAACTTTAGGAATGCAGGGAACCAATAAAGCCAGAATGGTTGAATATTTAAACGCAACAGTAAGAATGTTGATAAAAATTCAATTAGATGGCAAAAACCAGTTTGCAACCAATACAATAAGATTTATAGATAGCACACTTGTAGCTATGGAAGCACAGTTGAAACAAACCGGAAATGAATTGAAAACTTTTAGAAAAGGTAAAAATATTTATGAAATTGAAGGAGGTGGTGCCAAGTTTTCAGATAAAATAATGAATTTCGATGTTGAAAAAGACCAAGTAACACGAAAAATTGCCTATTATAATTCTTTAAGATCTTATTTAAATAATAGTGTCGATTATTCAAGATTACCTGCGCCTTCTGTTGCTGGTATAGAAGATCCCAATATTGTTGCAAATGTTTCAAAGCTTATTGCTCTTTCAGCACAAAGATCAGAGATGGCATATGCCGTAAAAAGCGATAAGATTTTTAAAGACTTCGATAATCAAATGCAGGCTGTAAAAAGTGTATTGTTAGAAAATATAATTTCAGCCAAAGCTTCCTTATTATACGATTTATCTTTGGTAAATGCAAAGATTGGTCAAGCCGAAAATACTGTTAAAAAATTGCCCGAAGAACAGCAAGAATTATTAAAGATTCAAAGGAAGTATGATCTAAATGATAATATTTATACCGAGTTTCTTCAAAAACGAAATGAAGCAGAAATTGTAAAAGCTTCGAATTTGTCAGATATTCATTTTATTGATTCTGCAAAAGACATTGGTGGAGGGTTGATAGGGCCAAAAACTTCTGCAAATTATATTTTAGCATTATTTTTGGGGATTTTAGTTCCTCTTATGTTTGTAATAGCAATTTTCTTTATTAATAATTCAATTCAAAACACTGAAGATATTAGTAAATTGACCGAAATGCCAATAATAGGGGTAATAGGTGTTAATAAAGATGCAGCAAGTTTAGCTGTTTTTGAGAAGCCAAAGTCTGCTCTTTCTGAGGCTTTTAGAGGTATCCGCTCTTCATTGCAATTTTTATATAAAAAACAGCAGCTTCATGGTTCAAAAACTTTGATGATCACTTCATCTATAAGTGGTGAAGGAAAGACATTTTGTTCTATTAATATTGCCACAGTTTTTGCGTTAAGTGAAAAGAAAACAGTTATCGTTGGTTTGGATTTAAGAAAACCAAGATTAGCAGATGAATTTTCTTTTACAAATAAACAATTAGGAGTTGTTAATTATTTAATTAAGCAAAACACTTTGGATGAAATTACAAATTCAACACAAATTTCAAATCTTGATGTAATACTTTCCGGGCCAATTCCTCCAAATCCATCTGAATTAATTCTAAGCGATGCAATGAAAGAATTGATAGATGAATTAAAACAAAAATACGATTATATAATTCTCGATACACCACCAGTTGGTTTGGTTTCAGATGCCTCAGAACTTGTTCAATATGCTGATGTTACTTTATATATCGTAAGGCAGAATTATACTAAAAAAGATATGATAACGTTGCTAAACAATAAAGTTAGAAGAGGAGAATTAAATAACACAAGTATCGTCTTTAATGGCTTTGAGAATAAAGCAAAGTATGGAGCTACTTATGGATACGGGTATGGTTACGGAGCTTATTCAAATGGATATCATGAAGAAGAGAAACAAAGTGGACTTTGGGGCTTGATTTCTGATAAATTTAGGAAAAGATAATTTTGAACAAATGAAAATTTCAAATCAAAATACAATACTGATTACTGGTGGAGCGGGCTTTATAGGCTCGAATCTGTCAGAATATTTTTTGGGATTAGGTCATAAGGTAATTTGTTTAGATAATTTTTCTACCGGCCATCGTCATAATTTGAAAGATATTACAGGGAACCCAAACTATAAATTAATTGAAGGCGATATAAGAAATATTGAAGATTGTATTTTGGCAGTTGCAGGTGTTGATTATGTTCTGCATCAGGCTGCATTAGGATCTGTTCCAAGATCTATAAATGATCCGATAACAACTAATGAAGTAAATGTTTCAGGTTTTTTAAACATGTTGGTTGCTTCTAGAGATGCAAAAGTAAAACGTTTTGTATATGCAGCTAGCTCGTCTACTTATGGAGATTCTGAAGGATTGCCAAAAGTTGAAGATGTAATTGGGAAACCATTATCTCCTTACGCGATAACTAAATATGTAAACGAGTTATATGCTGAAATTTTTAGCAGAACTTATGGTTTAGAAACAATCGGATTACGTTATTTTAATGTTTTTGGAAGAAAACAAGATCCAGATGGAGCTTATGCGGCAGTAATTCCAAAATTTGTTAAACAATTAATGAATCATGAAAGTCCAATTATTAATGGAGATGGTAATTATTCACGTGACTTTACATATATTGACAACGTGATCCAAATGAATGAACTGGCAATAACGACTCAAAATCAATCAGCTTATAATACAATTTATAATACTGCTTTTGGAGATCGAAACACATTAAATGATTTGGTACAATATCTAAAAGCGTATTTGTCAGAGTTTGATCCAAAAATTGCTGATGTAGAGATTGTATATGGTATAAATAGAGCCGGAGATATTCCGCATTCATTAGCAAGTATCGATAAGGCAAAAAGTCTTTTAGGGTATAATCCGAAATATTCTCTTCAGGAAGGATTAAAAGAAGCGGTAAGCTGGTATTGGAATAATTTGAAATAAATAAAGATAATAATTATAGTAAATGGAAATTACAAAAATTTGCTGCATTGGAGCTGGTTATGTTGGAGGTCCTACAATGGCCGTAATTGCACAAAAATGCCCACATATTCAAGTTACAGTTGTAGATTTGAATGAACAAAGAATTAAGGATTGGAATGATCCAAATACTGATAATATTCCTATTTATGAGCCAGGACTTGCAGAAATTGTGGCAGAAGCAAGAGGAAGAAATTTGTTTTTTTCAACAGAAGTAGAAAAAGCAATTGACGAAGCACAAATAATCTTTATTTCGGTTAATACCCCAACTAAAACTTATGGTAAAGGAAAAGGTATGGCAGCTGATTTAAAATATATTGAGTTATGTGCCAGACAAATTGCAAAAGTTGCCAAGCAGAATAAAATTGTAGTAGAAAAATCAACTTTACCAGTTCGAACAGCCGAAGCTATAAAAAGCATATTGGATAACACAGGTAATGGTGTACAATTTCAAATTTTATCAAATCCTGAATTTTTAGCCGAAGGAACTGCTGTTACAGATCTATTAAACCCTGACAGAATTTTAATTGGTGGAGACACAACTCCCGAAGGAGAGACTGCAATTAATGCTTTAGTAAATGTTTATGCAAATTGGGTTAGTAGAGATAAGATTCTAACGACAAATGTTTGGTCATCAGAATTGTCTAAATTAACAGCTAATGCATTTTTAGCACAACGTATTTCATCTATCAATGCAATGTCTGAATTGTGTGAAAAAACAGGAGCAGATGTAAATGAAGTTGCTAGAGCAATTGGAATGGATAGCAGAATTGGACCTAAATTTTTGAAAGCTTCTGTTGGTTTCGGAGGATCTTGTTTTCAAAAAGATATCTTAAATCTGGTTTATATTGCTAAGACTTATGGTTTAAATGAAGTGGCAGATTACTGGGAACAGGTTATAATTATGAATGATCATCAAAAAAGAAGATTTTCAAATAAAATTGTTCAGACTTTATATAATACTGTTGCCGATAAAAAAATTACTTTTTTAGGTTGGGCTTTCAAAAAAGATACAAATGATACACGCGAATCTGCGGCAATTTATGTAGCAGATGATTTAATAAACGAGCAAGCGAAGATTTCTGTATATGATCCAAAAGTGTCAAGAAATAAAATGTTAAGCGATTTAGATTATTTAGAAACTAGAAGCGTTGAAGAAAATATTAAATCGTTAACCATATTTAATAATGCTTATGATGCCTGTAAAGATTCACATGCTATTGCCGTATTAACTGAATGGGATGAATTTACAACTTATGAATGGCAAAAAATATATGAATCAATGCACAAACCTGCATTTGTTTTTGATGGGAGAAATATACTAGATGCTAAAAAGTTAGAATCAATTGGTTTTGTTTATAAAGGAATAGGTTCTTAATGGAATATTCTATTGTGATAAGATTTAATATGAAGAGAGAAGAAAGTGGTTGGTTTAAGTTTTATTTTCAATAAAAATAGAAATTATGAATTGGTATGTGATTTATACAAAACCGAAATGGGAGAAAAAAGTAGCTGAAAGACTTATTCAGATGGGAATTGAATGTTATTGTCCTTTAATAACAAAAATAAAACAATGGTCAGATAGAAAAAAGAAAGTGGAAATGCCGCTTTTTAATTCTTATGTTTTTGTGCAATTGCCAGATAGTGAAAGGAATTCTGTTTTTGAAATAGCAGGTGTTGTGAGATATTTGTTTTGGCTAGGAAAGCCGGCAGTGGTTCGTGATGAAGAAATTAATATAATAAAAAACAGCTTAAAAGCACCAAATATTGCCGATGCTTCTGTTTTGCCATTTCATGCGGGGGATAAAATAAAATTAGAGTCTGGAGTTTTTAATAATCAAAGTGCGATTGTTCAGGAAGTTTCAAATACACATTATATTTTAGTTCTTGAATCATTGGGATGTGTATTAAAAATTAAATATAAGTAAAATTAAGTCGGTTTATTTAGTTTTAGATAGCCTCTTTTTATTATCTTTCTAAGTTATACAGAGAATAAAATTTCAGTTTATGGGTTTTATTCTCTGTTTTTATTTTTTGTAAATATTTTATTACATATTGATTGTTAGGGTATTAGTGTTTAAAACGTCTGTAATTCTTTGTTTTACCAAAGTATTACAAAAAACTATAGCATATAAATTGACTTTTATATTATATTTGCCGAAAATAATTTTGCGTAGTCTGGTCTCATTTTTTGTGACTCAGAAGGGCGAAGCCGTGAATTTTAATGACTGAAAACTTATAAATAAGAAGTGAAATTGGAAAAAAACATAAAGATAGCTGTTATAGGGTTAGGTTATGTTGGCTTACCTTTAGCCAGATTATTTGCGACGAAATATGCTGTTGTAGGTTTTGATATAAATAAATCAAGAATTGAAAGCCTGAATTCTGGTGTTGATACTACGTTGGAGATAGATTCTGTTACTTTACAAAAGGTACTAGTTAATAATACCGATAGTGAAACAGGTCTATATTGCACAAGTTCTCTTGATGATATTGAACGATGCAATTACTTTATAATTACGGTACCAACACCGGTAGATAAAAATAATCGTCCAGATCTTACACCTTTATATAAATCAAGTGAGTCAGTTGGTAAAGTATTAAAAAAAGATGATATTGTAATTTACGAATCAACAGTTTATCCAGGCGTTACAGAAGAACAGTGTGTTCCGGTTTTAGAAAAAATTTCTGGACTTAAATTTAATGAGGACTTCTTTGTAGGTTATTCTCCAGAAAGAATAAATCCTGGCGATAAAGAACATACAGTAGAGAAAATTTTAAAAGTAACTTCCGGTTCAACTCCAGAAATTGGGCTAAAAGTAGATTCGTTATATAAATCAGTTATTATTGCAGGAACGCATTTAGCGCCGTCAATCAAAGTAGCTGAAGCGGCAAAAGTAATTGAGAATTCTCAAAGAGATATCAATATAGCTTTTGTTAATGAACTAGCAAAAATATTCAATTTAATGAATATCGATACTCAAGAAGTTTTAAAAGCAGCAGGAACTAAATGGAATTTTTTGCCATTTAAACCAGGTCTTGTAGGAGGCCATTGCATTGGAGTAGATCCTTATTATTTAGCTCAGAGAGCGCAGGAATTTGGGTATCATCCTGAAATAATTTTGGCAGGACGACGTTTAAATGACAGCATGGGTGAATATGTTGCTTCACAAGTTGTAAAACTAATGATAAAAAAAGGTGTTTCTGTTAATGGTGCACACCTTTTAATGTTAGGAATCACTTTTAAAGAAAACTGTCCAGATGTCAGAAATACCAAAATAGTAGATGTTATAAAAGCATTAAAAGAATACGGAATAGTAGTTACCATATTTGACCCTTTAGCTAGTATCGAAGAAGTCAAAGAAGAATACAAATTAGATACTAAAAATTCTTTGCCAGCAGAAAAATTTGATGCTATAGTTTTAGGAGTAGCACATAATGAATTTTTAAAATTGAATTTTTCTGAATTGCAAAAAGATAGCAGTTTATTATATGATGTAAAAGGAGTTTTAGGGTCACTAGCAGATAATAGGCTGTAGACTTTAAATCTTATTTAATTTTAAAAAATGGAAAAAAACAATTCAATTATACATGTAATTTTAACAGGTGGAGTAGGAAGCAGATTATGGCCTCTCTCTCGTAAAAGCCAGCCAAAGCAATATTTGGAAATTTTTGAAAACAAATCTTTATTTGAGATGACAGTTGATCGTAATAGTCACTTGGCAGATAAAGTAATGGTAGTTGGAAATGTAGATAATCATCATTTGAGCGGAAAAGTGATGGATAAAACTAAAACGACTTATGTAAATATTGTCGAAGCCACTCCAAGAAACACAGCGGCAGCAATTGCTTTTGCAGCGTTTGCCTCAAATCCGGAAGATATCTTAATTATAACCCCATCAGATCATATTATAGACAAGATGGATGATTACAATAATGCTATTCAAGAAGCAATTTTGAAAGCTCAAGACGGTTTTATTGTAACGTTTGGAATTATTCCAACTAAGCCAGAAACTGGCTATGGTTATATTGAATCAAAAGGAGATAAAGTACTGTCATTTAGAGAAAAACCAAATGAGACTACTGCAAAAGAATTTATAGCTAGAGGTAATTTTTTATGGAATAGTGGAATGTTCTGTTTTAAAGCAGGGGTGCTCTTAGATGAATTGAAACAGTTTCAGCCAGATGTTTATGAAAAGTCTAAAGCAGTGTGGGAAGCTCATAAAGAAGGTTTCCTTGATTTAGATTTGTCATTAGAGATTCCATCAATTAGTATTGATTATGCTGTAATGGAGCGTAGTAAAAAAATTAAAGTCGTACCAGCGGCGTTTTCATGGTCAGATCTTGGATCATTTGAGTCTGTTTATGAATATTTAGTCTCAAAAGGGCATCCAGTAGATAAAAATGGTAATATGGTCATCGGATGTGACAAGCATACCACTTTTTTAGGATTACAAAATACTATATTTGTACATACTGATACTGCAAATTTAATTTTACATAAAGAAAGTTCTCAGGATGTAAAGGATATATATAGTGAATTAGAAAAACAAAATTCAGATCTCTTAAATTAATTCAAAATGAAAAAAATTCTTATAACTGGCGGAGCTGGTTTTATAGGTTCTCATGTAGTAAGACGTTTCGTGAATAAATACCCGAATTATCAAATCTTTAATTTGGATGCTTTGACTTATGCGGGAAATCTTGAAAACATAAAAGATATTCAGGATAAATCAAATTATATTTTTGTAAAAGGAGATATCGTTGATGAAAGTTTTATTAATGATCTTTTTTCAAAACATAATTTTGATGGTATTTTACATTTAGCCGCAGAATCGCATGTTGACCGTTCTATTGAAGATCCTTTAGCTTTTGTAAAAACAAATGTAATTGGAACAATGAACCTTTTAAATGCGGCAAAAAAACAATGGAAAGATAATTTTGATGGTAAGAGATTTTATCATATAAGTACTGATGAAGTGTACGGATCTCTAGGAGCAGAAGGTCTTTTTACTGAAACTACTGCGTATGATCCAAATTCTCCTTATTCTGCCTCAAAAGCTAGTTCTGACCACTTTGTTAGAGCATATGGAGAAACATACGGATTACCATATGTATTAACAAATTGTTCTAATAACTATGGATCTTATCATTTTCCTGAAAAGTTAATTCCACTTTTTATAAATAATATTATTAATAATAAGCCTTTACCAGTTTATGGTGATGGAAATTACACGCGTGACTGGTTATTTGTAGAAGATCATGCAATTGCAATTGATTTGGTTTTTCATAATGGAAAAAATCATGAAACCTATAATATTGGAGGATTTAATGAATGGAAAAATATTGATTTGGTTAGATTGTTATGTCAAATTATGGATCAAAAATTGGGTAGAGCTGAAGATTCTTCTCAACAATTAATTACATATGTAAAAGATAGACCAGGGCATGATTTGCGATATGCAATTGATGCTTCAAAAATTAATAGAGAACTTGGCTGGAAGCCTTCTGTGACTTTTGAAGAAGGTTTGGAAAAAACTATTAGTTGGTATTTGAAAAACGAAGAATGGTTACAAAACGTGACTTCAGGTTCATATAAAGATTATTACAAAAAGCAATACTCTTAAATCAGCTACATTCTAGGTATCCAAACAAATTGGTTAAATTATAATTATATGAAAAAGATATTATACGTTCTTACTCTATCTCTAATTTTATTAGCGCCTGCTTATGTAAATGCACAAGACATACTTAGATCTAAAGATTTAAGTACTATTAAAGTGGATGCTTTATCTCAAAATGATCTCATTAAAATTAGTGAACAACTAAAAAGTAATGGTATGACCATAGATCAGGCCGAGTCAATGGCAGTTTCGAAAGGAATGAGTTCAGAAGAGTTTAATAAATTGAGAGTTAGGCTAAATGCATTAGGGAATTCTACTAGTAATAATAGTACTACTAAAGAAAATAATAAAATTGAATTCGGAAGAAGCCAGGAGAAAATAACAAACATTAAAGTTAAAGATTCTGCAAATTCTTTAATTTTCGGCTCAGACCTTTTTGATAATCCGAACTTAAATTTTGAACCTGATTTGAAATTGGCAACCCCAATGAACTATATTCTAGGGCCAGGTGATGAATTGCAAGTAAGTGTTTATGGAATTCAAGAGTATAGTGCAACTGTTCCAGTAAGTGTTGAAGGAAAAATCACAATTCAAAATGTGGGGCAAATAGCTGTTTCAGGGATGTTAATGGAAGCAGCAAGTCAAAAAATTAAATCAGCTATAGGAAGGGTTTATAGTACAGTTCAGTCTGGACAATCACAAGTTAGTGTAAGTTTAAGCCGAATACGTACAATTAAAATAACAATAGTTGGAGGAAAACAACCAGGAAATTATTCTATATCATCTTTAGCTACGGTATATAATGCACTACATTTAGCAGGAGGTCCTGGTAAAAATGGAAGTTATAGAAATATTGAATTAATTAGAAATAATAAAGTTTATAAGAACATAGATATTTATCGATTTTTGGTTAAAGGAGACCAGTCTGATAATATAAATTTAAAAGAAAATGATGTTATTAGAATTCCGGCTTACAGTCAGAGAGTAACAGTTGAGGGACAAGTTAAGCGTCCAGGGATTTTTGAAATGAAAAAAGGAGAAACGTTTTCTGATTTATTAAATTTTGCTTCAGGTTTCAACGAATTTGCATATACCGCTTCTGTAAATGTAGTTCAAAAAACAACAAAGGAGTTTAAGGTTCATGACATAAATGAAAGTGATTTTAATACATATAAACCAGAGTCAGGAGATGTCTTTAGAATTACAAAAATTTTAAACAGATTTGAAAATCGTATTAAAATTGAAGGAGCTGTATTCAGACCAGATTATTATTCTTTTACTGAAGGAATGAGAATTTCTGATCTTGTTACGAGAGCTGAAGGGCTTAAAGAAGACGCTTACAGTAAGAGGGCAAGAGTAATCCGTCTAAAATCAGACTTAACTACCGAGATTGTAAATGTTGATTTAAGTGCGGCATTAACCGGAGATGTTAATTCAGATATTGAATTAAAAAGAGAAGATATAGTTACAGTTTACTCTATTTTGGATTTTAGAGAAGAATATAAGGTTACTATTGATGGTGAGATTAAAAGACCTGGCGTTTATGAATATGTAGAGAATCTAACTTTAAATGATTTAATAGTTCAAGTAGGCGGATTAACAGGATCTGCATCGAAACGAGTAGAAGTTGCAAGAATGGTTAAGTCTGATGTTATTAATGATAGTGATCCAAAACGTATTGAACTGCTGCAACTTGAAATTTTATCAGATAATAATGAACAAGCTAAAAATTTCATTTTAAAACCTTTTGATGTTGTTAATATTCGACGAATTGCTGTTTATGAAAAACCACAAATGGTTACTATTTCTGGCGCAGTAGCATATCCTGGGAAATATGTATTGGCTAATAAAAAAGAAAGAGTATATGATATAGTTATGAGAGCTGGAGGATTGACTTCTATTTCTAATATTGAGGGAATGAAAATAAAAAGACCCATTAAACAAGAAGAAATTGAAAAATTAGAAAGTATAGATTTAAATTTATCTAAGAATGATTCTTTAAAAGAAAAATTAGCGGATATAAAATTCTCTACTATTCCAATTAACTGGGAAAAAATTGAAAAGAATAAAAATCATTATTCTAATGTTACCTTATTTCCAGGCGACGAAATTGAAGTAGCCGTTTATAACGAAGGGGTAAAGGTTACGGGGAATGTTTTATTAACATCGGAAATTCCATATAGAAGTGGAAAAGGATTTAAATATTACATAAATGCAGTTGGAGGTGTGAACAATAAGGGATGGAAGAGAAAAGCTTATATAATATATCCTAATGGTAAAGCAGATGTAACTAAATCATTTCTGTTCTTTAGGTCATATCCTACAGTTGAGCCAGATTCCCAAATTGTAGTTCCGGAAAAACCAGAAACTAAAAGAATGACTACAGGAGAATGGGTTAGTATTGGGAGTGTAATTACCAGTTTAGCATTACTAATTGTTACAGCATTTAAATAGAGGTTCTTTATGGATAATAATATTAAAGGAAATGATGAAATTTCTTTGAAAGATTTGATTGAAAATCTAAAAGTATGGTATGCTTTTTTACTTACAAAATGGAAAACTATAATAGTAATTGCCGGTATTGGTGCAGCTATTGGGTTAACTTATTCATTAATCAAAAAGCCAACTTATACAGCTACTTTGTCATTTGCATTGGAAGATGATAATGGGAATAGTAATAGTATTGGTGGAGCTTTAGGTTTGGCAAGTAGCTTAGGTTTAGATGTTGGAGGTAGCGGTGGGGGAATGTTTTCAAGTTCAAACCTAACAGAACTCTTTAAATCACGTTCTATGGTTGAAAAGACTTTATTGTTGCCTGTAAATGTTAATGGTAAAGTAATTTCACTTGCGGAGATGTATATACAAAATAATAAGTGGCGTGAAAAGTGGGAAGAAAAACCAAGATTCGCGTCGATTCAATTTTTGCCTAACGCTAATCGTAAGACATTTACAAGAGACCAAGATAGTATTATGGGAGTTATGTATGAGAAGTTATCTAAGTCAGTATTAAAAGTTGAGCAAAAGGACAAAAAAATTTCGATCATAAATATTGACGTTTCTGATACAGATGAACTTTTTGCAAAATACTTCTGTGAAGGTTTAGCTAACAAAGTTTCCGATTTTTATGTCGCTACCAAAAGTAAAAAGGCAAGGATGAATATGGATATTTTGGAGCGACAAACTGATTCAATTCGTGGAGAATTAAATGCAGCTATTACAGGAGTTGCAGTTGCAACGGATAACACTTTTAATTTAAATCCCGCTTTAAATGTACGTAAAACCCCATCAGCTCGTCGACAAGTTGATGTTCAAGCAAATACCGCAATATTGACAGAGTTGATAAAGCAGGTAGAATTAGCCAAAGTTACATTGAGAAGAGAAACTCCTTTGATACAAGTAATTGATAGACCTATTTTACCATTACCTAAACAACGATTTGGCAAAGCTAAAGGACTAGTGCTGGGGGGATTTCTAGCAGGCTTTTTAACTGTGTTATGGCTAGTATTAAGAAAATTAATTAAAGAGTTATAACTTTTGAAATTGTTTGAAAGTTAGAAGTATAATTGACGAAGCACATTTTTTTTTAAATAAGAAACAGTATTAATAGAGAAATAAGGGGAATTGTTTTGCATTATATCGATTTATTTTTCCGTTAGACAATTAATTAATGTACCAAAAAGGGCTAAAGTTTTTTTAAAATTTCAGCAATGATTATTAGTTAAATTTTAGAATTTTTAAAATTGATATTTAAAGAAAAAAATCAAAACTTTGAATGTTGTAGCATGTAATAATTCTTATATCAGTTACATATTAGTAGAAGGATAATTTTGTAGAACCGGAATTATCAATAAAAGTAAATTAAAGTATTGAAGTTCTTAAATGCAAAATGGGTTATGATGAAAATATATTTTATGAATTATCGAAAGAAATGCTAGTAAGAATAAAAAGAGTATTTTATTAAAAGAATTAATATAAAAAGTGAAATTATTTTGAGTAAATTAAAAAATAATAATTTAATTAATAAAATTAAAAGTAAAATTGACATTGAAAATAAAAGAAGTAAAAATATTCTTAAACACATCGGTTGGTCATTTTTTTATAAGATTGGAACTATTGCGGTTAGTTTTGTTTTAATACCTATAACTATTAATTATTTGGATACTGATAATTATGGTGTTTGGCTAACATTAAGTTCCTTTATTTCTTGGTTTTCATTTTTTGATATTGGATTGGGAAATGGGTTGCGTAATAAATTTACAGAAGCTAAAGCAAGTAACAATTTTGAGTTAGCCAAAGCATATGTAAGTTCAGCCTATTTTACTATTGGAGCTATTAGTCTTTTTATAGTATTCATTTTTTTTATTTTAAATCAATTTATTGATTGGACGGCAGTTTTTAATACAAGACAAAATTTAAGTGGAGACCTATCTCTTTTATTGCCAATAATATTTGCTTTTTTTGGATTACAATTGGTCTCGAAATTGATTGTAACTATTTACCAAGCTGATCAGCATCATTCTATTGATGGTAAAATTCAGTTTTTTTCTCAATTGTTATCTCTAATTGTTATTTGGTTTCTTACTAAAACTAATAAAAGCTCTTTGTTATTATTTGGGAGCTTAATTTCAGCCATTCCTGTATTTATTCTTTTAGTTTTTAATTTTATTAGTTTCAATACTACATATGTTATGTTTAGGCCACAATTTAGATTATGGAAAAAAGAATATTTAAACGGTATTTCAAGTTTAGGATTTAAGTTTTTCATACTTCAAGTCGCTTCCTTAGTTTTGTTTTCAAGTGATAATTTCATTATTATTAAATTATTTGGTCCAGAAGATGTAGTAAAGTACAATTTAGCATTCAAATATTTTTCTATTGTTACAATGGGGTACACAATTTTGCTTACACCATTTTGGTCTAGTTTTACAGAAGCTTATGTAAATAAAGATTTTATTTGGATTAGAAAAACGGTATCAACGGTTCAAAGAATTTGGATTTTGGTTCCAATTTTACTTTTAATTATGATTTTTATATCCAAATGGTTTTATAATTTTTGGATAGGAAAAAATATAGATATTCCATTGAACTTATCTTTGAGTATGGCACTTTTTGTTTTAATGATGACGTTCAATATGATTTATGTGAATTTTATAAACGGAGTTGGAAAAATAAAGTTACAGTTATATACGTCTATTATAACAATGATTATAAACATACCCTTAAGTATATTTTTTGGTAAATATTTAGGATTGGGTCCATCAGGTGTTGTTTTGGCAACCTGTTGCTCCTTAATATATGCTGTTATACTTAGGCCCTTACAATATTTTAAAATAATTAATAATACAGCAAAAGGTATTTGGAATAAATGATGAAAAAACTAATTTTTTTAAAAGCCTATTTTAGAGGCTTTATTGTATCTAAATTTAAGATACAAAATGGTAACGTACAGACAAATCTATATAAAGATTATGGAATTCTTAATCCTTCAATTGGAACTGCAAATCTTGGAGATTTGATAATTTATGATAGTGTTTATAGTAAACTAAGAAATATATACCCTGACGATTTATTTACAGATTTTCCAACACAACTCTATACCTCACATGATGCTATGAGTTCAATGAACGAACGTCATTTGTTGTTTGTCTCAGGAACAAATTTATTATCTTCAAATTTAGAAAGAATTTTTCAATGGAAAATTCATTTCGGACATAAACGACTTTTAAAAAATAAGGTCGTGCTTATGGGTTGCGGCTGGTGGCAATATCAAGGTGAAATTAATAAGTATACAGCTGACATTTATAAAACCATATTATCTAAGGATGTGCTTCACTCTGTTAGGGATGAATATACAGCAAATAAATTAAAAAGTATAGGTATTAATAATGTGGTAAATACTAGTTGTCCTACATTATGGGGTTTAAGTTCTGAAAAATGTAAGCAAATACCAACCTCTAAGGCTAATGAGGTTGTAACTACATTAACTTTTTATCATAAAAATAGTGAGCTTGATAAAACCATGTTACGCATATTGTCAGAAAATTACAGTAAGGTTTATTTATGGATTCAAGGTATGAACGATTTTCATTATTACAATGAAATTAATGAAAATTTTCACAACATTGAACTTATCTCTCCTTCAATTGAGGCATATAATGCACTACTTGAAAAAGGGAATATTGATTACATAGGAACTAGATTGCACGCAGGAGTAAGAGCATTACAAAAAAATATTAGAACCTTGATTTTGGCTGTTGATAATAGAGCCATAGAAATAAGTAAAGATGTTAATTTAAATGTAATTAAAAGAGAAAATGTTCTTGACATGATAAATTTTATAGATAATGATTATGTTACCGATATAAAGTTACCAGTACAGAATATTGATAAATGGATATCTTCTTTAAATAATTATAAATAGCATAGAAAATCTTTCTGTTAAAAGTATTTTATATAATCTAAGAAATGAAGGTTTTAATTGTAAATGCATATGATAATATGGGAGGAGCTGCAAGAGCTTCGTATAGATTACATCAATCATTATTGGAAAAGGGGGTAGAAAGTATTATGTTGGTTCAAAATAAGTTTAGTGATGATTTTACCGTAGAATCGTATACTAAATCTACTTTTCAAAATATCTGGGAAAAAATTAGAAATATTGTAGATAATTTTCTAGTTAAATTATATCGAAATAGAACTAAAACACTTTTTAGTCCTTCTTGGATAGGCTTTAATAATATAGTATCTCAAATTAATAGTATGAATCCAGATATAGTGCATTTACATTGGATTTCTAATGCAATGATAAGGATTGAAGACTTAGCTAGAATTAAAGCACCTATAATTTGGACATTACATGATAATTGGGCTTTTACAGGAGGATGTCATATTATGTGGGAATGTGAAAAGTTTAAGGAAAAATGCGGTGGTTGTCCTCGCTTAGATAGTAAACGGGATACAGATTTAAGCAGAAAAGTTTTCAATCGAAAAAAAAGAACTTACATTAAGTTACCCAATATGTTAGTGGTGGGTTTAAGTAAATGGATGACGAACTGTGTAAAAGAAAGCACTCTTCTTAAAAATCACGAAGTTGTCAATATACCTAATCCAATTGACACAAATATTTTTAAACCTTTAGATACTGAGCATGCCAGAAATTTATGGAATTTACCAACAGATAAGAAATTGGTACTTTTTGGGGCAATGAGTGCAACAAGTGATATAAATAAAGGATTTAAAGAATTGGTGGGTTCTTTAGATTTATTAAATGATGAAAATATTGAGTTCGTTATTTTTGGCAGTAGCGAGCCAAAAGAAAAACAGCCTTTTAAGTTAAAAACACATTACTTAGGTCATTTGCATGATGATGTAAGTTTAATATCTCTTTACAGTGCTGTTGATCTTATGGTTGTACCAAGTTTACAAGAAACCTTACCACAAACAGCTAGTGAAGCTATGGCATGTGGTACACCAGTTGTTGCTTTTGGTCATACAGGACTCTTGGATATTGTTGAGCATAAAAAAACAGGATATTTAGCAAAACCTTTCCAAGAGAAAGACTTAGCGACAGGAATTGAATGGGTTTTGAATTCTGATAATTATAGAGATTTATGTTTTAATGCAAGAGAAAAGATTGTTAAAGAATTTGATAGTTCTTTTATAGCCAATCGTTACATTGAATTATATAATAAAGTGAGATTAAATAAGAAATAAGACTATTAGTCTGGATTTTAATAAATATTTATTTTTTTATCAGGTTAAAAAAGGACAATGGAAGAATTAGTTTTACGTTTTGGTCTTTATTACATTTTTTTTTCATTTCTTTTATTTTTTTTATTTAAGAAATATTTGCTTTCAATATTTGACCCTTTTCTATTTACCGTTCTAATGATGGCTTCAAGCCTGAGTCTATCAACAGATTCATATTTTTTTTTCTATGTTTTCTTTTCAATTTTAGCATTTACAATCGGTTTTAGATTAATTAAATTACCTGTAAGAAGTGATATTAAGATTGAAAAGCTTGTAGATTTACAATTACTTGAAATATTTACGATACTTTTTTTTATTCTTTATGTAGTATTAAGTCTCTATTTTTTAAAACTCTCAGGTGTACCTTTATTTTCTGATAATCCAACAGAAGCAAAAATATCTAGATTTGTTGAAGGAACAGGATGGATGAGAAGAGTGTTTTTTCTAAGTAACTTTTTGCTAATTTGTATATGTCTGTTATTGATTGTTTCAAAAAAAAGATTTTTATTTTTTGTAATGTTTATCACTTATTTTTTATTGTCAATATTACAGGGATCTAAGTCGGGAGCACTTGGTATTGTAGCTGTTTTCTGGTATCTCTATCAGCAAAATAATATATGGTCTGATTCTGTTATCTATATTAAAAGACTTATCAAGTCAAAAATGAAATATTTTTTGATTGTTACAGCAGTTTTATTTCTTTCAATCGTAATCAAAGAAGCTGAAATCGAGGAGGAAGGTGGTAATCCTCTTTTTGCCATAGGATTTAGATTAATGGAATTTGGTGATGTAATGATTTACTATAAAACTCAAATAGTCAGAGATTCTTTTGCCAATTTTAATTTTATCGATTATTTCTTATATGAGTTCAATAGTATTTTTGGAATGCTTAGGCTGACAGATTATTATGAACCTATGGGCTATCAGATGGTTAAAACATATTGGAGTACTTCTTCACTATTTGATGATGTTGTTTTAGGTCCTAATACAGTTTTTTTTGTGAGGGGGCACATTTTTTTTGGATACGTTGGAGGTATTATTTATAGCTTTATAATTGGGGTCTTGGCAGCTTATTTTAGAAAAAAAATTATAGAGATTAAAATAACAAGTATTTTTAAATATGCCTTAGCAGTTTATGGTTTTTTCTTAATACCAGCCTTTTTAAAAGAATTTAATCAAGCAATAGGAACCATGTTTGATTTTGTCTTTTATTTGGGACCAATCTTTGTTCTTTCATTAATAGTCAAAGAAAGCTTTAATAAAAATAAAATAATCATAGAATCATAAGATGAAATCAAAATTAATATCTGTTATAACTGTTGTATATAACAATGTTGAACTGATTGAAGATACTATAAAAAGTGTCCTTTCATATGAAAGGGATAGTTTTGAGTATATAATAATTGACGGAGGCTCGACAGATGGTACTGTTGAAGTGATTAATAAGTATTTAGATAGGATCTCGACTTTTATTACTGAAAAAGATAAGGGTATATATGATGCTATGAATAAAGGTATTTCTCATAGTAATGGGACATTCGTTTATTTTATAAATTGTGGTGATCGTTTGTTAAATTTACCTATAAAAGAGCTATCCGATAATATTAGTAATGATATAAATTGTTTTCCAGTTGAGTTATCCAGTGGTAAAAAATTAATTCCTTCAAACGGATTTATGTTAAAACTGAAAAATACACTTCCTCATCAAGGGTGTTTTTACAAAAAATCAAAAGATTTAAAATATGATTTAGATTACAAAGTCTTTTCTGATTTTAATCTAAATCAACAGATCTATCAAAAAAAAGGAAAAATTGTTGTATTTAGTGAGCCTGTTGTTGCATTTCATGATATGGGCGGAATTTCTCATGATAAAAAATATAGTAAAGAAATTTTTAAGGTCGTGAATAATAACTTTGGTGTAAAGTATAAATTTTTTTCATGGGTTTATTTTAAGAAGAGAGGGTTAATTCATCGTTTCAAAAATATTTGAGTTGTATGTAGTTGATAAAGTCAATCCTTCGAAAATTATTGAAATACACATATAACTCTATTATTAAAGTGTTAAGCCAACTGATTTTTAATTAGAGAGGAAGTGTTTTATAAGGATAAAATTAGCTTTTCAGCTTTAAGTAAAAGTTTAAAAAAGAAGAATATGAAAATTAAATTTTTAGATGGAATAAGAGGTTATAGCGCATTAATAGTAGTAATATATCATTCTTACTTATTTACTTATTTTAATAATACTGTTTCAAAAAACGAGTTTCTTAATAATTTACTTTCAATAATAAAACTTGGATATTTATCAGTAGGTGTTTTTATTATCCTTTCAGGGTTTTGTTTAGCAATTCCAGTAGTAAACAATGACATGAACTTTAAGGGGGGGATGCAAAGATATTTTAAAAGAAGGTTCAGACGAATTATCCCACCGTATTATGTAGCTTTAATTTTAAGCATTATTGTTATTATTACATTTCCTGTTTTACAAGTTAATAGTAATACAAACTGGGATTCAAAAATTCCAATTAATTTCGAAAATATAGCTGCACATTTTCTATTAATACATAATTTAAAAACATACTGGATTTCCAAAATAAATGGTGCCCATTGGAGCGTCGCTTTAGAATGGCAAATATATTTTCTTTTTCCGATAATGCTTTTTATCTGGAAAAAAGCGAATTGGCTGATTTCATTAAGTATAACGTTTATTTTTTCTTACGGTGTAAATATCTATTTGCCTTTTACAAGACCTCAATATATAGTGCTATTTTTTTTAGGTTTACTATCGGCTTTCTATACTTTTAATAACGAACATAGATTGAAATTCAACAAATATTTTTTTTTATTTTTAATAATTCTTTTTGCAATAGCACTAGTAATAATCAAATTAAAACTAATACCTGAATTTTATTCTGAAATTATTTTAGGACTTTCAATAGCTTTTTTATTGAATCAAATAGCATTTCTTCCTGATAAAAATATTTTTATTATTTTTTTTTCCAGCAAGATTTCTGCTGAGCTAGGTAAAATATCATATAGTCTTTATTTGATTCATGGGCCAATTTTAGCTTTGGTTAACCTTTTATTACTTAAATATTTTAATATAAAATACGAAATTCAATTGTTAATAATGTGGTTCGTAATCACCCCACTTACTGTATTTTTAAGTAAGATTTTTTATGAACTGGTTGAAAGTAAATTTTTAAACAATAAAAATTAATATTTTAAAATTTAAGCAATTAGAACAAATTGATGTTATAGTTTGCCATGAATATCCATTTTAAGCTGTGATGTTGTATATTAAATGACAATTGTTAGTTACTTAACAAAAGTAAGCTAACTTGAAATTTTGAACTCAAAATAATTTTTTAAGAATGATCAGTAATTTAACAATCGTAATATGTTTATATAATAAAGATATAAATGAGTCAGCTACTTTGCAGAGTCTTTTAAACTTCAAAGATTTTAAAGATTATTCGACAATTTTTATTTGGGACAATAGCAAAGAAGTTATTAATCAGGAATCATTTATTCTTTTAAACAATCATTTTAAAAATTTAATTTATAAACATACTCCTGAAAATGTAGCTCTATCTAAAATATATAATACTGTTATTGATTCCCTTGAGGAAGATTCATATCTGATGTTATGTGATGATGATTCGGATATTCCAATGAGTTTTTTTGAGATCTTAGAGGAACAAATAAAACTTAATCCTTATCAAGATTTATTTTTGCCACAGATATATTCTAATTTGGTCTTAGTTAGCCCAGCAAAAGATTTTTTAATTAAGACTGGCCTTATAAAAAATTTAAAAGCTGGGACAATAGGTTCATCTAACATTACAGCAATAAATAGCGGAATGGTAATTTCTAATAGATTTTTTAATGAAGGATTTAGATATGATGAAAGATTACGTTTTTATGGTACGGATAATTACTTTATGAGCCAATATTCAAAATTTAGAAAAAATTTGGTAGTACTAGATGTTAAATTTGTACATAGCTTAAGTTTTAATGATTCAAGTGATATAAGTAATAAGTTGAGGATTTTTAGAGAAATAAAAAGATCTAACGCTATAATTTATTCAGATCAATTTTTTAAAAGACAAATAGTTTTATTTAACAATTTAGTTGTTGCTTGTAAGTTATGCTTAAAGCATAAAACGCTTAGATTTTTCTCCAATTAAGATATTACATTAAAGTTTAAATTATGAAAAAGGTTGTAATATCTGCAGTAAATCTTTTTGAGGGAGGGCCACTTTCAGTATTAAAAGATTGTCTTTTTGCTCTAGAAAAAAGCGATGAATTTGCCGAATATGAATTTGTTGCTCTTGTACACAAAAAAGATTTGTTTACAGAAAATCAATATAAAAAAATTAGTTTTGTAGAATTTCCAAAATCCAGAAAATCTTATTTTTATCGTCTGTATTATGAATATTTTTACTTTAAAAAATTTGCAAAGCAAAATAATATAGCTTTTTGGTTTTCTCTTCACGATATTAGCCCGACTTTAAAAAATGTTCCTCAGGCGGTATATTGTCATAATCCATCACCTTTTAATACAGTAAATTTTAAAGACATTTACATTCAGCCAATACAATTTTTCTTTAGACTTTTTTATAAATATTTATATGAAATAAATATTAAAAAAAATAAATATGTAATTGTACAGCAGTTATGGTTGAAGAACAAGTTTGTTGAAATGTTTGATTTGAAAAAAGAAAAAATTATTGTCTCATTTCCTGAAATTCCTAAAATTCCATCTGAATTTTTACATTCAGAATATAAAATGGAAAATGACAAAAAAACATTTTTCTTTCCGACTTTCCCAAGACCATTTAAAAATATTGATGTTATCTGTGAGGCATCTAAAATTCTTTCTCAAAAAAATGAAGATTTTACAGTTGTAATTACAGTTGATGGTTCCGAAAATAAGTATGCTAAATCAGTCGTTGATAATTATAAAAACATTAAAAATATCAATTTTATTGGATTAATTAAAAGAGAAGAAGTATATCGATATTATGCTAAATCTGATTGTTTAATTTTTCCATCTAAATTAGAAACCTGGGGATTACCAATAAGTGAATTTAAACAATTTAAAAAACCAATATTTGTTGCTGATTTACCATATGCGAGAGAAACAGTTGGAAACTATGATTATGTTAATTTCTTTAAAGCAGACGATGCTGCTAAATTAGCAGAACTGATGTCCGGCTTTATAAATGATAGTTTCAATTTTGATAAGACTTTGTCAATTGAGTACGAAGACCCTTTTGTTCAAAACTGGATTGAATTGTTTCAAACCTTATTAAAATAATTTATATGTTAGAAAGATACGGTTTTTTGGGCTCTTTAAAACTTGGAATTTCTTTAATCTATACAAAACTTTTCTTTAAACAAGCAAGGTTAATAAGATTGCCATTTGATATAAGAAATAAAAAATTCATAGGGATAGGGAAAAAATTTACTTCGGGAGTTGGCTGTCGAATAGAGGCTTACCCAGAGAATAACGAAAAAGTTGTTTTCATTGGAGACAATGTACAAATTAATGATTACGTTCATATTTCTGGAATGAAAGGGGTAAAGCTGGGCAATAATGTATTGATTGCAAGTAAAGTTTTTATATCTGATTTAAATCATGGAAATTATAGTGATGAAGGATTAATTGATTCTCCTGATACTCCGCCAAGCGAAAGAAAATTATATGCAAAACCTATTATTATAGAAGATAATGTTTGGCTTGGTGAATTTGTTTCTGTTTTATCTGGTGTAACAATAGGTAAGGGAAGTATTGTTGGAGCAAATTCAGTAGTATCTAAGAGTTTACCTCCATATGTAATTGCTGTTGGGACACCAGCAAGAGTCGTGAAAAAATATAATTTTGACACTAAAAAGTGGGACAAAGTATAAACGAAAAATTAAATGAGTGCAAAAATAACATGCTGTATTGTTTTATATAGAAATGATAAGAACGTTTTGCAAAAGGCAATTAATTCTTGTCTAAATACAGAATTAGATATAAAAATGTATCTAATTGATAATTCTCCAACAGATGAATTAAGTAAATTAGTTGAAGATTCACGAATTGAATATTTTCATAATCCTTCTAATCCTGGTTTTGGAGCTTCACATAATATA
Organism: Flavobacterium sp. UBA7680; assembly: GCF_002482975.1. Taxonomy (GTDB): domain Bacteria; phylum Bacteroidota; class Bacteroidia; order Flavobacteriales; family Flavobacteriaceae; genus Flavobacterium. Next base: position 339,613 of record NZ_DLHA01000017.1, on the reverse strand, counting down.
GCAATAAAAAAAGCAATAGATCATCATTCTGAATATCATTTTATTGTTAACCCGGATATTTATTTTACTGATGATGTAATTGGATCCATGATTGAATATATCAAAACTGATCAGACTATTGGAATGGTGATGCCGCAAATTTTGAATGAAGATGGAAGTATTCAAAACTTGCCTAAGCTTTTACCATCGCCTTTTAGTATATTATGGAGAAAAATAAAAAAACCAAATAAAGCCTATAATACTTTTATAAACAAATATGAATTAAGAGAGGTTCCTAAAGATCTGATTTATAATACTCCTATTTTGTCAGGATGTTTTACATTACTTAGTTTGAAAGCAATAAATGAAGTAGGAATGTACGATGATAATTTCTTTATGTATTTTGAAGATTGGGATTTATCGAGAAGAATTCATAAACATTATAAAACCATTTATTTTCCTAAAGTTTCTGTAGTGCATGAATATGAATCTGGCGCAAATAAGAGTAAAAGACTTTTTAAAATATTTATCAATTCTGCAATCACATATTTTAATAAATGGGGTTGGTTCTTTGATTCAGAAAGAAAAAAAATTAACAATAAGGCATTGTCTCAATTCAAGTAAATGAAAATTACAATTACTGGTGCATCAGGTTTCTTAGGAATTAATCTGCAATCATATTTTAAAGAATCTTATTTAATTCACCCAATATCTCTTAGGTATACTCCAAACCAAGATATAAAAATTGATACTGATGCAATTATCCACTTAGCGGGAAAAGCTCATGATTTAAAAAAGGTATCAAAACCTAGTGATTATTATGAAGCTAATTTTGAATTGACAAAGCAATTATTTGATTCTTTCCTTAATTCTAATGCAAGTGTTTTTATTTTTTTAAGCTCGGTAAAAGCTGTAGCAGATAAAACAGATGATATTCTCACTGAAAACATTGTAGCCAATCCAGCTACACATTATGGTATTTCTAAAAGACAAGCAGAAGAATATATATTAAGTAAAGAATTGCCTGCTGAAAAGCGAGTTTATATTTTAAGACCCTGTATGATTCATGGTCCGGGAAATAAAGGGAATCTAAATCTCCTTTATTCTTTGGTTTCAAAAGGTTATCCGTGGCCATTGGGATCTTTTGATAACCAACGTTCTTTCTTAAGTATTGAAAATTTGTGTTTCATAATAGATGAACTTTTAAAAAATAAATATATACCTGTTGGAGTTTATCAAGTAGCTGATGATAATTCATTATCAACAAATGAACTGATTCAAATGATAGGGACTAGTTTAGGAAAAAAAAGCAGGATTTTGAAAATCTCTCCTTGGGGAATAAAAAAAACTGCTAAAATAGGAGATTATCTGTTTTTACCATTAAATTCAGAAAGATTACAAAAACTAACTGAAAGTTATGTAGTTAGTAATTCAAAAATAAAAGAAGCACTGAAAAAAGATTTGCCAGTTTCAATCAAAGAAGGATTAGTAAAGACACTTAAATCTTTTGAATAAGATTATTAAACAAATTCGATTAAGATATTAAATTTATATTATGAAAATAGCTCTTATAACAGGAATCACAGGACAAGATGGTTCATACTTGGCAGAATTATTATTAGAGAAAGGTTATATGGTTCACGGTGTTAAAAGAAGAGCTTCATCTTTTAATACGCAGCGTATTGATCATATTTACCAAGATCAACATGAAACACATGTGAATTTTAAACTGCATTATGGAGATTTAACAGATTCTACAAATATTATTAGAATTATTCAGGAAGTACAGCCTGATGAGATTTATAATTTAGGAGCAATGAGTCATGTAAAGGTTTCTTTTGATTCACCAGAATATGTTGCAAATGTTGATGGTATTGGTACATTAAGAATTTTAGAAGCAGTGCGTATTTTGGGTATGGAAAAGAAAACCCGTATTTATCAGGCGTCAACATCAGAATTGTATGGAGGTTTAGCCGAGAATAAAAATGCAAAAGGATTGTATGATGAACAATCACCTTTTTATCCTCGTTCTCCTTATGGAGTAGCCAAAATTTATGGCTTCTGGATTACAAAAAATTATCGTGAAGCTTATGATATGTTTGCTTGTAACGGAATTTTGTTTAATCACGAATCGCCACGTCGAGGTGAAACTTTCGTGACGCGTAAAATTACCATGGCTACAGCTGCTATTGCTTTGGGCGAACAAGATTGCTTATACTTAGGAAATTTAGATGCACAACGTGATTGGGGTCATGCTAAGGATTATGTAGAAGCTATGTGGCGTATTTTACAGCAAGACACAGCTGAAGATTATGTAATTGCTATGGGAGAAACTACCTATGTACGGGATTTTGTTAAAATGTCATTTGCAGAAGTAGGGATAAGTATCGAATTTAGAGGAGAAGGAATAAATGAAAAAGGATATGTTTCTGCTTGCAGTAATCCTGCTTATCAAATTGAGTTAGGTAAACAGGTTATTTCTGTCGACCCACAATATTTCCGACCTACCGAGGTTGACTTACTTATTGGAGATCCTACGAAATCTAAAACCAAATTAGGATGGGTTCCTAAATATGATCTGGCAGGATTAGTGAAAGAAATGATGACATCCGATCTTGACTATGTTCAAAAAGGAAAAATGTTAAAAGAAATAAAATCGGTTAAATATTAATTTAAACAAAAGTAGAATAATTTTAATCTGGAAGGGAGAAATTTGGCATTATGAATTTAGATGATAAAATATATATAGCAGGACATCGTGGAATGGTTGGTTCTGCTATTTTAAGACAATTAAAAGCAAAAGGTTTTACCAATTTTATTTTAAAAACTTCCTCAGAACTGGATCTTAGAGACCAGCAGGCGGTAGCCGACTTTTTTAAAAATGAAAAACCCGATTATGTTTTCCTGGCAGCTGCGAAAGTTGGAGGTATAATTGCAAATAACACTTTCAAAGGGGATTTTATCTATGAAAATTTGATGATACAAAATAATGTAATACATCAATCATATTTAAATAACGTTACTAAACTGATGTTTCTTGGTTCCTCATGTATATATCCAAAATTGGCACCGCAGCCATTAAAAGAAGAATATATGCTAACTGGGGAATTAGAGCCTACAAATGAACCGTATGCTATTGCAAAAATTGCCGGAATAAAAATGTGTGATGCCTATAGAGATCAGTTTGGATGTAATTTTATATCTGTGATGCCTACAAATTTATATGGTCCTAATGATAATTATGACTTAAAAAATTCTCATGTATTACCTGCAATGCTGAGAAAATTTATTACGGCTAAACGTAATGAAGATTCTGCTGTAACAATTTGGGGAACTGGAAGCCCTAAAAGGGAATTTTTACATGCAGATGATCTTGCAGAAGCTTGTCTGTTTTTAATGGAAAATTATAACGATTCGGGATTAATGAATATAGGAGTGGGTGAAGATATTTCAATTTTAGATCTTGCAATTTTAGTTAAAAAAATTGTAGGCTTTGAAGGTGAAATTATTACAGACCCGAGTAAACCAGACGGTACTCCTCGTAAATTAATGGATGTTTCTAAATTAAGCGGTTTTGGATGGAAAGCTAAAACAACTTTAGAACAAGGGATTCAAAAAGTTTATGATGAAATTAGAGATACTAATTGGGATTAATATAAGTTCTTAAAATTATGGAATACGGAATTCTAGGAATTACATTAATGATTTTGATGTTACTTTATTTTAAAGTAGCAGATCGTTTTAATATCATCGACAAACCAAATTTAAGAAGCTCACATACAGAAATAACCTTACGAGGAGGAGGAGTTATTTTTTGGTTTTCAGCATTACTTTATTTTGTGCAGAATGTTCAAAATAATTATTTTTTCTTTACTGGATTAACTTTGGTTAGTTTGGTTAGTTTTTGGGATGATATTCAGAGTTTGTCTAACAAAATCCGAATTTCAATTCATTTTCTTTCTATTACCTTAATTTTTTATGACTTAGAATTATTTAATTTAGTTCCAATCTGGGGCGTTGTAATTGCTTATATTTTGGCAATTGGCCTCATTAATGCATACAATTTCATGGATGGAATTAATGGTATTACAGGGCTTTACACTTTAGTTATAATGGGATCATTATTATATGTAAATACTAAGATTCAACTTTTTATTAGTGGTACTTTTATAAAATATGCAATTATTGCAAGTTTAGTTTTTTTGTTTTTTAACTATAGAAAAAAAGCTAAGTGTTTTGCAGGTGATGTTGGAAGTATTGCAATAGCTTTTTGGATTATTTATTTAGTTTTAAAATTAATTTTAATTACAAACAGTCTTATTTGGTTTTTATTTTTAGCTGTTTACGGCATTGATGCTGTATGTACAATCCTTCATCGTTTATATTTAAAACAAAATATATTTGAAGCACACCGCTTACATCTATATCAAGTATTGAGTAACGAATATAAAATACAGCATAGATTAGTGTCTTTGTATTATGCGATTGTACAGACTGGAATTTCATTTTTAGTTATATTTCTGTATCAAAAAGTTCAAGATCTAATTCTTTTTGTAATTGTAATTGTTCCATTACTATTAATATATTCATTAAAGTTTTATCTATTAAGAAAAAACAACTTAAGATTAAGTTTATGATGCCTAAAATAATTCAAGGCGGGAATTTCTCAGATCATCGAGGAACTATTTCATATGTTAATGATTTTAGTTTTCAAGATATAGAGAGATTTTACATAATAAGTAATTCTCAAGAAAATCCAATTCGGGCTTGGCAAGGTCATAAATTAGATTCTAAAAATTTTTACTGTTTAAAAGGATCATTTAAAATTCATTTCGTAAAAGTTGATGATTGGGATAATCCTTCAAAAGATTTACTTATTGAAACAATATTTGTTTCAGAATCTGAGAGTAAAATAGTTCATATTCCAGCTGGTTATGCAAATGCAATTGAGTCTATACAAGAAAACTCAAAATTAATTTCATTTTCGACTTTACCATTAACAAAAGTTAAAGAAGATGATGTTCGTTTTCCTTTTGATTATTGGAACATAAATGGATAGTAAAAGAATTTTTTTGTCATTATCGGAACAAAGCGGTTTCGAACAGGAATATATTCAAAGAGCACTAGAGTCTAATTGGATTACTTCGGGAGGCCCAAATGTTGATGACTTTGAAGTTAAGATTCAAGAATATTTTAATGAAAAAGTATTTGTAACAGCTTTGAATTCTGGAACATCTGCAATACATTTAGCGTTAATCATGCTAGGGGTAGAAGCTGGAGACGAAGTTATTTGCCAAACACTTACATTTTCGGCATCAGCAAATCCTATTCTGTATCAGAATGCTATTCCAGTGTTTGTCGATAGTGAACCAGAAACTTGGAATATGTGTCCAGAAAATCTGGAAATTGCTATAATAAACAGAATAAAAAAAGGTAAAAAACCTAAGGCAATTATTGCAGTTCATCTGTATGGAATACCTTACAAAGTGGATGAAATTCATGCAGTTGCAGATCGGTACGAAATTCCTGTAATTGAAGATAGTGCCGAAGCATTAGGAAGTAAGTACAAAGGTAAAGAATGTGGAGCTTTTGGGAATTTTGGAATTTTATCTTTTAATGGGAATAAAATAATTACAACATCAAGCGGAGGAGCCTTAATTTGTAATTCATTAAATTTAAAAGAAAAAGCTATTTTTTATGCTACACAGGCAAGAGATAAAGCAGTTCATTATCAGCATAGCAAGATAGGTTATAATTATCGGATGAGTAATGTTTGTGCAGGGATAGGCCTTGGTCAAATAAAAATTCTAGAGTTAAACATCGAAAAGAGAAGGAAAAATCATTTTTTTTATAAAGATATTTTTTGTGATATAGAAGATGTAGAGCTTTTTGAAATTTCAAATGAGAATTTTTATTCAAATTACTGGCTGAACACAGTTTTAATAAAACAAAATTCTAAGAATAATATAAATAGAGAAGCTTTAAGGGTAGCACTCGAAACACAAAATATAGAAAGTCGACCAATTTGGAAACCGATGCACTTACAGCCAGTTTTTCAAGAATTTCCTTATTATGGAGAAAAAGTTGCCGAAGAATTATTTGTAAACGGACTTTGTCTGCCTTCGGGATCAAGCCTTACAGATGAAGATAAAAACAGAATTAAAAAAGTAATTAGATCTTTTTTTAATTGCTAAAAAATAAGAATTATTTTAATATGAAAATTGAAGAAACATTTATTAAAGATTTACTTATAGTTGAACCAACAGTTTTTGGAGATGAAAGAGGTTATTTTTTTGAGTCTTATAGTAAAACGAAATTTGAGACTCTTGGTGTTGAAATCGATTTTGTTCAGGACAATCAATCTTTTTCAAAATATGGAACTCTAAGGGGATTACATTATCAAAACCCCCCATTTGCTCAAACAAAACTAGTACGTGTTTTAGAAGGTGAAATCATTGATGTCGCTGTAGATTTAAGAAAAGATTCTCCAACTTATGGTAAATCATTTAGTATTTTGTTATCTGCAGAAAATAAAAAGCAATTGCTGGTTCCACAAGGTTTTGCGCATGGATTTTCAGTTATTAGTGAAACGGCCTCTGTAATGTACAAATGTGATCAATTTTATAATAAACCTTCTGAAGGAGGGATTAAATTTGATGATCCATCATTAAATATTGATTGGGGGCTGGACTTAAATGATGCTATTGTTTCTGAAAAAGATCAAATACTTCCTTTTATTGAAAACTGTAATAGCTTATTTTAATGAAAAAAATATTAGTAACAGGATCAAGTGGACAGTTAGGATCTGAAATAGCGGTCTTGTCTGAAAGTTATCCAAAATATGAGTGGATTTTTGCCGATAGAACAAAAATTACTTTGAATGATTTAGATATACTTCAGATACAATTAAAGGACATTCAGCCAGATATAATATTGAACTGCGGCGCATATACAGCTGTTGATAAAGCAGAAACTGAAAAAGAATTGGCTTTTAGGGTCAATCATTTAGCAATAGAATTAATTGCTAGGTACACTGCAGAAAATGACGTGAGTTTAATTCATGTTTCAACAGATTATGTTTTTGATGGGACTTCTTCTATTGCTTTAAGCGAGGATTCGGAAACAAATCCGATAAATGTATATGGGGAAAGTAAACTAGCTGGAGAGATTGCTTGTTTAAAAGAAAATCCTAATTCAATTATAATAAGAACTTCTTGGGTTTACAGTAAATTCGGAAATAATTTCGTTAAAACAATGCAGAGACTAATGCAGGAAAGAGATGAAATTAATGTTGTGAACGATCAAATAGGTTCACCAACTTACGCAACTGATTTGGCTATTGCTATGATTGATATCATAGAATCTTCAAAATGGATTCCGGGAATTTATAATTTTTCAAACGAAGGCGAAATAAGCTGGTATGAATTTGCATTAGCAATAAAAGTATTGGGTGATTACAAATGTAATGTTGGTGGAATTCCCACTTCAGCTTACCCAACACCTGCAAAGCGTCCAAAATTCTCACTATTAAATAAAGAAAAAATAAAGTCAATTTATAATTTGGATGTGCCTGATTATAGAGATAGTTTAAAAAAGATGTTTGTATAAACTAATTTTAAGATTTATTGAAAATCTTTAAAATTTAAAAAAGATACTATGAAAGGAATAATTTTAGCAGGAGGTTCGGGTACACGTTTACACCCTCTTACGCTTGCAATGAGCAAGCAAATGATGCCGGTTTATGATAAACCAATGATTTATTATCCATTGTCCACATTAATGATGTCAGGAATTAATGAAATATTGATCATATCAACTCCGCATGATTTGCCAAACTTTAAAAAATTATTAGGTGATGGTTCAAGTTTAGGATGCAAATTTAGCTATGCTGAACAAGCAATACCAAATGGTTTGGCACAGGCTTTTGTTATTGGCGAAGAGTTTATAGGTAATGATGATGTGGCCCTGATTTTAGGTGATAATATATTTTTTGGGTCTAATATGCAGGAATTATTAAAATCTAATGTAAAACCAGAAGGCGGAGTTGTTTTTGCTTATCATGTTTCAGACCCGGAACGTTATGGTGTAGTTGAGTTTGATGAAAATCTAAATGCAATTAGTATTGAAGAAAAACCGGAAATTCCAAAATCAAATTTCGCAGTTCCAGGTTTGTATTTTTATGATAATTCAGTAGTAGAAATTGCTAAAAATATTAAACCAAGTGCACGAGGAGAATATGAAATTACCGATGTTAATAAAGTATATTTAGAAAGAAAAACATTGAAAGTAGGCATATTAAGTCGCGGTACAGCTTGGCTGGATACTGGAACTTTTAATAGCTTGATGCAGGCAGGCCAATTTGTACAGGTTCTTGAAGAAAGACAAGGTTTAAAGGTTGGATGTATCGAGGAAGTAGCATGGAGACAAGGATTTATTAATAATGAACAATTAGAGGATCTAGCTTTACCTTTAGTGAAATCTGGATATGGATCTTATTTAATAGAATTTTTAAAACAAAAGAAAAAAGGTTCTAAAGTTTAATTTTAACTAATAAATAAAATTTTAAACCTTTAATTTGTATTTTTGTAAGCCATACAAAGTGTGCAGAATTAAACTAAACAAAATTGGATACAGATAAACCAACCAAAATAGCATCCTTATTGTATAACTCTTTTTCACCAAGAAATTTGAGAGCAAATATTAATAACCTTAGTTATTTACCAAGGTGGATTATTGTTGCCATAGATGTTATGGTGCTTCTTTTTTCATTTACATTTACCTATATGTTGTTTGAAGGTACAGCGTTAGGATATATTATTGTCTCACATGATTTTTACTTTGTATCCAGTTTAATAATAGTAAATGTTTTTTTCTTTTGGCTTTTTAGAACATATTCAGGAATTATTAGACATTCATCCTATATTGATGCTATAAAATTGTTGTTTTCTCAAATGTCAGTATTGGTGTTTTTTTTGTTTATAAATCTTGTTTATGAATTATATACAGGAGAAAAAGCATTCTTAAATACGGCATTATTTATCAATTTAGTGCTGTCCTTCTGTGGTTTGTTTTTATACCGTGTAATTGTAAAACAAACATTTGAACTGTATTTTTCAGAAAAAACAAATTCAAAACTTATAAGAACCGTTATTTATGGAACTGATGCAAATGCTATTTCTGTTGCAAATGCATTAAAATTTGAAACTCCATCTAGATTTAAAATTGTTGGTTTTGTAGATAAAAATAATCAAAATGCATCGAAGAGAATGTTAGATCTTCCTATTTTGATTTTAAGAAAAAAACTTCCTGCTTTAATGCGCTCTGTTGCTGCAGAAGGAGTTATTATTGCTGATAAAAGTTTGTCAAAAGACGAACAATTAATTATAGTTGATCAATGTCTTGAATTCAATTACAGAGTTTATACAGTTCCTTTAATTTCAGATTGGGAAAACCAAAAAGAGATTTCTCAAAAAGTAAAAAATATTCAGATTGAAGATTTATTAGAAAGAAAACCTATAGTTTTAGACAGTAAGTCCATTTCTAAACAATTAAAAGATAAAACCATTCTTATTACTGGAGCTGCTGGGTCAATTGGTAGTGAGATAGTAAGACAGGTTCTTGGATTTAATCCAAAAACGGTTATTATTTTAGATCACGCAGAAACTCCTTTACATAATCTTTGCTTAGAAACATTAAGCATGGATACAACTGCAAAAATTGTGGCAGTTATTACAGATGTAAAAAGTAAAAAAGCATTAGAAAAAGTATTTAAAAATTATAATCCGCATGTTGTTTTTCATGCTGCTGCTTATAAGCATGTTCCTTTAATGGAAGAAAATCCATCGCAAGCCATTTTAACAAATATTAAAGGAACCAAAAATTTAGCGGATTTGGCATGTAAATATCATGTCAAAAAATTCGTGATGGTTTCGACCGATAAAGCTGTGAATCCGAGTAATGTTATGGGAGCCAGCAAGCGAATTGCAGAGAAATATGTCCAGTCTTTGTTTTTGAAAAATCAAAAAGAAAATATACCTGGAGTAACTAAGTTTATTACAACACGTTTTGGGAATGTTTTAGGATCTAACGGTTCTGTTGTTCCGTTGTTTACTAAACAAATCGCAGAAGGGGGGCCGGTAACAATAACTCATCAAGATATTATTCGATATTTTATGACCATTCCAGAAGCTTGTCAGCTAGTTTTAGAAGCCGGGGCAATGGGTAATGGAGGTGAAATTTATATTTTTGATATGGGTAAACCAGTAAGAATAATAGATTTGGCTAAAAAAATGATTAAACTTGCAGGATTTATTCCGGATAAGGAAATCAAAATAAAAATAGTTGGATTACGACCTGGTGAGAAATTATATGAAGAATTATTAAACGATACTTCTAAAACATTACCTACCTATCATAATAAAATTATGATTGCACAGGAAATACAAGATGAATATGAAAATCTGCATACAGATATTGATGAGCTAATCGGAATTGCTGATTTTTATGATAATGAAGATATAGTGGCAAAAATGAAAAAAATTGTTCCTGAATTTAAAAGTATGAATTCTGCTTTTGAAGTTCTTGATAAATAATTCTGACAAATTCAATAGATATATTAAAAAGGTGTTTTTTTAAAACGCCTTTTTCCTTTTTAAATAAATAATAAAAGGCTAAAAATCTTGTTAAATCAAGGGTTGAAGAACTCTTATATGTATTATTAAAAATTGATTATATAGAATATAAAATGAATAATAATTCTAATGACTGGCTGTTCGAAATAACACCAAAAAATAAGTTCTTTTCACTAAACTTTAAAGAAGTATGGCAATACAGAGATTTATTATTTCTTTTTGTTAAACGAGATGTAATTACAGTATACAAACAAACTGTATTAGGACCACTGTGGTATTTAATTCAACCACTATTTACTTCAATAACATTCACCATAATATTTAATAATGTTGCTGGTATTAATACCGGTTCTGTTCCTCCATTCTTGTTTAATTTGGCAGGTATTACTGTCTGGAATTATTTCACAGCTTGTTTAAATGGAACTTCGGATACATTTAAAGCCAACGCAGGTATATTTGGAAAAGTTTATTTTCCAAGAATAATTACACCTCTTTCTGTTGTAATTTCAAACTTGATTAAGTTAGGAATTCAACTTGTAATTTTTATTGCCTTTTATATTTTTTACTATTTTAAGGGATCGGATTTAAGTCTAAACAGTTCATTGTTGCTTTTTCCTTTATTGATTGCTATTATGGGAATTTTAGGGCTTGGATTAGGAATGTTGATTTCTTCTATGGTGACTAAATACCGCGATTTTAGTTATTTGGTAGCGTTTGGAATACAATTGCTTATGTATTTATCTGCAGTAATGTATCCAATGGAACTTATTAAAGCAAAATTACCTGCTTACGGATGGATCGTAGAATATAATCCACTTGCGTATATCATTGAATCCTCACGTTACATGTTATTAAATGTTGGAGAAATTTCCGTAATAGGATTAGGATATACCGTAACCATTACAATTGCCATATTTTTTCTAGGCCTTTTAATTTTTAACAAGACAGAAAAAAGTTTTATTGATACAGTTTAGGATTAAAAATCTATAAGATTTTATTTTAGGTAATTAACGATTAAAGATTATAATTGGAAAAAGATATTATTTTAAAAGCCGAAAATATTTCTAAGCAATATCGTTTAGGAGAAGTAGGAACAGGTACATTAAATCACGATTTAAATAAATGGTGGCACCAAATTCGTGGTAAAGAAAATCCATACTTAAAAATAGGCGATACTAATGATCGTTCTACAAAAGGAACTTCAGAATACGTATGGGCATTACATGATATTAATTTTGAGGTTGAACGAGGTGAGGTTTTAGGAATTATAGGTAAAAATGGAGCAGGAAAATCTACTTTATTAAAAATACTTTCAAAAGTAACAGCACCAACAACCGGAAGCATAAAATCGCGAGGAAGAATTGCCTCCTTATTAGAGGTTGGTACAGGCTTTCATGGAGAAATGACGGGTCGTGAGAATATCTTCTTAAACGGTGCGATTCTGGGAATGACAAAAAAAGAGATTGCATCTAAACTGGATGAAATTATAGAATTCTCTGGCTGCGAGCGTTATATTGATACTCCTGTAAAAAGATACAGTAGTGGTATGACTGTTCGTCTTGCATTTGCAGTAGCTGCTTTTCTGGAACCGGAAATTTTGGTTATCGATGAGGTTTTAGCAGTTGGGGATGCAGAGTTTCAGAAAAAAGCAATTGGTAAAATGCAAGATATTTCTAGAGGTGAGGGGCGAACAGTTTTGTTTGTGAGTCATAATATGGCTGCAGTTAAAAGTTTGTGTACAAAGGGTTTGGTCCTTATTAATGGAAAAGTAGCAATGGTTGGCAGTACAGAACAAGCGGTGAATTATTATCTAAGTCAGGATTCAGAGTCAATGAACATGAGAAACTTTTCTTCAGAATACGATAAACCAGAATTTACACTTCACGAAATAAGTTTAAATGCATTTGGCAAATCATCTGAGGACCCATTAGATGAATATCAAAAAATAGAGCTAAATACGATGCTTACTTTAAAAGATAGTTCAAAAAACTTGCATTTAACTTTAGTATTAAATAATGATGCTGGTGAACCTCTTTTTACTTTTTCACATATTAATAATGATTTAAAATTAAGAAATGGTTTAAATAAAATTAAATGTGTTTTTCCCGAAGGATTTTTAAATATAGGTACTTATTACCTATCTCTTTTTATAATAGAAAATGGAAAAAGTGCTTTATTTATTGAAAAAGACATTATGTCATTTATTATTCAGGAAGGAGAAAGACCAATTGGCGCTTGGATGGGAAGAGAACCGGGATTTATAAAACCAAGATTTGAATGGTCAATAGATAATTAATGTAAAATGAAAATTAAAAAGAAAATTAAATTATTATTAAAAAGATTTGGTTATAATTTAACCAAGATAAGCTCAATCTCTCAATCACCTATTGAATCTGTTCATATTGATGATAAAAGTTCCTTATTGTCGAATTTTTATAATACTTTAAAAAAGATCAATTTTCAACCAAAACATATTGTTGATATTGGAGCAAATCATGGAACTTGGACACGTGATGCTTTGAAATATTTTCCAGATGCATATTATACTCTTGTAGAGCCTCAAAATTGGCTAAAAGAATCATTTCAAGATGTTTTAGATAGCAATTCTAAAGTTCGATTTTATCCCTTTGGTGCAGGTAAAGAAAAAGGTTCTTTTCTTTTTACAATTGTAGATCGTGACGATAGTTGTTCATTTAGATACACAAAAGAAGAAGCAGAAACAGCTGGATTACAACAAATAGAAATTCCTGTTATAACTCTAAATGAATTGCTTATCGAAGGGAATTTTCCTACTCCTGATATTATTAAAATTGATGCCGAAGGATTAGATATTGAAGTTTTGCAAGGAGCAAGTGATTATTTTGGAAAAACAGAAATATTTATGGTAGAAGCTGGAGTTGTTAATAAATCATTTGATAATAGTTTCTTGAAGTTGATAAATTTCATGGATGAAAATGGATATAGATTATTTGAAATTACAGATCTAAACAGGCCTTTTGACTTAAAAGTCTTGTGGCTGGTTGAATTAGTATTTGTTAAGAAAAATGGATTTATTGATTCTCAAATAGTTGCTCAATAGTAAATTGAATGAATAATTTAAAAATTCTAAGAAGTTAAATGAACGGTAATTATATGCAAAAGACAGTTTCGGTTAATATGATTACTTATAAGCATGAATCCTATATTGAGCAGGCTATAAAAGGAATTTTAATGCAGCAAACGGATTTTGATTATGAATTAATTATCGCCGATGACTGTTCTCCTGACAGAACAGAGGAAATAGTTAATGATATAATAAAAACACATTCGCAAGGAAGTAAAATCAAATATTTCAGGCATAAAAAAAATATTGGAATGCAAGCTAATGGTATTTTTGCCTTTAATCAATGTTCAGGAAAATATGTTGCACTTTGTGAAGGAGATGATTATTGGACAGATCCATTAAAACTGCAAAAACAAGTAGATTTTTTAGAAGCAAATTTAGATTATAGCATTTGTTATCATAAAGTCCAAGTATTAAGGAATGGCGTTTTAGAAGAAGATGATATAACCAGTGAAGTATTAGAAACAACAACAATAAAAGATCTTGCTAAAGGAAATTACATTCATACTTGTAGTGTAGTTTTTAGAAATAAATTATTTAATAAGCTCCCTAAATATTTTCATAATGCACCAGTAGGAGACTACTTTCTACATATGCTTAATGCCAAATATGGAAAAATTAAATTCTTAAATGAATTTATGAGCGTATACAGACTTCATAATAGTTCAATATGGTCTTCTCAAACTCAATCAAAAAGAGAAGAAATTTGGATAGATTTCTTAAAAAATATAAGAAAAAATTTTGATTCTGAAGTTCAGGAAATACTTAATGATCAGATAAAAAAATATGATGGATCGATTGAAAAAGAAAAAATATTCGATTTTAATCAATTCAAAAAAAAAATAAAAAAGCTTTTAAAAAAGATTAGAAGTGATAAATAACTTACCATTAGTTTCTATAATTGTTCCAAATTTCAATCATGAAAAATATCTGGTCGAACGGCTAGATACTATTTTTACTCAAAACTATTCTAACTTTGAAGTAATCATACTAGATGATTGCAGCACAGATAACAGCCGGGAAATTTTGTCAATCTATGCAAAGAAAGAAAAAGTTTCTCATTGTGTTTTTAACCAAATTAATTCTGGAAATACGTTTAAACAATGGTCAAAAGGAATAACATTAGCAGAAGGAGATTTAATCTGGATTGCTGAAACAGATGATTACTGTGACAATAATTTTTTAGAAAAATTAGTTGAACCTTTTCAAAATGATTCGCAAGTTGTTTTAGCTTATTGTCAGTCAAATAGAGTTAATGAATTTGGAGAAACAACAGGTAATTGGATTACTCACACCAATGACATTGACGAAAATTTATTTTTGAATTCTTTTACAATGAATGCAAACAAATTCATTGAAAAGTTTTTGATATTTAAAAATGTAATTCCAAATGCCAGTGCAGTTATATTCAAAAAAAATGCGGTTAATATTGAGGATCATTTTGACATTGCAGATGAGTTTCGATACTGCGGAGATTGGATGTTTTATTTTAAATTAATCGTAAATAAAAAAATAGCATTCATACCAGAGTCATTAAATAATTTTAGATATCATTCTACGAGTGTTATCGCAAAAGCCATTCAATCAGAAAAGAGAATCGCAATTATTGATATTGATTATAAAATGCGAAAAGTTTTAATGGATTATTTATCAACTATAAATATTGATAATATTCATAAAATTAAAGCAGAAAATAGATTTATAAAACGAAATTTTTTAACCTACGAAAAGGCTTTTTTACTTATTAGGGGAGGAAAAAAACTGCAGGGGTATTTACTATTATTAACCATAATGGATGTTTTTTATAAAAAATATAAAATACGTAAAAACCTTAGTATTAAAATAAAAAGATTTTTTAAAACAGCTTGACACTTTCAATTATAATATGCTCCAGAACAGCAGAAATCAAACCAATACTTTCAAGTAATATTGATGAAACAATTGGTGTTGATTACGAATTGATTGTAATTGATAATTCCGAAAATAAATATTCTATTTTTGAAGCCTATAATCTTGGAATTAGTAAAAGTAAAGGAAATTTCTGCTGTTTTATTCACGATGATATTTTTTTTCATAACAAAAATTGGGGAAAAATAGTCCAGAATATATTTGAACAGAATTCTAAAATAGGACTGATAGGCGTGGCAGGTGCAAAAGTAAAAACTAGAATGCCTTCAGCCTGGTGGGATTGTCCCGAAAATGTTAAGAGTATTAATATAATTCAGCATCTTAAATCTGGTCATATAGAACATTGGGAGAAAGGCTGGGAAAAAAAGATTGAAGAAGTAGTAGCAATAGATGGAGTTTTTATGGCTGCCAGACGCCCTGATAAAATTCATTTTTCTAATACATTAACAGGATTTCATAATTACGATTTGAACTTGTCTTTTGAATATTTAAAACATAATTACAAAATTGTGGTGGCAAAAGAAATTTTGATCGAGCATTTTTCTATAGGAACAATCAATCCTTCATGGTATCAGTCTGTAATTAAAATACATGATATGTATGCTGATATATTACCGTTAAAGCTAAATAGCCAATCAAATTTTAATTTAAAAAAACTAGAGTTTGATAATGGTGCCAAGTTTCTTTTCGAATCGTTTAAGCACATAAAAAAGATACATTCAATAAAAATTTGGTTTAAACTACTTTTATTAAAACCAAAATCAAAACTTCATTTTAAGTTTTTTAAATTGTTATTACAATAATGATTGCAATTATAATTCCTTATTATAAAATAACCTTCTTCGAAAAGACGTTAGAATCATTAGCTAATCAAACAGATAAAAGATTTAAGGTTTATATTGGCGATGATGCCAGTCCTGAAAGCCCAACTTTACTTCTCAAGAAATATGAATCAAAATTTGATTTTGAATATCATCGTTTTGAAACTAATTTAGGAAGTATTTCATTGACAAAACAGTGGGAAAGATGTATCTCACTTTCTGAAAAAGAAGATTGGATAATGATTTTGGGAGACGATGATTTTTTAGACCATTCTGTAATTGAATCTTGGCATCAAAATTTCGAAAAATTTAAAGACAAATCCAATGTAATTAGATTTGCAACAAAAATTGTTTTAGAAGATTCTAATACAATTTCAGAGGAATATACCCATCCTGTTTGGGAATCAGCAGCAGATTCTTTTGTGAGGATTTTTAAAGGAATAACAAGAAGCTCCTTATCTGAATACATTTTTTTAAAAGCTAGTTATAAAAAATATGGTTTTAGTAATTATCCTTTAGCTTGGTGTAGTGATTATAAAGCATTTTTAGATTTTCCAGACGGAAAATTAATATATACAATAAATGAATCTATTGTTTTTTTTAGAATTTCTAATATAAATATATCAGGCCGACAAGAAAATACATCCTTAAAAAAAGAAACAAGCATTCGTTTTTTTAAAGATGTAATAATAGATTATTTGTACACATTTAAAAAAGATCAAAGACTGGAATTGCTGATGACTTATGAAGTCACAATAAAAAAAAATAGAAAGCCAACATTAAAAGAATGGATTTTTATAATAAGGCTTTACTTTTTAAACTTTAAGCTAATGCCATTTGTAAAATCGATTAGAAGATTTTTTATTAGTATTCTTAAAAAATAACCATGTTTGAAACCCCTATATTATTCCTTATTTTCAATCGTCCCGATACTACAAAAGTAGTTTTTGATGAGATAAAGAAACAAAAACCTAAATATTTATTCATTGCTGCAGACGGAGCACGATCAAATGTTATTCAGGATGCTGAAAAATGTAAAATAACCAGAGATTTAGTTCTTGAAGGCATAGATTGGGATTGTGAAGTGAAAACATTATTTCGAGATGAAAATTTAGGTTGTGGTCTCGCAGTTTCTCAAGCTATAACTTGGTTTTTTGATAATGTAGAACAAGGAATAATATTAGAAGATGATTGTTTGCCACATCCTTCCTTTTTTAATTATTGCCAACAGTTATTAGAAAAATATAAAGAAGACGAAAATATTTATGCAATTAACGGAAGTAATTTGTACAGTGAAAAGAGAGTTGATAATTCTTCTTATTTTTTCTCTAATTATGCTTTTGTTTGGGGATGGGCAAGTTGGAGAAGAGCTTGGAAGCAATACGATTTTAATTTAAAACATTTAGAAAACTTTAAAACCAATAATCTAATAAATAGAATTGATAATAGAGTAATATTTAAAAATTATTGGATTCCTATATTCGAAAAAGTTTTAAATAAAGAGATCGATACATGGGATTATCAATGGAGCTTTTCTATTTGGAATAATCAGGGAATTGTGATTGCTCCAAACGTAAATCTTGTATCTAATTTAGGATTTGGAATAAATGCAACACACACAACTGGATCAAGTGAATTTGAAAATTTACCAACAGAAAACATAGGAAATATTATTCACCCTAATAATATCCAAGTTAACAAAAATATAGATAGATATATTTCAGATGTTTGTTTTAAAATTGTTAGCAATAAGAAAGGTATTAAAAACGCAGTGCTTAATATCGTTAAAAAAGGATTTAAATATTTAAAAAAATCAAAAGGCTGATTTTTAATAGCAATCAAAAGATTATTTTAATTATGGGATCATTTCAAATTGAATTCAAAAATCATTTTTCATGCTAAAAAAGATAAAGAAAAGAATAAAATTATTTTTGGGTATAAAAAACATTGATTTACAGTCTAATAAGTCAAAGTATATTTTATCTGCGCCCTCTTCCGACATTTCCTCTCTCAATATATTTGTGAGAAAACCTTTTGAGGGAAAAAAATATTTAGAAATAGGTAATGAATCTATCATAAAAGGCGATTATATTTTTGAAATTCAGGAAGGGAAAATAAAAATTGGAAATAGAACTTTTATTGGTGGCGGGCTTTTTATTTGTATAGATGAAATTGAAATTGGCGATGACGTTTTGATTTCTTGGGGATGCACATTTATCGATAATAATTCTCATTCAATTGTCTGGTCAGAAAGAAAAGACGATCTATCTCAATGGAAGAAAGGTTTAGAAGAAAATAAAATAGGTGGATTTTATAAAGATTGGAATAATATTAAGAGAGGGAAAATTAAGATTAAGAATAAAGCCTGGATTGGATTTAATAGTATTATTTTAAAAGGGGTATCAATTGGTGAAGGAGCAATAATTGGAGCAGGAAGCGTTGTAACAAAAGATGTTCCTGACTGGACAGTTGTTGGCGGAAATCCAGCTGTAGTTATAAGAACCATTCCTGAAAACGAAAGATAAAAACACAAAAAGCAAACAAAGAATTCATGAATTGTAAAATTTGTAAATCTAATTCAGAGAAAATATTTTCTGGCAAAATATTAAACAAATACGAAATAGATTATTTCAAGTGCCAGAACTGTGGTTTTATCCAAACCGAAGAGCCTTTTTGGTTGCAAGAATCCTATTCTTCTGTTATTGCAATGACAGATATTGGATTAGTTGCCAGAAATTTAAGTCTTCAAAATATTACAAACTGGATTATAAAGAATTACTTTAATTATAAAGCAAAGTTTATTGATTTTGCTGGCGGATATGGTTTGTTCGTAAGATTAATGAGAGATAAGGGGTTAGATTTTTACAGACAAGATTTTTATTGTGAAAATTATTTCGCACAATATTTTGATGTAACAGATCAAACCAATACCGATAAATATGAACTGCTAACTGCCTTTGAAGTTTTTGAACATTTGGTTAATCCTTTTGAAGAAATTGAAAAAATGTTTGATTATTCTGATTCTATATTTTTTTCGACAGAATTACAGCCACAAATAGAAATAAAATCAATACAAGACTGGAGATATTTTGCAAAAGAAACAGGACAGCACGTTGCTTTTTATAATATAAAATCATTGGAAATAATAGCCGAAAAATTGAATTGTCATTTTTATTCAAATGGAAATAACCTTCACATTTTGACAAAAAAGAAATTGGTTTCAAACCCTTTTCAAAAATGG
This sequence comes from Flavobacterium sp. UBA7680, assembly GCF_002482975.1. Lineage (GTDB taxonomy): Bacteria > Bacteroidota > Bacteroidia > Flavobacteriales > Flavobacteriaceae > Flavobacterium. The sequence goes on along the minus strand of NZ_DLHA01000017.1, from coordinate 319,930 downwards.
CAGAATAAAAATAAAAAATCCTTTGTTGTTAGAGGGCTTTATAAAATTATTAGAAAATTAGAACATTCTAAGAATCAGAAAACAAATCAAATTCATTCAGAAAGTCTACTGGAAAAAGATTATCATATGATAATAAATAAAATTAATAACAATAACTAACGTACTTAATTTTATAAAGCCAAAATGAAAATTTTAGTACATCCACAAACATTCAATTTGCAAAAATATGGAGGTATTTCCAGATATTACACAGAAATATTTTCAAGACTTTCTAAAAATAATAAGGTCAAAATTCCTCTATATGGTACTTCTAATATTTACTATAACGAAAGTAACCTAGTAACCTTTAAACAAAAAATATATTCATTATATATAAAATTACTTGAAAAATTTAAAATTCGTCGTTTTGAAAAAACACGAAAACGAAATGATAAATTTTTTGAACGAACAATTTTAAAGAAAGACTTTGATGTTTTTATTCCAACATATTATGATGTAAGTTTTTTAAAATTGATAGACTCAAAGCCTTTTGTGTTGACAATTTATGATATGATTTATGAATTATTTCCACATTATTTTGAAGATCAGAAAGAAGTAATTTCATCGATTAGTACTAATAAATTGCTGCTAATGGAAAGAGCAACAAGAATTATTGCCGTTTCAGAAAACACAAAGCGCGACATTATCAAAATATATCCGCATATTGATAAATCTAAAATTGATGTAGTTTATCATGGCTGTTCAATAAAAATTGTAGAAGCGGATACGCATAACCTTCCAAAAAGATATATCTTGTTTGTAGGTACCAGAGCTAATTATAAAAACTTTATTTTTTTGGTAAATTCTATAAAAGAACTTTTAAAATTAAATAGTGATCTAGTTTTGTTGTGTGCCGGTGGAGGCGAATTTGATAACGAAGAAAAGGAATTTTTAAAAGAATTAAGTCTGGAAAATCAAGTTATTCAGAGAGAATTTAAGGACGATGAATTAGGAATTTATTATAAAAATGCAATTTGTTTTGCTTTTCCTTCGCTATATGAAGGATTTGGAATTCCGGTTTTAGAATCAATGACTTGCGGATGTCCGGTAGTTTTATCAAAACATAGTTCTTTTCCAGAAGTAGCAGGCGAAGCAGGAGTATATTATGAAACAGGAAATCCAGAAGATTTAAAAAATAAAATTTACTCATTAGTTCAAAATCCTATTTTACGAAATGAATTTTCAATAAAAGGATTAGATCAAGTTAAAAAATTTAGTTGGGAAAAAGCAGCAGCAGAATGTTTAGCTGTTTATAAAAAAGCTTATACGACATCAATTAAGCAATAAGAAAATTTATATGATAAGTGAAAATCTATCAGAAATGAAAGAAGTACGAATTAACTTCGTTGACTTTTGGCCATTAGATAAAACGAATAATTATTTCTACAATTTATTATCAGAACGTTATAATGTGATTATAGACGAGGTAAATCCTGATTTGCTTTTTTACTCTTGTTTTGGCACAGAATATCTCAAATATAAATGCAAAAGAATTTATTTTACAGGAGAAAACACCAGACCAAATTTTTCTGCTTGTGATTTTGCTTTCACTTTTGATTTTAATGATAGAGAAGATCATTACAGACTGCCGCTTTATCTATTGTACATAGATGAAGACAATATGAATAACAAAATTTCTGAAATTAAATCCAGAAATGAATTAGCAGAAAGCTGGAGCCAAAAAAAGAAATTATGCTGTATGGTTGTTTCTAATCCAAACGCTATAGACAGAATTAATTTTTTTCATAAACTATCAACATATATTCAGGTTGACTCTGGGGGCAAAGTATTAAATAATGTTGGAGGACCAGTGCCCAATAAAAAAGAATTTATAAAAGAATATAAGTTTGTAATTTCTTTTGAAAACGAATGCCATGATGGCTATACAACAGAAAAAATTATTGAACCAATGTTTGTTGACAGTATTCCAATTTATTGGGGAAATAAACATGTAGGTAAAGAGTTTAATACTAAGAGATTTTTAAATTATCATGATTTTGAAACAGAAGAAGCTCTTATAGAACGACTGTTAGAAATTGATAAAAATCCGGAAATTGCACTTGATATATTATCTCAGCCCGTATTTAATGAAAAAATTGATTCACCGGTTAAAATTAGAAAAGATGTTTTAGAAATAATTGATACTGTTATAAAATCACCTAAAAAACCTAAAGCGAAAACTTACAGAGAATTACTTCACTTGATGAATACAGAGTATAAGAAAAATATAAAAAAAGCAATTAAGAGAATATTGTTTATTAAATAGTATATCAGTTAGAAATTTATCACTGGGATTTAACTATACCAAACTATGCAGCCATACTTGTCCATCATTACTATTAATTTTAATAATCGAGCAGGTCTAGAAACTACTATGCAATCTGTATTGTCACAAACATTCACAGATTTTGAATACATAGTGATTGATGGAGGAAGTAACGACGGAAGTAAGCAATACATCAAGAGTCAGGAAAAATCTATTCAATTTTGGGTTAGTGAGCCAGATAATGGTATTTATAATGCCATGAATAAAGGTATTAAAGCAGCAAATGGTCAGTTTTTATTATTTTTAAACAGTGGCGATTTTTTAAATGGAAATACTTCTTTAAAAGATTTTATAAATCATTCTGATTTTAAAGGAGATATTATTTATGGAGATTACAAATTTGAAAGCGGTTTCAAAATATTCCCCGATTCTTTATCTCCACTATATTTTGTACGCACTTCTTTGCCGCATCAAAGTACATTTTTTAAAAAAGAAGTTTTTGAAAAAATGGGACATTATGATGAGCAATATAAGGTAGTTTCTGATAGAGATTTTTTTATCAAATGTTTTTTAAGCAATAAGTTTATTTTCAAACATATTGAATATCCTCTTACGGTCTTTGATCTAAAAGGAGTAAGTAATGATAAATCTCATCAAGAAAAACATTTATTAGAATGTGATAAGATGCTTCAAAATCATTATGGTATTTACTATGATGACTATAAAAAAATGTTGCAATTACAGCAAGAATTAAATCAAGTTCGTAAAAAAACGTTTTTTGGTTTAATGAAAAGAGTTAAAAACAAGATAAAAAAAATATGTCGTATCCGTTAGTTAGCATAATTGTTCCCACTTACGATAGGACAGAATTTCTTAAATTGACTATTGAAAGTATCATTAATCAAACCTATAAAAATTTAGAAATTATTGTTATAGATGATGGTACGCCAAATGATAAAAATTTACTTCTCTGTCAAACATTCAAAGAAGTAAAATATATTAAAATTGAAAATAGCGGAGGTCCGGCAAAACCAAGAAATACAGGAATTAATCTTGCAAAAGGTAAATACATTGCCTTTATAGATGATGATGATTTATGGCTTCCTAATAAAATTGAGACTCAGGTTAATATTTTAGAACAAAATCCAGAGTTTGGTCTAATTCATGGCTGCTGTCAGGTAATTAATGAAAATGGTATACTTCAATCACAGATAGCTGGCAGACCAGGATCTATAGATGTAAAACACGGAAATGTTTCTATGAAAATGATGGGGAATTGGACTTTAATGACTCCTTCGGTTCTTTTAAATAAATCGATTGTAGATAAAGTAGGATTATTTAATGAAAAAATGCCTTCTGCAGGGGAAGATGCTGAATACTGGATCAGATGTTCTTTTTTTACCAAATTTTATTACGTTGACGAACCATTAGTTCAATACAGAGTTCATAATAATAACATTTCTACAGAAGCAAAAGGATATGCTGATCTTTCATTGTTTTTAAAAAAGGTGCTAACTAAATTCAATTCTGAAAAAATCATAGATAATATCCAATATAAGATACTTTTAAATAATCTTTGCGCTATGCAGATTAAAATGATTAAGAAGTTTAGTTATAAATCTGTCCGTAATCTTTTTGAATTAAATCCATTTTGGATGTTCAAATGGAGAAATTTAAAATTACTTACTTTTATTTTAATAAAAAGATAACAAGATGCGAGTAGGCTATAATCCAAATAAAGATAAGGTACAGGAAGATAATGTCTTTTTTCATCAAGTTATAATACCCGTTTATATACCCAATCAGGAAGGATATTTTAAAGATAGTTTTAAAATTCTTCAATATTGCTTAGAGTCACTGTTTAAAACCTGCCATAATAAAACATATTTTACAATCGTCAACAACGGAAGTAATAATGAAGTAGTAGAGTATTTAAATAACCTGTATCATGATAAAAAGATACATGAGTTAATTCACACTTCGAATATTGGTAAAATTAATGCTGTTTTAAAAGGAATAACAGGACAAAAATTTAAACTTATTACAATTGCAGATGCAGATGCATTGTTTTTAAATGGATGGCAAAATGCAACTTATGAAGTATTTAAGGCCTTTGCAAAAGCAGGAGCAGTTTGTCCAACGCCTTCTCCAAAATCATTTAGCAATAAAACAGCAAATGTAATTTTTGAGAATCTTTTCTCTAATCTATTAAAATTCACTCCCGTAAAAAATCCCAAAGCCTTACAATATTTCGCAAATAGTATTGGAAATCCTAAATTTTATAAAAGCCCGCATTTAGAAAAATATCTGACCCTTTCTGACGGAAATTTAAATGCAGTTATTGGAGCAGGGCATTTTGTAGCGACTTACAGATCAGATGTATTCTCTAATCTTGGTGTTCTATATTCAGACTATAGTTTGGGAGGAAATAGTGAAGACGAAATTCTCGATAAAACAGTGGTAAGAAATGGATTCTGGCGATTATCTACAGAAGATAATTTTGTGTACCATATGGGCAATACTGAAGAAGAATGGATGTCGCAAAAATTAGAAAAAACCATAATTTCATCCGATGATATAGTAGAAGAAATTCAATTTGATAAGCAAAAAGAAAAAAAGATAATCTCATGGATAAAAAATGATCTGTTTTATAGATTTATCTTTCACAAAAGCATAAAAAAGAAGTTTTTAATATATAAAGGCTTAACAAAAGAAGAAGCAAAGCATTATTAAAAAAGCAACTCTAATTAAATGGCAAAAACAATTTTAATCTCTCAATTACCGTTACCCTATTCAAAGATAGGGAGCTGGACAACTTTGTATAAAAATTACATCTGTTCTCCACTTAACCAAATAGATTATATTGTTTGTGAACAACCTACTAGTTCTTTTAGCAATATCAAATACAGTTTTGTAAAAAACACTTTCCTAACAAAAGCTTTTAGAAAATTTACTAAAAAGAGATATTTATCATATATAAAAGCTTTAGACAAAATCGTGAATAATGAAGAAAAATTTATTATTCAAATAGTAGATAACTTTTATTTAGTTGAACACGTTGTAGATTTTTTGAAGAAAAGAAAAATTCGCACTAACTGTTATATTCAATTTTTTTATCATAGTTATCCACCTTTTTTTGACAATCAAAAAGCCAATTATTTTTTTGAATCAATAGATGAACTGGTTCTTTTAACTTATAAATCATATCTGGCTCACAAAGAGTATTATACGGCTTTACCAGCTAAGGTTTCGATTTTGCATAATGGAATTGATAATAAGAAATTCTTTAAAATTGAAAATTCAACAAAAGATCAATTAAAAGATCAATTTGGTGTAAAGGATAAAAAAGTATTTGTTTGGTGCTCGCAAGATAGACCAAAAAAAGGCTTGCACGTTATACTCGAAGCTTGGAAAAACATCTCTATAAAATATAAAAATATCGAATTATGGGTGATAGGATGTGAACCAAAACAAGAGCAGCAAGGAGTGAAGTTTTTAGGCAGAATTCCAAATGAGAATATTGCATCTTATTTGCAAAGTGCTGATTGTTATTTGTTCTCTTCTCTTTGTCAGGAAGGATTTCCTTTAAGTCTTACTGAAGCATTGCATTCCGGTTGTTATTGTATTGCCTCAAATGTGGGCGGAGTATCTGAAGTTGTTCAAAATGGGCGATTTGGAAAATTAATTGAAGCCCCGCATTTTATAGCAAACTGGGAAGATGCTATAATTGAATTTATGGAACAACCATTAAAGTTTGATCCTCTTCCGGAAAATTTATATACCACAGAAGCATGGAATTTAGGTATGAATGAAATCATTGAAAAAGCTAAATCAAGATTAGATTGAAAAAAGAAACCAAATGAAAACAATAGCTATAATACCAGCCCGCGGAGGATCGAAACGAATTCCTGAAAAAAATATTCAATTATTGGGAGAATTACCTTTAATTGCTCATTCAATAGTGTATGCACAAGAAAATAGTGATATAATAGAGGATATTTATGTTTCAACTGATGATGCGGAAATAAAAAAAATAGCATTGCAATTTGGTGCGAAAGTCATCGATAGACCAATTTCTATTTCGGGAGATATGGAGCCAACGGTTTCTGCTTTAAAACATGTTTTAAAGTCTATTGATTCAGATGTAGAAAATGTTATTTTATTGCAAGCTACAAATCCATTGCGCCCTGAAAATTTATTAAAAGAAGTTTTCGAAAAATATCAAAATAATAATTTAGACAGCATATTTACAGTTTCAAGAAATCATCAAAAATTTGGAAAAATTATCAATAATAAATTCCAGCCTTTTAATTATACTATCGGGCAAAGAAGTCAGGATCTGGAACCTCTTTTTTTTGAAAACGGATTACTTTATATTTCAAAAGCTTCTTTAATTCTAGAAGATATTATTATTTCAGAAAATGCTTTTCCATTCGAAGTAAATCATATTTTTGCACAAGTTGATATTGATACTCCCGATGATTTAGATTATGCGAGATACCTTTATCAAAAACATTAAAACCCCAAATTTTAAAAAATAATGAATCCATACATAGAAATTGCAGGTCGTAAAATTGGGCCAGATTTTCCACCATTAGTTATTGCAGAAATCGGAATCAATCACGAAGGTTCTTTACAGGTTGCCAAAGAAATGGTTGATGCCGCACATCGTGCCGGAGTTGAGGTTGTAAAACATCAAACTCATATTGTAGAAGACGAAATGTCTGGCGCAGCAAAAAAAGTAATTCCGGGAAATGCAGATGTTTCTATTTATGAGATTATGGAAAGATGCTCATTAAACGAATCTGAAGAGTTAGAATTAAAAAATTATGTGGAAAGTAAAGGCATGATTTTTATTTCAACTCCATTTTCAAGAGCAGCTGCTGAAAGACTGAAAAAATTTGATATTCCGGCATATAAAATTGGTTCGGGAGAATGTAATAATTATCCTTTGTTAGAACATATTGCTTCATTTGGAAAACCTGTAATTTTAAGTACAGGAATGAATACGATCGAAAGTATTCAAAAAGCGGTTGCGATTTTCGATAAACATAATATTCCGGTTGCTTTATTGCATACCACAAATTTATATCCTACTCCCATTCATTTAGTTCGTTTTGGTGCAATGGTAGAACTTCACGAAGCTTTTCCAAATAAAGTATTCGGATTAAGCGATCATACTCTTAATAATAATGCTTGTTTAGGTGCAGTCGCTCTTGGAGCAAGTATTTTAGAAAGACATTTTACAGATCATATGCAGCGAACAGGTCCGGATATTGTTTGCAGTATGGATGAAAAAGCATGTGGCGAATTAATTGTTTCAAGTGCAGAAATTGCCTTAATGCGTGGCGGAACTAAAAAACCTGCTCTTGAAGAACAAGTTACAATTGATTTTGCTTTTGCTACAGTTTGCGCTATAAAACCAATTAAAAAAGGAGAAGTATTATCTAAGGAAAATATCTGGGTTAAACGCCCGGGAACTGGTAAAATTTTAGCGGAACATTTTAATGATTTGTTAGGTAAAACAGCTTCCAGAGATATTGAAAATGATGAACAATTAGATTTTACTGATTTTGAGTAATTCTCCAAAAAAAATATTATTTCTTACCGGTACCCGTGCTGATTTCGGAAAAATAAAATCATTAATCCAAACCCTTGAAGAACAACAGGATTTTGAAGTTTTTGTTTTTGTTACCGGCATGCATCTGCAGGAAATTTATGGATACACTCTTATAGAAATTGAGCGCTGTAATTTTACTAATGTTTTTACTTTCGAAAATCATACGCACGAAACTACAATGGATTTGACATTGGCAAAAACCATTGAAGGATTGTCAAATTATTGCAAAACAATAAATCCAGATATGATTGTAGTACACGGAGATCGAGTAGAAACTCTTGCCGGTGCTATTGTGGGATCTTTAAATAATATTTTAGTTGCCCATATTGAAGGCGGCGAAGTTTCAGGAACTGTTGATGAATTAATTCGTCATAGTGTTAGTAAACTAAGTCACATACACTTTGTATCTAACAAGGAAGCCGCAAAGAGATTAATTCAAATGGGAGAAGTAAAAGAATCTATATTTACTATTGGTTCTCCAGATATCGATATTATGTTTTCTAGTAATTTGCCATCTCTTGAAACAGCTAAAGAATATTACGGAATTCCATTTAATAAATTTGCTGTTGTAATGTTTCACCCAGTTACAACAGAATTTAACTCAATGAAAGATTATGCAGCTACTTTTGTTGATTGTTTACTGGAGGATAATCATAATTACATTGTTATTTTCCCGAATAATGATTTAGGAAGTCAATTCATAATCGATGAATTTAAAAGACTGGAAGAAAATAAACGATTTAGAATTTTTCCTTCTCTTAGATTTGAGTATTTTCTAACATTATTAAAAAATAGTCAATTTATAATAGGTAACAGCAGCGCCGGAATTCGTGAAGCTCCTTATTACGGAATCCCAATTATAAACATAGGAACCCGCCAGCAAAATAGAGCCATTCATGCAGATATTATGAATGTGGATTACTTAGAAAAAAACATAAAAGAAGCACTTTCAAAAATAGATTCTCATAAAGTTCAGGTTTCAGAAAATGATTTTGGACAAGGAAACAGCAATGAATTGTTTTTGCAATCAATAAAGAAAGACGATATTTGGCAGCTCAATCACCAAAAACAATTTAGAGATATATAATGTCTTTTTATTAATACCACTTTAAATACCTATGTTTTTTAATTCTATAGCATTTGCTATCTTTTTACCAATCGTTTTTTTCTTGTATTGGTTTGTTTTTAATAAAAACAAAAGCACGCAAAATGCTTTATTAATTATTGCCAGCTATTATTTCTATTCTTGTTGGGATTGGAGATTCTTATTTCTTTTAGTTTTTTCAACTTTCCTTGATTACTATACAGGAATTCAAATTGAAAAAGGGAAATCTGAAAAAAGCCGAAAATTTTGGTTTTGGTTAAGCATTCTGGTCAATCTGGGTTTTTTAGGAATATTTAAATACTATAACTTTTTTGCAACATCATTTTCTGAATTATTAAATTCAGCTGGTCTAAAAGCAAACCCATTATTATTAGAGGTCATTTTGCCTGTCGGAATTTCATTTTACACTTTCCACGGACTTTCTTATGTAATAGATATCTATTTTAAAAGGATAAAAGCCGAATATAATTTTGTAGACTATTCTTTATTTGTAAGTTACTTTCCATTACTCGTTGCAGGCCCAATTGAAAGAGCAACACATTTACTTCCAGAGATAAAAGTTAAACGCGAATTTGATTTAGAAAATGCAAAACAAGGAGTTTATCAAATTATTTGGGGTTTAGTGAAAAAGGTAATTATTGCAGATACGTGCGCAACTTATGCAAATGCTATTTTTGATAATTATACTTCCATGAATTCCTTCTCACTTATTTTGGGAGCTGTATATTTTGCTTTTCAAATTTATGGAGACTTTTCAGGATATTCAGATATTGCACTTGGAGTTTCAAAATTGTTTGGTTTAGATTTATTACGAAACTTCAATTATCCCTATTTTTCAAGAGATATAGCAGAGTTTTGGCGTTGCTGGCATATTTCACTTTCTTCCTGGTTTAGGGATTATTTATATATTCCGTTAGGAGGAAGTAAAGGCGGACTTTGGATGAAAATTAGAAACACATTTATCATTTTTGTTGTGAGTGGTTTTTGGCATGGAGCAAATTGGACTTATATTGTCTGGGGATTTATAAATGCTGTTTATTTTTTACCGCTGCTTCTTTCAAACAGCAACAGAAATAATATAGACGCCTTTAAATTGAAGTTTAATTTCGATTCTTTTAAAGTACTATTAAGTATACTTTACACATTTTTATTAACCTGTGTTGCCTGGGTATTTTTTAGAGCTAGAACTATTACAGATGCTGTTTCGTATTTAAAACGAATTATTACCAATAAAGATTTTAGTTTTCAATATTTAGATAACGAACGTTATAGTTACGAATTGTTACTTATGATTGGGATATTTGTTTTAATCGAATGGAATAATCGCAGTAAAGTAGAACCACTTTCTGGAAAATGGAGCACATTAAAAGTCGCTCTGGCAATTTTAGCTATTATGGCTTTTGGAACTTTTTCAGATTATAAAGAATTTATATATTTCCAATTTTAATGAAGAAGTTTTTAATCTATATCACTAAAATTATTTTAGTAACTGTAATTATAGCATTTCTACTAGACGGACTGTATACGTATATTTTTATGCAGTCTGATAATAGAGGTAAAGTTGAAAAAGTTTTCAATTCAAAAGCTCAGAAATACGATGTTGTTATTTTGGGTTCCTCCAGAGCAAATAACCATTTTGTAGCCCAAATGTTTGAAGATAAAGGACTAAAAACATTTAATTACGGAATGAGCGGCGGGCATTTATTTGAAGCTTCATTAATGTTAAAATTAATGATTGAAAGAAAATATGAAATAAAAAATGTTATTCTCGAAGCCGATTTAAATCTTTCAAACGATCATCAGGCCGAAGGAATTTCAGCAAAATTTTTGCCTTATATTCATAATTCAGAAACGATCAGAAATCATTTTGTAAACGAAGCAGATTTTAATGAACTGTATTATGTTCCATTTTATAGATATATAAAATATGATGGTAAAATAGGGTTTAGAGAAGCTTTTAAAATCCTAAAAAACGAACAGACAAATGCGTTGGATAATTTAGGATATTACCCGCTTGTAAAACATAAAAATGGCAATATGAAAAACAATATTGTCAATTTAAAACCATTAGCGCATAACAAATATTACGAAGAAATTAAAAATATCTGCAAGACTCATAATATCAATTTTATTCCGGTAATGACGCCAATGTGCGAAAATGTTGTTGGAATGAATTATTTTGAAAAGGTAAAAAAAGCATATCCTGAAATTCATAATTATGAAAACACAGTAGTTGAAAATAAATATTTTTCATCTTGCGGACATATGACAGATACTGGAGCAAAAATGTTTACTGCCAGAATTTTAAAAGATTTTTTTAAAAAATAATTTTTCAATGGAGAAAAATAGAATTGCATTGCTGTTTCCAGATGGTGTTGGTATTAGAAATTATCTTTACTCTAATGTTTTTGATAATTTAGAAGAAGATATAGTTTTGTTCCATAATTTCGATCCGGAAACTATAACCGCAATAAAAGAAAGTACTCCAATTAATGAAGAGATTTTAATTCCCAATTATAAAGAATCTGCAAAAGAGAAGTTTTTAAGAGAATTAATCTGTCTTTCGAGATTATATTATAATAATTCTAAAGTCAATAATCCAAGTTTACTGACCAATTGGAACTGGAACCAAAAGGGATTGTCTAAAAAGATATTTTACAAAACAATTGAAGTATCATCTATCTTTTTTAAAAAATATTCAAGCATTTTGAAACTAGAAAAAATGTATCGAAAAGCAATTCGCAAAAATCCATTTTACAATGAAATAATAAATCTTTTAAAAGACACACAAATTAATCATATTTTTTGTTCGCATCAAAGAGCTTTAAGTGCGGCTCCTGTTTTTGCAGCAGCAGCAGATTTAGGAATTAAAACAAGTACTGTAATTTATTCATGGGATAATTTACCAAAAGCAAGATTAGCGCTGAGAGCAAACAATTACTTAGTGTGGTCTGATTATATGAAGGATGAATTAAAATTATATTATCCTGAAATTCCATCAGAAGATATTCATGTTACGGGAACTCCGCAGTTTGAATTTTATAATAACCCAGATAATATAATTGATAAGGAAACTTTCTACAGAAAATATAATTTAGATTTAAATAAAAAAATTATCTGTTTTTCTGGTGATGATACCAAAACCTCTCCAGATGATCCTGCATATCTAAAAGATATAGCCCATGAAATTATTAAAGCAAATTTACAGAACGAATATCAAATCCTATTAAGAAGATGTCCAGTTGATTTTTCAGGAAGATTTGAAGCAATTATAAAGCAACATAAAGATTTAATTAAAGAAGCGCCACCTTTATGGTATTTTAGTAATTCAAAAGAATGGAACACGATTTATCCAACTTTTGAAGATGTTAAATTATTAGTAAGTACCGTATTTTACTCTGAAATAGTAGTTAATGTAGGCTCAACGATGGCTTTTGATTTTGGGAAGTTTGATAAACCTTGTGTTTTTATTAATTATGACCAACAAAATCAAAATGACAAAAACTGGTCAGTAAAAACAATTTACCAATTTCAACATTTTAAGAGTATGCCAGATACTAATGCAGTACTGTGGCTCAACAGTAAAGAAGAGATTATCGATAAAATTATTGATAAAAAAAATTGGAACTCAATAGCACCTCTAAAAAACTGGTATAAAATTGTTACGGGAAAAGAAAATAATATTGTTTCTAACATTTCGAATGTTATAAAAAACACTTAAAAAATAAAAGCTCATGATTCTATACATTAGAAAACTGTTATGGCGCCTTTTAGGGGTTAATTACTATAACTATTTAAAAGGTAAAAATAATATCTACTTAAAAGATGCAAAGTGGGCAGTTGTTGGAAATAAAACTTACGATAACGGCGCTTCTGTCTGGAAATGGTATAATGATTCGAGCTTAAAAATTGGTAAATACTGTTCCATAGCAAATGATGTAAATTTCATTTGCGACTCTGGCTTTCACACAGAAAGTGAAGTTACTTCATTTCCTTTGTTTCATCAAATTTTGGAGAAAAATGATGAAGTAATAATCAACAAAATAGCTTACAAAGTCAGTGACATAAATGAAAAAATAAAAGCGAAAAAGGCTGGTATAATAATAGGAAATGACGTTTGGATTGGAATGAACGCGACAATTTTACCAGGCGTGAAAATCGGAAATGGAGTTACAATCATGTCTGGAGCTGTTGTTTCAAATGATATTCCGGATTATGCAATTGCGGCGGGCGTTCCGGCTAAAATAATTAAATACAAACACAATCAGGAAATTATTGATGCTTTGAATAAAATTAGCTGGTGGGATTGGTCTGATGAAAAGGTAAAACAATCTGTAAATGATTTCTATCTTTCAATAGAGGAGTTTATTAAAAAACATTCATAAATGCATATTTGTTTCCTAACTAACGAATTTCCAAAGCAAGGATTTCCACATGGCGGAATTGGCAGTTTTGTTAAAACACTAGCAGCAGCATTAGTGAAAAAGGATATTCAAGTATCTGTTATTGGTATTAATTATACTCCAAACGAGGAAACAGAAGTTGTAGAAGGAGTCAATGTTTATCGACTAAAGAAAAGTACTGTCAAAGGGTTTTCATGGTATTTTAACTCAAAAGTTTTAACTCAAAAAATTATTGAAATTCATAAACAGAATCCTATACAAATTATAGAATCTTCTGAACTGGGTTTTGGTTTTATACCCAAAATAAAAGATATAAAATATATTATTCGTCTTCATGGAGGGCATCATTTTTTTGCCGAAGGCGAAAACAGAAAAATTAATAGATGGAAAGGGTTTCAGGAAAAAAGATCGTTTAAGAAAGCCGATGCTTTTATTGCAGTTTCTCAATATGTAAAAAAACATACTGAGAAATATTTGAGTTATAATAATAAACCAATAGCATACATAAGCAATCCCATCGATAGTGATTTTTTTAAACCAATTGGTAAAAATGAAGTTCAAAACAAAATTGTCTTTGCAGGAACAGTTTGTGAGAAAAAAGGAATACGTCAATTAATTCAGGCTTTTCCTTTTGTAAAAAAAGAATTTCCTGATACTACGCTGGAAATCTATGGAAGAGATTGGTTTTTTCCAGACGGCACATCATATATAGAAATGTTAAAAGAGAAGGAATTACCAAAACTAAAAGAACAGTCAAAAGACATTCGGTTTCACGGAGCAATTTCTTATTCTAATATTCCACAGGCATATTCTGAAGCATCAGTTTGTGTGTTTCCTTCTCATATGGAAACGCAGGGATTAGTTGCTCCAGAAGCTATGGCAATGGAAAAAGCAGTAGTTTTTACAAAATTAGGTCCAGGTCCGGAAGCTATTGAAGATTATAAAACAGGATTATTATGTGATCCGCATAGCTCTGAAGATATTGCTGAAAAAATTATTTGGTTTCTTTCGAATGAACAAGAAGCCAAAACAATTGGAAAAAAGGCAAGGGAATTTGTACTTCAAAAATATGCGTTAGAACATATTTTTAAGCAAAATGTTGATTTCTTCAAATCTATAATCACTTAATACATTAAATAAATTAGGTTTATGAAAACCATTTTAATAGCTCACAATTACAATGAAAATTCATTTGCCGTAATTAGTTTTTCATTAGCTAATTATTTGGCAGACCTTGGTAATAGAGTTGTTTTTATTTCTTACAGACCTTATTTCTCTGAAACTGAAATCATCAAAAAAGAAAAAGGGGAAATAATAATATGTTCATGGCCATCTGAAAACCGGCCAACTTCATTAAAAGATGCTTTCTGGTTCTCCACATTATATTTTAAATACAAACCCGATGCCGTAATTGGTCACTTTGTTGGAGCTAATATTACTATTGGGATATCAAAATTATTATCATTAAATAAAACCCGAACATTTGCTTATTATCATACTCTAATGGAACAAATTGAGTTAGATAATAAAAAGATGAAATTAAAAAAAGATATTTTATTTCTCAGAAAAAAAGTATTTTATAAACTGTTTTGTGATGTGGTCATTTGTCCGTCAGAATTGGCTAAAACGGATTTTGAAAAAAACTATCATTCTAAAAAAGGATTAGTTGTTTTAAATCCCATGAAGGATAGGTTTTTGAATTCAAAAGCTATTGATGGAAATGCGATTGTAATTTCTTTTTTAGGCAGACTCGCTCACTCAAAGGGGATAATAGAATTAATTGAAGCATTTAAAATTTATAAGAAAGAGAATCAGTCTTCGAAGATTATTTTGAATATTGCCGGAAGCGGGAGTTTAGAATCAGAAATTAAAGAATTAATCAAAGACGAAAATTTGATCACATATTTTGGCGCACTAAAATATACTGAGATTGACCAATATCTTCAAAATAGTCATTTCGCAATAATACCATCAAAAATTGATAATCTACCTACAGTTGGATTAGAATCTATGATGAATAATACGCCTTTGTTAATATCAAATGCAACCGGTTTAACTCACTATTTAGAAGACGGGAAGGAATGTTTCAAATTTGATCCAACTATTGAATCTATAAAATTATTATTTAAAAGAGTAGAAGATGGTTTTATCCATCAGCCAAAAATGGCAGTTAATTCCAGAAAAACTTACTTAGATAAATTTAGTATAGAAAAATATTGTTCTAATTTTTCTAAAGAAATATTGAAATGAAATTTGCAATTATTACCAATGTTAATCATGTTGAAAATAGCGGGCAATTTTTTGGTTACGCACCTTATGTGCGTGAAATGAACATCTGGTTTAAATATGTAGATAAAGTAATAATAGTTGCCCCGTTAATTAAAGCTAATCCAACAGAGATCGATATTGCCTATATTCATAACCAAATTGAATTTAGAAAAGTATCTGATTTTAGCTTTACCAGTTTTAAGAATATATTATTCTCAATAGTTAAAATTCCAGTAATTCTTTGGAGTATATTTTGGGCAATGAAAAATGCAGATCATATTCATTTAAGATGTCCTGGGAATATGGGTTTACTAGGCTGCTTCGTTCAAATATTATTTCCAGGGAAAATAAAAACTGCAAAATATGCAGGAAATTGGGATCCTCAAAGTAAACAGCCATGGACTTATAAATTACAAAAAAGTATTTTAAATAATACTTTTTTGACCAAAAACATGACAGTTTTAGTTTATGGTGACTGGGATAAACAATCTAAAAATATTAAACCTTTCTTTACAGCGACTTATTCAGAATTGGAGAAAATTCAACCAGAAAAACCGTTTTTAGATCCTGTCATAAAATTTATTTTTGTTGGAAGTTTAGTCTCAGGAAAAAATCCTATGTATGCAGTAAACATAGTTGAAGGATTAGCTAAAAAAGGAAAAAGCGTTATTTTAAATTTATATGGTGATGGTGCAGAAAAAAATGTTTTGCAGCGATACATAACAAATAATAAACTTGACAGTATTGTTTTTCTACATGGAAATCAAACAAAAGAAATAGTAAAAACCGCATATCAGGAAAGTCATTTTGTGATCCTGCCTTCTAAAAGCGAAGGATGGCCGAAAGCTATTGCAGAAGGAATGTTTTGGGGCTGCATTCCTGCAGCTACAAAAGTTTCATGCATTCCATATATGCTTGATCATGGAAAAAGAGGTATTATGCTGGAAATGGATCTAGAGAAAGATGTAAATCAAATTAATGATGTTTTAAACGAAAATAATTTCTTAGCACTTAGTAAAACTGCTGCTGATTGGTCTCAATATTATACAACAGAAATTTTTGAACTTGAAATTAAAAAGCTGTTAGAAAAATGAGAATAGTACAATTAATAGATTCTTTAGAATCTGGAGGGGCAGAACGAATGGCTGTTAATTATGCAAATGCACTTTCAAAAGAAATAACTTTTTCCGGCTTAATTGCGACAAGAAAAGAAGGAGAGTTAATTCATCAAATAAGTGAGAATGTTTCCTATTTGTTTTTAAACAAAAAAAGAAAAATAGACTTTAAAGTCATCTTTAAATTAAGAAGATATATACTTGAAAATAAAGTTACTATTATTCACGCTCATAGTTCTTCTTTTTTTACTGCTGTTTTGGTCAAATTAACCTTTGTTAAAATTAAAATTGTATGGCACGATCATTATGGAAGCCGCGTTAATGAATCATGGAAACAAAATAAAGTTTTAATTTTTTTATCTGTTTTTTTTTCATCCATTTTTGTAGTCAATTATCAATTAAGAAACTGGAGTCAGAAAACAATGCTATGTAAAAAAGTAGTTTTTATACCTAACTTTACTATAGAGGAAAAAGATGATAATCAAATTACAAATTTGAAAGGTATAGAAGGAAAACGAATTGTTGTTTTAGCAAATTTGAAAAACCCTAAAAATCATATTTTAATTTTAAAAGCTTTTCAAGATTTAAAATTACAAGACTCAGATTGGACACTGCATTTAATTGGAAGAGATTATTTAGATGAATATTCAAATTCATTAAAAAGCTTTATAAAGCATCATGAACTAGAAAAGCATATACATTTGTATGGAGAAAGAAAGGATGTTAAACATATATTATCTCAAGCAGATATAGGAGTTTTAGCTTCTACAGAAGAGGGATTCCCTGTTGCATTATTAGAGTATGCTATGAGCAACTTAGGAGTTGTTTCAACAAATGTTGGTTTTTGTGCAGAGATTATTCAACATGAAGTTACAGGGTTAGTGTTTAGCCCTTTCAATGATTTAGAGTTGAAAGTACAACTAGAAAAAATGATAAAAGAAGAACAGTTTAGGAAGACAGCGGCAGATAATTTTAGAACATCAGTTATGAAGAATTATTCAGAAAAAGTTGTAATCGAAAAATTAATGTCTGAATATAAAAAATTAAATTAATGAAAAAACTTTCCTTGTCTTACAGTTTTTTAATTTTAATTCATGCTGTAATTGCATTGGCAGTTTTTGCCATTCCTTTTTTGTCAAAAATTTATGCACTTTTAATTCCTGTTGTGGGACTTTATATTGTTAGCCGTAATAAAAACAGAAATAACGAAGTGCTTTTTGTAGCAGCATATTTGGTTGGATCGGAGGTTTTTTTGCGAATGACAGGTGGTAACTTAAATAATGAATACATAAAACTCTGCGTAATTATTTTTATGTTTTTGGGCATGATTTATAGCAACTTTTCTATAAATGCCCTAATTTATGTTCTCTTTATTATTTTTTTAATACCGGGTATTTTTATAGCACTTGCTGAAGCTGATGTAGATACAGATATTAAAAAAGCCTTGGTTTTTAATTTGTCGGGGCCGTTTTGTTTGGCAATTTCTTCTATATATATGTATAAAAGAAGAATTCTGTTTACAGATTTACAGAATATTTTGACTACCATGGGAATGCCAATAATTACAACTGTAATTTATCTTTTCTTATATAACCCCAGCGTAAAAGATGTAGTAACCGGAACAAGTTCTAATTTTGAAACTTCAGGGGGATTTGGTCCTAATCAGGTTTCTACTATATTAGGTTTAGGAATGTTTATCTTTTTTACACAATTGATATTGTTTTCAAAATCCAAAAGAATCGTTTTATTGAATATTCTAATATTAATTTTCATTAGTTATAGAGGAATAGTAACTTTTTCCAGAGGAGGAGTTATTACTGGTGCGGCGATGATTGTTCTCTCACTTCTTTTTTTGTATTACTTTTCAAATGCAAGAGCAAAAAAGAAGTTTATTTTGATCTTTGTTTTAATCGGATCAATGGGTGTTGGAACCTGGGTATATAGTTCATTACAGACAAGAGGTCTTATCGAAAAACGTTATGCGAATCAGGATGCAAAAGGGCGTGTAAAAAAAGATAGATTAGGAGGAAGAGAAGCTATTATGGATGCTGATTTAAAACTTTTTTTAGATAATCCAATTTTAGGTGTTGGCGCCGGAATTGGTAAAAAATTACGTGAAGAATCTTTAGGACAAGCTGTTGCTTCACATAATGAAATATCCAGAATGCTTAGTGAGCATGGTATATTTGGTATTTTTGGACTTTTATTGCTTTTTATACCTCCATTTGTGCTTTATATTAACAACAGGCAGCATTTGTATTTCTTATCTTTTTTTGTCTTTTGGCTTTTAACAATAAACCATGCAGCAATGCGAATCGCAGCCCCTGCTTTTGTATATGCAATGATGCTGCTTTCCGTTCAGATAAAAATTCCTGAAAAAACAAGTAATAACCTAAAATAAGTTTCGTTTTTTATAATACATTTGCTCCCAAGTTTAAGCCCCTAAACCTGCCATAATATGCGTTCAACTAATAAAATGCATTTTGAAATTTCAGAACGAAAAGTTTTGCTTTTTGCTTTTGATGCTGTTTTCGTTTTGTCTGCATTGTATTTTTTAAGTTTCTTTTTTGACTATCGTTATTTTGCTTTAGAAATAGATATTATTTACAGACCCATTATACTTATTGGTTATTTGTTCATTTTTGGAACAATTTTCGAAATGTATAATTTACAGGTTGCAAGTAATCAGTTTCAAATACTTAAAAGTGTAGTTCTTTCGGTTTCTACAACTGTTTTGGTATATCTACTTACACCAGTTTTATCGCCAGAATTGCCAAAACAGCGATTGATAATATTGATTTTTTATTTAACAATATTGCTGGTTGTATTATTATGGCGTTTTTTCTATGCACTTTTTCTGGCATCACATCGTTTTTCGCAAAATGTAGTTTTAATATGCGATCAGGATCAGGTAGAAGAATTAGTATTAGGATTGGAAAATGTTGATCCGCATTATAAAATTATTGGTTTTGTTAATTCTGATTCTCTTTCTACAACAAATTCTGATTTTCATTATGTAAAAGAAATTGATAAAAGTGAATTAGAAGATTTTGTAATCAAAAACAGCGTTTCAGAAATAGTAATTGCTTCCCAAAAAACAGATGGAATCACTGCCGATTTATACCAGCAATTACTTCATTTACTGGAATCCGGAAATATTATTAGAGAATATACGCAGGTTTATGAAAGTAAAACACAACGTATACCAGTGCATTATATCGCTCGGGATTTTTATCGTTTCTTTCCTTTCAGTCGTAGTAATAACAATAAGTTGTATTTGTTTTTAATACGTTTCATAGAACTTTTATTCTCTTTTACTGGTTTAATAATCTGCACGGTTTTCATTCCTTTTATTTTTATCGCAAATCTTATCGGAAACAAAGGCAGTCTTTTTTATACACAAGATCGTGTTGGAAAGAATGGCAATGTTTTTAAGATTTATAAATTCAGAACCATGATTGAAGCTTCTGAAACAAACGGTGCTGTTTTTACCGTTTTTAATGATAAAAGAATTACTCCATTTGGAAAATTCATGCGTAAATCCAGAATAGATGAATTACCGCAGTTTTATAATATTTTAAAAGGAGATATGGCTGTAATTGGCCCAAGGCCTGAAAGACCATTTTTTGTGGAGGAAATAGCCCGAGTAATGCCTTTTTACGAAACTCGCCATGTAATAAAACCAGGACTTACCGGTTGGGCGCAGGTAAATTACTCCTATGGAGAATCGATTGATGAAAGTTTGATAAAACTGCAATACGATTTATACTACATCAAACACAGAAGTGTTTTCCTTGATTTAAGTATTACTTTTAAAACAATTACGACTGTTTTATTTTACAGAGGCCAATAATATTAGATTATTATCGGGATGCGTTTTACATTTCGTATCACAACTCTTACCAAAACAAAACCACTTGTAATGATCATTGGCAGTACAATTAAAAAATGTGCCTTATTGATCATAAATAGGCTGTAAACAACTAAAAATATTAAATGTAAAACAGCAAATCTATAAGTCCATCTTTTGTTCTTTGCGATCGAAAAGAAAATTAAAAGCAATAAAAGCGGACTAAATAGTAATACGTTATAATTCATCGCCAGTTCTTGGTGAAAAGAATAAAATCCAACCGAAACAAAAAAGATTCCCATTAAAGATAAAATCAAAAGATAGATTTTGTCTACAATTTTGTTGTGCACAACAACCACAAATCCTAAGATAAACAAATAAGTATAAATGTTATTCCACCAAGATGCTGGAGTTTCTTTTTGAAAGCTTAAAAGTGTTTTATTCTTTCCCGCTAAAAGATGACCTTGAAAAGTCGTTTCGTCTAAACTATTTTTTAAATCAAAAGGAAGAAAAATTCTAGTGGCTAATTGATCCACTTTAGTTCCAAAAATAATACTAGTTCCTAATTGATCATAAAAATGCCCTTTAAAATAAGGAAATAAAACAGAGCGATATGTTTTATCAGTATCATTCTTTTTTACAATTACATTTCCGCCTAAAGTTGAATTGATAACATCAACAACCATCGATGTACAATTTTTATCAATAAACTTATAGGTGTAGTAACGTTCTTCCGACAATAAAACAGTATTTAATTTGTCAAAAAGCTTCTGTTTTAGTTCAGGAGAAAGGAGTAATTCCTGCTCAAAAACACTTCTTTTTTCATAAGTGTAATCATTAAGAAAATCTGCAAAGGAATGAGCAACTACAAAATACTGCAAGTCACCTTTTGTAAATTTGGCAACAAAATTTGGTGTCCTAAAATCAAAAGCTCCGTAATTATAAACTACATCAAGATTGTTTATTGGGTCTGCTACACGAATCGCAGTATGTCCAAAATAAGAATACGTTTCATTTCCTAATCCGCAGGTAATCACGCTTATTTTAGCGTATTTTGATAATGGTATATTTTGGCTAAAGCCAATAGTAAAACTTAGTAATAATAGTAAACTAAAAAGTGTTTTTTGTAAAAGGACTTTTTTCATAATTTAAAATTTTAAGAAGTTTATTATCTAAAAATACCAAGATCAACTTTTATAGAGAAAATATTCGAATACAAAGCCGCACTTTGATTTCCTAAATCAGTTAAAGCATAATCAATCTGAATGCCTTTGTATTTAAATCCAAGACCAATATTAGGCTGAAAACTTAATTTTTCAGTATTATCCAGCTGCATCACATTTTGAAAATTTCCAGCTCCGGCTCTTAAAAAAACAATATCTGTATAGCCAAATTCAAAACCAAGTGCAGGATCAATACTCACAACTTTAGACGAAATAATATCGTTTGTCTGCTCAAAACGCATATTCAAATTTCCTGCTGCCAAAAGGCTGTAATCATCATGGAATTCGAATTTTTTAGAAACCCCTAATTGTGCTTTTGGCAAAGTGATCTCAGTACTTTCTGGTAATTCGTTGTTTTCTCCCGGAATCGCATTCGCAATTTTTGCATATTCTTCCTCATCAATATTCCAAACATTGTAAGTTGTCGTAATATCGCGAAGCATCAATCCGAATTTCCAGTCGTTATGCTCAAACTGAAGTCCGACATCAAAACCAAAACCCCATGAATTGGCAAATTTTCCAATTACTCTTCGGATAATTTTTGCATTTACACCATATTGAAACCCTTCAACAGGAAGTTTTCTCGCGTATGAAAAAGTAAAACCATAATCGGCTGTAGAAAATAAACGAATTCTGTTGTAATCAATATTTCCCTGGCTGTCGATTAATTGAGTCGTGTCCATAATGTCATCGACACCAAAACGAATCATCGAAATTCCCCAGGCACTTCGATCATCAATAGGGCTTGCATATCCAATAAAGTCATATTGCGCAATATTGGCAAAATAACTGGCGTGCATTAACGAAACTTGGTGATCTTCCAGATGCGTTAAACCAGCCGGATTCCAGTAAACAGCATTCACATCATTTGTAGAAGCCGTCACAACACTAGACATTCCCAACGCTGCTGCATCGACACCAATATTCATAAACTCATTCGAATATTTTCGAACGGTTTGTGCATATTGGGAAGTAAAACTCCAAAATAATAAAAACGCAGAAAGTTTTTTCAAAAGCTGATTTTTTGCAGGCTGAAGCCTGTTTTTAATTTTCATCAAAAATATAATATTTTATGCATCTAATTCAAATTATTGTAAAACTTAAATTTTTATTGAAAGAATGTTTACAATGCTTTTTGCTCATTAGAATTTTAATAGAAATTTTTTCTATTAATGTCGCTTATTTATGCGAAATTTGTCATTCAAAATTTATCAAAAACTAAATATGAATATCAAAAAACACATTCCGAATCTAATTACATTAATTAATCTTTTTTGTGGCTGCGTTGCAATAGTTTTTATTTCTGAAGCCAATTATGAAATGGCTTTTTACATGGTTTGTTTAGGAATCTTTTTTGATTTTTTTGATGGTTTTTTTGCCAGATTATTTAAAGTTTCAAGCCCGCTTGGTTTGCAGTTAGATTCTTTGGCAGATATGGTAACCAGTGGAGTAGCTCCGGGTTACGTTATGTACAGTTTGTTTACAAACAGCGCACACGAATTAGGAACAAATGCTTTTATTCCGTTTTTAGGATTTATCGTGACTTTAGGTTCTTGTTATCGTTTAGCTAATTTCAATATTGATACACGTCAGACAGATTCATTTATAGGATTGCCAACTCCGGCAAATTCTCTTTTTATTTTGAGTCTTCCGTTAGTTTTAAAGTTTTCAGATTCTTTATTATTGCTTGAAATCCTGACAAACCAATATGTTTTATTAGTGATAACTTTATGCAGTGCTTATATTTTGAATGCCGAAATTCCTTTATTCTCTTTAAAAGTTAAGAAGTTTAATTTGAAAGACAATGCTTTGCAGATCGTATTTCTTTTGATTTCTTTCGTTTTACTTTTATTGTTTCATTTTGGAGCTGTTCCATTAATCATCATTTTTTACGTTTTACTATCGATCGTAAATAATTTGTTTTTGAAAAAAAAGTAGTTTATTCGAATGGCAAGAAAAACGACTTATCGTAAAACATACTCGAGAAAACCAGCGGGGAGATCATTTCTAAGCAAGGTTTTTCGATCTCTTTTATTAATTTTCTTTGCGCTTCTTTTTATTGGAATTGCTTATCACTATCGTAAGGGCTTAGCTTATTATTTAGGATTTAAATCAGAAAAAGTTTTAGATGAAGATGAGGTAGACAAACATCTTTCTGATGTGAGAAATATTCGTGTTCTCGAAAATCACAAAGGAAAAGTGGTTGGAATTGACGTGTCTGAATTTCAGGGAAAAGTCGATTGGGAGGAAGTTGAAATTCTGGACGAAAAATATCCCGTACAATTTGTTTTCATTCGTGCAACTGCCGGCAACGATCGCGTTGATGGTCAGTTTAAGAAAAATTGGGAAGGTGCCAAAGAAAATAAAATAATACGCGGCGCTTATCATTATTATCGTCCAAACGAAAACTCAATAGAGCAAGCCAATCTTTTTATTAAAACCGTAAAATTACAAAAAGGCGATTTGCCGCCAGTTTTAGACATAGAGAAATTACCAAAAAATCAATCTCTGGACAGTTTAAAAAAAGGTTTAAAGCGTTGGTTAACTAAAGTAGAAAAACATTATCAGGTACGCCCGATAATTTATTCAGGAGAAAGATATTATTCTGATTTTTTAAAAGAAGAATTTGGAGAATATTTGTTTTGGATTGCCAACTACAATTTCTACCGGGAAAAAATTGAAGATGACTGGCTGTTTTGGCAGTTTACAGAAAAAGCTTCTCTACCGGGAATCAAACATCGAGTTGATGTTAATATTTACAATGGCGATTTAGAACAGCTGCAGTTTATTACGGTTGAATAAGTTTGCAGTCGCAGTGGCTTTCAGTATGTTTCTTTAGTATTCTTTAGATTTATTTTAATGAAACCAGAACAATCATTATAACTAAAGGCAATAGAAGTAAGACAGAATAAGGATTGGCAAAATTTATAGTAAGACCCATCCATTCAATCCTTTTTGGAGGCATTAACCGTTTGTCTTTCGGATTATAATAAAAGCATCCCAAATACCAATTATTTGGATCTTTATGCCAATTGTCGTAATCTTCCTGAGTTGGTTTTTCTGACTTCATCGTAGATTATAAATTAGTGTACAGTCGCACTCTCAGTTTTCATTCTCGCAATACTGAAAACTGAGACTGCGACTGAATACCTTCTTAAAATTCCAATTTCTTCTTACGAAGTTCGAAGTTTTGTCCAAGATAAACACGGCGAACCATTTCATCTTCTACCAATTCTTCCGGAACTCCCGCTTTCAGGATTCCTCCTTCAAACATTAAGTATGTTTTATCTGTAATTGCTAAAGTTTCCTGAACATTGTGATCTGTAATCAGGATTCCGATATTTTTATTTTTTAACTGCGCTACAATTCTTTGGATATCTTCAACCGCAACCGGGTCAACTCCGGCGAAAGGCTCATCCAATAAAATAAACTTTGGATCTGTTGCTAAGGCACGAGCAATTTCGGTACGACGACGTTCACCTCCAGAAAGTAAATCTCCACGGTTAGTACGAATATGTTCTAAGCTGAATTCTTCAATCAAACTTTCCATCTTAGCAATCTGCTCTTCTTTAGAAAGTTTCGTTAATTGTAAAACACTTAAAATATTGTCTTCAATACTTAATTTTCTAAAAACAGAAGCTTCCTGTGCCAAATAACCAATTCCTTGCTGTGCACGTTTGTACATAGGATAATCGGTAATATTTAAATCATCAAGATAAATGTTTCCTGAATTTGGTTTTACCAATCCTACGATCATATAAAAAGAAGTTGTTTTTCCGGCACCATTTGGCCCCAAAAGCCCAACGATTTCTCCTTGGTTTACTTCAACAGAAATTCCTTTTACAACACTTCGGCCTTTGTAGGTTTTTATTAAATTATCGGCTCTTAGCTTCATTTGTTTTAATTAGATAATGTGTCAATTTGATAATGAGATAATTGTATCTCCAATGGGCAAAATAAATGAAAATAAATCAATAGAATAAATGAATTAACATATTGTCAAGAAATTATCTAATTGAATAATTATCAAATTATCTTATTTACCTTGTTCTTCTAAAGCTTCCCAGAATTCGTAAGCTCTTCTTAAATGCGGAATTACGATTGTTCCTCCAACAAGAGTTGCGATTCCCATTGCTTCCATCATTTCTTCTTTAGAAACACCTTCTTTATAGCTTGTTTCTAAATGGTATTTTACACAGTCGTCACAACGCAAAACGGCAGAAGCAACTAAACCTAAAAGTTCTTTTGTTTTTACATCAAGAGCTCCTTCTGCATAAGCATTAGTGTCAAGGTTAAAAATTCGCTTTACAATTTTGTTATTGTCAGCTAATAATTTTTCGTTCATTTTAGAACGATAGTCGTTAAATTCTTGAATTAATTCAGACATTATTTTCTTTTAATTTATTTCTATAAACAATCCTTGAAATGAGGATACTCACTTCGTAAATAAGTAACATTGGTATTGCAACAATAGTCTGGCTCACCACATCTGGCGGAGTCACAATTGCAGCAATAATTAGAATAATTACTACGGCATATTTCCAATATTTCCTCAAAAAGTCAGGAGTTACTAATCCTAATTTAGTTAAGAAATAAATGATAATTGGCAATTCAAAAAATAATCCACTTGCCAAAATACTCGTTTTTACCATTCCCATATAAGAGTCTAAAGTAAACTGGTTTATAACCATTTCACTAATTGAGAAAGTGGCAACGAAATTTACAGACATTGGTATTACTACGTAATATCCAAAAATTACTCCTAAAAAGAAAAGTAATGAAGAAGTGAATATAAATACTTTAGCATTTTTTCTTTCTTTCTCATAAAGAGCCGGGCTGATAAATTTCCAAAGTTCCCATAAAATATAAGGGAAACTTAAAATAAATCCAGCTAAAAGACACATCCAGACAAAAATGTTTACCTGTCCTTCCATTTCAGTATTCTGAATGATAAAGTTTAGTTTAGTAATACAGATGCTATCCGCAAAACCTAATTGATGTGATAAATCACAAAACCATACATAAGTAAAAAAACTAGGTCTTGTAGGACCTAAAATAATTTGATCAAATAAATAATCACTGATAAAATAAGTAACAAATGCCATAATGCATATTGCAATTGTACTTCTAACTAATAACCATCTTAGTTCTTCAAGATGGTCTAAAAATGACATCTCGCCAAGGTTTTTCTTTGCCATTATACGATTCCTTCTTTTAAAATGTCATGTAAATGTAATACTCCTTTGTATTCGCCGTTGTCAGCCACGATAAGCTGTGTAATAGAAAAATCTTCTAATATATTTAAGGCATCAACTGCCATAGTCTCTGAAGATACTAATTTAGGATTTTTAGACATAATATCTCTTGCAGTTAAATCCGCAATACTATCTACGTCATTTAGCATTCTTCGGATGTCTCCATCTGTAATAATTCCGATAATTTTATTGTCTTCAATTACCGCTGTTACACCAAGTCTTTTTTCAGAAATTTCGAAAATTGCTTTTTTGATTGAAGTATCTGGACTTACGGCTGGTTTCAATGAATGTTCGATCATATCTTTTACACGAAGCAAAAGTTTTTTTCCTAAAGCACCTCCCGGATGATAAACCGCAAAATCTTCGGGTTTAAAATCGCGCATTTCCATTAAACAAACTGCAAGAGCGTCGCCCATTACAAGTTGTGCCGTTGTGCTGTTTGTTGGTGCTAAATTTATAGGACAAGCTTCTGTGTCAACTGTTGTGTTTAAAACATAATCAGAACCTTTAGCCAGAAAAGAAGTTACATTTCCGGTAATAGCAATTAAGGTATTCCCAAAACGTTTTAATAACGGAACCAAAACTTTGATCTCTGGACTGTTACCGCTTTTTGAAATACAGATAATGATATCGTCATTTTGAATCATTCCTAAATCACCATGAATTGCCTCTGCAGCGTGCAAAAACATTGAAGGTGTTCCTGTGGAGTTAAAAGTAGCCACCATTTTTTGAGCAATTATGGCGCTTTTTCCTATACCGGTAACGATCAATCGGCCTTTAGTTTCGTAAATACGTTGTGTTGCTTCGAAGAAATTTTCGTCCAGAAAATCAATTAACTTTATAATTGCTTCACTTTCAGAGAGTATTGTTTTTTTGGCGATTGCCAGTATATTTTCTTTTGAGATCAAAACAGAATATTTAAAATTTGTATGTATAAAAGAAAGTTGTATCTTTATGTGTTGCAAATTTATACAAAAATATCCATTTAAATAAAGAATGAATTCAAACGAAATTGAAATACACAAGGAATTAAAGAAGTATTTCGGCTTTAGCCAATTTAAAGGCTTGCAGGAGCAAGTCATTACGAGTATTTTAGGTAAAACGAATACTTTCGTAATTATGCCTACGGGCGGCGGTAAGTCTCTTTGTTATCAATTACCCGCTTTAATTCAGGACGGAACAGCTATTGTTGTTTCTCCTTTAATTGCTTTGATGAAAAATCAGGTAGATGCGATTCGAAGCCTTTCTTCAGAAACCGGAATTGCGCATGTGTTAAATTCCTCTCTTACCAAAACAGAAATTGCACAAGTAAAAAAAGACATTAGTTCTGGTTTAACTAAACTCTTGTATGTTGCTCCCGAATCTTTAACGAAAGAAGAATATGTAGCCTTTTTACAAAGTGTGCCAATTTCTTTTGTTGCGATTGATGAAGCACACTGTATTTCAGAATGGGGACATGATTTTAGGCCAGAATACAGAAACCTTAGAAGTATTATTAAACAATTAGGTAAAGTGCCAATTATTGGACTTACCGCTACTGCAACCCCAAAAGTTCAGGAAGATATTCTTAAAAATCTGGACATGTCTGATGCAAATACTTTTAAAGCATCATTTAACAGACCAAATTTATATTACGAAGTACGTACTAAAACGAAAAATATCGAATCAGATATTATTCGGTTTATCAAACAACATAAAGGCAAATCTGGAATTATTTACTGCTTAAGCCGTAAAAAAGTAGAATCGATTGCCGAAGTTTTACAAGTAAACGGAATTAGCGCGGTTCCTTATCACGCAGGTTTAGATGCAAAAACCAGAGCAAAACATCAGGATATGTTTTTGATGGAAGATGTTGATGTCGTTGTAGCAACAATCGCTTTCGGGATGGGAATTGATAAACCAGACGTTCGTTTTGTAATTCACCACGATATTCCAAAATCATTAGAAAGTTACTATCAGGAAACGGGGCGAGCCGGACGTGATGGAGGAGAAGGACATTGTTTAGCTTATTACTCTTATAAAGATGTAGAGAAGCTGGAGAAATTCATGTCTGGAAAACCAGTTGCTGAACAAGAGATTGGTTTTGCACTTTTGCAGGAAGTTGTGGCTTACGCCGAAACCTCAATGTCACGCAGAAAGTTTCTGTTGCATTATTTCGGAGAAGAATTCGACAGCGAAACCGGAGAAGGTGCAGATATGGACGATAACGTTCGTAACCCGAAAAATAAAATTGAAGCCAAAGAACAAGTTGTCAAATTACTTGAAATTGTTCGAGACACCAAACATATCTATAAATCAAAAGAAATTGTGTTTACTTTAATTGGACGAATCAATGCGGTAATTAAAGCACACAAAACAGATACACAGCCTTATTTTGGTACAGGTTCAGACCATGACGAAAAATATTGGATGGCTTTATTGAGACAAGTTCTCGTAACTGGATATTTGTCAAAAGATATCGAAACATACGGTGTGATAAAAATTACACAAGAAGGTTTAGATTTTATCAAAAAACCGGTTTCATTTATGATGTCTGAAGATCATGAATACAGCGAAGCCGATGACGAAGCAATTGTAGCATCAGCAAAATCTTCTGGAACTGCAGATGAAGTTTTAATGGGAATGCTGCGTGAACTTCGTAAAAAAGTAGCCAAAAAATTAGGTGTTCCTCCATTTGTTGTTTTCCAAGATCCTTCTCTTGAAGACATGGCTTTAAAATACCCAATTTCATTAACTGAATTATACAATATTCACGGAGTTGGTGAAGGAAAAGCTAAAAAATACGGCGGTGAATTCGTTACTCTTATCAGCAGATATGTTGAAGACAATGATATCATTCGTCCAGACGATTTAGTTGTAAAATCTACCGGAGTAAATTCTGCCAATAAACTATACATCATTCAAAATATCGATAGAAAATTGCCATTGAGTGATATCGCTTCTGCAAAAGGTCTAACGATGGATGCTTTAATCAAAGAAATGGAGCAAATCGTATATTCTGGAACCAAATTAAATATCAAATACTGGATTGATGATATGCTCGACGATGATCAGCAGGAAGAAATTCACGACTATTTCATGGAATCGGAATCTGATAAAATCGAAGATGCCCTAAAAGAATTCGACGGTGATTACGATATCGATGAATTGCGTTTAATGCGTATAAAGTTTATTAGTGAAGTAGCAAACTAAAAGTTAAATTCCAATAAAAAAAATCCAAATACCAAAAAAAGAAATACTAAAATATAATTCCAAATTCCAAGCTAGTGAAGCAATTGGAATTTGGAATTTTTTATTTGAGATTTTCCTGAGTAATTGGAGTTTTACCCTTCATAAACTTCCCCACGATGCGGTTTTAAAGCATCTCTTACCTGAATCATATTTTCATCGGTAACAACCATAAAAGCGATTGCATGCATGTCGTTTATGATTTTAAATCCGGTAATGTTTAAAGGTAATTTTTCGATTGCGATATATTCTTTCAGATGAATTTCGTGATGTTCTGCAGTTTTTGCAGCAGCCGGACCACGAAAATCCCAAATCAGTTTTATTTTTCTAGACATTTTTTTTATAGGTGCAAAGGTTCAGAGTGGCAAAGGTACAAAGGTTAGTTTGAAAAAAAAGGTTCTGAGGTTCTGAGATACTAAGGTTCTGAGTTTTTTCTGTAGAGACGCACTGCAGTGCGTGTAAGGTATTGTGGATACTCGTCGCGTAGACGCACTGCAGTGCGTCTCTACTATATCCTTTGTGCTGAAAATCTACAAAATCTGTTTAGATCTGCGTGAATCTGTGGGCAAATTTTACAGTAGAGACATAATCTCGTTTTAAAATGTTATTTTTGCAACTTCTTTTCATAGAAAGAAAAGCTAATAAATAAAATACAATGCCAAGAGAACTTTTACTTCAGGTAACGCCGGAAATTGCAGCAAACGAATCGCTGCTTAAAGATTATTTGTCTAAACAAATAAAAGTTTCTCCACAGGACATTCAGCATATTACCATTTTAAAACGATCAATTGATGCGCGCCAAAAAGCGATTAAAATCAATTTGAAAGTTATTATATATTTAAAAGGAGAACCGTTTCAGGAAACTAAAATTGAGCTTCCTGTTTATAAAGATGTTTCTTCTGCTCAGGAAGTAATTGTAGTTGGCGCAGGTCCAGCCGGACTTTTCGCCGCCTTGCAATTAATTGAATTAGGTTTAAAGCCAATTGTAATCGAACGAGGAAAAGATGTTCGCGGACGCCGACGTGATTTAAAAGCAATAAACGTAGAACATATCGTAAACGAAGATTCTAATTATTGTTTTGGAGAAGGCGGAGCTGGAACCTATTCTGATGGGAAATTATATACGCGTTCTAAAAAACGCGGCGATGTAACTAGAATTTTAGAACTTTTAGTAGCTTTTGGAGCTTCAGAAGATATTCTGGTTGAAGCGCATCCACACATTGGAACTAATAAACTTCCGAAAATTATTGAAGATATTCGAAACAAAATCATCGAGTTTGGCGGTCAGGTTTTGTTTGATACCAGAGTTACTGATATTTTGGTTAAGAATAATGAAGTTGAAGGAATCGTAACTCAAAACGGAGATAAGATTCTGGCTAATAAATTGATTTTAGCAACTGGACATTCGGCTAGAGATATTTTTGAATTACTGGATAAAAAGAAAATTTTAATCGAAGCAAAACCCTTTGCTTTGGGAGTTCGTGCAGAACATTCGCAGGAATTAATCGACAGTATTCAATACAGTTGTGATTATCGCGGTGAACATTTGCCTCCGGCACCATATTCAATTGTAAAACAAGTAAACGGACGCGGAATGTATTCGTTCTGTATGTGTCCGGGTGGAGTAATTGCGCCTTGCGCGACAAGTCCGGGTGAAGTGGTTACAAACGGTTGGTCGCCATCTAAACGTGATCAGGCAACGGCAAATTCCGGAATTGTAATCGAATTGAAACTAGAAGATTTTAAACCTTTTGCGAAATTTGGTGCTTTGGCTGGAGTTGAATTCCAAAAAAGTATCGAACAAAAAGCGTGGCATTTAGCTGGAAGAACTCAAAAAGTTCCGGCTCAAAGAATGATCGATTTTACCCAAAATAAAGTTTCGGCAGATATTCCAAAAACGTCTTATGTTCCGGGAACAACTTCGGTTGAAATGGGACAGGTTTTCCCAGGATTTTTATCGCAGATTTTGCGTGAAGGTTTCAAGGAATTTGGGAAATTAATGCGTGGTTATTTGACTAATGAAGCCATTTTGCACGCACCAGAAAGCAGAACTTCATCGCCAGTTAGAATTCCGAGAGATGCTTATACTTTAGAGCATTTGCAAATAAAAGGATTGTATCCGTGTGGAGAAGGAGCAGGTTACGCAGGAGGAATTATCTCTGCAGCAATCGATGGTGAAAAATGTGCTTTGATGATTGCTGAATCTTTGAAGTAACTTGTCGATTGCTTTCTGATTATTAAAATTTGTAATATATTTAGTTTTAATAATTATATGCCCAATGAAAAACTTTTTCTCCAATTTCTTTAATAGAAATAACGATCCAAAATCGATTATTTCTTTTGATGTTATAGATCCAATTTATTCTTATTTATATAATGAAAAATCCAATCTTGAATTTAAAGTAAAAGGAATTCAGGATAATGTCTCCGTTAATCTATTTTATTTTCCCGGTTCATTAGATCATGAAGAGGCCCAATCGGAAATTAAAAAAGCAGGTTTCAATAATTCTTATGAAGTTTTAAATGAGCTTTATAAAAAAATGGATATTGGTATTCTTTCTGAAGAAATGATTCAGGAAGGATTAGAATATGATTTTATACACATTCAGTTTTATTCTGAGCCTACTTCTGATGAAAAAAAGTTCTTTAAACGTTCCATAAAAAATTTCATTATCTTTTTTTGCGGTACGAATAGTTTAGAAATCAATGATTTTAAAATTCTGTATTCAGGAACGCATTTCTTCGATTATACAAAAGGTTTGCTGGAAAGTGAGCTTTTAGATTTTAATAATCCAAAGAATGAAAGTCAGGAAATTGGAGTTAAAGATTTGAAAATAGTTTTGCTGGGAATTTGCCAGTATTTAAATATTGAAATTCCGCAAAGTGTTGAACTTCCCTCACAAGAAAATTTAGTAGAAACGGAAGAAGTTAAGCTGGAAATTTTTGAAGAGTTTATAAACTTAGTTTCGAGAGGAAATATTGAAGAAAAAGAACTCAAAAAACAATCAAAAAAGCTTTTTAAAAATTATCAAAAAGATACAGATGAATATCACATAATTATTGAGGGACATTATGATTTGTTTGAAAGTGTAAATGCATGGAACAGCGATTGGAAATTTGATCCCGAAGATGCTGAATATTTTATTTCTGAAATGATTGGTGAAGATTTAAATTTCGAATATCCAGAAGAAACATATAGCCATGATTTATTTCCGTACATTCAATCAGCGTTAGAAAAACGCGGTTTAGAATTGATGAGTTATAATACAAATGGTGATAATTATTTATTTTTTATTGCCAATAAACATGATGTGAGCAGAATTTTAGAATTATCTGAATTGACTAAAATTGAGATTGATAAATTGTAGAACTTGATAAATAATTCGGTGATGTGACTTGTGTAGTCCCTACGGGACAAATGTGCAGTGTGTTTTCTTTTTTTACCGATATGAAATCTCTACGAGATATTATCCTGATAATTTATTTTTTTAATCAAAACTCCGTTAGGAGTTAAATATCGGTAGAAAAAATATTTCAAAGAATTTCAAATGTCCCATAGGGACTATACATTTTGTTATACAAAAAACGGGTTTTGCGTGAGGGATAGCAGCAAGCTACCGAAGTAGCGCGGATAGCCCGACAGCAATATAAAAAGGGGCGACTAAGCGTATTGCATAGTCAGCCCCTTTTTATATTGGTGGCACGCCCAGATTATTATTTACGGAATCAAAATAATTTTTCCTGTACTTTTCCTGCTTTCCAGAAAATCATGCGCCAGTTTTCCTTCTGATAATTTAAAAGAAGTTGGTTCAGAAAGTTTAATTTTTCCTTCAATAATCCAATTGAATAATTGTGTGGCACGTTTAATTCTTTCTTCTTTAGAATTTAAATAACTCCATAAATCACCGCCAGTTAAAGTTTTAGAACCATCCATTAACATTCTTGGATCTACAGGTTCAGGATCGCCGCCCGCCATTCCGAAGAAAACAACTTGTCCGCATTCTTTTGTGACTTCGAAGCTTTCTTTTAAAGTACTTCCAATACTGTCGTAAACAGCATCAACTCCATTTGAAATAACTTTAAAAACCTGAGATTTCCAATCTTCATTATAAAGAAAAACATGATCTGCACCCTGATCAAAACCAACTTTTGCTTTTTCGGCAGATGAGGTTAAACCAATAACAGTTGCTCCCAGAAGTTTACTGATTTGCGTTAGAATTTGTCCAACGCCACCAGCGACTGCGTGAATTAAAACCGTTTCGCCTTTTGAAGTTTTATGACTGTCTGTTGCTAAATAATGTGCGGTTAAACCTTGTAATAAAACAGAAGCTGCAGTTTCAAAAGAAATATTTTCAGGTAAAGGAAGGACGTGATTTGTATTTACGGCAACTAATTCTGCGTTTGCAAAAGGAGCGTCGGCAAAAGCTACACGATCACCAACTTTATATTCAGGATGATTATTGGCATCGACAACAATTCCGGCACCTTCATAGCCTGCGATAAAAGGTGGATTTCCTTTTAAATGATAATTTCCCTTTCGTCTGTAAACGTCAGCAAAATTTAATCCAATGGCTTTTGTTTCGACTAAAATTTCATCGTTTTTTAATTGTGGATTTGGGATTTCGATATATTCTAAAACATCTGAATCTCCGAAAGTAGAGAAGGTAAGTGCTTTCATTTTTAATTAATTTAGAATACAAAGTACGTGAAAAATCAAAAAATAAGCCTCACTTAAAAAGTTAAATGAGGCTTTGAATTGGTTTTTTATTTAGCCACAGATTAAAAGGATTAAAAAGATTTTTTTAAAGTCGAAAACTGAAATATAATCTGTGTAAATCCTTTTAATCTGTGGCAAAAAATAAACTATATTTTTGGAAATTTCATGTCATTAAAAGTGCTTTTTTGTTTTGCCAGAGCTTCAACATCTTGCCATTTTCTTGGAGATTCTGCAGAAAGATTTTCGTAGGAATCTTTTTTGATTAAAATATCATCTTCGATACGAACGCCAATATTCCACCATTTTTTATCACATTTACTGTTTGCCGGAATATAAATTCCAGGTTCAACTGTCAAAATCATATTTTCTTTCAGCATTCCCATATAATTCCCTTTATCGTGAACATCTAAACCAAGAAAGTGAGAACAACCGTGCGGGTAATAAATTCTGGCATCTTTAGGATCTGTAATAATGCCTAATTTAATTAACCCAGCCGCCACAACTTCTCTCGATCTTTTTGTTAAATCCTGAATTGGAGTTCCTTCTTTACAAAGTTTAAAAACTTCTTCCTGAGCGTCATACACAATTTGATAAATTGCTTTTTGCTCTTCGGTAAATTTTCCGTTTGCCGGAACTGTTCTGGTAACGTCGGCAGAATAACCGTGATATTCAGAACCAACATCCATTAATAATAATTGATTGTCGATTTTTACGGCATTGTTTTCTCCATAATGCAAAATACATCCGTTTGCTCCAGCGCCAACAATTGGCGGATAACCTTCACCTTCTGCACCATATTTTTTGTGAATATAAGCGTGAATTCCGTCAGCTTCATTTTCGCTCATATCCGGCCCAACTGCTTTCATAACTTCATTATGTGCAACACATGAAAGTTTTACTGTTTTGCGCATTAAAACCATTTCTTCGGGCGTTTTTATTTCGCGAAGTGAATTGGTAATGTTAGTAAACAATGTTATAGAAGCTTCATTTTCTTTTTCAATTCCAGCTTTAGTTTTGAAAGATTGCAATAATGAATATAAGTTATCGCTATTTTTACTGCTTTCAACATCTGTTGGAATG
The DNA here is from genome assembly GCF_002482975.1 of Flavobacterium sp. UBA7680. Classification (GTDB taxonomy): domain Bacteria; phylum Bacteroidota; class Bacteroidia; order Flavobacteriales; family Flavobacteriaceae; genus Flavobacterium. The sequence goes on along the minus strand of NZ_DLHA01000017.1, from coordinate 283,761 downwards.
TTATCGTAAATAATTTTGTCAAATTTTTTAAAATCAATAGCAAAATCGTTGAAATCTTTTCCGTTGTAAACTGTTGTAAAACCTAATTTAGATTTTGCGCCTTCAACTCCTAAACGTCTTCCTGTCCACATTTCTCTGTTGGCATTTCGTTCTCTTACAAACAATACTTCATTGTATTTTTCGGTTCCCTGCTCTTCTTTAAAAATCAATAAAACGGCGTCAGGTTCTTTATATCCGGCTAGATAATACATATCTGGATTTGCGTGATAATTGTAATTAACGTCTTTTGAAAAAACTCTTTCCGGATAAGAAAAAACTACCGCTACAGAATTGGCAGGCATTAGGTTTCTAAAAGCTTCGCGGCGGCCTTGGTGAAATTCTTTCGAAAGATAATCTGTTGGAAGGTTTTCTTGTGCCTGAATTTGGAATGCACTAATCAAGAAGGCAAAGAATAAAAGAAATGGCTTCATTTTTTTTTGGTTTTTTATTGATGTTTTTAGTTTTTTGATAGATGCAAATTACGAAAAAATTAGAATCGCTTATTAGAATTTAAATGTTTGAATCATAATATTTTAAATAAAATGGCGTAAATTAGAGATCAGAAAAATACAATTTGTATTACAATTTGGCTGATAGTAAAGTGAATTTTTTTTAGCGAAAGTTTCTAAGAAGGCATGAATATTGAGAAAGTGATATTGCAGGATAATTTTAATCTTCAAAAAACAAATTATATAAATCTTTAAAAAGTAAATTTATGAAAAAGTATACTATTGCAATCGTATCGGTTTTAACCTTATTAATAACTTCGTGTATGGCATCAAAAGATACAAAAGGCACAGCCAGTATTTATGATACAACTTGGGAATTAGAATATATTTCGGGACCAAGAATTGCTTTTGAAGGATTGTTTCCAAATAAAAAACCACAGCTTACTTTTGATCAAAAAGAAAAAAGGGTTTATGGAAATAACGGATGCAATGGTTACAGCGCACCCTATACTTTAAACGGAAAATCTTTAACCTTTGGAGAAGCAGGACCAACTACAATGATGTTTTGTGAAGGCGGAGGAGAACAGCAATTTTTAAAACAAATTGCAAAAATTACTAGTTACTCTATTGATAAGGACGGAAAACTAAATTTAATTGAAGGCGATGTGCCAATGATGAGATTTAAAAAAGTGGCTAAACAATAGTTTTAAAATCTATATATAAGAAAAAGGGGAAATGAAAATCATTTCCCCTTTTTTATTAGCTGTTGTTTTGTTTCTTTTTCAGTTTGTCTTTAAAAACTTTTTCGAATTTTTCTATTTTCGGTTGAATCACCATTCTGCAATACGGCTGATTTTTATTGTTTGCATAATAATTTTGATGATAATCTTCGGCTTTATAAAAAGCTTTAAAAGGCTCAATTTTCGTTACAACTGGATTATTGTACACTTTTGCTTTGTTCAATTCGGCAATAATGCTTTCGGCAGCTTTTTTCTGTTCGGCATTTTTGTAGAAAATTACAGAACGGTACTGTGTTCCAACATCTGCACCCTGACGGTTTAAAGTTGTTGGATCGTGAACTGTGAAAAAGACTTTAAAGATTTCATTAAGATCCGTTACATTTTTGTCATACGTAATTTGTACAACTTCGGCATGACCGGTTTCTCCCGTGCAGACTTCTTCATACGTAGGATTAGCTACATTTCCGCCAGAAAATCCCGAAACAACAGATTTTACTCCGTCCAGATTTTCATAAACTGCTTCAACGCACCAGTAGCATCCTCCGCCAAGTGTAATAGTTTCGTAATCTGGTTTTTTATTTTGTGAAAAACCATTTAATGATAAAGCAAAAAGGCAGATTAAAAGTATATTTTTCATTTGTATATTATTTATTATCAGGAATAAAATCAAGAGCAATCGAATTCATGCAGTAACGTTTTCCGGTTGGTTCCGGGCCATCGTCAAACAAGTGGCCTAAATGTCCGCCGCAGCGTCCGCAAAGCGCTTCAATTCTTTCCATTCCAAGTGAATTATCATTTTTGTAAACAACACTTTTTTTGTTTTCTTGTTCAAAAAAACTAGGCCATCCGCAGCTGCTTGAGAATTTAGCAGTTGATCTAAAAAGTAAGTTTCCGCAAGAAGCACAATAATACGTTCCTTTTTCATCTGTGTTCCAGTATTTTCCGGTAAAAGGTCTTTCGGTATCAGCCTCGCGCATTACGGCATAAACATCTTCGGGCAAAACCTTTTTCCATTCGGCGTTGCTTACATTTAGTTTTGTTGTATCGGTGTTTGAATAATAAGGATTTCCGGGCTTACTTATTTTGTTTTCCATAGTAACCATTTTTGCAGGTTCTTTTTTTGTGTTTTGTCCGCATGCCTGTAAAATAAAGAGCGGAATTAAAAAGCAAAGGCTAAAAATTGAGTTTTTCGATTTCATAAATTTTTGGATCATTTATCTGAATTTCAAAGATACGATGAGATTTTGCTTCGAAATGTCGCCTATATTACAATTCAGATATATTTAAGTATGTTTTAACTTTTTATTATTTACGTAAAACAAACAGCTGCAGTTTTTATATCTTATTTTTAGCGGATTTTTGTTCTGAAACAAAACATAGGTTGTTGTGAATCAAAATATTATAAAAAGTAATCAGTAGTTAAACTTTTCACAATGTTTTCTAGGATTTTATAGCCATTTCTTTTTTCGTATTTTTGTTTCATCAATACAAACCATGACAGAAGAAAACGTAATATTAGTTAATCAAAACGATGAACAAATTGGCTTAATGCCAAAATTAGAAGCACACGAAAAAGCAGTTTTGCACCGTGCCTTTTCGGTTTTTATTTTAAACAATAAAAATGAAATTATGCTGCAGCAGCGTGCTCATCATAAATACCATTCTCCTTTACTGTGGACAAATACTTGCTGTAGTCATCAGCGCGAAGGTGAAACGAATATTGAAGCGGGAAGCCGAAGATTGTTTGAAGAAATGGGTTTTAAAGCAGAGTTAAAAGAGCTGTTTCATTTTATATATAAGGCTCCTTTTGACAACGGTTTAACGGAGCATGAACTGGATCATGTTATGATTGGCTATTATAATGAAGAACCCAATATAAATCCAGATGAAGTTGAAGACTGGAAATGGATGAGTATTGAAGATGTTAAAGCGGATATTGAAAAACAGCCCGAAATTTATACCGTATGGTTTAAGATAATTTTTGATGAATTTGATCATTATCTCGAAGACCATAAATTATAACCAAACTAACCAAAGACCTAAATGAGAGTAACCATATCAAGAAAAGCGCATTTTAATGCTGCACATCGATTGCATAGGAAAGATTGGTCATTAGAAAAAAACAATGCCGTTTTTGGAAAATGCAATAATCCCAATTTTCATGGTCATAATTATGGTTTAACAGTAAGTGTTACAGGAAAAATTGACCCGGAAACTGGTTTTGTTTTAGATGTGAAAGTATTAGCGGATATTATACTGGAAGAAGTAGAAATTCCGTTTGATCACAAAAACCTGAATCTGGACGTTCCGGAATTTCAGGATTTGAATCCAACTGCAGAAAATATTGCGGTTGTGATATGGAATAAAATTAGAAAAAGAATTCAGCCCGATTTTGATTTAGAAATCGTGCTTTATGAAACGGACCGCAATTTTGTAACTTATAAAGGAGAATAATAAATGTCATTAAAAATAGGAGATATAGTTCCGAATTTTACTGCAAAAGATAGTCACGGAGAAGTTTTTGAAAGCAAAAGTGTTTTAGGAAGAAAACCTTTAGTGATTTATTTTTACCCAAAAGATAATACACCAGGTTGTACAACAGAAGCTTGCAGCTTTAGAGATCAATACGAAGATTTTTCAGCTTTAGGTGCAGAAGTAATTGGTATAAGTGCCGATAGTGTAAAATCGCATCATAAATTTGCGAATAAACATAATCTGCCATTTATCTTGCTTTCTGATCAGGATAAAAGATTGAGACAGCTTTTTGGTGTGAAAAATAATCTATTCGGACTTTTGCCGGGAAGAGTAACTTTTATTATTGACAGAAACGGAGTGGTTATTTATATCTTTGATAGTATGAATGCCGCAAAACATATTCCGAAAGCACTGGAAATAATAAAAGAATTAGTATTGTAGATTTAGAAAATAGTATTACATCATTGTTTAATTAATATAGATATTAGCCGAAAACTTAAAAATTATGAAACCAGAAAAATTATATCCGCTTCAATTTGAACCAATCTTGAAAGAAAGAATCTGGGGTGGAGAGAAATTAAAAACGTTATTAAATAAACCAATCACCTCTAAAATTACTGGTGAAAGCTGGGAATTGTCTACAGTAGAAGGTGATGTAAGTACTGTTGCTAACGGAGACCTAAAAGGGAAATCGTTAATGGAGCTTATTAATGAAACTCCAAATGAAATTTTAGGAACGAGAGTTTACGAGCGTTTTGGAAAACAGTTTCCATTACTTTTTAAATATTTAGATGCGCGCGAAGATCTTTCGATTCAGGTTCATCCAAACGATAAATTAGCAAAAGAGCGTCACAATTCATTTGGTAAAACTGAAATGTGGTACGTAATGCAGGCTGATACTGATGCCAGAATTATTGTTGGTTTTAAAGAAAACTCTAGTAAAGAGGAATATTTAAAACATTTACATGATAATACTTTAGTTTCTATTTTAGATGGTGTAAAGGCAAAAGCCGGAGACGTTTTCTTTTTAGAAACAGGAACGGTTCATGCTATTGGTGCCGGTTTGGTGGTTGCCGAAATTCAGCAGACATCTGATATTACGTATCGTTTATACGATTTTGATCGTGTAGATGCTCAGGGAAATAAAAGAGAATTACATGTAGATTTAGCACTTGATGCGATTAACTACAATAAAGTTGATACACAAAAGAAATACGATTCAAAAGCAAATACTTCAAACGTAGTTGTAGATTGTCCTTATTTCACGACAAACCTTATTCCGTTAGATGGCAAGGTAGAAGTTTCTAAATCTGGCGAAACATTTACGGTTTATATGTGTATTGAAGGAAGTTTTGAAATTGAATACGACGGATTTAAACATACTTACATAAAAGGAGATACTGTTTTAATTCCAGCTGCGATAAATGCATTTAATTTAAGTGGAAAAGCTTCAATTTTAGAAATTTACATTTCATAGCACGTAATCTAAAGATTATGTGTATTTTTGCAGACGCAAATTAAAATTATAATAAAAATGGCAAACGTTAAGAATTTAAAGAAAGACATCAATTTTGTATTAGGAGATATTATTGAGGCAGTTTACTTGTTTGAGATGTCTACAACAGGAAATCCTACTCCAGAAACGAATGCTTTAATCGATGAGGCTATCGCTGCATTTGATACTTTGATTACAAAAGTGAACGCTAAAAACGTTGAAAATAAAAAATCACACTTCAAACAAATCAATGTTGAATTAGAACAAACTGCTAATCAATTGATTGAAAAAATCAACGCTTTGTAAGCAAAAAAAAGTGTAAAAAAGTGCAAATTTATTTTGGAAAAACGAAAATCCGCTTTATATTTGCACCCGTAAT
>NZ_DLHA01000017.1:278015-278143 GCF_002482975.1 Flavobacterium sp. UBA7680 | reverse complement strand
TTCGAGTCCCTCCGCCGGCTCAACAAAAACCATCACTTTTAGTGGTGGTTTTTTATTAAAAATAAGCAGTAAATTTATTTTGGAAATTCAAAAATTCATTTTACATTTGCACCCGTAATGAGTCGCCA